>PAPN01000008.1 GCA_002708925.1 Paracoccaceae bacterium
TGTCTATTTCAAGGTGGGGATGCTGACGACCATCGGGCTTGCCGCGCGCAATGCCATTCTGATCGTGGAATTCGCCGAGGATCTGCGCGCCCAGGGCCGCAGTATCTCCGACGCAGCGATCGAGGCGGCGCGGTTGCGGTTGCGTCCGATCCTGATGACGGCACTGACCTTTATCCTGGGGGTTCTGCCTTTGGCGACGGCCAGCGGGGCGGGGGCTGCGGCGCAACAGGCCATCGGCATTGGTGTGATTGGCGGGATGATCGCCTCGACGGTTATCGGCATTCTGATGGTGCCTGCTTTGTATGCCGGTATCATGCGCGTGATCGAGTGGAGCAAACAGAAAGTGAACCAGCCATGATAAACCCCCGATTTGCTGCGCTTCCTGCGGTGCTCTTGCTGGCGGCCTGTACCGTTGGCCCCGAGTATCAGGCACCCAAAGCCGCGCTTGTCGCCCATTTCGCTGAAGGCGGGGCGCAGCCCATCGGCGCGGCCTCGGCGCAGCGCTGGTGGTATGCGTTTGATGACCCGTTGCTGAACGAATTGGTGCAGGCGGGGTTGGCGCAGAATCTGGACATCCAAAGCGCGATTGCCCGCGTTGCCGAAGCACAGGCCGCTGCCCGTGCCACTGGCCTGCCGGCTCTGATCGACGGGTCGATCACCGCGCAATCCACCCGGTCGGGCGGGCAGGGCGTCAGCACGGCCACCGCTCATTCGGCCACGTTCAGCCCCTCGATCCTGTTCGATCTGTTCGGCGGCGCGCGGCGGTCGCGGGAGCAGGCCCTGGCCGCGTTGCAATCGGCCGAACTCAGCGTCGGAGAGGCGCGGCTGGCCTTCTTGTCGTCGGTGGTGAGCACCTATATCGACATGCGCTATTACCAAGAGGCGCTGGCGCTGACCCGGCAAACCGCGGCCAGCCGCCGCGAAACCCTGAAACTGGTGCAATTCCAGCGCCAGGCCGGAACCGCGACCGAACTGGACGAGGCCCTGGCGCAGGCCTCGCTGGATGAGACATTGGCCACGCTGCCCGCGCTGGAAAGCGGGTTTCACGCGGCGACCTATGCTATTGCCACGTTGCTGGCGCAGCCGGTGCAGGGGCTGAGCACAAGGCTTCAGCGCGGCGCGTCTCAGCCCCGTCCGGGCAGCAAGGCCGCTGTGGGGGTGCCTGCCGATCTGCTGCGCAACCGCCCCGACATTGGCGCGGCCGAGCGCGATTATGCCGCTGCTGTGGCCGGCATTGGCGTCAGCGAGGCCGAGCTGTTCCCATCGCTCAGCCTGTCGGGCAGCGTGACTGCGGCCGCGGCGAACAGCTGGACCTTTGGCCCGTCACTGAGCCTGCCGGTGCTGACGCAAGGGGTGTTGCGGGCCAATCGGGCACAGGCGGCGGCGCAGGCGGAACAGGCCCGTCTGACCTGGCAGTCCACCGTCCTGGGCGCGGTCGAAGAGGTGCAGGCCGCCCAAAGCGATTACCTGCGCAACCGCCGGGCCGTGGCAGCCTATCGGCGCAGCGTCGGCTCTTATGCGCGGGTGGTGGACCTGTCGCGCGAAACCCATGAGGCGGGCACCACCACGCTGATCGACCTGCTGGAAAATCAGCGCTCATTGGCCAGCGCGCAGCTGTCGCTGGCCTCGGGGATGCGGGATATGGCGGCCAGCTGGGCCACCTTGCAAATCGCGGCGGGGCTTGGATGGGCCTTGCCTGCGCAGCCGGGGGATAGAGGTTAAGTCGGCCAAACGTGCTGCTTTGGCCGATTGGACCGGCAGTGACAGCCGGCTGAGATGCGGTGCAAAAGACAAAGACGGCTAATTGCGCGGTGCCTACATTGCACATCCTGGCTGATTTCGCCGTTTTGCCGCTTGCGGGTTGGCAAGCCTGCGCGATCTTCCGGATCTGGGGGCACTGCTGGGCCGATCAAGCGTTCGCGGGAAAATGATGTGCCCATTCGTAAGATCAGCTCGGCGGCCGGCCGGTACGAAGAATTGCTTCTCTGCGCCAGGGGCCGTATCCTTGACGCTGTATTGCCTTAGGCTTGGGTTTCCAATTTCTTCAACAGTGCCCGGAAATTGCCGCGCGCTGCCCCAGGATGACGGACTTTCTTTGCGGCCTCCAGGTTGTGCAAGTTGTTGCCCACGACGATCAGCCCGACCATACCCCATTCGTAGTGTGGCACGCAGATATGGCCGTAGATGCCCGGTACGGCGAACTCGACGGTTAGTTCCTCGTCGATCGCGCCATTCCAGGGCGTCGCGCCCTCGGGGATCATGCCGCGTTTGCTGGCCGAGTTGTGGCTTGGATCGGTGGCCAAAAAGGTGACCGTATCGCCAATATTCACATGTAAGAGAGCGGGCTCGAACACATTAAGCGCGTTCGTATCGCTGCAATCCACGTTCAGCATCAGGATGGAATGGGCGTTTCCCACGGGCCCCGGCGCAGGGCAGGCCATCGCCGCGCTGGTGCCGGCTAGGGCGGACATGGACAGAACAAAATTACGACGGGTAAGCATGGACGAGCAAATCCTTTCTTGGACCAGTGGTGATTTCAATGTCGACGCCATAGATTTCGGAAATCGCAGGCGAATGCAGCACCTCGTTCGGGGGGCCCTGTGCCAAGATTTCTCCTTGGCCGATCAGGACCAGGTGATCGGCAAAACGCGCCGCGAGATTCAGATCGTGCATTGCAATCATTCCAATGGCACCACGCTCAGCTACGGCTGTTTTGATTTGGTGCAGAACCTCAAGTTGGTGGCGCAGATCAAGTGCCGAGGTCGGTTCGTCGAACAGATAGGTTTCTGACTGGCGCACCAGGGCCTGCGCGACAGAAACCATTTGCGATTGCCCCCCCGAAAGCTCGCTAACATAGGCTTCTGCCAGATGTCCTATGCTGTATTTTTCCAGCGCATGTCCCACGGCCTGCATGTCTTGCTCGGAGACGCGCCAGCCGCGCAGTTGTTTGTGTGCCATCATGACCACATCGAACACGGTCAGCGCGGCATTCGCGGCAAAGAACTGCGGCATGAAACAGACGCGCTTCAGCCGTTCGCGCGATGACACAGAGGCCAGATCGGTTCCGTTCAGGTAAACCTTGCCACCCGAAGGCTGTACAAGCCCTGCAATCAAGCGAAAAAGCGTGGACTTGCCCGCAGCGTTTGGGCCGATCAGGGCGGTCAATTGGCCAGGTTTCAACGTGTCGAAGCCAACGCCCGACAGGATTGTCCGCTTGCCATAGGAAAAGCTCAGATCGCTTGCAGATAGACCGTTCATTGCCAGTGCCTCTTGCGTTGTCCCAGGATCAGGATCACGAAAAATGGAATGCCGATCAGCGAGGTGATCATACCGATGGGATAGACGAGCCCAGGCGTGATTGCCTTGGACGCGATAGAGGTGCCAGACAGGATCAGTGCCCCGCAAAGCGCCGACAGAGGGAGAAAACCGCGTTGATCCTCGCCGACAATCATGCGCGCAATATGTGGCCCGACGAGGCCGACAAAAGCGATGGCGCCAACGAATGAAACGGCAACGGCGGCCAGGACCGAGACCCCACCAAGGATAGACAGGCGCAAGAAGCCGACGTTGACACCAAGCGCGGCCGCCTTCTCTTCTCCCATGCGAAGGGCGGTCAACGCCCAGGTGCGTGACAGGAACCAGGGCAAGATTACGGCAAGGACCGCCAGGCAAATTCCGACTTTGGGCCATGTTGCCCGCGCCAAAGACCCCATTTGCCAGAAGATCAACTGCGCCAATTGCAACTCTGACGCGCCATATTGCAAAAATGCCAAGAGCGCATTGAAAGTGAACAGCATGGCAATGCCGACAAGGATCATTGCCTCGGGTGAGACCCCCCGCAACCGGGTGAAAGTAAAAAGAAACAATGACGTTCCCATTGCAAATACGAATGCATTCACACTGACGAATAGCCCGCCAACGCCGGGGATCACAGACCAGCCCAACACGATCGCCAGCGCCGCGCCAAAGCTGGCAGCAGAGGAAAGCCCCAGGGTGAACGGGTCCGCCAGTGGGTTATTCAGGATTGTCTGCATCTCGGCACCGGCAACGCCGAGCATGGCACCGATCATCACCGCCATCAGGGCTACTGGCAGGCGCACCTGCCAGATGATGACGCTTTCTTTTGGAGTTGCTACATCGGGGTTGAAAATCACATGCAGCGTACGCAGAAAGCTGAGGTTCGCCGGGCCGGTGATGATATCGAAAATCACCATTGCGGCCAGGGCCAGAATGGCGGTGACTACCAATGCCGCGCGGCGGGAATTACGGCGCTTGTAAGCGTGGACAAGCGCCCCGGCTTCAGGTGCGGCGGTCTGTTCAGACATGGGACTACTCTGAGAAAAGGAGCCCCGCAGACATTTCAGATGCCTGCGGGAATGTTGGGGGTTATTCGCGGCCCTCGGCCGACATCCAGAACGTGCCGGAGACGCCGAATGGCAGGAACCGCTCATGCAGTTCAGCGAAGGTTGCCTGAGGATCCAGATCCTCGAAATCTTCGGGGTAGAACCACTTGGCCAACTGCTGGATCGCTATGAAATGATAGGGCGAGTTGTAGAACTGGTGGAAAATGACGTGGAAATTGCCATTTTTCACGGCCTCCAAATCCGCAAAGCCGGGGCGGGCGGTCAGAGCGTTCAGCCGTTCGGTATTCGCGGCATCGTCAGCTTCATAGCCCAGCAGGACCGAGGTGACCTCGGGTTTGAATTCAGCCCAGTTGGCGCCGGTGGCCACGATATGCGCTGGATTCGCAGTGATCACACCTTCCAGATTCAGAGTCACCGAATAGGCGTTGGCCAGGGTGGACGCGTAGTTGAGCCCGCCAGCCAGTTCCACAAAACGGCCGAAGTTGTACGGCCCGAAAGACCAGCAGCAGAAATCGGTTTGCCAGCCGGCAGCATTTTCGACTACGACAACCGGGCGATCTTCTGCCGGGATTGTGTCGATGACATTCGTTACCTTACGCATCTGCGCGATGTAAAAGTCGATGAACTCGGCGGCGCGCTGCTCTTCGCCCAGGATGCGTCCGAGCATCAGGAGCGAGGGCACAACATTCTCTGTCGCGTTGCGGCGGAAGTCGAGGAAAGCCACCTGCACACCGGCATCTGCCAGTTTGTCCATCAGTCCGGTTTCTTCGGCTTTGAACAGGCTTCCCGATTCCAGAAGTACCAGATCTGCATCGGCTTCCAGGACGGCTTCGATACTGAAATCCCCGGCATAGGGGTTGCCGAAGTCGATCAGGCGGGCGGTGTCTTCGGGGAAGACGTTTTCGAATTTGCGGAACCCGTCGGGATCGTAAAGGATAAGATCGCTGTTCCAGCCAACGATCTTTTCGAAGGGATTGTTTTCACTGACCGATGCGATGGCATACATCATTCGGCCTTCGCCAAGGATGATGCGGTCGGGCATTTCTGGCAGGGTGACTTTGCGGCCTGCAATGTCGGTAAAGGTCAGGGCTTCGGCTTGAGCATCGGTCGCTGACACAATGAGTGTACTGGCTACAAGAGCACCAAGGAAGCCGCGTAAGGATGTCGTGAAAGACATGGGCGGTCTCCGTTTGGATGGTCTTATGCGGCACCTAATAAATGCTGAAGCGGCAAAATAAAAGTAATTTAGTAAGGTATTTTTCGTGGTGCAAAAACAGTTACTTATGTCTTTGGGATCGCTCTCGTTCAGAATCAGAGGCATCGGGTGGCCTCAAAAAATTCTGCAACATATTTGCGATTGCGGCACATTTTGCGCGATGCCTGACGTCTCGGAATTTTATATCTCATTTCTGGATTGGCCCGTCACGCCGCAGACCGGCGCCATTCGGTTTCGTATCGTGATTCAAGAGGGCCGGTGGCCCCGAGACACAAGCGCACCGTCAGGTTCGGCTCTGAGGTGGAAAAGTGGATCGCCCCCTGGCATGTCTTTTGTCGCAGACATTTTCCGCGAATCCGTGTTGAGGCCGTTCTGGGTATTCTTCGATTGTGCGGTCAGGTGTTGCCGGATCCTAAGGCCGTACTGCCGAAGCCGGAAATACCCGGCCTTCGAATAGTTTGCGCGTGGTCCGCAACAGCCCTGCGGCGGTCACGTTTCCGCTCTGATCGCGTTCAACGATCACCTTCATGCTGCCACTCGGGTGCTCAATGGAAAATTGCGTGCCTTCTGTTCTGGTTGCAATCTGCGCGGCGGGCGTGCCCTTCAGGGTGCAGACCGTAGCAACGCTGATGGCGGCGAAAACGCCAATCGTCGCGTGGCAGCGATGAGGGATAAAGCTGCGAGTGGATACCACACCGCCCTGCATCGGTCCGGAGATCATAGTCATTTTCGGCACGGATTTCTTTGCCACATCGCCCAGATTCATCAACGGCCCCGCTTGCAGGCGGATCGCCTCCAGGCGCGATTTCAGGGTCTGGTCTGCCTCCAGCGCCTCGCGGCTTTCCTGGCCCGTCAGCCCCACCGCATCGGCGCGCAGGATCACACAGGGCATCCCGTTGTCGATCAGGGTGCAGGCGATCCCGTCGATCACATCCACCGCATTGCCCGTTGGCAGCAGACTGCCGCACATCGAGCCGGCAATCCCTTTGAACATCAGCGGCACCGGCGCGTGGGTGCCGGGCACCCCATCAATCCGCGCCGTTCCGGCATAGCTGACGCGCCCGCCCGGCGTTTGCACCACGGCGCGGGCCACTTCGCCCGTGTTGCGCATATGGATGCGCACCGGGGTTTCGTCGTCCTGCGCCGGAACCAGCCCGCGTTCAATCGCGGCAGGGCCGACACCGGCCAGGATATTGCCGCAGCCCTGCGCATCCGACACCAGCGCCTGATCCACGAAAACCTGCAAGAACAGGTAATCCACATCCGCATCCGCCCGGCTGGAGGGCGACAGGATCGCGACCTTTGAGGTCAACGGGTCCGCGCCTCCAATCCCGTCGATCTGCATCGGATCGGGCGAGCCCATGATCGACAGCAACAGCGCATCGCGCGCCGCCACGTCCTGTGGCAGATCGCGGGCCAGGAAATACGCCCCCTTCGAGGTGCCCCCGCGCATCCACAGGCAGGGAATGCCGTCATCGTTGTTCATGCTATGCCCCCCGGTTCAGATGTATTTTAGCCCCTTGGCGGCCAGCCGGTCGCGCATCTGGTAGATGTCCAGCCCCAGTTCCCCTTCAGCCAGGCGCTGGCGCTTGGTCTCTTCGGCATCCAGACGGGTTTGGGCNGCGGCCAGTACGGTGTCAGCCTGATCGCGTCTGACGACGCAGATGCCATCGTCATCGGCGCAGATCACGTCGCCTGCCTCGATCGCCTGTCCGGCGCAAACCACCGGCACATTCACCGAGCCCAGCGTTTCCTTCACCGTCCCTTGCGCGCTGATCGCCCTTGACCAGACCGGAAAGCCCATATCCTGCAAATCAGCCACATCGCGCACGCCCGCATCAATGATCAGCCCGCGACAGCCCCGCGCCATTGCGCTGGTCGCCAGCAGATCCCCGAAATAGCCATTGTCGCAGGGCGAGGTCGGCGCCAGCACCAGCACATCGCCGGGCTGCAATTGTTCAATCGCCACATGCAGCATCCAGTTGTCGCCCGGATCCGCATTCCCGAGCGGCAGGGCGAGATCTACCGCGCTGACAACGGAGCCGGTCAGCCTGGGCGACGTTTCGTCAGGAAATCGGAAGCGGCACATGTGACCAAAGTCACGATCCCCGCGCATGTCATTCGCATCCCGGCACGGCCCTTTGTTGGTCTGACCGAGGGCGATGAACAGGGTATTTTGGAAGATGCTCGTGACTGGCTCAGTCTTTGAAAACCCAAACCCGTCAGAAATTGCCGCAGGAGCGCCTTAGCGGGGTTTCGTGCCCAGTGATCCGCAAAAAGCGCTGAAGGCCTGTTAGCCCCCTGTTAGAATCGACGGACGGGGCAAATTCGTCGCGACCTGAACTTAGCGCTTGCGATATCAAGGCCGCTTCCCCAGTCTTGGGGCATTCCAGACCCCATGAGACCGCCGGACGCCTGTCCGGCGGATTTTGTTTGGCGCTTGTGCCAAATCTGGTTCGTCAACAATCGGACGGACCTCATGACCAACACCCCTCAGAAAGCGCGGATCGAAGTTTTTCGCCCTGGTACGTTCTCGCCCATGGTCGGTGCAGAGATCACCTTTTCGGCGGCCGACCTGAAGGCCGTGGCGGATGCTTATGATCCGGAAACGGCCCCGGCCCCGATCGTGGTGGGGCATCCCAGCAACGATACGCCGGCATACGGCTGGATCGAGGGGCTGGAATACGACGAAAGCCAGGAGCGTCTGTTCGCAGATCTGCATGAAATCGAGCCTCAGTTCAGCGACCTGGTGAAAGCAGGGCGGTTCAAGAAGGTCAGCATGTCCTTTTTTAGCCCCGATCATGCGGCCAATCCCAATCCCGGTGCCTGGTATCCCAAGCATGTCGGTTTTCTGGGGGCAGCGGCCCCGGCCGTCAGCGGACTGAAGAACGTGGCTTTCTCCGGTGCCGAGGGCGTGACCTTTGAATTTGGTGAGCGCGGCTTTGAGGAAGCTGCCTCGCTGTTCCGTGGGTTGCGCGATTTCTTCATCGAGCGGTTCAGCCTGGAAGTGGCTGACAAGGTTCTGCCGTCCTGGCGCATTGAATGGCTGGATGACACGGAGATCGAGCCGAAGGACGGCAATGGTCCGACTTTCACCGCTCCTGTTCCCCAGGCGACCCCTCCCTCCACCCCCAAACCTGAAAAGGACTCTGTCGTGACCAAATCGACCGAAGCGGCTTTCGCAGATCGCGAGGCCAAACTGAAGGATCGCGAAGACAAGCTTGCCGAGCGTGAAAAGAAAGCAGCCCATGATGACAACGTGTCGTTTGCGGAAAGCCTGATCGAGGCGGGAAAACTAATTCCGGCCAGCAAGGATGACCTGGTTGCCGTTCTGGATGCCATGCCCGCCGACCAGTCTGTCAGCTTTTCCGAAGGCGGTGATGATGTCGCTCTGGGTGATGCTGTTCGTAAAATCTTCGAAGCGCAGCCCGAGGTGGTCAGCTATGGCGCGCTGGATCTGCCTGATGGTCCCGCTGGTGGCGGTGCGCCGGCCTCTTTTGCCGCCGATGGCAAACCTGTCGATCCCGACAGTCTGAAAATCCACAACCAGGCGCTGGCCTATCAGCGCAAGAACCCCGGCACCTCTTACGAGGCCGCCATTGACGCCGTGAGCTGATCGGAGATTTCCATGCTGCGCACCTATCATTCCGTTCTGACCCTGACCGCCACCATGACGGCCACCTGCAACGCCGGTGACCTGGTTGGTTTCGACAATGCCCCGATCACCGCTGCTGATCAGCCGGTCAAGGGCATCGCTCAGGTTCCCGCCACCGAGATTGGCCTGGACATTGGCCTGACCGCCATCGGCGAGGAGACCGTGACCGCTGTTGGCGTCATTGCCGCAGGGGCCCAGCTGGTCTCTGCGAATGGCGGCGTCTCCGCTGCCGGGGGCGACCCCGACAATGTCTTTGCCACAGCCCTGACCGCCGCCGCTGACGGCGAGCTGGTCCAAATCCTGATCCGCTAAGGAGTTCTGACATGAACCAACCCGTCAATCAGCGTACCGCCGGCGTGGTGGACCCGATCCTGTCCACCCACGCCCGTGGCTATCGCAATCTGGAATTTATCGGCCACCTGCTGTTTCCGCGTGTCACCGTGCCGACCCGCTCGATGCGCGTCCTCAAGTTCGGCAAGGAATCTTTCCGCATGTTGAACACCCGTCGCGCGCCCGGCGCGGACAAGAAGCGCGTTCAGTATGGCTATGCTTCCGACCCTGTCTCCCTGGTGCAGGACGCTCTGGAGGGTTTGGTTCCGATCGAGCACCAGGAAGAGGCCGCAAAAGTTCCGGGCATCGATCTGGGTCGTGGGGCCGTGAACATGGTGTTGAATGTGGTCGATCTGGGCCTGGAGTTCGATATCGCGGCATTGGCGCGTGACCCGGCCAACTATGATGCCAATCACAAGACGGCCCTGGCTGGCACTGATCGCTGGACCGATGATGCCTCTGACCCCAAAGCGGATATCGACGCCGCCCAGGAAATGATCCGCCGTTCGATTGGCCGGTATGCCAATACGCTGGAGCTGGGGCCGAGCGCATTCAATGCTGCCAAGAACCACCCGAAGGTCAAAGAGCAGTTCAAGTACACCTCGAAGGATTCGATCACGGCCGAGATGCTGGCCGCCTATTTCGACGTGGCGCGCGTAATCGTGGGCAAGGCGGTGTATCTGCCCGAGAACGCCGACGACGACACGCTGGCAACCGATGTCTGGGGCGATGACGCGATCCTGGCCTACGTTCCTATGCAGGGCGAGAACTTCATGGTGCCGTCCTATGGCTACACCTACGAGCTGAATGGCTATCCGCAGGTGACCAAGCCGTATTTCGAGAACAGCAATGACAGCTGGATCTACCCGACCAAGACCGAGCGCCGTCCCTATCTGACGGGTGCCGAAGGCGGGTTCCTGATCCAGAACGCAGGCGATGCCAGCTAACCGCTGATCTGATCACGCGGAAAGCGGCCCAGGTCCGCTTTCCCTTTCTCAACGAGGAGAGACCTTTGGATACCCTTTATGACGTGACCCTCATTGGCCCGGCCAAGATCAATGGCAAGCACAAGGGCGTCGGAGACCCCGTGCAGGTTGCGGAAAATGACCTGCGCCTATTGGTGAAGGCCAAAGCCGTCGCGCCGAGCGCGCTGGAAAAGCTGGGTGATCCAGAGACTGAGGTCGCGCCCAGCAAAGAGGCCGAACTGGCCGGTCTGCAACAGGCGTATGAGGAGCTGGGCGAAGAATTCTATGCGCTGAGCAAGGAAAATGCGCGCCTGACCGAGCAGGTCAACAACTTGACGGCTCAGCTGACTGAAGCTGAAGCGGACAAAACCAAACTGGCTGGTGAGATCGCGAAAGCGGACCGGGCGATTGAGGCGATGAAGGCAGAGCTTCCTGGTCCGGCCGAGGAAAAGGCCGCAGCGAAACCCACGGCCAAATCATCGTCGAAAACCGCCGCCAAAACCACTGACGGCAAACAGAGCGACAGCGCCACCAAGGGCTGAGGCCCACCGCTGGGCGGCCCCCCGTGTCGCCCAGGCCCCTCACTCCAATATTCGGAACTCCCTCATGCCCACTTCAAAACCCCAAGCTGGTCTGCCCGAAGATGGGGCGCAGTAATGCCCTATGCCTTTCTCCAGGACCTGATCGAGCGCGCCGGTGAAAACGAGCTGCGCCAGATCGCAGATCACGACCGGGACGGTATTGCCGATGCCGATGTCATTGCTGCGGCTCTGGAAGATGCCGGAAACCAGATCAATGGCTATGTCGGCACCCGTTACCAGGTCCCGCTTGATCCGGCCCCCGCCTTGGTGCGGACATGGGCGGTTTCGATCGCCCGCTATGTTCTGCACCGCAACGGTGCCCCCGAGCATGTTGAGGCCGACTACAAGGATGCGATTTCTGCACTGAAAGATGTCGCGGCAAAACGGATCGCCCTGCCGGTTGCTGAAGGTGAGACCGCCCCGGCCGTGACAGGCGGTACGACCCTGGCGGCACATCCAGAACAGGTTTTCACAGCTCAGAAACTGCGGGGGTGGAAGTGATGCTGACCGAGATCTTCAACCATCTGTCGGGCAGTTTGCCAAGCGAGATCTGGTCAGGAGTCGAGATCGCCGAGGACATCGACGTCCTTCGGGAAATGGCGGGCACCGTCGAGGACGCCACCGTTATTATCATGCCCTGGGGGGAACGGGCTGCGCCCAACAGTCGGGCGACGGGTGGTGTTTTGCAGCGCGTTGAGCAGCGGTTCACCACGGGTATCGTGCAGCGCGATTTCTCGGGCCGTCTGGGGGCTGAGCGCGCGACCCGAACAGACAGCCTGAAGGGGGATATCGAAGCCGCTTTGCTTGGATTTGAGATCCCCGGATTTGATGAACCCTGCGAACTGATCGGGGGCGAGACCAGCCCGATATCGCGCGGTGTCAGCATCTACGTTCAAACCTGGGCCGCCGCCCGCTTCCTGACAGGAGAGTAACATGCACCAAATGCCCAAGACAGGCGGACGCCACAAACGTGATCCGAAAAAGGGACACCTGAGCGTCCAGCAGAAACCAACCCGCCCTGCAGACCCTCCGTCGCCGACCGGCCCTGCCGTTGGCGGAACGGAAACGACCGAAACTGCCGCCTCTGAAGCAGCGACCACCAAGGGAGACAAAGCATGAGCATTCGTCGTTGGAACAAGCTGGCATTCCTGCACAAGATCGAAGCTGTGTATGGCACGGATGTGAACCCGGCCGCCGCCGACGCGATCGTCGCGTCCAATATCACCTTCACTCCGATGCAGGCGGATGAAGAAGCCCGCGACCTGCTGCTGCCCTACCTGGGCAACCAGGGCGCAATCCTGACCGGCGAACATGGCCGCATCGAGTTCGATGTAGAGATCGCCGGGGCCGGAGCGGCTGGCGACATTCCCAAATATGGATCGTTGCTGCGGGTTTGCGGCCTGGCGGAAACCGTGACCGCCAACACCGATGTCACCTATTCGATTGTCGAGGACGATGTTGAAAGCGGCACGATCTATTTCAACAGCGATGGTGTGCAGCACATTTTTGTAGGTGCGCAGGCCAATGTTCAGCCGGGCTTTACTGCCAAGCGCATTCCCAAGTTCCGCTTCAGCCTGACCGGCTTGCTTGGCACGGTAACCGACGCGGTTCTGCCTACTGTGACCGATGCGGGCTGGGTGACGCCGGTGGCGGTCAATAAGGCCAATATCTCCCTGACCCTGCATGGCTGGGCAGCGGTTGCGCAAAGCCTTTCGCTGGACCTGGGCAATGTGCTGACGCCGCGCTTTCTGATCGGCGAGGAAGCGGTGCGTGTCACCGATCGCAAATCGACCGGCACCGCCGTGGTGGATGCCAAATCGGTCGCGACTGTGGATTGGTTTGGCATCGCCCGCGCGCGCAGTCGTGGTGCTTTGAGCATCCAGCATGGCACCGCTGCCGGCAACATCGTGGAGATCGCGGCACCTGCTGTGGAAATCGGCGCTCCCTCGCAAGGGCAGGAAAACAACATCGTCAATTATTCGCTGCCTTTGGGGCTGTGCCCCGAGAACGGGCGTGACGAGCTGACAATCACGGTGCACTGACGCCATTCCGTGGGGATTGATGAGCGCACTGTGAGGGGGCGCAACATTTCAAACCATCGCGCCGGGATGGCGGGCGTGGATGGTCAGGAGAAGTACCCGAGGGCCGCCGTCTGCGGCCCCAGCCATCGCACAAACGGAATATGGAGAAGACCCTCATGACGAAATTCATCCTTGCCGATACCCCGCGCTACTGGTGGCCTGTTGTTGTCAACATGCCAGACACGGACAATCCCGGCCAGTTCGCTGAACGGACCTTCAAGGTACTGTTCGAGCCGCGTGACCAGGACGCGGAAGCCGCAGAGCGCGCCCGTGTCCTGGCCATTCTGGATGTCGAAGAGCAGTTGAAGGAAGACCGGATGTCCCTGGCGGCCGTCATCAAGGATTGGGACGAGATCGTGGACACCGACAAAACCCCGGTGCCCTTCAACGCCGCCAAGGTCGATCAGATGCTGCGTCAGCCCTGGGCGCGCGTGGCGGTTTGGACCGCCTATCACGAAAGCATGGCGGGCGGCGCTCACCTGGGAAACTGAAGGAGGCGGCCAGAGCCTGGGCAATGGCCCGGCTTGGCCGCTCTGACGATCGCGAACCTGTCAGGATTGACGACGAAATCACCCGACAGTTTCGCGCGATGGGGGCAGAGGTGCCCGCGCAGGAGACATGTTCTGACAAGGATGCAGGAGGGTTCGAAGTGTTGCCATCAAACTGGAAAAGCGTCTGTGCCTTTCTGGCCTGCGAGACCCAATGGCGGGTCGCTGCGGGCATGGCTGGGCTGATCTGGTTGGGGTTGGACTATCAGGGCGTTGATGTCGTTCTGAGGCGCAGCGGCGCAGACGAGGCCGCTTTCGCGGACATTCAGATCATGGAATCGGAGGCTCTGGTGGTCTTTGGGGAGGCGCAATCGTGACCGCACCGATTGATGTCCTGCTGAGCTTTCGGGCTGATGCCAGCCAGTCGATTGCCGAGATCGCGAAGGTCCAGGGGGCCATCCTTGGCCTGCATAAAAAGGCAGAAGACGCAAGCCGTCTGACAGTCCAAGGCGGTACCAGCGGATTTTCGGGGTTTGCGTCTACAGTCACCCGTGATCTGTCCCAGGCAACGAGAGCCAGCGCCGCTGCGGAGGCGGAGCTGGCCAGCCTGACCGGGTCCGCGCGGGGGATTGCGGCGGCCTGGGGGCAGGCCGGGACCAGCTCTGACAGGTTCACAACCAGCCTGTCGGCACAGGTTGATGCTCTGATGAAAGTCAGCCGCGAGAACGAGGCCTGGCAGAACCAGCTCAACCAGGTGCGCGCGCAGTTCAATCCGATCTTTGCGGCCTCGCAGCAGTATGAGACCCAGCTGCGCCGCATTGCCGAGGCGCAGGAGCTGGGTGCAATTACCGAACGCGAAGCGGCTCAGGCACGGGCCAGTGCCGCGCAGATCATTGCGCCGATGAACGACCAACTGGCCGAGAATGCCCGGCTTGCGCGGGGTGCCGGGGCGGCAAATGCCTATTACCTGGCGCAGTTCAATGACATCGGCATGATGGCTTTGATGGGGCAAAATCCGATGGTTCTGGCGCTGCAACAGGGCACGCAGATGAACCAGATGACGGCTCAGCTTGGCGGTGGTCAGGCGGCGTTTTCCGCGATGGCTGCCGGCGTGAAATCCATGCTCAATCCGATGAGCCTGGCGACGATTGGTATCATCGGGCTGGGTGCCGCAGGTGTTCAGGCCTTTGGCTCGATCACGCCAAAGGCAAAAAGCCTGCAGGAGGTGATGGGCGAGCTGGAAAGCACGGTTGACGCCTATGCGAAAAGCAGCGATCGCGCGCGGATGTCTGCGGCCGATCTGACGGCCGAGTTCGGTTCGGCCTCAAAGATTGCCAAGGACCTGTTGACCGATATTGCCGCCTTGGATCGCCGAGCTGCGGCCCGATCGGCAACTGACAGCCTGAAGTCATTGGCATCCAGTCAGGGTGTTCGGTTTGGCGAAGAAGCTGACCTTGCCTCTTCTGCTCTGGGGACAATCCGGGATCGGTTCGGGCTGAGCCGGGCTGAAAACAAGACGGCGAGGGGAATCGAAAGCGCCATGCGATGGGCCGCCGATGCACAATCGCTGGAAAGCCAGATCAAGGCGTTGGAGGTTCTGCACAAACGGGTCCAGGAGGCCGCTGGGCTGCACGGTGGCATCTCGAAAGAAGAGGATGCTTTTATCTCTCAGGTTCAGACCCTCCTGGACCATTTGACCAAGCTGCAGGCCCAAGATGAAAACGCCAGCGGCAGGGCCGAGATCAAGTTGGCGACTGCCGACTATGAAAAACAGGCGGCGCTGTCGCAGACCATTTTGCAGCATGGTGAAAACAGCCGCGAGGTTGAAGCGCTGCGCAACCGGCAGGCGCGCGAGGCGCTGATGCTGCGCCTGGATGAATTGGGCATCGAGGAACAAAGCGCGTAGGCACAAAAGGCAATTGCGGCGCTCGAAGCGCAACAGGCGGCCAAATCGCGCGAGGCCGCTGCAGAGCGCGCACGCCTAGTCCAGGACAACATGACCACACTTTACCAGGAACTGGCGATCT
>PAPN01000009.1 GCA_002708925.1 Paracoccaceae bacterium
CGCGATGACCGTGGGCAACCATGAATTCGACGACGGCCCCGAGGTGCTGCGCGGGTTTGTCGATACGGTCGATTTTCCGGTGCTGATGTCCAATGCGGATGTCGCGCGTGAAAAAATTCTGGCGGATGCGATTCTGAAATCTACGGTGATCACCAGGGGCGGGCAGCAACTGGGCCTGATCGGGCTGACCCCGTATGACACGCACGAGCTGTCCAGCCCCGGCCCCAATATTACCTTCTCAGATCCCGTTGCGGCCGTGCAGGCCGAGGTGGACGCGCTGAGCGCCGCCGGGATCAACAAGATCATCGTGCTGTCGCATTCCGGCTATGGGGTGGATAAACGCGTGGCGGCAAAAACCACCGGGGTGGATGTGATCGTGGGCGGGCATACCAATACCTACCTGTCCAATCGCTCGGATCGGGCCGAGGGGCCCTATCCCACGATGGTGGGCGATACGGCGATTGTCTCGGCCTATGCCTATGGCAAATTCCTGGGAGAGCTGAACCTGGTCTTCGATGACGCCGGCCAAATCGTCTCGGCCCAGGGTGAGCCGCTGATCATGGATGCCGCCGTCACCGAAGACATCCCCACCAAGTTCCGCATCGCCGAACTGGCCAAGCCGCTGGATGCGATCCGCAATAAAGTGGTCGCCAGCACGGCGCAGCCGATTGATGGCGAGCGCGGGTCTTGTCGGGCCGGCGAATGTACGATGGGGAACCTGGTGGCCGATGCGATGCTGGCGCGTGTCGCCGATCAGGGTGTCCAGATCGCGGTGCAGAATGGCGGAGGGCTGCGGGCCTCGATTGACGCGGGCGAGGTAACCATGGGCGAGGTGCTGACCGTGCTGCCCTTCCAGAACACGCTGTCCACCTTTCAGGCCACGGGGGCGACCTTGCTGGCGGCTCTGGAAAACGGGCTGAGCCAGATCGAGGATGGCGGCGGGCGGTTTCCGCAGGTTGCCGGGATGAAGCTGGTCTACGATCCCGCGGCCCAGCCCGGCGCGCGTGTTGTCTCGGTTATGGTGAACATGCCCGGCGGCTGGGCCGCGCTGGAGCCCGAAACCGTCTATGGCGTGGTGACAAATAACTACGTCCGCAACGGCGGGGACGGCTATAAAATGTTCAGCACCGAGGGCATGAACGCCTATGATTACGGCCCGGATCTGGCCGATGTGGTGGTGGAATACCTGGTCCAGGCCGGCCCCTACGTGCCCTATCTGGATGGGCGTATCGCCGCGCAATAAACGCGCGGGGCGGGGTGTCGGTGGCGGCTCGACCCTGTGCCGTTTAGCGGGTAGGCTGGGCCGGTCTGAACCAAAGGTGTGTGATGGATCACCCGCTGATTGACCTGATTAACCAGAAAATCGCCCAGGCCCAGGCCGAGGGCGATTTCGACGACCTGCCCGGCGCGGGCCAGCCGCTGCCTGAATGCGACGATCCGGAAAATGCGCTGCTGAACCGGGTGATCGAACAGAACGGGGCGGTGCCTGAATTCGTGCAGCTGTCGCGCGAGCTGGCCAGGTTACGCGAACAGTTGCGCGACTGCGCCGACCGGACCCAGCGCCGTTCCCTCATGCAGGACATGTCGATGATGGAGGCCCGGATCGAGCTGGCCAAGCAAGCTTTCAGGCGCGGCTGAGCCATGTGCGGACGCGTGGCCGTCACCCTGCCCAATGACGCGATGGCGCAGATTTTCGCCGCCAGACCGGGCAATGCTCTGCCGTCTGTGCCCAACTATAATGTATGTCCGACAACGCAGGTGCATGTGGTTGCCTCGGACGGGGGAATCCGGCGGCTGGGCGCGATGCGCTGGGGATTTCTGCCCAGCTGGTACACATCCGTGACGGATGGGCCTTTGCTGATCAACGCGCGGGCCGAAACGATCGCGCAGAAACCGGCCTTTCGCGAGGCATGTCGACAGCGGCGCTGTATCCTGCCGGTCTCGGGGTTTTATGAATGGGCCAAGGACGCGGCGGGCAATCGTCTGCCGTGGTACATCACGCGTCAGGATGGGCAGCCGATGGCCCTGGCCGGTGTCTGGCAGATGTGGGGCGCGGATCCCCAGCCCAGCTGCGCGGTGGTCACGGCCCCGGCCAGCCCCGATATTGATCATATTCATCACCGGATGCCGGTCATTCTGGAGCCCGATGACTGGGCCAAATGGCTGGGCGAGCAGGGTCATGGCGCGGCCCCGCTGATGCGCTCGGCGGCGCAGGGCCGGGTGCGCGCCCATCGCGTCGGCCCCGAGGTGAACTCGAATCGCGCCGAAGGCCCCGCGCTGATCCTACCGTTGGAGACTTAGGTGGCCGGAAACCGTAGGGATTGGCCGTTTAATGGCCAAAAACACCGTATAAATACGGTACAAACTTTGCAAACCGTGGCTGCAAACTCTTGCGTAGCCCGTCATTTTCGCAGTATCCCGGCCCAAAGACAGGAGCCTTCGCGGGTGCAGCAGCATTCTTATTTGAACTTACAGGGCACCGATGCGGTGTCGGTTCAGCTGGACGGAGTCCACTATGCGCGTGAAACCGTTCAGGTTTTTCGCGGCCTGGATTTGCACGTGGATCAGCGCCGCGTGGGAATCATCGGGCGCAACGGGTCTGGCAAATCGCAGCTGGCCCGCCTGATCGCCGGGCTGGCCGAGGCAGATGCAGGCCAGGTGCGCGTGGATGGCGTGGACGTGGCCAAGGATCGCAAGGCCGCGATTCAGACCGTGGGCATCCTGTTTCAGAACCCCGACCACCAGATCATTTTCCCCACCGTGGGCGAAGAGCTGACCTTTGGCCTGACGGCGGCCGGGCAAAGCAAGGATCAGGCGCAGCGCCGCGCGCAAGAGATGCTGGCGCGGTTCGGGCGCGCGGAATGGTATGAGCGTTCGGTGCACGGGCTCTCGGGGGGGCAGCGGCATCTGGTGTGTCTGATGGCGGTGCTGGTGATGGCACCGAAGGTGATCGTTCTGGATGAACCTTTCGCCGGGCTGGACATGGCCACGACGCTGCGGCTGGGGCACTATCTGCACAATCTGGGGCAGAGCCTGATTCACATCAGCCATGATCTGCCGTCGCTGGCGCATTACGATCGCGTCCTCTGGCTGGAGCGCGGCGCCGTGCACATGGACGGCGCGCCCGGACAGGTTTTGCCCGAATACGAACGTCAGATGCGTGAATGGGGGGGCTCGGATGATCTCGCTGACCTCTGAGATCCGGACGCCCTATCACGGTTTGCGCGCCGGGCCCAAGCTGCTGGGGCTGTGCGTGTTTACCCTGGGAATCTTCTATGTGCACAGCCTGGCCATCGCGGGCGCGGCGCTGGCGATTGTCTGTGCCGCTTATCTGGCCTGCGGGCTTGAATTCGCACGGCAGGGGCTGCGCCTGATGCGGCCTGTGCTCTGGTTCGTTTTCATCATCATCGCCTGGCACCTGGTGACTGGCACGATGCAGGACGGAGCCGTGATTGTCATACGGCTGCTGGCTGCTGTCGCAGCGGCCAATCTGGTCACGTTGACCACCCGTCTGGATGACATGCTGGATGTGGTGCAGCGGGGCCTGGCGCGGGTTGGCGTGCCGGCCACCGTGCGCCGGCGTATGGCTCTGTCTGTTGCTCTGGTGATCCGCTTTACGCCGGTTCTGATGCAAAAGGGCGCCGCGCTTGCCGAGGCCTGGCGGGCGCGCAGTGTAAAGCGGCCGGGGTGGCGTATCGTTCTGCCTTTTGCCCTGCTGGCAATAGACGATGCGGAACAAACAGCCGAAGCGCTAAGAGCGCGCGGAGGCGTTCAGTAGAATTGCTCGGCCCTGTGCCGAGCCCCCGAGAATCGTTCTTTGAAAGGATCCAAAAATGGAACGGAATATCGTACTTATCGCCCTGTTTGCCGCGCTGATCGCGGCGCTTGGGCTGATCCCTAAAATCACCCTGGCCAGTGGCATCCCGATCACGGCGCAAAGCATGGGAATTATGCTGTGTGGCACTGTTTTGGGGGCAAAACGCGGCGCATTGGCCGTGATCCTGTTCCTGGGGCTGGTTGCTCTGGGGTTGCCGCTTCTGGCGGGTGGCCGGGGCGGTCTGGGGGTCTTCACCACGCCCTGGGCCGGTTTCCTGTTCGGCTTCCCGGTTGCGGCTTTTGTTGCGGGTCTGGTGATGGACAAATGGAAGAGCGGGAACACGGCCGTGGTGGCAATCGTTGCGGCTGTCATCGGGGGGATCGGTGCGCTGTATCTGGTGGCCATCCCCTATTACATGGTGATGAAGCCTGCGCCTTTGGGGGAGGCGCTGAGTGTCGCTATGGCGCCGTTCATGCCTGGCGATCTGATCAAGGCGGTTCTGGCGGGGCTGATCACGCAAGGGGTGCTGAAGGCGCGCCCCGGTCTGGCGCGTGTGTAGGCACCGGGGATGGGGGCGCTGCCCCCGCGCCTGCGGCGCTCCCCCGGAGTAGTGATTGAGCAAAGAAGGGCGGGGTTTCCTGCCCTTTTTACGTTTTCTTCATTGCGTCCAGCAGGGCTGCGCCGAGGCCGCCGACTTCTTTGCTGGGGGTGTGAGGTTTTGCGGCGCCGCGTTTGGCGGTGGTGTGCGGGCGGTTTGTGCGCGCGGGCTGGCCGGAGCGGGCGGGGCGATCCGGGTTTTTCTTCATCGACAGGCCGATGCGTTTGCGGGGGACGTCGATCTCGGTGACGCGGACTTTGACCACATCGCCGGCTTTGACGATCTCGTGCGGGTCTTTGACGAAACGGTCGGCGATCTGGCTGATATGGACCAGGCCGTCCTGATGCACGCCGATATCGACGAAAGCGCCGAAGGCGGCGACATTGGTGACCGTGCCTTCCAGCATCATGCCCGGTTTGAGGTCGGTGATTTCATTCACGCCCTCGGTGAAGGTGGCGGTTTTGAATTCGGGGCGGGGGTCTCGGCCGGGTTTTTCCAGCTCTGACAGGATGTCGCGCACGGTGGGCAGGCCGAAGCGGTCATTGGCGAAATCGCGCGGGTCCAGCCGTTTGAGCGGGGTGGGATCGGCCATGAGTGTGCGCAGATCGCGGCCGCAGGACTGGACGATTTTGCGGGCCAGGTCATAGGCCTCGGGGTGGACCGAGGAGGCGTCCAGCGGCTCGGTGCCGTCGGTGATGCGCAGGAAGCCGGCGCATTGTTCAAAGGCCTTGGGGCCCAGGCGGGCGACTTTGAGCAGATCCTGGCGCGCGGCAAAGGCACCGTGGATGTCGCGGTGCGCGACGATGGCGTCTGACAGGCCGGCGCTGATACCGGCCACGCGGGCCAGAAGCGGGGCCGAGGCGGTGTTCAGATCGACGCCCACGGCGTTCACCGCATCCTCGACCACACCGTCCAGCGATTTGCCCAGGCGGCGCTGGTCCACGTCGTGCTGATATTGGCCGACGCCGATGGATTTGGGCTCGATTTTCACCAGTTCGGCCAGCGGATCCTGAAGGCGGCGCGCGATGGACACTGCGCCGCGCAGGCTGACATCCAGATCGGGGAATTCCTGCGCGGCCAGTTCGGACGCGGAATAGACCGAGGCCCCGGCCTCGGACACCACAACCTTGGTGGGTTTCTTGGTCGCGCGGATCAGGGACAGAAGGTCGGCCACCAGTTTTTCGGTTTCGCGGCTGGCGGTGCCGTTGCCGATGGCGATCAGTTCCACGCGGTGACGGGCGATCAGCTCGGCCAGGGTGGCCTGCGCGCCGCGGACGTCATTTTTGGGCTGGAAAGGGTAGATGGTGGCGGTGTCCAGAACCTTGCCGGTGGCGTCCACGACGGCGCATTTCACGCCCGTGCGGATGCCCGGATCCAGGCCCAGCGTGGCCTTGGCCCCGGCGGGGGCGGCCAGCAGCAGATCCTTCAGGTTGCGGGCAAAGACGTTGATGGCGTCCTCTTCGGCGCGGCGGCGCAGTTCGGTCAGCAAGTCGATGGACAGGGAAATATGCAGTTTGACGCGCCACACGAACCCGGCCAGCTTGCGCAGCCATTGATCGCCGGGCGCGTCGGTGGCGGTGCCCAGTTCCGCCGCGACCATCAGCTCCGCACGGTTCTGGCCGGGGGCGGCGTCCGGATCGACCACGATGTCGGCTTGCAGGATGCCCTCGTTTCGGCCACGGAAGATGGCCAGAGCACGGTGCGAAGGGATGCTGGCCCATTTTTCGGACTGGTCGAAATAATCGGAATATTTGGCACCGGCGGCTTCCTGGCCCTCGATCACCTTGGAGGTCAGGATGGCCTCTTGCATCAGGAAATCGCGCAGGCGGCCCAGAAGGGCGGCGTTCTCGGACAGGCGCTCGCCGATGATGTCGCGCGCGCCGTTCAGGGCGGCGGTGGTATCGGGCACGGCGTCCGTCAGATAGCCCTGCGCCAGAGCCGAGGGATCGGCGGCGCGGTCGGCCAGAATCGCATCGGCCAGGGGTTCCAGCCCGTTTTCGCGGGCGATCATGGCGCGCGTGCGGCGTTTGGGTTTATAGGGCAGATAGATGTCTTCCAGCGCCGATTTCGTTTCGGCCCCGGCGATGGCTTTTTCCAGATCCTCTGTCAGTTTGCCCTGCTCGGTGATCGAGGCCAGGATCACCCCGCGCCGTTCGTTCAGCTCGCGCAGATAGCCCAGACGGTCCGCCAGGGTGCGCAGCTGGCTGTCATCCAGCCCGCCTGTCACCTCTTTGCGGTAACGCGCGACAAAGGGGACGGTGGCGCCTTCATCCAGCAGTTTCACAGCGGCCTGCACCTGTTCGGGACGGGCCTGGATTTCCTGCGCGATCAGGACAGGAATTCGGCGCTCGGCCGCGGCTTGGATGGACATGTGTTGCTCCCATTCGAGGTGTCGGGACAATCTGTCTAACGTCGTGCCGCCCCGCCGCCAAGCCCCTCAGGGAAGGTTGCGGGCAATCAGATTAATCCCGCCGATCACCACGATCAGCGCCAGCACGATCCATTCCGCGCGGGTTTTGCGCTTTGGGGCGGGCGGGGCGTCATTCTGGACGCGCTCGATGCGCAATTCCTGATCGGGATTGTGTTTTTTCAACAGGGAAATCGCCTGTTCCGCGTTCGGGGCCTCCAGTCGCGCGATCAGCGGGCTAAGCGGCGCGTCCCCGGACAGGTTACGATATCGGAGCGTATATTCAGGCATCATGCGCCCCGCCTAACACAGAGTCCCGCCCGCGCCAATGTGCCAGTTTTGCAGGCGCGCGGCCGAAAAAATGCTGCGTTGCGGCGGAATGACTCCGGGCTGTCACATCCGTGGCCTATGCTGGGGAAATCCGAAATATAGCGGGGGCTGCATGTTCTCTTTGGTTGGTAAGAAAGCCTTGGTTGTTGGGATCGCCAACCGCCATTCCATCGCTTACGGCATCGCGCGGGCTCTGCGGGCGCAGGGGGCGGATATCGCGGTGACCTATCTGAATGAAAAGGCCAAACCCTTTGTCGCGCCCCTGGCCACAGAACTGGAGGCACAGGTCTTCGCCCCTCTGGATGTGACGGACGGCGCGCAGATCGACGCGCTGTTCGATCAGATTGCGCAAAGCTGGGGGCGGCTGGACACGGTGGTCCATGCGCTGGCCTTTTGTCCCAAAGAGGATCTGCACGGGCGTGTCACCGACTGTTCGCGCGCGGGGTTTTTGCAGGCGATGGATGTCTCGGTGGGCAGTTTCCTGCATCTGATCCGCAAATCCGAGCCCCTGATGGCCGCCGGCGGCTGCGTGATGACCGTCAGCTATTATGGCGCGGAAAAGGTGGTGGAGCATTACAACATCATGGGCCCGGTCAAGGCTGCGCTGGAATCGGTGACGCAATACATGGCGGCCGAGCTGGGCGAAAAAGGCATTCGCGTGCACGCGCTGTCTCCGGGGCCGTTGATGACGCGGGCGGCCAGTGGGATTGATCATTTCGACGCTCTGATGGCCCAGGCCGCAGCGCGCGCGCCCACGCATCATCTGGCCACAATCGAGGATGTCGGCGGATTCGCCGCCTATCTGGCCAGCGATGAGGCCCGGAATGTCACCGGCGGAGTGCATTATATCGACGGGGGCTATCACATCGTCGGCTAGGCAGATTCTGTGCGAAACCGGCCTTGACCTTGGATCGGGCATCGCCTATCCCGTGATCCTGCTACGCGGGCGTTGTGTAGTGGTAAGACCTTAGCCTTCCAAGCTAATGACGCGGGTTCGATTCCCGCCGCCCGCTCCAATCCCCCCCCGATCTTCCCGATATTCTGGTCTGGCGCGGTTCAGGTGCTGCCCCAGAACGATCCGTCTTGTAGCGGCCCAAACGCCAGAGCGATCCCCCAGATCACCAGGGCGCTGCCGGCCAGCACATCCAGCCAGCGCAGGCTGCGTGCGGTCATCCGCGTGCGGGCCCACAGCGACAGTTGCACCAGAAACAGCCACCACAGGGCCGAGCCCAGAAACACGCCGATCACCAGCACATAGGGCGCGTTTGGCCCGCTGGCGGCGGCGCCTCCCAGCCCGGCGACCATACCGGCAAAGGCCAGAATCGTCGCGGGATTCGACAGGGTAAGCAGATAGGTGGTGCCAAAGGCGCTGGCCACGGATCGGGGCCGGGCGATGGGGGGCTCGGGCGTGTGGCGCTTTGTCAGGAACCCTCGCAGCGTGCGCAGCCCCAGATAGGCGATCAGCAGCCCGCCAAACACCTGCATCTGCGGCGCATAGGACAGCAGAATGCCCGTCGCGGCAAAGCCCACGGCCACCAGCATCCCATACGTCCCATCTGCGGTGGCGGCCCCCATGCCCGTGGCCAGCCCGGCGGCGCGGCCCTGGTTCATGCTGCGGCGGATACACAGCAGCCCGATCGGGCCGACAGGGGCGGCAATCGCCAGCCCGGCTGCGATACCTTTGGCGAAAACCTCGATCATGATCGGGCCGCGGGGATGGCGATGGCAGCGGTTTCCTTGGCCGTGTCCAGCGTGATGATAGATTCCGTCCGCAGCACCGCTGGCAGAGGTTTCACCACCTCGGACAGAAACGCCTGCAAAGCCCGCGTGTCGGCCACGCGCAGTTTCATCAGATAGGAATGCGGCCCGCTGATGTGGTGCAGTTCCTGAACCTCGGGATGGGCACTCAGTGCGGTGACGGCCTGGGCCTCGCCCTCATAGCTTAGATCCAGAAGGACGAAGGCGCACAGCCCGACGCCAAAAGCCTGCGGCGACAGGCGCGCCTGCCACCCGGTAATCGCGCCGCTGGCCGACAGGCGGCGGACCCGTTCGCTGGCGGCTGACAGGGACAAGCCCACGGACTGGGCGATCTCGGCATTCGAGGCACGGCCCTGCACTTGAAGGATTTCGCAAATTTTCCGGTCAATACTGTCCATGACTGCCCTTCTGCCTGATTTTTGATAATTGCTCGGTTTATTTGGCGGTAAAATTATAAGAAATCAAGAGATTCGCCTGCCGGTGTGCGATGCGGGCGTGATTTCGCCGCCTTTTCCATCCGTTTGCCATTTGCTACGGCTGGGCCAGTAACCGGGGATATATCATGCTGCGGCGGATCAAACGGCTCTATGAGGGGAATAGCGAGAGCGCGCATCGGTTCCGGTATGCGCTGCTGATTTTCGATGTGGTGACGATTCTATTCGTGATCGGGACATCGTTCTTTCCGCATGCGCTGGCGGTCGAGGTGCTGGATTTCGTCTTTGGCGTGGTGATCTTGCTGGATTTCATCGCTCGGATCGCGATTACACCGCAGCGCCTGCGCCATTTCACGCGGCTCTCGACCTGGGCGGATATTGTGGCTGTGGGCTCGTTTCTGGCGCCGATTGTGGGCGAGGGGCTGGGGTTTTTACGGATTCTGCGGACGCTCAGGCTGTTGCATACTTATCAGCTGATGAACCGGCTAAAGCAGGATTTCGGTTTCATGCGCCGACATCATGAGGTGGCGACTGCCGCGATCAACCTGTGTGTGTTCCTGTTCGTGATGACCGGGCTGATCTATGCGCTGCAACATGACATCAACCCGCAGATCAACAATTATGCGGATGCGCTGTATTTCACCGTCACCACGCTGACCACTACCGGATTCGGAGACATCACCCTGACCGGCACGGCGGGGCGGATGCTGTCCGTGGCGGTGATGATCTTCGGGGTCACTTTGTTTCTGCGCCTGGCGCAGGTGCTGTTCCGCCCGACCAAGGTCAGCCACCCTTGCGAGACTTGCGGACTGGTCCTGCATGACGCCGATGCGGTGCATTGCAAACACTGTGGCGCCCCCGTCCGGATCGAGACCGAAGGCCACGTCTGAGCCAATAAATACAGCCGCGACATAGCTGCGGCTTGCTCGGTTTGGCGCCATCGCATAAACCCGCCGCGCAGGACATGGAAAGGAACCCTATGGCGCGCGGACCCGTACCCGTTACCGAAGACCGAGAGAAATCCAAGCGCGTCGGCGCGTTGCGGGATCTCTGGCCCTTTCTGAGCCCCTATAAGCTGATGGTGGCGCTGGCCGGTCTGGCCCTGACGCTGACGGCCAGCGTGTCGCTGGCGCTGCCGCTGGCCGTGCGCCGGGTGGTGGATAATTTCGGATCCGAGGCGGGGGCGCTGCTGGACCGTTATTTTGCCGCCGCGCTGGCTTTGGCCGGGTTGCTGGCGATCGGCACCGGGCTGCGGTACGCGCTGGTCACGCGGCTGGGCGAACGGGTTGTGGCCGACATCCGCAAGGCCGTTTTCGACCGTATCATCGGCATGTCGCCCGCCTATTTCGAAAATATCATGACCGGCGAGGTGATCAGCCGGATCACCACCGACACCACGCTGATCCTGTCGGTCATTGGCTCGTCTATTTCGGTGGCGCTGCGCAATGTGCTGATCTTCCTGGGCGGGCTGGTGCTGATGCTGTTTACCTCGGCCAAGCTGACCGGGCTGGTGCTGCTGATCGTGCCGCTGGTCATCGTGCCGATCCTGGTGCTGGGCCGCCGCCTGCGGGTGCTGAGCCGCGAAAATCAGGACTGGATCGCCGCGTCCTCGGGCAATGCCACCGAGGCGCTGACCTCGATCCAGACGGTGCAGGCCTTTACCAATGAACGCGCGGCGATCCGAGATTTCGCCGATGTGACCGAGAAAAGCTATGACTCGGCCCGCCGCCGGGTCACCACGCGGGCGGTGATGACGGTGATCGTGATTTTCCTGGTGTTTTCCGGCGTTGTGGGGGTGCTGTGGATCGGTGCCAATGACGTGCGCGGCGGGCTGATGAGCGCCGGTGCGCTGGTGCAATTCGTGATTTATTCGGTCATGGTGGCGGGCTCGGTTGGGGCCCTGTCGGAAATCTGGGGCGAGCTGCAACGCGCTGCCGGGGCCACCGAGCGCCTGGTTGAACTGCTGCGGGCCACGGACAGTGTGGCCGATCCGGCGCAGCCTCTGCCCGTGCCCGCGCCGACCCGTGGGGCGATCCGCTTTGAGAATGTCAGTTTCCGCTATCCTTCGCGTCCGGATGTGTCGGCGCTGGATCAGATTGATCTGGAAATCCAGCCGGGGGAAACCGTGGCGCTGGTGGGGCCCTCTGGGGCCGGGAAAACGACGATCATTCAGACGTTGCTGCGGTTCTACGATCCTCAGGCGGGGCGGATTTTGCTGGATGGCACCGCGCTGAGCGACATGGCGCGCAGCGCATTCCGGCAGCATATGGCGCTGGTGCCGCAGGATCCGGTGATCTTTGCCTCTTCGGCGCGGGAAAATATCCGCTTTGGACGGCCCGGTGCCTCGGATGCCGAGGTGGAGGCCGCGGCCAAAGCCGCCGCTGCGCATGACTTTATCCTGAAGCTGCCCGAGGGCTATGACAGTCAGGTGGGCGAGCGTGGCGTGATGCTGTCGGGCGGGCAGAAACAACGGATCGCGATTGCGCGGGCCATCCTGCGGGATGCGCCGGTTCTGTTGCTGGACGAGGCCACCAGCGCCCTGGACGCCGAAAGCGAGCGCGCGGTGCAGGCAGCCGTGGACGAGCTGTCGAAAACCCGCACGACGATCATCGTGGCGCACCGTCTGGCCACGGTGAAGAAGGCGGATCGGATTGTCGTGCTGGAGGAGGGCCGGATCGTGGCTCAGGGCCGGCACGAAGAACTGGTGGCGGAAGGCGGGCTGTATGCGCGGCTGGCCAGGCTGCAATTCACCGACGGGATGTGACCTGAAGGGGCGCCTGCGGCGCGCTTGATGTCTCGTCGGCGGCCTATTGGCCTTCTCCTCGGGCGGGGGGAGGGGTGACATGTCTTATTGGGGTGATTGTGACGTGACGTGCCAGTTTTTCCCCTTTTGAAATGGCGGCTGTCGGGGCAGGTTACGGCTATTGAGGCCGCCACTCACGGTTGGCCACCACTCACGGGGATATGACATGGGACTGTTCAATTTCTGGAAAAGCTCGGGCAAGAAACTGGCGGAAGAGCCGACACCGGCGGTGTTGAAAAAAGAGGTCGAAGACCTGGGGCTTGATGCCGAGGGGCTGGACTTCGCTGTGGAAGGAGACAAGGTAAAGATCTCTGGCGCGGCGTTGACCCCGGAAATGCGCGAAAAGGTCATCCTGGCGGTTGGCAATGTCGAAGGTGTGGCAGAGGTCGAAGACGACGCCGAGGCGGAAGCCGTTTTCCACACTGTGGAAAAAGGGGACACGCTGTCGGCGGTTGCCAAGAAGACTCTGGGCAGTGCCAACCGCTACATGGAAATCTTTGAGGCAAACAAACCCATGCTGAGCCATCCCGACAAGATCTATCCCGGTCAGGTGCTGCGTATCCCTGTCGAGGCTTAACCAAAGGTCACCCAGAATGACCCGGAAAAAGGCGCAGTTTTGCGCCCTTTTTTGTGTTTTGACGTTGCGCAATTGACCTTGGGGGCGTCTTGTATGAAAGGGGAAACCCTTTCACATTGCGCGCGAGGAACACAGCTGGCCCATGTGAAACGGGCCGCAAAACGGGAGGATACCGATGGGATTTGCATCCATTCAGGACACGATTGCGATCGAGAGCGAGGCAACCTGGGCCGAGCGCGATGTGCCCAGGACCTTGTATCAGATGCTGACGCGCACCAAGGACAAGAACGGTGCGGGCAATGCCGTCAGTTTCCAGCTGCTGTCGGGGCCGACCGATAAGGCCGAGACGCTGACCTGGGTCGAATTGCACGCGCGCACCTGTCAGGCGGCCAACATGTTCCGCGATTTGGGGGTGGGCGAGGGCGACGTGGTGGCCTGTGTATTGCCCAACTGCAATGAAACCATCCTGACCATTCTGGGCGGAGCGATTGCCGGGATCATCAACCCGATCAACCCGCTGCTGGAGCCCGAGCAGATCGGGGCCATCCTGCGTGAGACCAAGGCCAAGGTCGTGGTCCCGCTCAAGGCGTTTCCGAAAACCGATGTGGCGCAGAAAACCGCCGAGGCCGTGCGCCACGCGCCGGGCGTGCACACGGTTCTGGAGGTGGATCTGAACCGCTATCTGACTCCGCCCAAAAGCTGGATCGTGCCCTTGGTGCGTCCGAAAAATCCGGGCAATCACCACGCGGATGTGCTGGATTTCAACAAAACGATGCGCAAATACCCGCGCGCGCTGTCCTTTGCCGATGCCAGCGAGGATCGCGTGGCCGCCTATTTCCACACGGGCGGGACGACGGGGATGCCCAAGGTGGCGCAGCATCGCTATTCGGGCATTGTCTATAATGGCTGGCTGGGCGGCACGCTGCTGTACACCCCCGAGGACAATATCATCTGCCCGCTGCCCATGTTCCATGTCTTTGCCTGCCATGTGATCATGATGTCGGCGATTTATGCCGGTTCTCATGTGGTGTTCCCGACGCCTGCGGGGTATCGCGGCGACGGGGTGTTCGATAATTTCTGGAAACTGGTCGAGCGCTGGAAAATCTCGTTCATCATCACCGTGCCCACGGCGATTTCGGCGCTGATGCAGCGGCCGGTGGATGCGGATATTTCCAGTGTGAAGACCTCGTTTTCGGGCTCGGCCCCGCTGCCGCTGGAACTGTTCAATCGGTTCGAAGCTGCCTCGGACGTGACCATCGTCGAGGGCTACGGGCTGACCGAGGCCACCTGTCTGGTGTCGGTGAACCCTGTGGATGGGCAGAAGAAGGTCGGCTCGGTCGGGATCCGGTTCCCTTATTGCGATGTGCGTATCTTCAAAGAGGTGGACGGTGCGCCGGTGGAATGCGCCCCCGATGAGGTGGGCGAGATCTGCGTCTCGAACCCCGGCGTCAACGCGCCCAACACCTATACCGAGGACGATAAGAACAAAGACCTGTACCATTACGGCAAATACCTGCGGACCGGCGATCTGGGCCGGATCGACGCGGACAGCTATATCTGGATCACCGGCCGGGCCAAGGATCTGATCATTCGCGGCGGGCATAACATTGACCCGGCTGAAATCGAAGAGGCCCTGCTGGCGCATCATGATGTTGCCTTTGCCGGGGCGATCGGCCAGCCGGATGTGCACGCGGGCGAAATTCCCTGCGCCTATGTCGAACTGATCGAGGGGGCCTCGGTCAGCGCAGAAGAGCTGATCAAACACGCCAAGATCCATGTCCACGAACGCGCCGCTCAGCCCAAATTCATCGAGGTGCTGGACGAGCTGCCCAAAACCGCCGTCGGCAAGGTGTTCAAGCCCGATCTGCGCAAGCGCGCCATCACCCGTGTCTACAATCAGGCGCTGGACGAGGCCAAGCTGAACGCCCAGGTCATCGCGGTGATCGACGATAAGAAACGCGGCCTGGTGGCGCAGGTCGAACGGACCGGCGTTGTGCATGACGATGAGGTCGGGCACGTGCTGGGCGCGTTCACCCGGCCTTGGGAATGGGCAGAGTGATCCGCCGGAAATGACAGAAATCAGGGCCACCCCCATAGCGGGTGGCCTTTGGGTTTTAACGGGTCAGGACCATGGCCTGCGCCAGTGCCGCCGCCGCGCGCACCCCGTCGATTACAGGAAGGCCGGCGCGCTCTTGCAAAGGCGGCAGCAGGGCGGTCATCCCCGAACAGCCCAGCACAACCGATTGCGCCCCCTGCGTCTGCGCGGCGTTAATTTCGTCGCTCAGAACGGATAGGACGTGGGGCCCGCCATCCTCGACCTCTAGCACGGGCAGCCCGCTGGGCCGCACGCCCGCGCAATGATCGGCAAAGCCGTAGCGGCGAATATTCCCTTCGATCACCGGCACGGAAACGGACAGGGTGGTGACAACGCCAAAGCTCTGGCCGCGCAGCAGCGCCATGTGAAAGGCCGCCTGGCCAATGCCGATCACTGGACAATGCGCGGCGGCGCGGGCCTGCGCCAGCCCGGTGTCGTCAAAACAGGCGATGACGATCGCATCCACGGCCTCGTCCCGTGCGCGCGGCAACAAAGACAGCACCCCCGGCAGCGCGTCATCCCCATCCTGCGGCCCCTGAATGGCGGGCGGGCCGTCGCTATTCGTCCAGCCCAGGATCTGCGCCTGCGGCAGCACCTGCCGGGCCGAGGCCACCGCGCTATCGGTCATATGCGCCGAGGAATTTGGATTCAGAAAAAGCAGTTTCACCGGGCTTAGACCCCTTTGCCCGCATCCGAGCCCAGCCGCGCGCGCCGCCGCCCCGTGATCCACAGGCTGAGGATAAACCCGCCGATGATGACAAAGGAAAACAGCGTGGTCAGCGTCCCCAGCGCATAGATCACCGGGGTGGTGACGTTGGTTGTCATTCCGAAAATTTCAAGCGGCAGGGTGTTATAGCTGCCAGCGGTCAGCAGGGTGCGGGCGAACTCGTCATAGGACAGGGTAAAGCCGAACAGCGCCACCCCGATCAAAGAAGGCGCGATGATCGGCAGCACCACGAAACGGATCGTCTGCCAGGCGGTGGCGCCCTGGTCGCGGGCGGCCTCTTCGTAGGATTTGTCGAAACGGTTGAAGACGGCGAACATGATCAGCAGGCCAAAGGGCAGCGTCCAGGTCAGCTGCGCGCCGAATCCGGAACTGGCCCAATGCACCGGCCAGCCCAGCTGGCTAAAGATCAGCCCCACCCCCAGTGACACCAGGATCGACGGGATCACCAATGAGGCGATGATCAGGTAAAACACCACGCCCGACCCCGCAAAGCGTTTGCGAAAGGCCAGCCCGCCCATCACCGACACCACGACCGTGGTCACCATCACCATCAGCCCCAGCGCAAAGGATCTGCGGAACGAGCCCCAGATGTCCCCCACGGCCTGTTCCTCGAACAGATCAAAGAACCAGTGCAGCGACACCCCGCGCATGGGAAAGGTCAGGCCTCCGCCCGGCCCCTGGAAGCTGAGGATGCCGATGGTGATCGTCGGGCCGTACAGAAACAGAATGAACAGCGCGAAAAACGCGGTCAGCACATAGAAGGAACGAGGACGCTTTTCCATGGATCACAGCTCCTTACGGATGTCGACAAAGCGCAGCAGGATGCCGATCACGATCAGCACGGTCAGCAGCAGCACAACGGATGTCGCCGCGGCCGAGGGATATTGCAGCAGGGAAATATCGTTGGAAATCAGCCGGCCGACGTTGGCCTTCTGACTGCCGGACATGAAACGCACGGTGATGAAATCCCCCATCACCAGCGTCAGCACGAAAATGGTGCCGATCATGATCCCCGGTTTGGTCAGCGGCAGGATCACATGGGTCAGCGTTTGCCAGCCGCTGGCGCCATTGTCGCGGGCGGCCTCGATCAGGGAATGGTCAATCCGCATCATCGTGTTGAAAATCGGCACCACCATGAACAGCGTGTACAGGTGGACAAAGGCCAGAATGACTGAAAAATCCGAATAGAGCAGCCACTCGACCGGCTGATCCACCACGCCCCAGGATATCAGCGTCTGGTTGGCAATCCCGTTGCGCCCCAGAAACGGAATCCAGGAAATCATCCGAATGATATTCGACGTCCAGAACGGGATCGTGCACAGCAGAAACAGCGCGATCTGCACGCCCTGGCTGCGGATGTGAAAGGCCAGGTAATAGGCGACGGTAAACCCGATCAGAAAGGTCGCGGCCCAGGTGATCAGCGCGTATTTGAACGTGGCGAAGAAGACTTTGTAGGTGACGGGCGAGCCAAAGAGATACTGGTAATTCTCGAATGAGAAATCGGGAATGATGGAAAATTCCGTCGCCCGCCAGAAGCTGACCACGACAATCGTCAGGATCGGCAGGATCAAAAACCCCAGCAGGATCAGGCTAAGCGGGGCGGCTTGCAGCCAGCCCGAGAGGTGACGGTTTTTCAGCATAGGGGGCCTTTGCGCGCAGCGTCAGGAAAGGGGAGGATGAGAGGGCCGCGCCCCCTCATCCCAAGGTGTCACCGCATCACGATGCGATGAATTCGTTCCACTTGCGGACCATGTACTGGTTTTCGTCCATGACGGCGTTCCAGCAGGCCACGGCGCCCATCCGGTCATAGAACGAGCCGCCATCGCGGGTCTCGCCGGATTTGGCCAGCACGTCCCCGAAGGGGCTGGTGATGTCGCCGGTGGCCTCTTTGCCCTCGAACCAGAAACCCCATTCGTTTTCGGACATGTAGTTCTTCGAGGTCTCGGGCACGGCCGAGTAATAGCCCTGACGCATCAGGAACCCGCCGACCCAGCCGTCCAGATACCAGTTGATGTATTCATAGGCGGCCTCCAGCTCCAGGCCGGACAGGTTGGCCGACAGGCCGATGCCGCCGCCCCAGCTGCGGTAGCCCTCTTTCAGAGGCTGATAGACGCAGGGGATGCCGCGCGATTTGACGGCGGTGATGGCGGGTGACCACATGGATTGGATCACCACCTCGCCCGAGGCCATCAGGTTCACGCTTTCGTCGAAGGTTTTCCAGAAGGCGCGGAACTGGCCGTTTTTCTTGGCTTCGGTGAAGATGCCGATGGTCTTGTCGATTTCCTCGCGGGTCATGTTGCCCTTGTCGGCATATTGGATTTCGCCCATTGCCTCGCAGACCATGGCCATGTCCATGATCCCGATCGAGCTGATGTCCAGAATCGAGGCCTTGCCCTTGAATTCGGGGTTCAGCAGCTCGGCCCAGGTGTCGATCGGGCGGCCGATCAGATCAGGGCGGATGCCCAGCGTGTCGGCGTTATAGATGGTGGGGATCAGGGTCATCCAGCCGGTTTCCTCGGACGCGAACTTGTTCGAGCCGGGGCCTTCGACAAACCCGACGCTATGGGGCGCGGTGCCCTGGGCGATGGTGGATTCGGGGGTCAGCTTGCCCGATTTGAAAATGCCGACGATCTTGTCGTAATTCTTGATCTTGCTGGTATCCATCGCCTGCAAGTTGCCGGTGGGCCAGACTTTTTTGCAGATCCAGTATTCGATGTCGGCAATGTCAAAGCTGCCAGGCTGGGTGGCGGCGCGCTGTGTCACGCTGTCCGAATCCAGGGCGGTCATTTCCAGGGTAAAGCCCAGGTCCTCTTTGACCTTCTGAGCGACCTCGTTCAGGTTCGAAACCCCGGTGCCGAACTGGCGCAGGGTGACGTCCTTGATGTTTTGCGCCCACAGCATCGGCGCGGGCAGCGCGGTGGCAGCCAGCGCGGCGCCCCCGGATTTCAGCAGTGAGCGGCGCGTGTATCCTACTTTGGCCATCTTCATCCTCTTTTCATGTTGGTCTGTGTTGGATCGGTGGGGTGGCTCTCAGGCCAGGAGGCGGTGCAGCCGCCCCTCGTCCCAGGTCAGCGCAATCGCGTCGCCCGGATTTTTTGGTGTTGCGAAAAAGGTGGTTTCGGGGACCAGCGCCAGAACCTCTTCGCCCGATTGGGTGGTTGAGGTCAGGGCCACATGCGCCCCCTGATATTCCACCGCCGTCACGGTGGCGGGCAGGCCGGTCTGGCCCAACCGCACGTCATCGGCGCGCAGGGCCACCTTTTGCCCATCCAGCGAGATCACGTTATGCCCGCCCATGAAACGCGCCACGAATTCGGTGCGCGGCGCGGTCCAGACATCGCGCGCCGGCCCGGCCTGTTCGATCACGGCGTTATTCATCACGACGATTTCATCGGCCAGTGCCAGGGCCTCGTCCTGGCCGTGGGTGACGTGAATAAAGGTGATGCCCAGCTCGCGTTGCAGGCGTTTCAGCTCGGCCCGCATCCGGATGCGCAGGAACGGATCCAGCGCCGAAAGGGGCTCGTCCAGCAGCAGCACCTTGGGTTTGGTCACCAGCGCGCGGGCCAGCGCCACGCGTTGCTGCTGCCCGCCGGACAGCTGATCGGGCAGGCGATCGGCAAATTGGGTCATGTCCACCAGCGCCAGCATCTCATCGGCGGCCTTGTGCCGGGTGGGTTTGTCCACGCCCTTCATGCGCAGGGAAAAGGCCACGTTGTCGCGGACGTTCAGATGCGGGAACAGCGCGTAATTCTGAAACATCATCGCGGTGCCACGCTGGGCGGGGGGCAGGGCGGAAATATCCTGACCGTCCAGCAGGATCGCCCCGTCCGAGACCGCCTCGTGCCCGGCAATCATCCGCAGCGTTGTGGATTTTCCGCAGCCCGAGGGGCCCAGCAGGCACACATAGCTGCCCTTGTGAAACACATGGCTGACGTCACGCACGGCCAGCGTGTCCCCATAGCGTTTCGTCAAATGAACCAGTTCCAGATCCTGTCCCGAGCGCATCGCTCACCCCTTGTCGGCGTTTCGTTGGGGTCATGCTGCGGGGGCTGTGGGGGCGGGGCAAAGCTCTGACAGGGGTTTTGCCATGCGCAAACACGCGATGCCCGAGATTTCAGCGCTTGCCGATCAAGTGCGCACAAATAGTAATCCAATATTGTATACAATAATGTCGCCGCCGCTGCGAATTGATCCCACACTTGAGAATCACCGCCCAAGACGGGAAACTCGGCGAACGAAAGGGCACAGCAACAGAATGCAGCAGGCGCGAAAAAAAGACTCTGGCAGCGGTTTCGTTGCCGAAAATCTGGCGCGGGCGATCCATGAACATCGCCTGGCACCAGGGATGAAGCTGAACGAGGATGAAGTCGGCGAGATTTACGGCGTCAGCCGGACGGTTGTCCGCGCGGCGTTGCAGCAATTGTCCCATGAACGGCTGATTGATCTGCGGCGCAACCGCGGGGCCTTTGTGGCGCAGCCCACCGTCAAGGAAGCGCGCGAAGTCTTCGAGGCGCGCTCTTTGCTTGAGCCGCGCACCGCCCATTCCGCGGCCGAGCGGATCACCGAAACCGATCTGGCCAATCTGCAACGCCACATAGATGACGAACACGCCGCCTTGCAGCAGGGCGATACCGGGCGCGCGCTGCATCTGTCGGGACTGTTTCATATCGAGATCGCCCGCATTGCCGATCAGGACACGATTGCCGATTTCGTGGCGCAGCTGGTGTCGCGGTCCTCGTTGATTATTGCGCTGTATTGGCAGCGCCGCGCTGCGCTGTGCGAAAGCCACGCGCATGATGCGCTGTTGCGCGCTCTGGCCGATCATGACGGTCCGCTGGCCGAAGAGCTGATGAAAAACCACCTGCTGGACTTGTTGACATCGCTGGACCTGCGGGCGATCAGCTCGGCGCCGCAATCGCTGAGGGACGCGCTGCAATGATCCTGAAAACGGCCTCGGCGGGGGATGTGGCCCGGATGCTGGACTGGGCATCCAAAGAGGGTTGGAATCCGGGCCATGAGGATGCAGAGGCCTTTTATGCCTCTGACCCCGAAGGGTTTTTCCTGGCCGAGGTCGATGGGCGCATGGTGGCCGCGATTTCGGTTGTGATCCATTCGGACAGCTTTGCCTTTCTGGGGCTGTATATCTGTCACCCACAGTTTCGCGGGCAGGGGATCGGGCTGGCATTGTGGCGGCACGCGCTGGCCCATGCGGGGGATCGGACCGTGGGGCTGGATGGCGTGGCCGAGCAGCAGGCGAATTATGCCCGTTCAGGGTTTCGGCACGCTGGCGCGACGATGCGCTATCGGGGACGTCTGAAGCCGCTGGCGCATCCGGACATCCGCGCACTGGATGCGCGGGACGATCTGTCTGAGCTGGATCTGGCAGCGAACGGGTTTGCGCGCCCAAGGTTCCTAAGGCCCTGGCTGACGCAGGCCGAGACGCGCAAAACCGTGGTGTTGCAGCGCGGCAAGGTTGCAGGGTTCGCCACCGCGCGTTTGTGCCGCGATGGGGGGAAACTGGGCCCGGTTGTGGCCGAAACCGCAGCAGATGCCTGGGCCCTGATGCAAGCGGCGGCGCTGTCGGTCGGAGTGGCGGATGTAACGATCGACGTGCCGGGCGCGCAGGCCGGGTTTCAGGCCAGGCTTGAAGCCGCCGGGTTCCGTTCGGGCTTTGCCACGGCCAGAATGTATCGCGGCCCGGCCCCCGCGGCTGCGGCGCCGCAGACGCTGTTCGGGGTGGCCACGCTGGAGCTGGGATAGCCCGGCGCAGGCTGCCGGGCTCTGCGCTGCGGCAAACTTATCATTTACAAAGAAATCGGGAACGATTATCCGACCTCTGCTTCGGTCCGACTGGTACGCCAGCGGATAATAGGGAATGCGGTGAGCGGGCAAGAGCAGCCCGCAACTCCGCAACTGCCCCCGCAACTGTGAGCGGCGAGCGAAGCCGGAACATGCCACTGACGCGCAGAAAATGCGCGCTGGGAAGGCCCGGCCAAGCTGAGACCCGCAAGTCAGGAGACCTGCCGAGGCGATCACCCGGTCCAAGCGCGGGGCGCGTTTCGGACAACGGACCTTCCGTTTGTGGTGACGACACTCACCGTCTGCGGAGGGAGCATCCCTTCAGGACATTCATAGCATATGCGGGCCCGACTGCCCGCGCCAAAGGGGATGATGGGATGACCAAGACCGCTCTTTTGACTGGTGTCGCGCTGACCGCGCTGGCCACGGCACCGGCCTTTGCCCAGGATGATCTGGATCTGGGCGATATCACAGTTTCTGCCAACTATGACGAAACCGCTGTCGAACGCTCGGGCACCACTGTTGAAATCGTCACCGAGGACGATCTGAACACCGCGCCCGACACCCGCCTGTCGGGGCTGCTGACCGGGCTGCCGGGGGTGACGGCCTCGTCGAACGGGGGGCTGGGCACCTCGACCAACCTGCGGATCCGGGGGCTGGGCGGCGCCTATGTGCCGGTTCTGCTGGATGGCATTGATATTTCGGATCCGGCCAGCAGCGGCAACGGATTCGACTGGGGCGGGCTGACCGGCGCGAACCTGTCGCGGGTTGAGGTTCTGAAAGGCTCGCAATCGGCGCGCTATGGCGTCAGCGCCGTCGGCGGCGTGGTGAACCTGGACAGCTGGACCCCGGCGCAGGACGGCGTGTCGGGCCAGGCCAGCCTGGAATATGGCGCGTATAACACCCGCCGCGGGGCGCTGGCCCTGGGGTTGCGCGATGGCCGGACGGAACTGTCGCTGGGCCTGAGCCATGTGAAAACCGACGGGTTCTCGGCCAATGCCGCAGGCACCGAGGATGACGGCTATGAGCAGACCCTGATCAACCTGCGCGGCGTCTACCACCTGAGCGACACCGCCAGTGTCGGTGTCTCGGCCTTCTATCTGGATGCCAATGGCGAGTTCGACGAATGGTCGGGCGATGGCGCGCTGCCCTATGACGAGATCAACGAACGCGAGGCCAAAGGCATCCGTCTGTTCACCGATTTCATGACCGGCGCGGTTACGCACAGCCTGTCCTACAGCTATTTTGAAACCGACCGGCTTAGCAGCTCGAACGGGTGGGCGACGCCGTTCAACGGCGAGCGCAAGAAGCTGGAATATGCCGCCAGCTTCGATCTGGGTGCGGCCGTGGCCATGCATGTCGGTGCCGACCAGACCCGCGAAGAGGCCGGCGGCGCCACCAGCAAGATCACTGGCATCTTCGCCGAGGCCGTCTACACCCCCACCGACACGCTGGATATCGTGGCCTCGCTGCGTCATGACGATACCGCCGATTTCTCGGATAAGACCACGGGGCGCGTGGCGCTGGCCTGGCGCATTCAAGAAGACCTGATTCTGCGGGCCCAGGCGGCCACCGGCTATAAACCGCCCAGCCTGTACCAGCTGACCTCGGTCTATGGCGATCCGACCTTCCAGCCCGAAGAATCCACCAGCTTTGAGCTGGGGATCGAGAAGCGCTTTGGCGGCGATGCCTTCGTCCGCGCGACCCTGTTCCGGACGGACATCGACGGGCAGGTGTATTGGGATTACGGCTCGGTCCGGTGCGGCAGCGGCTTTGGCTGCTACGAGGTGCAGGACTTCACCGCCAAGGGGCTGGAACTGTCCGGGCAGGTTGCCCTGTCCGACACGATCGACCTGGTGGGCAGCTACACCCTGACCGACACCGCCGATGGCAGCGGCGCGCAGGCGCTGCGCGTGCCCAAGCATGACATCGAGATCGGCCTGAACGCGCAACTGGGGGCCAGCACCTTTGGCGGCATCAGCCTGAACCACGTTGCCGACCGGACGGACACCATCGGCGCCGTGCCGGATTATACCGTTGTGAATGCCTTTGTTTCGCACCGAATTTCCGACCGGGCCGAGGCCTACCTGCGGATCGAGAACCTGACCGACGAAAACTACGAAACCGCTGCGGGCTATAGCACTTCGGGCCGCGCGGTGTATATCGGGGTTCGTGGGACTTATTAAGATCATAACCTTGGCTGCCGCGCTGGTGTTTTCTGGCGCGGCAGCCTTTGCCGATACGGTGCCGCGCCGTGTCGTTTCGATGAATCTGTGCACCGATCAGCTGGCGATGCTGATCGCGGACCCGGCGCAGATCACGTCGCTTTCCTATCTGTCCACCGATCCGCGCAGCAGTGCGATGCACCGACGCGCGCGGGATTTCCCGCAAAACCGGGGCCTGGCCGAGGAAATCTATCTGCAAGATCCCGATCTGATCCTGGCCGGGCGCTATACGGGGCGGGCGACGGTTGGTATGTTGCAGCGTCTGGGCAAACGGGTTGAGATGTTCCTGCCGGCCTACTCCCTGGAAGACGTACGCGCGCGTATGTTGCAGATGGGCCGCGCCCTGGGCCAAGAGCCCCGCGCCCAGGCCATGGTGGCCAAATTCGATGCCGATCTACAGGCCCTGCGCGAGGACGTGCAGAACCGGCCTCTGGCGGCGCTCTATTACGCGAATGGCTATACGACCGGGGATAAAACGCTGGCTGGGCAGATCCTGCTGGCCGCCGGGTTCGAAAATGCCACCACCCGCGCGGGCCAGAGCCACGCGGGCAATCTGCCGCTTGAGGTGCTGGTGATGCTGCAACCCGATGCCATCGTGACTGGCGCGAAATACCCCGGTCAGTCCCGGTCCGAGGCGATTTTGGAACACCCCGTTATCCGCGCTATCCAGCAGGGCCGCGAAACCGCCAGCGTTGCCGACAGTGATTGGCTGTGCGGCACGCCTTTCGTGCTGCGGGCGATTTCGGATCTGGTGGCGCTGCGGCATCAGGTAGGGCGCGCAAAATGACCCGGTTGATGCTGTTCCTGTCCGTCTGTGTGGCGGTGTTGTTTGTGGCCTCTTTGGTGTTGGGGCCGGCGGGGATGCCGGTGCTGGACAGCCTGTCCGCCTTGTTTGTGCAGGATGAGGGCCCGCTGAGCATGGTGATGCGCGAAATCCGCCTGCCACGCGCGCTGTTGGGCCTGATGATCGGCATATCTCTGGGGATGGCCGGGGCCGGGATGCAGGGGTATCTGCGCAATCCGCTGGCCGATCCTGGGCTGATCGGAGTGTCGGCCTCGGCGGCGCTGGGGGCGGTTCTGGCGATTCATACCGGGCTGTCCGCCGCTTTCGTTCTGGGGCTGCCCATCGCCGCGCTGGCCGGAGCGCTATCCGCCGTTTTTCTGGTGCTGGCGCTGGCTGGCCCGCAGGGGGGGGCGCTGACCCTGATCCTGGCGGGGATCGCGATTTCTTCGCTGGCGGCGGCGCTTAGCTCTTTGGTGCTGAACCTGTCGCCAAACCCGTTTGCCGCCAATGAGATTGTGTTCTGGATGATGGGCTCGCTGGCGGATCGGTCTATGACGCATGTCTGGCTGGCGCTGCCGCTGATGCTGGTGGGCTGGGGGTTGCTGGCCACGTTGCCGCGCGGGCTTGAGGCCCTGACCCTGGGCGAGGACGCGGCGCAGGCGATGGGGGTAAACCTGACGCGCCTGCGGCTGAAGCTTGTGATTGGCACGGCGGCTGCAATCGGCGCGGCCACCGCTGTGGCTGGCGCGATTGGTTTTGTCGGGCTGGTGGTGCCGCATATTCTGCGGCCCTATGTGGGCTCGCGGCCGGGGCGGCTTCTGTGGGCCTCGGCCTTGGGCGGGGCGGCGATGGTGTTGGCTGCGGACATCGTGGTGCGGCTGGTGCTGCCCACCCAGGATCTGAAACTGGGCGTGCTGACTGCGCTGGTCGGGGCCCCGCTGTTCCTGCATCTGATCTATAAAACCCGGAGGGCGGGGATATGAGCCTGCTGCGTCTGCGCGACCTCTCGGTCACCCTGCGGGGGCGTATGGTTTTCGGCGGCATTGATCTGTTGATCCGGCCGGGCGAGGTGGTCGGCCTGATCGGTCCCAATGGGGCGGGCAAGACCACGCTGATGCGGGCGGCGCTGGGGCTGGTGCCGTTTTCGGGCGACAGCTCGCTTGCGGATATGGCGCCGCGCGCCCGCGCCCGGCACGCCGCCTGGATGCCGCAAACCCACGAGATCGCCTGGCCCGTTGAGGTGGAAACACTGGTGGCGCTGGGGCGGATTCCCCATCTGGGCGTGGGCCAGCCCATCGGGCCCAAAGATCAAGAGGCCGTGGACCGGGCGCTGAATCAGATGGGGCTACAAACCCTTCGGCACCGTACGGCGACCCGCCTGTCCGGAGGCGAGCAAACCCGCGCCCTGATCGCCCGCACCCTGGCGCAGGAAACGCCTCTGGTGCTGGCGGACGAGCCCATCGCAGGGCTGGACCCGGCGCATCAGATCTCGACCATGCAGTGTTTTCAGCAGGTGGCGGCGCAGGGCAAATCCGTGATGGTCTCGATTCATGATCTGGGGCTTGCGGTGCGCCATTGCACGCGTCTGGTGCTGCTGTCGGGCGGGCGGCTGGTGGCCGATGGCGCGCCCACACAGGTGCTGACGGCGCAGAACCTGCGCAGCGAATTCGGAATTTCCGCGCATTTCATGGACACGCCGGACGGGCCGGTTTTCCAACCGCTGGAGGTGCTGCGGTGACGCTGACGATTGAGCGCCCCTGGGTCACGTTCGATCTGGGCCGCGAAATGCAGGTGCTGAGCTGGGCCATCAACCGGCCCGGTCTGGTGCGCGCGCGCCGTATCCTGTGGCGCGAGGTGCGCAATGCCGATCTGCCCCCCGATTTGGATGTGGTTGACTGGCTGGATCAGGAACTGAGCCAGCGGCAGGCGCAGGATGCTGTGTGCTTTCTGACCTCGCGTAATGTGCAGGCGGTGACGCAGGCGCAGGTGCAGATCGGATCGGTTTGCGCTTATGCGGTGGCCACGGTGGGCCTGTCCAATGCGGAACGTGTGGGGACGCGGTTCACCCGAGCGCCCGGCACCTGGGGAACGATCAATGTGGCGGTGCGGCTGGACGTCGGGCTGACGCAGACGGCCCTGCTCGAGTCCGTCAGCATCGCGACACAGGCGCGCACGGCGGCGGTGATGGATCTGGGGCTGGAGCTGCCGACGGGGCGCGCCACCGGGACGGGGACAGATTGTATCGCGGTGGCGGCGCAGACGGGCGCGCAGGCCTATGCGGGCCTGCATACCGAGATCGGGCACGCGTTGGGGCAGGCGGTTTATGACGCGGTTTCGCAAGGCGCGCGGGAATGGAAATCCTCGCCGGGGGCCGAGGCCGCAGGGCTGAGCTTCTCAGGCGCGGGATGATCGGGCGGGCTGTCTGGCTCTTTCGTTTTCGCGCCCCCAGCGCTATCGTTCGGGCAGGAGACGCAAAACATGCAACAAAAACCAGAGCATATCCTAGGCCAGGGGGGCGAGCTGAACGATGCCGTTTGGCTGGATGTGCTTGAGGCCGTGGATAAAACCTATGCCGATCTGGTCGAATATCAGGAAAAGCTGGAGACGCGGAACAACGAGCTTCAGGCTCTGCGCCGGTTTCTGGGCTCGATTCTGGCCTCGATCAGCGATTACCTGGTGGTTGTGGAACGCGACGGGCAGATCAGCAACGCCAGCGCCAGTTTCTGCAAGGCGGTGGGGCTGGAACGCGCGCTGCTGGACGGGCATGGCGTGGCCGAATTCTTTGACGGGGCCGAGCGCGACAAGCTGATGAGCGCCATGCGCGATGCGATCCAGCGCCGCGAAGAGGCCACGGTCGAGGCGCTGCTGACCACGCCCGCCGGGCGCGACCCGGTGGAATTTCGGATCGCGCCGCGGCTGGATCGACGCCGCAAGGGGATTGGCGCGGTTCTGACGGGCCGCCCGCTGGGCGAGCTGCGCCGCGCCTATTCCGAGCTGGAGGAAAGCCACCACCAGCTGAAGGAAACCCAATCGCAGCTGGTGCGAAATGAAAAACTGGCCTCGCTGGGCCGTCTGCTGGCCGGGGTCGCGCATGAGCTGAACAACCCGATCAGCTTTGTCTATGCCAACACCCATTCGCTGGAAAAATACGCCAGCCGGTTCGAAACCTATTTCGAACGCGTGCAGGCCGGCGCGTCTCGGGATGAGCTGATCGCGCTGAGGGCCGAACTGAAGCTGGACCGCGCGGTCACCAATCTGCGCGATGCGGTGCAGGGCGCGCGCGACGGGGCCGAGCGGGTGCGCGATATTGTCGAGGATCTGCGGCGGCTCTCGGCCGAGGGCTCGGGCGAGATGCTGAGCTTCGATCTGGTCGAATGCGCCCGCGTGGCCGCCAATTGGGTCAGACGCGGCAGCAAGACGGCGCTTACCCTGAATTTCCAAGGACCCGCCGTCGTAATGGCCATCGGCCGCCCCGGTCATATCCAACAAGTGCTGATGAACCTGGTGCAGAACGCCGTGGATGCGATGGCCGGGCAGGACGATCCAACGATCACGTTCCAGGCCGGATACGAGGGCGACACGGCCTTTCTGGGGCTGCGCGACAACGGTCCCGGCATTCCGGCAGAGATCGCGCAGACGATCTTTGATCCGTTTTTCACCACCAAGGACGTGGGGCAGGGCACCGGGCTGGGCCTGTCGATCTCGCATAAGATCGTCGAGGAGCACGGCGGGACGCTGGCCCTGTGCGAACAGATCACCGATGGCGCCTGTTTTCGGATCACATTGAAACGCGGGGATGACGGATGAATATCCTGTGGCTGCAATCGGCCGGGTGCGGGGGCTGCACGATGTCCCTGCTGTGCGCCGAAGACCCGAACCTGATGGACTTGCTGGCGGGCGCGGGGCTGGAGTTTCTCTGGCATCCCAGCCTTAGCGAGGCCTCGGGCGATGAGGTGCGCCGCCTGCTGCACGCGATCGAGACCGGCGCGCAGGCTCTGGACATTCTGTGTATCGAAGGCGCAATCGCCCGAGGCCCGCGCGGGACGGGGAAATACCACATTCTGGCGGGCACCGGGCGGTCCATGCTGGACTGGGTGCAGTCCCTGTCGGCCAGGGCGCAGCATGTGATCGCCGTGGGCACCTGCGCCACCTTTGGCGGGGTGACAACCGCGGGGGAAAACCCCTCGGATGCGGTGGGCGTGCAATATGACGGCTCGCATAAGGGCGGGGTTTTGCCTGCGGGGTTCACCTCGCGTAGCGGGCTGCCGGTGATCAATGTGGCGGGCTGCCCGACGCATCCGGACTGGGTGACGGAAACGCTGATGCTGCTGGCCTCGGGGGCGATGGGGGCGCAGGATCTGGACGGGTTCGCGCGGCCTCGGTTCTATGCGGATCATCTGGTGCATCACGGCTGCCCGAAGAACGAGTTCTACGAATACAAGGCCAGCGCCACCGAACTGTCCGAGATTGGCTGCATGATGGAGCACCTGGGCTGTATCGGCACGCAGGCCGTGGGCGATTGCAACATCCGGTCCTGGAATGGCGAGGGCAGCTGCACGCGTGCCGGATACCCCTGTATCAACTGCACCGCCCCCGAATTCGAAGAGCCCGGACACGGCTTTACCGTTACGCCGAAATTCGCCGGGATCCCGGTGGGGCTGCCCTCGGATATGCCCAAAGCCTGGTTCATGGCGCTGGCCAGCCTGTCCAAGGCCGCCACGCCCGAACGTATCGGCACCAACGCCACGTCGGACCGGATCACCGTGCCGCCCAGCCTGAAGAAACCCAAACCATGAGCGAAACCTCTTTGTTGGTTGGCCCATTCAACCGTGTCGAAGGCGATCTGGAAATCCGGCTTGAAATTGAAAACGGGCGGGTCGCGGCGGCCTATGCCAATTCGCCTTTGTATCGGGGCTTTGAGCGGATGATGCCGGGCAAAGACCCGATGGATGCGCTGACGATCACGCCTCGGATTTGCGGTATCTGTTCGATCAGCCAGTCGATGGCGGCGGCGCTGGCGCTGGCGGATGCGGCGGGGACAGAGCCGGCACCGGAAGGCGCCCGCGTGGCGGCGCTGTTGCACGCGGTGGAAAACGTCTCAGACCATCTGACCCATTTCAACCTGTTCTTCATGCCCGATTTTGCGCGCGCGGGATATGCCGGACGCCCCTGGCACGCGCGCGCCGTGGCCCGGTTCACCGCAATCGAGGGCAGCGCCCTGCGCGCCGCAACCGAGGCGCGGGCCAGGCTGCTGCATATCGTGGGGATGCTGGGCGGCAAGTGGCCGCATACCCTGGCGATTCAGCCCGGCGGTGTCACCCGCGCGGTATCAGCGCGCGATAAGGTGCGGATCGCGGCCAGCCTGGCGGGTTTTCGGCGCTATCTGGAGGGGGTTTTGCTGGGCGCTCCGGTCGAAGAATTCGCCGCGCTAAGCACGGTCTCGGATCTGGCGCAGTGGCGGCGCGGGGATGTGGGGCTGTTTCTGGAAATCGCCGCCGATCTGGATCTGGCCCATTCGGGGCGCGGGTCGGGGCGCTATCTGTCGTTTGGGGCCTATCCGGGGCCCGATGGCACGGCCTTTGCGTCCGGTTTATGGGACGAGGATGCGCGCCCGCTTGAAACCGCGCAGATCACCGAAGACCTAAGCCACGCCTGGATGCTGGGCGATACGGCGCATCCCAAAGACGGCCAGACACGCCCCGATGAGGACATGCGCGATGCGGCCTATAGCTGGTGCAAGGCCCCGCGTCTGGCAGGGCAGAGCTATGAAACCGGGGCTTTGGCGCGGCAGGTGCTGGATGGGCATCCTCTGGCGCTGGCCCTGACGGCCGAGGGCGGGGTGCGGGCCCGTGTCATCGGCCGTCTGCTGGAACTGGCGCGCACGCAAATCTGGATGGAATCCCTGCTGAACCGCATCGACCCCGCGCAGCGTTTCATGGATAAATTCACCGTCCCCCGCGATGGCGAGGGCGAGGGGCTGGTCGAGGCCGCGCGGGGCGCTTTGGGCCATTGGCTGCGGATCGAGAACGGCAAGATCGCCCATTACCAGATCATCGCGCCGACCACATGGAATTTCAGCCCGCGCGATGCAACGGGCACCCCTGGTCCGGTCGAGGCCGCTTTGGTGGGCGCGCCTGTCCATGAAGGGGAGCAAACCCCGCTGAGCGTGCAGCATATCGTGCGCAGTTTTGACCCTTGTATGGTCTGCACGGTGCATTGATGCAGGCCCGGCAGATCAGGGTGCGCGGGCAGGTGCAGGGGGTGGGGTTTCGTCCTTTTGTCTGGCAGATGGCGCAGCGATTTGGCGTGCAGGGGCGCGTTCTGAATGACCCCGAAGGCGTGCTGATCTATGCGATGGCTGCGGATTTGCAGCCCTTTTTGGATGCCTTGCACACTCAGGCCCCGCCTTTGGCGCGCGTTGACGGGCTGGAGCAATCCGACTGGCCCGATGCTCAGGCGGATGGATTCGCGATTGCCGCTTCAGAAGGGGCGGGGGCGGAGACGCGGGTTACTCCGGATGCGGCCACATGCCCGGCCTGTCTGGCGGAAATCACGGATTCGTCCCAGCGCCGCTTTGGCTATGCTTTTGCCAATTGCACCCATTGCGGGCCGCGTTTCTCTATTTTGCGCGCGCTGCCCTATGATCGGGGGCAGACGACGATGGCACCGTTCCAGATGTGCGCCCAATGCCGGGCCGAATATGAAAACCCGGCTGATCGCCGGTTCCACGCGCAGCCTGTGGCCTGTGCCGATTGCGGCCCGCGCCTATGGACCGAGCCCCCCTCAGAGCACCCGATCCGCGCTGCGGCTCAGGCTTTGCTGGACGGGCAGGTCGTGGCGATCAAGGGGCTGGGCGGGTTTCATCTGGCGGTGGACGCCACGAATGCGCAGGCGGTGGCCCTGCTGCGCGCGCGCAAACGCCGCCCGCACAAGCCTTTTGCCCTGATGGGAACCGAGCCGATGATCGCTGGCTATGGTGCCCCGTCCGAAGCCGAATGGGCCTTGCTGCGCGACCCTGCCGCGCCCATCGTTTTGCTGCGCGCCGCGGGGCTGCCTGAAATCATTGCGCCGGGTCAGGCGCGGCTGGGCTGGATGCTGCCCTATACGCCGCTGCATCACCTTCTGATGGCTCGGATCGGCCGCCCCTTGGTGATGACCAGCGGCAACCTGTCCGGCGCGCCGCAGGCGATTGGCAATCAAGAGGCGCTGCACAGTTTGCGGGAATTCGCTGATCTGTTCGTGCTGCATGATCGCAAGATCGCCCGCCGGCTGGATGACAGTGTTGAGCAGATCACCCCCCATGGCCCCATGGTGCTGCGCCGGGCGCGGGGGCGGGTGCCGGGGACGCTCCCCTTGCCCAAGGGCTTCGAGAACGCGCCGCAAATCGCGGCCTATGGCGGGCAGATGAAATCGGCGATTTGCCTGGTCAAGAACGGGCAGGCTTTGCTGGGGCATCACCTGGGCGCGCTGGACAATCCCCTGACCTATGACGCGTTCTTGCAGGCGGATGCGGATTATGCCGATCTGTTTGACCATCGGCCAGAGCTGGTGGCCTGCGATCTGCACCCTGATTTTCGCGCCTCGCAATTTGCGCGCAGCAAAGGGCTGCCGGTGGTCGAGGCCCAGCATCACCACGCGCATCTGGCCGCCTGTCTGGGCGAAAACGGCTGGCCTTTGAAGGGGGGCAAGGTTGCGGGCATTATTCTGGATGGGGTGGGGCTGGGGCCCGATGGCACCGTCTGGGGCGGCGAGATTCTGGTGGGCGATTATCACGGATACGAACGCGCAGCCTGGCTGAAACCCGCGCCGCTGATCGGCGGGGACATGGCCGCGCGCGAGCCCTGGCGGAATGCTCTGGTGCGGCTGGATCAGGCGGGGCTGTCGGACTGGGCGGATACGGTATTTGCGGACAAGCCGCTGGCGATGGCCCGCCATGCGGCGGCGAAGGGGCTGAATGCGCCGCTGTCCTCGTCTGCGGGGCGTCTGTTCGATGCCGTGGCGGCGATCCTGGGGATCTGCCCGGACGGCCAAAGCTATGAGGGCGAGGCCGCGATGCGGCTGGAGGCGCTGGCGCGGGCCTCGGGCGGTTTGCGCCGATGGAATCCCGGCCTTGAATCCCCGATCAAGACGAAAGAGCTGGGGCCGATTGACCCGTCAGAGATGATCCGGTCCCTGGTGGCTGGGGTGCAGGCCGGTGCGGCAACCGAGGATCTGGCCTTCGCTTTCCACCTGTGGCTGACACGCGCGACCGAGCGGGCCGTCATGACCGCGATGGCCCTGCATCAGCTGGACACCGTGGCGCTGTCAGGCGGCTGTTTCCAAAGCGCCCTGCTGACCGAGATGATGCAAAACACCCTGTCCGATCAGTCCGGTCTGTCTGTTCTGGCGCATCACCGCACCCCGGCCAACGATGGCGGATTGGCGCTGGGCCAGGCCTTGATCGCGGCGGGCGCGCGGTTGGGGGCGGGCGGACAATAGCGGAAATTTTGTGACCACCTAGGAGGATCATCTGGTTGTCGCCGTGCCGGATGCGGGTGCGGAATCCCTTGCGAATTTACGTGTAAATCCCTGAAAATAATCGAATAAACCAAATTCTGGCGCGCGGGTGCATTCCTTTGGAATCGCTCGGGTAAACCTGTTTGTCTGCAATCGGATCGGTGTGTGCCATCGCATACGCCCGAAATTCGACCAGCAGGGAGGGACCGCCTTGAGCCAGATTGAAACCTTTTATGACGTGATGCGGCGGCAGGGGATTACCCGGCGCAGCTTCATGAAATATTGCTCGCTGACGGCAGCGGCGCTGGGGCTTAGCCCCGCCTATGTGCCCAAGATCGCCCACGCGATGGAGAATAAGCCCCGCACGCCCGTCATCTGGGTGCACGGGCTGGAATGTACCTGCTGTTCGGAAAGCTTCATCCGCTCGGCCCACCCGCTGGCCAAGGACGTGGTTCTGTCGATGATCAGCCTGGATTACGACGACACGCTGATGGCCGCCGCCGGCCACGCCGCCGAGGCTGCGTTCGAGGACACCATCCAGAAATACAAGGGCAACTATATCCTGGCCGTCGAGGGCAACCCGCCCCTGAACGAGGATGGCATGTTCTGCATCTCGGGCGGCAAGCCCTTTGTCGAAAAACTGCGCCACGCGGCCAAGGACGCCAAGGCGATCATCAGCTGGGGGGCCTGTGCGTCTTATGGCTGTGTGCAGGCGGCCAAGCCGAACCCGACGCAGGCCACGCCCGTCCATAAGGTCATCACCGACAAGCCGATCATCAAGGTGCCCGGCTGCCCGCCGATTGCCGAGGTCATGACCGGCGTGATCACCTATATGCTGACCTTTGACCGCTTGCCGGAACTGGACCGCCAGGGCCGCCCGGCGATGTTCTACAGCCAGCGTATTCACGACAAATGCTATCGCCGTCCGCATTTCGATGCCGGTCAGTTCGTCGAAACCTGGGACGACGAAAACGCGCGCAAGGGCTACTGCCTGTATAAAATGGGCTGCAAGGGCCCGACCACCTATAACGCTTGTTCAACCGTGCGCTGGAACGAGGGCGTCAGCTTCCCCATTCAATCGGGCCACGGCTGTATCGGCTGCTCCGAGGATGGGTTCTGGGATCAGGGCAGTTTCTATGACCGCGTGACGGACCTGACGCAATTCGGCGTGGAAAAGAACGCGGATGAAATCGGCATGGCCGCCGCCGGGGCCGTGGGGGGCGCTGTGGCGATTCATGCCGCCGTGTCCGCGCTGAAGGCTGCGCAAAAGAAAACACAAACTCAGAAAGAGGAGGCCTAAGCCATGACCATGACTCCGAACGGCTTTGACCTCGATAACACGGGGCGCCGCATTGTGGTGGACCCGGTCACCCGGATCGAAGGCCACATGCGCTGCGAAGTGAACGTGGACGATCAGGGCGTCATCCGCAACGCGGTCAGCACTGGCACCATGTGGCGCGGGCTTGAGGTGATCCTGAAGGGCCGCGATCCGCGCGACGCCTGGGCCTTCACCGAGCGTATCTGCGGTGTGTGTACCGGCACCCACGCGCTGACCTCGGTCCGTGCGGTCGAGGACGCGCTGGGGATCACCATTCCCGATAACGCCAACTCGATCCGCAACATCATGCAGCTGAACCTGGAAATTCACGATCACGTCGTGCACTTCTATCATCTGCACGCGCTGGACTGGGTGAACCCGATCAACGCCTTGCGCGCGGACCCCAAGGCCACGTCCGAACTGCAACAGATGGTCAGCCCCAGCCACCCGCTGTCCAGCCCCGGCTATTTCCGCGACGTACAGAACCGCCTGAAGAAGTTCGTGGAATCCGGCCAGCTGGGTCTGTTCAAGAACGGCTACTGGGACAACCCGGCCTATAAGCTGCCGCCCGAGGCCGACCTGATGGCCACCACCCACTATCTGGAGGCGCTGGACCTGCAAAAAGAGATCGTCAAGGTCCACACGATCTTTGGCGGTAAGAACCCGCACCCTAACTGGCTGGTGGGCGGCGTGCCGTGCCCGATCAACGTGCATGGCAATGGCGCGACCGGCGCGATCAACATGGAACGGCTGAACCTTGTCAGCTCGATCATCGACAAATGTGACGAGTTCAACAAGAACGTCTATCTGCCCGATGTGGTGGCCATCGGCGGTTTCTACAAAAGCTGGCTCTATGGTGGCGGTCTGTCGTCCAAGGCCTGTCTGGCCTATGGGGACATCCCCGAAAACCCCAATGATTTCAGCCCCGAGCAACTGCACCTGCCGCGCGGCGCGATCATCGACGGTGATCTGACCCGCGTCCATGATGTGGATCCGCGCGACCCCGAGCAGGTCCAGGAATTCGTGGACCATTCGTGGTACGATTACGGTGAGCCGGGCAAAGGTCTGCACCCCTGGGACGGCATCACCGATCCCAAATTCGAACTGGGCCCGAACGCCAAGGGCACCAAGACCAACATCAAGGAACTGGACGAGGCCGCGAAATATTCGTGGATCAAGGCCCCCCGCTGGCGCGGTCACGCGATGGAGGTCGGTCCGCTGGCGCGCTATATCGTCGGCTATGCCAATGGCCACGAGGACATCAAGGATCAGGTCGATGGCCTGCTGCGCACGATGGACCTGCCGGTCGAGGCGCTGTTCTCGACCCTGGGCCGCACGGCGGCCCGCGCGCTGGAAAGCGAATATTGCGGACGTTTGCAGAAGTACTTCTTTGATAAGCTGGTCACCAACATCAAAAACGGCGACGAAAGCACGGCGAATGTCGAAAAATGGGACCCCAGCACCTGGCCGAAAGAGGCCAAGGGCGTCGGCATGACCGAAGCGCCGCGCGGCGCGCTGGGGCATTGGATCAAGATCAAGGACGGCCGGATCGAGAACTACCAATGCGTGGTGCCCACCACCTGGAACGGCAGCCCGCGCGACACCAAGGGCAACATCGGCGCCTTCGAGGCCAGCCTGATGAACACGCCCATGGAACGCCCCGACGAGCCGGTGGAAATCCTGCGCACCCTGCACAGTTTCGATCCGTGCCTGGCGTGCTCGACCCACGTGATGTCGCCCGATGGTGACGAACTGACCACCGTCAAAGTGCGCTAAGGAGGACAGACCATGAAATACGCAGCACTCGCAGTTTTTGCATCCGCTTCGGCGGCTATGGCCCACACGGGCCACCCTGTGGTTGCCCCCGGTGCCGAAGGCCATGCGGTGACGCATAGTCTGATCGGATTGGCGCTGGTGGCCGTCGCGGCGGTTGGGGTCTATCTGCTGCGCCGTCGCCGGGCCGAGGACTAAGCCCATGTCGGACACGATTCATACCCCCAACCGGGACGGTCCCGCGCCGCTGGAGGCGGCCCGGCTGACCGGCGATGCCACCGCCGAGGATATCGAAAGCATCCGCCGCCGCACCTCGGTCTATGTTTACGAAGTGCCGGTGCGCCTGTGGCACTGGCTGAATGCACTGGCGATTCTGATCCTGATCGGCTCGGGGTGGTTTATCGCCTCGCCCCTGCCCTCCATGCAGATCGCCGAGGCCACGCATCAGTTCGTGATGGGCTATATCCGGTTCGCCCATTTCGCGGCGGGGCAGGTGCTGACGGTGCTGTTCTTTGGCCGGATCTACTGGGCGATCGTGGGCAACCACCACGCCAAGCAGATGTTCTATGTGCCGATCCTGAACAAACACTGGTGGCGCGAGATCCTCTTTGAGCTGCGCTGGTATATGTTCCTGGAAAAAGAGCCCAAGAAATACGTCGGGCATAACCCGCTGGCGCAGATCGCGAGGTTCTTTTTCATGACGCTGGGGATCACCTTCATGCTGCTGACGGGCTGGGCGCTCTATGCCGAAGGCGCGGGCAAGAACAGCCTGTCCGATCAGGCGATGGGCTGGCTGATTGCGCTGGTGGGCAATACGCAGGTGCTGCATTCCGTGCACCATCTGGGCATGTGGGCCATCATCGTTTTCATGATCGTCCACATCTACGCGGCCATCCGCGAGGACATCATGAGCCGGCAGTCGATGGTCTCGACCATGATTTCGGGGCATCGCACGTTCAAGGACGACCGGCCCGAATAACCCGAGTCACCTAAAAGGCCGAAGGGCGGGCGCAGGGCGTCCGCCTTTTTTCTTTCCAGTTTTGTGAGTAAGTGGTTTATAGCTATCCATTCAGGATGACCTTGTATGCGGCGGTATTCTAGAAAATGTATGAAAAACAATGATTTGATAGTTTTTGCGGCAATCTGGAAAAAGATCATTCGGGCTGCATGAAAAGGTTATTGTCACCCTCAGCCACAAGCGGAAACAGCATTGCCGCACCGCAGCTAGGGAGGGAGCACATGTCAGACACCGTTCTGATCCTGGGTATCGGAAACGTCCTTTGGGCCGACGAGGGCTTTGGCGTGCGCTGCGTCGAGACCCTGGCGGCCCGCCATGCTTTTGACGATAATGTGCGGCTGCTGGACGGGGGCACGCAGGGGCTCTATCTGCTGCCCTTTCTGGAAGAGGCCGACATGCTGGTCGTGTTTGATGCGGTCGATTACGGGCTGACGCCCGGCACGCTGAAGATCGTCGAAAACGACGCGGTGCCCGCCTTCATGGGCGCCAAGAAAATGAGCCTGCATCAGACCGGGTTTCAGGATGTGATCGCGACCGCGCAGCTGATGGGCTATTGCCCCGAAACGCTGCTGCTGATCGGCTGTCAGCCCGAAGAGCTGGAGGATTACGGCGGCGGGCTGCGCGATGCCGTGGCGGCTCAGATTCAGCCCGCGATCCAGATTGCGTTGGAATATCTGGCGGCGCGCGGCATCCATGCCCGCGCGGGTCAGGGCGATGACAGCCTGCTGGCCGATGCCTCGATTCTGCGGGGCGCTTATGAAGACGGCCGCCCCAGCGCCGAGGAAGCCTGCCGCACCGGCGACGCCCGGTTTTTCCCCGAGGAGGCCTGAACCATGTGCCTGGGCATTCCCATGCAGATCACCAGCGTGACGGGCATCGCGGCCCAGGCCACCGATGGGCGTGACACCGCGCTGATTGACCTGTCGCTGACTGGCCCTGTGCAGCCCGGCACCTGGGTGCTGACCTTTCTGGGCACCGCGCGCGAGGTGATCAGCGCCGAGGAGGCCGCCAAGATCAGCGCCGCCCTGGATGGGTTGCGCGCGCTGATGCAGGGGGGCGATCTGGGCGACGCTTTCGCCGATCTAGAGGCCCGCGCGCCCCAACTGCCCCCACATTTACAGGCCGCGCTGGACGCGGGCGACCCCACAGCCTGAGAGACTCAAACCATGACTCACCCTTTGATTGCCCGACTGACCGATGACATGTGCTGGCCCGCGCTGGACGACTGGCCCACGCTGGAGACCTATACCGCGCAGCCCGGCACCCACGCTCTGTTCGTCCCCGGTGACCCGAAACGCAATCTGGAAACCGCGGATGTGGCCGTGATCCTGCCCGAGCTGAAAATGGCCTTTCAGGGGCTGTTCGATTGCGCCGTGGTGGGCAACGGGATCGAAACCAAACTGCGCGAGCAGACCCGCGTTCTGAAAACCCCCAGCCTGATTTTTTATCGCGATGGCCAGATGATCGGAGCCATCCCGCGGGTGCGCGACTGGGATGAATATATTGCCCGGATCAAGCAGATCCTGGCTCAGCCCGCGCTTGCCGACTAACGGAGGACACAAGATGGTCAGCAATTTCCACATGCCCCCGATGGGCTATGGCCCTGGCTCGCAACCGCCCGAGGAAGACGGCAAAGAGCTGGAATATATGCCGATGCCGCAAGACATGCGGTCTTACTCGCTGCATGTGCCAGAGGTCGAGGGCGACATTTCCGCCGGTCTGGAGCTGCTGGCGCAGATGTCGGCGGCCTGTGGCCGCGTGGCCGAAGGCGGGGTGAATGAACGGCTGGACCTGTCCGGGCTGAACGCGCAAAACCGCGCTCTGATCGCTGAAACGCTGGGCGAGGGCGAGGTGTCCGTGCGGATGCACGGCATTCCCGCCGTGGCCGCGCAGGAAAGCGTCTTTGCCGGGGTCTGGTCCCTGCGCGGGGCGGATGTGGACGCGGTGGAAATCGGCCCCATCCCGCAGATGGCGCTGGACCGTGCGTTTGATCCGCGCAAACCCGCCCTGGGCGCGCTGGCCCCGAAACCGGCGGGCGTGGTGAATGCCCCCGCGCTGCTGGTTGAACTGATGGACAAATCCGCCGGCTTCTCGGATCAGGCCGAACTGCATGTGATCAACCTGACCCTGCTGCCGCATACCGAACCCGATCTGGAATGGCTGGACACGGCGCTGGGGCAGGGCTCGGTTGAGATTCTGTCGCGCGGGTATGGCAATTGCCGGATCAGCGCTACGGGGCAGGCCCATGTCTGGCGCGTGCAGTTTTTCAACTCGATGGATGTGCTGATTCTGGACACGTTCGAAGTGACCCGCCTGCCCGAGGTTGCCCTGGCCGCCCCCGAGGATCTGGCCGACAGCGCCGAACGCATCCGCGAAGTGATGGAGGCGATCCGATGAGCGGTTTCGAAGGCTCGTTCCTGGGCGCGCAGGACAAGATCAGCCCCAAGGCGATCATGGAGTGCAAAATCTGCTGGACGCCGTATGACCCGGCCGAGGGCGACGACACCCGCCAGGTGCTGCCCGGCACCCCGTTCCTGGACCTGCCCGACGATTGGTCCTGCCCCAATTGCGACGCGCCCAAAGAGCAGTTTCTGGTCTCTGAAGACCCCGGCGCGCAGGACGTGCTGGAGGCGCAGCTGATCAAGAACCGCACCGATCTTCTGGAAACCGATTTCACCGAGGTCTGGCACGCCAAGATGCGCGACGTGCCCATGGTGAACAAGGTGCTGCATGTGCAGGCTGTCGGCTGGCAGATGTATCAGGGGCGGCCCTTGGGGGTGCTGATCAGCCCGTGGTTCATGAACCTGGTGATGCTGCCCGCCAAGGACGAGGATTGGTCGGGTCTGGTGGCCGGTGCGAAGGAAGACATCTCTTTTGCATCAGGGACTTACGAATTCATCCACAATGTCCGGGATATGGTGGGCGGCTACAAGGCGTGTTCTCTGTTCTCGCCCATGGGCGAATTCAAAACGCAGGCACAGGCCGTGGATGTGGCCAAGGCGGTGATGGTCGCGCTGTTCGATTCGGAAAACATGGCCCCGACTGATCGTCAGGCCGACATCCGTGCCGCGCGCGAGGCTGAAATCGCTGAAAACACGGCTGCCGCCGAGGCCGAAACCCCCACCGAGCAAGAGCCCGAAATCCCCGTTCTGGCCTCGCGTCGGCAGGTGCTGACCGCCGGGATAAGCGAAAGCTGACCGATGCTGGACCGCCCCGATCATACGCGCTTGATTGCCCGGCCCGCCAAGGTCCTGCCGGTGGCGCAGCTGGTGCGGGGCAAACGGATTGAAGAGGTTGCCGACCTGTTGCCGCGTCTGTTTAATCTGTGCCGTGCGGCGCAACGGGCGGCGGTGCGCGCGGCCCTGGGGCTGGAGGTGACGGCGGCGGATATGCAGGCCGTCCGCCGGGAAATTCAGCGCGAGCACGAGCTCCGTCTGTCTGTGTTGCTGCCCCTCGCGTTCGGGCTGCCGGCGGGGGAGGGGCTCAGGCTCTTTCCGGCCACGCCCCAGCAGTTCGAAGCCTTCATGCTGTCGGACGATCCGCTGGCCCGGCTGCTGCGCCGTGTGGGGCGCGTGTTCGGCCCCGGCCGGGCGGTGGCGCAGGGGTTGGAACTGCCCACAGCAGAGAACGGTTTTACCCCCGGCGCGGTTGAGAACTCGGTTGCGGCGCGGGTTGCGCAGGATCCGGTGATGCGCCATGTGCAGGCGCGCCATGGACGAGGGCCGCTGTGGCGCACCGTGGCGCGTGCAGTTGAGCTGCGCAAACTGACCGAGGGCTGGCAGCCGCGGATTCAGCAGACGCCTTGGGGGGTGCTGGCCCCCGCGGCGCGTGGGGTCTATGCGCTGACCGCGACATTGGGAAATGACCGGGTAGAGACGTTCCACCGCGTCACGCCAACCGATCATTTGCTTGCCTCGGGCGGTATTCTACAGGCATCATTGGACACCCTGCCGGACCGGGCCCATGCAGATAAATTGCTGGCCATTCTGGACCCGTGCAGCCCCGTTACCCTGACCGAGGTGCCCGCCCATGCATGAGATGTCACTGTGTGAAGGCATTCGCCAGGTGATCGAGGATCAGGCCCGCAGCCATGCGATCTCGGCGGTGAAATGCGTGCGCGTGGAAATCGGCCGCTTTGCCGGCGTGGAAAAACCGGCGCTGGAGTTCGCCTTTGACGTGGTGATGCGCGGCAGCGTGGCCCAGGGCGCGCGGCTGGAAATGCTGGACCTGCCCGCCCGGGCCATGTGCTACGATTGTGTGAAAGAGGTCGAAATTGCCGACCGGCTGGACCCATGCCCCGATTGCGGGGGCGGAAAACTGATGCCCGTTGGGGGCGATGAAATGCGGATCAAGGATCTGGAGGTAATCTGATGTGTACAGTTTGCGGATGCGGTGACAGTTCGGTCGAGGGGCACAGTCATTCTCATACCCATGATCATCCTCATGGCCATACCCATGACATTCATTTTGGCCACGGCCCGGCTGGCGTGGACGTGGCGGGGATGTCTCAGGACCGGCTGATCGAGATCGAGACGGATATTCTGGCGAAAAACGACCGTTATGCGATGGCCAACCGCGCCATTCTGAAGGATCGCGGGATTTTCACGGTGAATCTGGTCAGCTCGCCCGGATCGGGCAAAACCACGCTGCTGTGCAAGACGATCGAGGCGCTGGGGGATACACCTCTGGCGGTGATTGAGGGCGATCAGCAGACTGCGAATGACGCCGAGCGCATCCGCGCCACGGGCGCTGCCGCCGTGCAGGTCAACACCGGCAAGGGCTGCCATCTGGACGGCCACATGGTTGGCCACGCGATGGAGCATCTGCCGATGCAGCCCGGCTCGTTCTTGTTCGTGGAAAACGTCGGCAATCTGGTCTGCCCGGCGGGGTTCGATCTGGGCGAGGATTGCAAGATCGCCATCCTGTCCGTGACCGAGGGCGAGGATAAACCCCTGAAATACCCCGATATGTTCACCGCCGCGCGGATTGCCTTGCTGAACAAGGTGGATCTGGCCCCGTATTGCGACGTGGATCTGGACCTCTACGAGGCAAACCTGCGCCGCGTGAACCCGGCCATTGAAATCATCCGCGTCAGCGCCCGTACGGGCGAAGGCATGGACACCTGGCTGACCTGGCTGCGCGACAATCTGGCGGCCAAACAGACTGACCGGGCGGCAGAATAATGACCCAGGCCGCCCCCACCATCCTGCTGGTCGATGACGAGGAACACTCGCTGGCGTCCATGCGCATGGCGCTGGAGGACGATTTCGACTGCCTGACCGCGCATAACGCGGACGAGGCAACCGCGCTGATGGAGGAACATTTCGTTCAGGTCATCTTCTGCGATCAGCGGATGCCGGGGCGCACGGGCGTGGAATTCCTGACCGAGGTGCGCGACCGCTGGCCCGAAACCGTGCGGATCATCATCACCGGCTATACTGAAACCAATGACATGATCGCGGCCATCAACGATGCGGGGATTTACCAGTTCCTGACCAAGCCATGGCACCCCGATCTGCTGGTGATGACCGCCAAGAACGCCGCCGATCTGTTCCGCCTGAACCGCGAGCATGATCGTATGTCACTGGAAATGCGGTATCTTTCGCGCTCGGCTGAAACCAAGCTGGATGAGAAACGCAAGGCGCTGCGCGAGGGGTTGGGCTTTGAAAACGTGCTGCGCGGGCCGAACTCGCCGATGAACGCAGTGATCGCGCAGGCCCGGCAATTCGCCAGTTTCGATGTGTCCGTTCTGATCACCGGCGAGCCGGGCACAGGCAAAACCGATCTGGCACGGGCGATGCACTACAGCTCGCTCCGCTCGGACCGGCCGTTTCATGAGATCAACTGCATCGGCGTGGATGATGACATTCTGGAACTGGAACTGTTCGGCGCGCGCCGTGGGGCCCTTCCCGGTGTGCAATCCAACAAACCCGGCCTGCTGCAAAAGGCCGACCGTGGCACGCTGTTTTTGAACGGGATCGCCGATCTGTCTCCGAAAATGCAGCTGGCGCTGGTCACGGTCGCGACCGAGGGTGCCTTTCGCCCCTTGGGCAGTCACGAAATGGTGCGCTCGGATGTGCGCCTGCTGGCGGGCAGCGCACGCGATCTGCGTCTGGACGTGGCCGAAGGCCGGTTCCGCGGCGATCTGTATTTCGCGCTGGCCAAGACCACGCTGACCGTACCGCCCTTGCGTAACCGGCCCGAGGACATGCCGATCCTGGCCCAGCATCTGCTGTTCGAGGCCGCCGGCACCCACGGCAAGCAGGTCTATGGTCTGTCGGATGACGCGTTGAAATTTCTGGAAAATTACGACTGGCCCGGCAACCTGCGCGAGCTGGAAAATGAAATGGTGCGGATGTTGGTGTTCAGCCAGGATCAGCTGCTGGGGCCCGAGCTGATCTCGCGTCATATTTTGCAGGCCGCGCCTTCGGATGCGCCCGGCATCACACCCGTGGACATGGTGCTGGAGGGCGAGGGCACGCTGAAAGACCGCGTGGAACAGATCGAGATGCGCATCCTGCGCGAAACTCTGACCCGCCTGAAATGGAACAAAAGCCGCGCCGCCAATGAACTGGGCCTGTCCCGTGTCGGGCTGCGCGCGAAAATCGAACGCTACGGGATTGCCGAACCGGGCAAACCCGCGCTGACCCCTGAGGAGGAATAAACCCATGTGCTTAGGCATTCCCGGCCAGATCGTGGCCATCACGGATGAGGCGCGGATGATGGCCATGGCCGAGGTCTCGGGTGTGCGCCGCGAGGTCAACGTGGCCCCCATCGCCACCGGCGCGCTGACGGATGTGGTGGGCAAATGGGCGCTGATCCACGTCGGTTTCGCCATGGCCGAGATCGACGAGGCCGAAGCCGCCGCCACGCTTGAGGCCCTGCGCGGCCTGGGCGAAGCCCAAGAAACCCTGGAGGCAATGGCCGCAGGCGACGCCGCATTGGAGCAAAGCGCATGAAATACGCCGAGGAATTCCGCGACCCCAAGGCCGCCAGAGCCCTGCTGGATGCCATCGCCAAGGTGGTGGGCCAGATCGGCGCGACGGCCGAAAACCCCGTCCACATCATGGAAATCTGCGGCGGCCACACCCATGCGATTTTCCGCTATGGGCTGGATAAACTGACGCCCGAGGGCATCGAGTTTATCCACGGCCCCGGCTGCCCCGTCTGCGTTTTGCCGATGAGCCGCGTCGATGAATGCGTCGAACTGGCCGAACGCCCCGAGGTGATTTTCACCACATTCGGCGATGCGATGCGCGTCCCCGGCACGCGCAAATCCCTGATGCAGGCCAAGGCCGAGGGCGCCGATATTCGCATGGTCTATTCCCCGCTGGACGCGCTGGAACTGGCGCGGCGCAACCCGGATCACGAGGTCGTTTTCTTTGGGCTTGGGTTTGAAACCACCACGCCCTCGACCGCGTTGTTGATCCAGCAGGCCGCGCGCGAGGGGCTGACGAATTTCACCGTATTTTGCAACCACATCACCGTCCCGCCCCCGATCAAGGCGCTGCTGGATGACCCTCATATGGTGCTGGACGGGTTTGTCGGGCCGGGGCATGTTTCGATGGTGATCGGCACGCATCCCTATGATTTCATTGCCGAAGAATACGGCAAACCGATCGTTGTGGCCGGGTTCGAACCGCTGGATCTGCTGCAATCGGTGCTGATGGTGCTGGAACAGATCCGCGACGGGCGCGCTGAGGTGCAGAACCAATATGCCCGCGTGGTGCCCGAACATGGCAATCCGGTCTCCATTGCCGCAATTCAGGACGTATACGAACCGCGCCCCAGTTTCGAATGGCGCGGGCTGGGCGAGATCGACGCCAGCGGGCTGCGGATCCGCGAGCGCTATAAAACCTATGACGCCGAGGAAAAATTCGGGATCGGCTATGCCGCCGGCCCGCGCGTGGTGCCCGAGCCCGAAGGCTGCGCGTGCGGTCAGGTGATGACCGGCCGGATGAAACCCGTGCACTGCCCGCAATTCGGCACGGGCTGCACCCCGGAAATGCCGCTGGGGGCGCTGATGGTCAGCTCGGAAGGGGCCTGCGCGGCCTATTACCAATACGGAGGCGTCCGGGCCGTGGCGGCGGCGCAATGAATATGGCGCAGCGGCCGCTGTCCCGTTTGCGCGATGAGCGCGTCACCCTGGCCCATGGCGGCGGAGGCAAGGCGATGCGGGATCTGATCGAGGACGTGTTCACAGCGGTGTTTCAGCCGGATGGGATGGAGGATCAGGCTCGCCTGACCGCCCGCGCTCTGGCCGAGCCCGGCGCGCGCCTGGCCATGACGACGGATAGTTTTGTGGTGGATCCGGTGGAATTTCCCGGCGGGGACATCGGGAAAATCGCGGTCTGCGGTACGGTCAACGATCTGGCGGTGGGCGGCGCGCGGCCCTTGTATCTGACGGCGGCGTTCATCATCGAGGAGGGCACCGAAGTGGCCCTGCTGCGCCGGATCGTGGCCTCGATGCAGGCCGAGGCGGAAAAGGCGGGCGTGCGGATCGTCACCGGCGACACCAAGGTCGTCGGGCGCGGTATGGCCGATAAGGTCTTTGTCACCACGGCGGGTGTTGGCGTGATCCCGCCGGGGCGCCAGCTAGAGGCAGGGCTGATCCGGCCTGGCGATGTGGCTATCGTGAACGGCGTTCTGGGCGATCATGGCGCGGCGATCCTGGCCGCGCGGGGGGATATGGCCTTGTCCGCTGAGATCCTCTCGGATTGCGCGGGGCTGGGGCATCTGATGGAGGATGTCCTGTCTGCCGCCCCCGATGTGCGGGCGGCGCGGGATGCGACACGCGGCGGGGTGGCCTCGGCGCTGAACGAAATGGCCGAAGCGGCCGGCGTGGCCATCGAGATCGAAGAGACCGCGCTGCCGATCCGGCCCGAGGTCAAAGGCATGTGTGAAATTCTGGGGTTGGACCCGCTGTATCTGGCGAATGAGGGCACGCTGGTGCTGTTCGTTCCCACCGATCAGGCCGAGGCGGCCCTGGCGGCCATGCGCGCGCGCCCCGAGGGGCAGGGCGCGGTGGTCATCGGCAGGGCGCTGACAGGTGGCGAGCCGGGCCGGGTAACGATGCGCACCCTGTTCGGCGGGGCGCGCATCGTGGACATGCTGGTCGGCGAGCAATTGCCGCGAATCTGCTAAGCCCGCTTTGCCGGCCAGGCTGCGGTTGCCTCGAATCCGGCGTCCTTGATGGCCGCCAGCAGCGCGGCCGCGTCGTCGGCGCTGTCAATCTCAACCGTGCGGGCGTCCATGTCGAATTCCAACAGGGCGGTCGGGTCGGCATCGGTCACGGATTTCTCGATTTTGGCGGTGCATTTGCGACAGTTCATACCGGGGACGGCGAATGTGGGCATTTTGAATCTCCTTATTGTCTGGCAGATGGGGCCTTCCAGCGGGGGAAGGTCAAGCGGTTTTCGAAATTTCACGCGGGGGCTTGACCTTCCATCTAGTGGAGCCCTTATCTGAAGGGCCTGCACGGCACGGAAGGGTCCGACATGAGCACGCAAACTGCACAAATCCAGATCGAAGGCATGACCTGCGCCGCCTGCGTGGGCCGGGTCGAGAAAGCCCTGAGCGACACGCAGGGCGTGTCTCAGGCGGCTGTGAACCTGGCTACGGAAAGCGCCCTGGTCACCTATGAGACAACGGATGGGCTTACCGATGTTCTGGCTGGGCTGGCGCGCGCGGGCTATCCGGCGCGGACGCTCGCCGCGCTGTTCGATGTCGAGGGCATGACCTGCGCCTCCTGTGTGGGGCGGGTTGAACAGGCGCTGGCCGATCTGCCCGGCGTAACCGGCGTGGCGGTCAATCTGGCCAATGAAACCGCGCAGGTGTCCTATGTTCAGGGCATAGCAGAGACAGCGCAAATGCAGGCTGCCATGGCTGCGGCGGGCTATCCGGCCAAGCCGCGCGATACCGGCGCCAAACTGCACGAAAACCGCAAAGAGGAAGAGGCCCGCCAGCAACGCGCCCGGCTGATTTTGGCGGGGCTGCTGACCTTGCCGGTTTTTGTGCTGGAAATGGGGGGGCATCTGGTGCCGGCCTTCCATCATTGGGTGCACATGACGATCGGGCAGCAGGCCAGCTGGATTTTCCAGTGGGTGCTGACCTCGGCCGTGCTGATCGGGCCGGGGCGGCAATTCTATACCAAGGGCTTTCCGGCGCTGGTGCGGGCCCAGCCCGATATGAACTCGCTGGTCGCGGTGGGCACGGCGGCGGCCTATGGGTTCTCGGTGGTGGCGACCTTCGCGCCGGGGCTGCTGCCCGAGGGTGCGCGGGCCGTTTACTATGAATCGGCGGCGGTGATCGTGGTTCTGATCCTGCTGGGCCGGTTTCTTGAGGCCCGCGCCAAGGGCCGTACCGGCCAGGCCATTCGCAAACTTCTGGGGCTGCGTGCCACCACTGCGCGGGTGCTGCGCGATGGCACCCCGCAGGACATTCCCGCCGAAGAGATCCTGACCGGCGACATCGTGCTTGTCCGCCCCGGCGAGCGCCTGCCCGTCGATGGCGCGGTGACCGAGGGCAGCTCGTATGTGGATGAAAGCATGATCACGGGCGAGCCCGTCCCCGTCGCCAAATCCCCCGGCGATCAGGTGGTGGGCGGCACGGTGAACGGCACCGGGGCGCTGCAATTGCAGGCCACCAAAGTGGGCAATGACACGATGCTGGCGCAGATCATTCGGCTGGTCGAGCAAGCCCAGGGGGCCAAGCTGCCGATTCAGGGCGTCGTGGACCGGATCACGCTGTGGTTCGTGCCTGCGGTGATGGCTGTGGCGTTGCTGACGGTTTTGGCCTGGCTGGTGTTCGGGCCGGCCCCGGCGCTGCCTCATGCGCTGGTGGCCGGGGTTGCCGTGCTGATCATCGCCTGCCCCTGCGCGATGGGGCTGGCCACGCCGACCTCGATCATGGTGGGTACGGGGCGGGCCGCTGAAATGGGTGTTCTGTTCCGCAAGGGGGATGCGCTTCAGGCGCTGTCCGGTGTGGATGTGGTGGCACTGGACAAGACCGGGACGCTGACCATGGGCGCCCCGGCGCTGACCGATTTCTCTGTGGCCGAGGGTTTTGAGCGCAGCGATGTGTTGCGCAAGATCGCAGCGGTCGAGGCGTTGTCCGAACACCCTATTGCCCGCGCCATCGCAGAGGCGGCGGACAGCCCGTTGCCGCAGGTCGAGAAGTTCGGCTCGGTCACGGGCTACGGCGTTCTGGGCACGGTCGAGGGCGCGCGGGTGATGATCGGTGCAGACCGGCTGATGCTGCGCCGTAAGGTCGAACTGGGCGCTTTGCAGCAGGTCGGCAAGGATCTGGCCGCTGCGGGGAAAACGCCGATTTATGCGGCCATCGACGGGCGGATTGCGGCGGTGATCGCGGTGTCGGACCCGGTGAAACCGGCCAGCGCGGGGGTGATCAAGGCCCTGCACGCACGCGGGCTGCAAGTGGCGATGATCACCGGCGACAATGCCGCGACAGCTCAGGCCATCGCGGGCGAGCTGGGCATTGATCACGTGGTCGCCGAGGTGCTGCCTCAGGGCAAGGTTCAGGCGCTGGACAGCCTGCGCGCGGGCGGCAAAACGCTGGCCTTCGTGGGGGACGGAATCAACGATGCCCCCGCGCTGGCCCATGCGGATGTGGGAATTGCCATCGGCTCGGGGACGGATGTGGCGATCGAAAGCGCCGATGTGGTGCTGATGTCGGGCGATCTGCGCGGGGTGGTGAATGCCTTTGGCCTGTCGGCGCGGGTGATGCGCAATATCCGGCAAAACCTGTTCTGGGCCTTTGGCTATAACACCGCGCTGATCCCGGTTGCTGCGGGCCTGTTTTATCCGCTGTTCGGCTGGCAATTGTCCCCGATGCTGGCTGCTGGCGCCATGGCCATGAGCAGCGTTTTCGTACTGACCAACGCTTTGCGTCTGCGGGCGGCGCGGCCGGATATGCCCTTGGAAACGAAAGGATAACCCATGAATATCGGAGAAGTCTCAGGCCGTTCGGGCCTGCCTGCGAAAACCATCCGCTATTACGAAGACATCGGATTGATCCGGCCCGGCCGCTCGGCCAATGGCTATCGCAGCTTCAGCGAGGCCGACCTGCATAAACTGGCCTTCCTGGGCCGTTCGCGCGCGCTGGGGTTCAGCATCGAGGATTGCCGAAACCTGCTGACGCTCTATGAGGATCGCAGCCGCGCCAGCGCGGATGTGAAGCAGATCGCCAAGGGCCATCTGGCGCGGATTGACGACAAACTGGCCGAGCTACAGGAAATGCGCGCCACGCTGGCCGGGCTGGTCCATGCCTGTGCTGGCGATGACCGGCCCGACTGCCCGATCCTGGCCGATCTGGCGGCCAAGCAGGGCGGTTAACGGCGGTAGCGCGCGACCTCGGCGTTCAGGCGGTCGGCGGCAGCGAAATACTCGTCGGCCAGCCGGTCCACCAGCTGCGCGGCGGGCACCACGTCCTTGACCGCGCCGATGCCCTGCCCCGAGCCCCAGATCGAGCTCCAGCTTTTGGGTTTCTCGGATCCGAAATCCATGTTCGACGGGTCCGAGCGTTCAAGGTTGTCCGGGTCCATCCCGGCCGCGGTGATCGAGGGCTTCAGGTAGTTGCCCCAGACGCCGGTGAACAGATCCGAATACACGATGTCCGAGGCCCCGGATTCGGTGATCATTTCTTTGTAACGGTCGGCGGCGTTGGCCTCGTGCGTGGCGATAAAGGCCGAGCCGGCATAGCCCCCATCGGCGCCCATCGCCTGCGCGGCCAGGATGGAATCGCCGCGGGCAATCGCGCCGGACAGGAACAGCGGGCCGTCAAACCATGCGCGGATTTCCTGGATCAGGGCCAGCGGCGACAGCGCACCGGCGTGCCCCCCGGCCCCGGCAGCGACGGCGATCAGCCCATCGGCGCCTTTCGCGATCGCTTTGCGGGCGAATTTATCGTTGATGATGTCATGCAGCACCACGGCACCCACGGAATGCGCGGCCTCATAGACCCATTCCTGCGCGCCCAGCGAGGTGATCCAGACGGGCACCTTGTGTTTCACGCATAGCTCGACATCGCGTTCCAGACGGGGGTTTGACCGATGCACGATCTGGTTCACCGCAAAGGGCGCGGCGGGGCGGTCGGGGTTTTCGGCATTGTATTGCGCCAGCGTGTCGGTGATCCGGGCCAGCCATTCGTCCAGATCGTTGCCCTCTTTTTCGCGGGCGTTCAGCGCCGGGAAGGACCCGACAACGCCGGCCTTGCACTGGGCGATCACCAGATCAGGGTTCGAGATGATGAACAGCGGGCTGCCAATCAGCGGAATACGCAGGTTTTGCAGAACGGGGGGCAGGGACATTTATTTACCTTCGAAGACAGGTTTGCGTTTCTGGATGAAGGCCTGAACGCCCTCTTGGAAATCGGCCGAGCGGGTCAGCGGGCCCTGGATCTGGGCCTCGGCGGTGAACGCATCCGAGAAGGACACATTGCTGATGCTGCGCAGGATTTTCTTGGCTCCAGAGGCGGCCAGCGGGGCGGCGGCGGCGATACGTTCGGCCAGCGCGCGGGTGTCTGCCTCCAGCTGATCGGCGGGGGACAGCTGATTGACCAGACCGTGCGTCAGGCATTCGTCCGCAGGGATTTTGCGGCCTTCGATGATGGCTTGCAGGGCGCGGTGGTATCCCATGCCCTTGAGCAGCAGCCAGGTGTTGCCCCCGTCCGGCACCAGCGAGATCGCGGCAAAAGCCATATAAAGCGAGGCATTTTCCGCCATCACCACCATATCGCAGTTCATCGCATAGGCCGCGCCGATTCCGGCGGCCGAGCCATGCACCTGCGCGATCCAGATTTTCGGCGAATTGGCGATACCCATCAGCGAGGGGCGGTACTCGGCCTCAAGCATGTGGTCGGTGGGCATGGGGCCCAGACCGCCCTTCAGATCGGCGCCAGCGCAGAATCCGGGGCCCTCGCCCTTCAGGATGACCACGCGGATGTCGGGCATGGAGTCGATCCGGGCGACAGCCTGTATCAGGGCCAGGCGCATATCGCCATTCACGGCATTGAACGCTTCGGGCCGGGTTAGGGTCAGGGTGGCAATCGCGCCATCTGTGTCGATCTTCAGAACGCCGTTGAAATCGTCGCTCATGTGTTTCCTCCTCAGGTCAGGATGCCGTTTTCGCGCATCCTGGCAATGGTCTGCGCGTCATAGCCCAGCCGGGCCATCACGCTGTCTGTATCGGCCCCCGGCGCGGGCGGGCTGCCCACCGGATCGGGGCTGGAGCGGCTGAATTTCGGGGCAGGGGCCACCTGGGTGACGCCGTTCACATCCGTGAAAACGCCGCGCGCCTTCATATGCGGATGCTGAGGCGCCTCGGACCAGGTCAGGATCGGAGCCACACAGGCATCCGTGCCGTCGAAAATCTCCTCCCATTCGGCGCGGGTCTTGGTTTGGAAGACCTGAGCATAGGACGCATGGCGATCCAACCATGACGTTTCGTCGTTTTGGCTGGCCTTATGATCCTGGGGCAGGCCGGCCAGGTCCACCAGCTGCGCGAAAAATTGCGGCTCCAGCGGGCCGACCGAGACATATTTGCCATCGGCGCATTCATAGCTGCGATAGAAGGGCGCGCCGCCGTCCAGCCAGTTGCTTTCGCGTTGTTCAGACCAGCGGCCCATGGCGATCATCGAATGCACCAAGGCCATCAGCGCCGGCGCGCCATCCACCATCGCCGCGTCAATCACTTGCCCACGGCCCGAGTGGTGACGCTCGTAAATCGCCGACAAGACCCCCAGCAGCAGGAACATCGTCCCGCCCGCGTAATCGGCGGCGATATTCATCGGGGGAATGGGGGGCTGATCCTTTTTGCCGATGGCGTGCAGAACGCCCGTCAGCCCCAGATAGTTGATGTCATGCCCGGCCATTTGCGCCATGGGGCCATCCTGCCCCCAGCCTGTCATCCGACCATACACCAGCGTAGGGTTCGCGGTCAGGCAGGCATCCGGCCCCAGGCCCATGCGCTCCATTACGCCGGGGCGGAACCCCTCGATCAGGACGTCGGCGCGGGCGATCAAGGCCATGGCGGCCTCGATCCCTTCGGCGGATTTGAGGTTCAGCGCCACCGACAGCTTCCCCCGGTTGTTGATGTCGGCCGGGTTGGCCTTGCCGGATTTGCGGGTGATCAGAATGACCTCGGCCCCCAGATCGGCCAGGAATTGCCCGGCCAGAGGGGCAGGGCCCAGCCCCGCCATTTCCACCACCGTCAGCCCGGTCAGAGGTCCGCTCATGCTGCCTGCTCCTGCGTGTTGCGTAGAATGTCAAACGCGCCGTCATTCAGCGCGAACCGTTCGCCATAGCGCGCGGCCAGTTTTGCCGCGCGGGCGGCAAAGGCGTCAATCCCGATGCCACGGATAAACTGGATCGCCCCGCCGGTATGGGCCGGGAAACCGATGGCGAAAATGCCGCCCAGGTTGGCCTCGACCTCAGAGCGCAGCACGTTTTCATTCAGGCAGCGCAGGGTTTCGATGGCCTGACGATACAGCAGCCGGTCAATCGCGTCGGGCACCGAGATGTCCGCATTGCCCTTGGAAAACTGGCTAAGCCCCGGCCACAGGGATTTGCCGCCACCGGGGGCGTACTCATAGAAGCCGCCGCCGTAATGACGCCCGCCGCGTCCCTGTTCGATCATCGCATCGCACACGGATTTCGAGGCCACGTTATGCCGCCCGAATCCGCTGTCCACGCCCAGACGCGCGTCCAGATCGGCATGGGTCTTGGCCACTTTTTGCGACAACACCAACGAGGTCTCGTCATGCACCGCCAGCGGCCCCACGGGCATCCCCGCCAGCCAGGCGGCGCGCTCCACCGCGACGGGGGACATGCCATCCACCAGCAGCGCGATCCCCTCGTCCAGATAGGTGCCGAACACGCGGCTGGTAAAAAAGCCCCGACTGTCATTCACCACGATGGGCATATAGCCGATCTGCTGCACATAGTCGTAGGCCTTGCGCAGCGTGTCCTGGCTGGTCTTCTGGCCCATGATGATCTCGACCACCTTCATCTTGTCCACGGGCGAGAAGAAATGCAGCCCGATGAACCGCGTGGGATCGGGGCAGTATTGCGCCAGAATGGAAATCGGCAGGGGCGAAGTGTTCGAGCCATAAATCCCGTCCGGTCCCAGTTGGGCAAAGGTTTCGGGGATGACCTGTTCCTTCAGGGCGATGTCCTCGAACACGGCTTCGATGATCAGATCGGTGCCGGCAAAGGCTGCGTTGTCGGTGGTGGGGGTGATCTGTGCCAGCAGGGCGGTTTTGCGCGCCTCATCCATACGGTGCCGTTTGATCCGTTTGTCCGCCAGCATCTCGCTATAGGATTTGCCCTTTTCGGCGCGCGCCATGTCGGTGTCTTTCAGCGCCGTGGGCAGCCCCGCATTCGCGTGCGCCCAGGCAATGCCCGAGCCCATCATCCCCGCGCCCAGAATGGCTGCGTTTTGGGCTTTCCAGCGGTCACCCTGCGGGCGGATGGCGCCGGATTTGATCGCCTGCATCCCAAAGAAAAACGAGCGGATCGCCGCCTTGCATTCGGGCGTCATCACCAGCGCGCACAGCCCGCGGCTTTCGCTGCGCAGGGCGGCGTCATAGTCAATCCGCATCGAGTTCACGGCGATGTCCAGGATCTTCTCGGGGGCGGGCAGCAGCCCACGGGTTTTCGAATACAGAAACGCCGAAGAGCCGACGATCAGCTGCCGGATTTTCGGATGCAGCACATCCCCGCCCGGATAGCGAAAGCCCTTTTGATCCCAGGGCTGGGTGTGGCTGTCGGGGTTGGCCTTGATCCAGGCCTTGGCGGCGGGGATCAGATCATCAATAGCCGGAACGACCGCATCCACCATGCCGATTTTCAGCGCCTTTTGCGGCTTGACGGGCTTGCCCTCGGTCAGGTGGGGCAGGGCGGCCTCCAGCCCCAACAGCTTGGTCAGGCGCACCACCCCGCCCGCGCCGGGCAACAGGCCCAGAGTGACCTCGGGCAGGCCCACGATCGCGCCGGGAACATCCGCGATAATGCGGTGATTACAGGCCAGGCACAGCTCGTACCCGCCGCCCAGGGCCGCGCCGTTGATGGCGGCGACAACGGGCACTTGCAGCTGTTCCAGCTCGCGGTAGGGGCGCTTGTTTTCCTCGATATAGTGCAGGGTTTCGGCGTCGGCCTTCTGGATGCCCAGGATCAGCCGCAGATCGCCCCCCGCAAAGAACGTCTTCTTGGCCGAGGCAAAGATCACCCCGGCCAGATCGTCCTCGGCGCGCAGACGCGCCAGCACGTCGTCCATGCCCGGCACATAGCGTTCGTTCATGGTGTTGGCGGACTGGCCCTGCGTGTCCATGGTCACGGTCACAATGCCGTCTGCGTCTTTTTCGTAAATGAAATCAGTCATGTCTGTCCCCCTCAGACCCGCTCGATGATCGAGGCAATGCCCATGCCGCCGCCCACGCACATGCAGATTAGCGCGCGTTTCAAGTTCCGCCGTTCCAGCTCGTCCAGCATGGTGGACACAAGGCAACCGCCCGTCGCCCCCAAAGGATGCCCCATGGCGATGGCCCCGCCGACCACGTTCAGTTTTTCATCCGGCACGTTCAGATCGCGTTGCAATCGCAGGGCGACGGACGCAAAGGCCTCGTTAATCTCTACCAGGTCGATGTCGTCGATGGTCAGCCCGGCCTTGGCCAGGGCTTTTTCGGACGCCGGGCCGGGCCCCGTCAGCATGATCGTCGGATCGGTCGAGGTCAGCGCGATGGAAACCACCCGCCCGCGCGGGGTCAGGCCCAGGTCTTTGCCGACCTGCTGGTTGCCCAACATGATCAGAGAGGCCCCATCCACAATCCCCGAGCTGTTGCCCGGCGTGTGCACATGGTTGATCTGCGCCACTTCGGGGTATTTGGCCAGCGCAACGGCATCGAACCCAAAGCCGCCCATCGCCGCAAAAGACGGTTTCAGCGCCGCCAGTTTCTGCATGTCCGTGTCGGGCTTGATGAAGTCGTCGCGTTCCAGAATCACCACGCCGGTTTCGTCCTTCACCGGCACGACCGAGCGATCAAACCAGCCGCTATCCCGCGCATGGGCGGCGCGTTTTTGCGATTCCACGGCAAAGGCATCCACGTCATCGCGGCTCCAGCCCTCGATGGTGGCAATGAGATCGGCGCCGATCCCCTGCGGCACGAATCCCGTCTGAATCGCGGTGGCCGGATCCTCGGCAAAGGGCCCGCCGTCGGCGCCCATGGGCACGCGTGACATGGATTCGTAGCCGCCCGCGCAGACCAGATCCTCCCATCCGCTGGCCACTTTGGCGGCGGCGGTGTTGAACGTGTCCAGCCCGCTGGCGCAGAAACGGTTCACCTGCGCGCCGGCCACGTTTTCGGCCCAGCCGGCCTTTTGCAGCGCGATTTTCGGCAGGACCGAGCCCTGCTCCATCACCGGGGCCACGCAGCCCATCATCAGATCGTCCACGCGGGACGTATCCAGATCGTGGCGCGATTGCATCTCGGTCAGCAGGGTGGTGACCAGATCAATCGGTTTGACCTCGTGCAGGGTGCCGTCTGCCTTACCTTTGGATCTGGGTGTGCGTATCGCGTCGTAAATATAGGCTGTTTGTGTCATCTCGCTCCTCCTTCGAATGACATCATTAACCTAAGATGCCCTCGCGAATTGTGCCCTCTAACTGTACTTTGGAAAAATCCAGACGGGGCAGGGGGGCAAATGGGATGGTCGAAAGCGTTCGGGCCTCTTCGGCCTCGATTCCGACCGAGCGCAGCATCAGTTCGGCCGTGTCGCTGCCGGATTTGCGCCAGGTCATGATCCCCCCCAGCACCAGAGCCGTCGCGCCCATCACCGCGCCGCCCCCCAGCGCGGTAATCGAGTGTATCTGCGCCTCACGATAGTGAAACCGCCCGCTGTCCAGCCCCTGACGCAGCAGCTGGTTGGGCATCTTGCCCCAGAATTTCCCCAGCCGCGGGTCAATCATGCCGAATTGCGCGATGAACAGGCCCCAGTCGCGCTCCTCGTGCACACGGCGGATGATCTTACGCAGGATCAGGGCCAGACGGGCGGCCGGGTCGGTCACGTCCGTATCGGTGGCCCGCGCGGTCTGGCGCAGTTCCAGATACATCAGATCGCACAGGATGCTGAACAGATCGTCGGGATTTTCGATGTTATTGTAGATGGTTCCGCGTGACAGGCCTGCCTCTTTGGCCAGATCGCTGATTGCGATCTGCCGAGAACCTTTTTCGGCAAACAGCCGCAATGCGGCGTGCAGGATGCGGGCATTGACGGTTTTCATATCCAGTCCATGATCACTGTTGACACAATTTGAACACGCGTGTTTATTTGAAGTCAATAGCGTTCATCGGTCATGGGAGGAGACAGAATGGATGCGTGTATGAGTGGCCCTCAGATGGGGCCATTCCCGGCTATGCGCCGGGCGCTTCTGACCGTCCGTATTGCAGCTTCGATCTGGGAGAATCGTGCTGAGAAACGGAGGGTCCAATGGAACTGATTCAGCTGATCATCGGAGGCATTGCCTCGGGGTGTATCTATGGGCTGGTGGCCCTGGGGTTCGTCCTGATTTACAAGGCAACCGAGGGTGTGAACTTTGCCCAGGGGGATATGATGATGCTGGGGGCCTTTGTGGCCCTGGGCCTGGTCAATTCCGATTACGGGGCCTTGCCCTTTGTGCCTGGCATCATTCTGGCGGCTTTCGTCATGGGCGGCGTCGGCTATGGCGTGGACCGTTTCGTAGTGCGAAAGATCTTTGGTCAGCCGCATTTTGCGCTGGTTATTCTGACGATCGCGATGGGATTCGTGTTCCGCTTTGTCGCCGGTTCGATCTGGGGTTTCACGCCGCTGGTGCTGGAAACCCCCTTTGCCGGCAACACGCTGAATATCGGCGGGATCATCATCGGCTATGAGGACATCACCACGATCATTGTCACGGCCCTGCTGACGCTGGCGCTGTGGGCGTTTTTTCAGTTCACCAAGCTGGGGCTGGCCGCGCAGGCGGCCTCGCAGAACCAGATGGCTGCCTATATCGTGGGGGTGCCGGTGCATCGGGTGAACTCGATGATCTGGGCGCTGTCGGGGGGTGTTTCGACGATTGCCGGGGTTCTTTATGCCTCGAAAGGGGCGATTGACCCGAATATCGGCCTGCTGGGGATCAAAGCCTTTGCGGCCGCGGTCATCGGCGGTTTCGGCAGCCTGCCGGGGGCACTGCTGGGCGGGATCCTGATCGGTGTGGTCGAGCCCATCGCGGCCCGATACCTGCCTGCGGGTTTCAGCCAGATGAGCCCCTATATCATCATGCTAGCCGTGCTGGTCACACGTCCGAACGGACTGTTTGCCCAGATCTACGCCAAGAAGGTCTGAGCCAATGAAAGTTATCTTCAAGACAAGTTACGACAACGACATCGACCTGCACGAGGATTGGTGGGCGCGGGGTAAAATCATCCTGCTGGTGGCCTTTATGGCGGCGCTGCCGTTCTTTGCCGGGGAATATTACCTGGCCGAGATCACCAACACGCTGATCTGGTCTTTGGCGGGGATGGGGCTGATGCTGCTGGTGGGGCACACCGGGCAGGCCAGCCTGGGACACGCGGCCTTTCTGGCGATTGGGGCCTATACGGATGCGGCGCTGATGAATATCGGCGTGCCGTGGGTGATTGCCTTTCCGCTGGCGGGGATCGCGGCCGGGGTGTTTGGCGCCATCGTCGCCATTCCGGCGGTGCGCATGTCCGGCATCTATCTGGCCATCGCCACGCTGGCGCTGTTCGTCATCGTTGAGGAACTGATCATCGTGGCCGAGCCCATCACCGGCGGTGTCGGCGGGATATTCGCGCCCTCGATCACCATTCTGGGCGTGGATTTTGACCGCTATGCCAATCTGAATAACTTCTACTGGCTGTGCCTGGCCGTGGTGGTTCTGGTGACCTGGCTTTATGCCAACCTGATGCGCAGCCCTACCGGGCGCAGCTTCCTGGCCGTGCGCGATTCCGAGGTCTCGGCCCGCGCGCTGGGGATCAACATCACGCGCACACGGTCTTTGGCCTTTGGTCTGTCCTGCGCGATGACAGGGCTGGCGGGCGCGCTGATGGGGCATTTCATTGCCTTCTTCAACTACGAGCTCTTCTCGGTCTTTATCTCGATCAACCTGCTGCTGGTGGTGACGATCGGCGGGCTGGGGTTCATCCAGGGGGCGTTCTTTGGGGCGATCCTGATCACGGCCGTGCCGCAGCTGATCGCCATTTTGCGCGATGGTCTGAAATCCAGCGCGGGGATTGATCTGTCGATGCCCTGTCTGGATACGCTGATCTTCTCGGTCATTCTGGTGACGTTCATCATCTATGAACCAACGGGTCTTTATGGCCGCTGGCTGAAAATTCGCGCCTGGTTCCAGCTGTTTCCGCTGGCCCGCCGCGACATGTTCCGCCGCCAGAAAACCTATCTGAAAACGGAGCGGATGAAATGAGCCTGCTAGAAGTAGACGATCTGGCCATCCATTTCGGCGGCGTGAAAGCCGTGGACGGGGTCAGCTTTACGGTCGAGGAAGGCGAGGTCTTCTCGATCATCGGGCCGAACGGCGCGGGGAAATCCACCATCTTCAACCTGATCTCGCGGTTCTACAAACCGACCCGCGGCACGATCAAGTTCGATGGCCGTGACATCACCCACATGTCGGCGCATGAAATCGCGCCGATCGGGATTGCCCGGACCTTCCAGAATATCGAGCTGTTCGACCACTCGACCGTTCTGGATAACCTGCTGATGGGGCGGCACACTCATCGCGGCACCAACTGGCTGCAAGACATGTGGTTCGTGCCCAAATGCCGCCGCGAGGAACGTGGCCACCGGCAAAAGGTGGAAGAGGTGATCGAGTTTCTGGAGCTGGAAGCCTACCGCGAAAAGCTGATCGCCGGGCTGCCTTATGGCGTCCGTAAAGTGGTGGAAATCGGCCGCGCGCTGGCCATGGGCCCCAAGATGATCCTGCTGGACGAGCCGGCCTCGGGCCTGTCCGTCGAAGAAAGCCAGGAGGTCGCCTATTGGGTCGAGGACATGCGCCGCGACATGGGGCTGACCGTGCTGATGGTGGAACATGACATGAAGCTGGTCACGCAGGTCAGCGACCGGGTGCTGGCTGTGGCCAATGGCCAGCCGCTGGCGATGGGCTTGCCGTCCGAGGTGCAATCGGATCCGCAGGTCAAAGCGGCCTATCTGGGAACGGAGGTGGACGCATGACCAAGGTTCTGGACATCCGCAATGTGGAAACCTTCTATGGCGCGATCATGGCGCTGCGCGGGGTCTCGCTTGAGGTGAACGAGGGCGAGATCGTCACCATCCTGGGCGCCAACGGTGCGGGCAAAACCACTCTGATGAAGACGATCAGCGGGTTGATGGACCCCGAAAAGGGCAACATCGAATTCAACGGCGTGGACATCGTCGGCAAACAGCCCGATCAGATCGTCCGCATGGGCCTGGCCCACGTCCCCGAAGGGCGCGAGGTCTTCCCCTATCTGACCATCGAGGAAAACCTGAAAATGGGCGCCTATGCCCGCAAAGGCGTGGACCTGCGCGACGATATTGCTCTGGTCTATGAATATTTCCCGATCCTCAAGGAGCGGCGCAATCAGTCTGCGGGGTTCCTGTCGGGGGGGCAGCAGCAGATGCTGGCGATCGGGCGCGGCCTGATGGCCAAGCCCAAACTGATGCTGCTGGACGAGCCCTCTTTGGGTCTGTCACCCCTGCTGACGCAGGAAATCTTTGCCATCATCAAACGTCTGAATGCCGAACAGAAGGTCACGATGCTGCTGGTCGAACAGAATGCCAATGTCGCGCTGCACACGGCGCATCAGGGCTATGTTCTGGAAATGGGCCGGATCGTGATGGCGGGCAGCTGCGAAGAGCTGCGCGCCTCGGACGATATCCAGGAATTCTATCTGGGTCGTCAGGAAGAATCCCAGCGCGGTCAGAAGCGCTGGAAACGGCGTAAGACGTGGAGGTAACGCGATGATGAACACCGATATGATCATCCCGGCCGACGCGCCGATCACCATGGATGGTTGCGACACTGTGGTAAAACTGTGGGCCAAGCGCTGCCATGAACTGGGCAGCAAAACCGCCCACCGTGAAAAGGAACTGGGCGTCTGGCAATCCTACAGCTGGACGGACTATTTCAACGGCGCGCGCAATGCGGCGCTGGGGCTGCTGGCCATGGGGCTGGAGCGCGGTCAGCCCGTGCAGATCCTGTCCGAGGACCGGCGCGAATGGCTGTATGTGGATCTGGGCGTTGCGGCGGTGGGGGGCATTCCCTCGGGGGTCTATACCACCGATGCCGCCAGCCAGCTGGCCTATCTGGTCAACGATTCCGGCGCGCCGTTCCTGTTCGTGGAAAATGACGAACAGCTGGATAAATTCCTTGAGGTCCGCGACCAGATGCCAGGCCTGAAAAAGGTCATCGTCTTTGACCGCGACGGGCTGGCGACTTTCAGCGATCCGATGGTGATGTTCTGGGACGAGCTGATGGAGATGGGCGAGGCCGAGGCCAAGGCGCATCCCAAACGCTTTGTGCAAGAGCTGGAGAAATCCAAACCCGAAGATCCGCGGATGCTGATCTATACCTCGGGCACCACGGGGCCGCCCAAAGGGGCGATCATCACGCATCGCAATGTTGTCTTTCAGATGTTCGCGGGCGAGCAGACGATCGAATTTGAACAAACGGACGAGCTGCTGTGTTTCTTGCCGCTGTGTCACGTGTTGGAACGTCTGATTTCCGTGGAATTCCCGATCTTTGCGGGCTGCAAGGTGAACTTTGCCGAAAGCCCCGAAACGGTGTTCGACAACCTGCGCGAGGTCAGCCCGCATTCCTTTACCGGGGTGCCGCGGATCTGGGAAAAGGTCTATAGCCGGATCAGCATCATGCGGTCCGAGGCAGGCTGGGTCGGGCGCAAGGCGTTTGACTGGGCCATCGCAGCGGGCATGAAGAAAGCCCTGGCCAAGGAAGAAGGCAAACACCTGTCCCCCGGCGCTAAGCTGAACCTGTTCCTGGCCGATCTTCTGGTGCTGCGGAACCTGCGCCAATTGGTTGGCCTGCAACGCACGCGGCGCTGCACCACCGGGGCGGCGCCCATCTCGCCCGATCTGCTGCGCTGGTTCGAGGCCATCGGCGTGCACCTGCTGGAGGGCTTCGGGATGACCGAAACCTCAGGCGTGGCCACGGTCAACACGCTGGCGCATAATAAGATCAGCACGGTGGGGCAGGCCACCCCCGGCACACAGATCAAGATCTCGCCCGAAGGGGAAATCCTGGTGGGCGGCCCGGCGGTCTTTGGTGGGTATTGGAACAAGCCCGAAAAAACCGCCGAAACCATGACCGAGGATGGCTGGCTGCGCACCGGCGACGTGGGCCGCCTGGATAACGAGGGCAACCTGACGATCACCGGCCGGATGAAGGACATCATCATCACCGCCGGCGGCAAAAACATCACCCCCGCTGAGATCGAAAGCAAACTGAAGTTCTCGCCCTATGTGTCGGATGCGGTGGTGATCGGGGACGCGCGCAAGTATCTGACATGCCTGATCATGATTGATCAGGAAAATGTTGAAAGGTTCGCACAAGAGCGTCAAATTCCTTATGCAGACTTCGCGTCGCTGACGCGGGCAAAGGAGGTGGTGGACCTGATCGGTCAGGTCGTAAGCGAGACCAACAAGGACTTCGCCCAGGTGGAACAGATCAAGGATTTCCGTCTGATCGACATCCTGCTGACAGCCGAGGACGAAGAACTGACCCCCACCATGAAGCTCAAGCGGAACTACGTGAACACGCGTCACGCCGGCTTGATCGAAAGCATGTACTGATCGCGCCTTTGAGGAGGGGCGCGGCCAGAACCTAAATGTACCAATGGGAGGAATAAACCAATGAAAGCATTCAAGACCCTTGCCGCTGTTGCGGCGCTGTCCCTGGGGCTTGGCGCCCCCGCGATGGCCGAAGACGGTGTCAGCGACACCGAAATCAAACTGGGCGGCGCGCATGACCTGTCAGGCATTTTCGCGCCCTTCTCGGTGCCTGCGGTGAAAGCGGCGCAGCTCTATTTCGATGAGGTGAACGCGGCGGGCGGCGTCCATGGCCGCAAAATCACCTATATCGTCGAAGACCACGGCTATCAGGTGCCCAAGGCTGTTCAGGCCGCTAACAAATTGGTGAACCGCGATAAGGTGTTCGCCATGCTGCTGAACCTGGGCACGCCCACCAACATCGCCATGTTCAAACTGCTGGAGCCCAAAGGCATCCCGAATGTCAGCCCGCTGACCTCGGCGCGTCAGATGGTGAACCCGCCCGCCCCGTGGAAATTTGCGGGCACGGCCTCTTACTATGATGCGGTCAAGGCCGGCACGGAATACATGGCCACGGATATGGGGGTGAAAACCTTCTGCCTGATGTATCTGCCCACTGATTTTGGCAAGGAAATCGAGATGGCCGTAAAGGAAGGCGTGGCCGCCTCGGGGGCCAGCTTTGGCATCGAAACCCAGCATAAACCCGATGAGACCGATTTCACCGGCGCGCTGGGTAAGGTGAAGGCAGCTGGCTGTAACACCGTGGGCCTGGCCCTGGGCGTTAGCCAGACGATCAACGTCGTCGCGACGGCCAATAAGCTGGGGATCGACGTGGATTTCCTGCTCAGCAATGCGGGGTTCCATACCGTTGTGGCCAAGGGGCTGGCGGCTCAGGGCGTGATGGGCGGTGTCTATGCCGCAGCAGGCTGGCAGGATCTGGAGGCCCGCATGGGCAACCCGACCGTCGCCAAATGGGTGAAATCCTACACCGATGCCACCGGCGAGAAATTCCCCGGCACCGGCGCTCTGCTGGGCCGTTCGGCGGCTGAACTGATCGTGGCCGGCTTTGAGGCCGCAGGCCCTGATCTGACCCGCGAAAGCTTTATCGCGGCGATGGAAACCCTGCAATTCGCCGACGAGGTTGCCGGGAATAACGTCAACATGTCCGCTGACAACCATGTCGCCGCCACCGAGATCTTCATCTCGGCTGTGGAAAATGGCAGCTGGAAACTGATGAAGACCCTCAAGTGACGGTCCTGGCGGGGCGGCGCAGACCGCCCCGCACTGCTTTTCCCGACAATCGAATGCCTGTGCTCAGACCGGAGGTGCCCCCGTGCTGAAACGAACGATCTATGACGAAGAACACGAGATTTTCCGCCAATCCGTCCGCAAATGGGCCGAAACCGAGGTCTTCCCCCATGGCCAGACCTGGCGCGCAGACGGCTGCGTCAGCGCCGAGGTCTGGAAAAAGGCCGGCGCGCAGGGGTTCTTGTGCATGTATGCGGATGAAGAATACGGCGGCCTGGGTCTGGACGATTTCCGCTATGACATGATCCTGGCCGAGGAAATTAACCCGCGCGAGCCGGGTTTTTTCATCGCGCTGCATAACCGGATCGTGGGGCCGTATCTGCACAAACTGGGCACCCCAGAGCAAAAGAAACGCTTCTTGCCCGGCGTGGTATCGGGCGACACCGTTCTGGCTATCGCCATGACGGAACCGGGCACCGGATCGGACCTGGGCGGCGTGAAAACCCGCGCGGTGGATATGGGCGATCACTGGCTGCTGAATGGCTCGAAAACCTATATCTCAAATGGGATTCTGGCGGGGCTGATCGTCGTGGCCGCCCGCACCGGCGCAGGCCACCAGATCGGGCTGTTCCTGGTCGAGGACGGGATGCAGGGGGTTTCCCGTGGCCGAAACCTGAAGAAAATGGGCCTGCGCTCGCAGGACACGGCCGAGCTGTTCTTCGATGACGTGAAAGTGCCCAAGCAAAACGTGCTGGGCGATCCGCACAAAGGCTTCAAGGCGATGATGATGAACCTGGCCGAAGAACGCATCATCGGCGCGCTGGGGTTCATGGCGCGGGCAGAGCACGCCTTCAATATCACGATGGACTATATTCAGAACCGCCGCGCCTTTGGCCAGCCGATCGGCACGTTTCAGAACTCACGGTTCAAAATGGCTTCGATGCGCACCGAACTGGATGCCGGCTGGGCGCTGACAGATCACTGCGTACGCGAACATCTAAGCGGCGCGCTGTCCGCGGAAATGGCCGCCGAGGCGAAACTCTTCACCTCAGAAGTCGAAGGCCGCGTGGTCGATGAATGTGTTCAACTGCACGGCGGCGCGGGGTATATGGAAGAATACGAAATCTCTCGCCTCTACAGCGACGCCCGCATCAGCCGCATCTATGCGGGCACCTCGGAGATCATGCGCGAAATCATCGGCCGGGGCCTTGGCCTGGATGAAAGAAGCCGTAACTAAGCGGGGCGCGCTGCGCGCGCACAGGATATCTCGGCCTGCGGCCTCGGAGACGGGGCTGCGCCCCTTTTGGCGCCCCCTTTCTTTGCTCTGAAAATACTCAGATTCCATCGCCTGCGTCAGCCCATGCGCTCGGAGGCGTAAGAACCGGGCGAGGCCGGGAACACCACTGTTTTATTACCATTGAGGAAAGCGCGGTGGTGAATATGGGCGTGCACGGCGCGCGCCAGGACCGAGGCTTCGACATCGCGGCCCAGGCTGACGTAATCCTCGGGCGATTGGGCATGGGTCACGCGCACGGTGTCTTGCTCGATGATCGGGCCTTCGTCCAGATCTGCCGTCACATAATGCGCGGTCGCTCCGATCAGTTTCACGCCGCGCTGATAGGCCTGTTTATAGGGGTTCGCCCCTTTGAACGAGGGCAGGAACGAGTGGTGGATATTGATGATCCGCCCCGACATCTTCTGGCACATTTCATCCGAAAGCACCTGCATGTAGCGCGCCAGCACCACCAGCTCGGCGCCGCTGTCTTCGATGATGGCCATTTGCTGGGCTTCGGCCTGGGCTTTGTTGTCCTTTGTGACCTTGATGTAATGGAAGGGAATATCGTGGTTCACCACGACCTTCTGATATTCCATATGGTTCGAGATCACGCCCACGATGTCGATCGGCAGCGCGCCGATCCGCCAGCGATACAGCAGATCGTTCAGGCAATGACCAAAACGCGAGACCATCAGGATGACCTTCATCTTCTGGCTTTCGTCATGGAAGGCAAAGGCCATTTCGAACGCCTGGGCGGTTTGCGCAAAGGCCTCGGTCAGGCTGTCGATGCTGGCGCCTGTTTCCGACCGGAAGCTGATCCGCATGAAAAAGTTGCCGGTCTCGAAATCATCATACTGGGCCGAATCCGAAATGTTGCAGCCCTGCTTTGACAGAAAGGCGGCGATGGCGGCCACGACGCCTCGGGTGGATTTGCATTTCACGGTCAGAGCAAAGCTGTGCATCAAGGTCATCCCTGGTCAGAAGTCATATCTTTCCAGCGGTATACGGCAGCGCATTCGGGGGGCAATGCCTTGATTGCGACTGTTTTGGGCGAAAATGCGGGGGGTGTGGAAAAAAGGGCGGACCAGGTTTCCGAAAGGCGACGTTTGACGCTTATTTTCCGGCAACGCGGGTTTGCGGTGTTCAGGGAACATGGCGGGATGGGGCGCGCAAACCGGCCCGCCGCAGCCGGGGGCAGGGCGGGCCGGTCTGGATGATGCCTCGGGGACAGGACAGATGGGGATTAGTCTTGGCGTCCCCGAACCGGAGAAACGGACATCATCAGACCCAGGGAGGCCGTGCCCCCCGCCAACCCGACCAGCAGGGCGGGCGAGGCAGTGTACAGCAATTCAAAGAGGGCACGGGCCAGAGCGGCAGGGAAACCGCCCATTTGCGGCTGGGTCAGCGCCGCAAACCAGCAAAGAACGTGCCACGCTACGGTGGCAATCCCGCAAGACAGAGCCGCCGCGTGTTGCGCCGATCTGGCAAACCGCAGCGCCAGTGCGGCGGCCGACAAGGCTGGGAAAAGGGCGGGCAGGGCACTCACCCCCTGCCCGCCAGTCACGTTGAAATCCAGCCAGACCGCAACGGGGACAGTCGCAGCAGCGGCCGACAAGGCAGGGACCAAAACGGAAAGGGGAAATGATTTGGTCATGAAAAAGTACCTTTGTTTCAACATGATATAAGCTTAGACTCTGGCGGCGCGGGGCTCAAATGACGAAAGCTGTCACAAAGCGCGGGGGCCAAGAAAAACGCGGCCTCTTGCGGGGCCGCGTTCGGGATTTCCTATTGGGGGCTGGCTTAGTCCGCTGGAACCGTGTCGATTTCGAATTGCAGGATCACGGGGGCGGGTTTGGCCTTGGTTTTGCGGCTGGACAGGCTGACCGCCGCGCGTGTGCTGACGCCAAACCCGGCCTCATCCAGCAATCCGCGCAAGCCGCGCGCGGCCTGGCCAATTTCGCGGGTGCGTTCGAGCGGGGGCTGATCCAGAAAGGACAGATCCTCGACGGCGGATTGCTTATCGGCGGCCGAAACAATGACCAGCAGGCGATCCCGGCCAAAGCTGTCGTCCGTCACCAGCACGAAATCCTCTTTCAGCGTGTCTCCGGGGTGCAATCGCCCATTGCCCATGAAGGTGATCGAATATTGCGCACCAACATAGAGAATATTGAAATCCACCGGGTCGGAATTGGGGTTTGTCAGCTCCAGGCCGATGACGTCATTGGGCACCATTCGGTGGACGATGGCGCTCTGGACGGTTTCATGAGCATAGATTTCCTCGGAGTCTGTGTCGAATTTCGCGCGGGTCAGGTCGGCTGAAATATCGATCGTTTTACCGCCAGTCGCCGCGCCCATTTTCATCAGATTCAATGCCTTGCCCATGTGGGACAGATTGTCGGACAGTACAGTGCCCAGCTGCTGCGCGTCCTTATCGGCTGTCGAGATAGAGAAAAGCGTATCGTATTGATCTTCCTCGACTATTCCGGATGCAGGCAGGAACCAGAGCGCATCCGGCCTGGGGCTGTCCGGAATCACGGCCAGGCGCAGGTCGGCCTCTTCTCCGGCGGGGACGAACCGCAGACGAGGGCCGATGCGGGCGTTCTGCCGCGCCCAGTTCAGCGCCTCTTGCAGGGCCTGCGCCGGGGCGCTGCCGGGCTGCGGCAGTGCTACCGAAAGAGACATATCAACATTATTGGATATTTTTCGGATCACCGCCCCCTTGGGCAATTGCGCGGGCCCCTCGGTTTTGGGGGTCAGCGTGGCCGAAAACGTATCCAGCCCGGTGATTTCATAGCTGGCCAGGGCGGCCTCATCCAGATCGGCGGGCGAGGCCAGAAGGATCACCTCTTCGCCCTCGCTTAGCCCATGCAAACGGCCAGCGGGGATCGTCAGGCGATCCTTTTTGCGGGCGGCGGGCCATTGCAGAATCCGGCCCGCCGCCCCGGTGCCAAAGACCGGATCGTCCAGATTTCCTTCGAACAGAGGGGTCGCGCGCGCCAGGTTCAGCGCCGTGTATTTGCGCAGCACTTCGTCGCCCAACTGGCGATAGGTGATGCCCGGACGCTCGGCCAGCGTTTCGAACAGAGTATAGGTGAACACCCCTTGCAAACGGCGCCCGGCCTTGCCTTTGGGCATGTTTTTTTCTGGTGTTGTTTCAGTGGTTTGCGCCGCGTAAAAGGCAATCAGACGGCCCATTTCCCCGGCTGCGGCGGGCAATTCCACGGCGCTGTCGGGAATGTCGCGGGGCGAGGGCAGAGCGCGGCTGGCCCCTTCGGCGGCGGCCATCGCATCGGCGGGGATGCCCAGGGCGGCAGGCCCCAGTTTGCGTTCGCGGGTTTCGCCCTCTATTCCGGGGGCGGCGCGGGTGGCGGTGCCTGAATGGCAGCTGTCAAACACCACCCAGACATCGGCGCCCCTGGCCCGGATCGCGGTCAGCATCTGCCCGATTTCATCATCCACCAGCGCGTTCTGAACGGTGCCGACCGTATCCTGCCAGGGGCCGATATCGACGGGCAGGAACAGCTCGTCCAGACCATCGGTTTCGGTGGCCGGGTCCAGCGCCGGCGCCTGCGAACCATGCCCCGAGAAGTGCAGATACACGAAATCTCCTGGCTGCACCGTGGCGGCCAGATGCGCAAACCCATCGCGGATCGCCTGTAGCGTCGGAGGCGTGCCCCCCGCGACTCCATCGGCCAGCACGGTGATGTTTTCAGGGGCGAATTGCGCCACCGGATTGGATTGCAGATAGGTCGAGACCAGCTCTATGTCATTGGCCGGCCCACGCAGCCAGAACCGTTCGTGCAGGGCCGGATAGGTTGAGGCTCCGATCAGCAGGGCGTGGTTGTCGCGGGCCTGAGCAGACAGCCCGGCCAGCGCCAGCATTCCGGTCAGGGCAGTGGTGCGCAGCAATCGCATGGTGGTGTCCTTAGTTGGTGATCAGCGAATAAGGAGAGGCAGCGGTGCCCTTGTTCTTGACGATGATGGTAAAGCCTTCGGTGGTGGCCGGGCGCCAGCCGCAATAGGCGATCGCGCTGATATCGGTGTCTGAACAGACCAGCCGGCCCTTTGCGTCCTGCACATATAGGTTCAGATCGGTGGCGGCCTGGCCCTCGACATAGACTTCGGCATATTCGCCGCCCGTGTAGGGCAGGGGCGGATAGGTGTCGGTGCCCCCCGCGCGGATCGAGGTGATCGAATAGACCTGGCCCGTGGCCACGCCTTTGGTGTTTTCGGCGCGGATGTCGTCGATGATTCCCAGCAGCGCGTCATCCCCGGCAGCCAGTTCCGCGGCGACGTCCAGCATTGCGTGCCAACCGAGCGGGGCAGTCTCTGCGGGGGGTTCCGGCGGCACTTCTGCGGCGGAAATCGGGGCGCGGTCGGTTTGCTGAAAATGCAGGGATTTGCGCAGTTTGGCCGCCGCGACAATCAGGATCGGATCCTCGGATTCTACCCCCGACAGAAAAAGCTGCGCCGAGATTTCGGCGGTTTGCAGCGGCGTTTGGGCCTGCGCGGGAAACGGCAATGACATCGGCAATAGCGAGGCGGCTGTCAGGCAAAAGGCAAGGCGAAGGGACTTTGAAAACATGCAAATCTCCGGCGTTGAATGGGGGGATAATGCGTGCCCCGGCGCTGCAATTCAAAACTTTTCTGGCCCCAATTTGCACATGAACGGACTTGTCATGTGAGTTCGCAAGGCCGCGTTGCTACCCAGAAAGGGACCGGAACAAGAAGGAGGGTTACCATGACCCAGACCATTCGTACCATCCCCGCGCAACGTGTTTTCAGCGCTCGCCCCCTGCGCCCGCCCGTGCTGCGGCTGCTGCCCATTCTGGCGCTGTGCCTGACGCTGGTCACGGCGATTGCAGAGCGCGCGCAGGCGGCCTCGGGGCTGGACAGAGCGCTGCGCGCCACCTTGGTTGTCTACACCGATGACGGGGATGAGAAGTTCCTGGGCTCGGCCGTTTTGTGGCGCGACGGGCGGCTGGCCGTGACCAATGCGCATGTGGTGAAGCGCAACGCCCGCGTGGTTTTGCAGCATTCGGACGGGCGCAGCGTGGTTGCCCAGGTGATCTGGCGCGATGACAAACGTGACATTGCGGTGATCGAATTGCCGGGCGCTGTGTTCGGTCCGGGGCTGGAGCCCGTTGCGGCCCTGCCCTCGGTCGGGCAAGAGATCTATGCCGTGGGGGCGCCGTTGCAAGCGGCCTCGACCGTGACGCGCGGGATCGTGTCGGCGGCGGCGCGGCAGGTGCTGGCCTCGGTGCCGGTGCGCTATATTCAGCATGACGCGGCGATCAATCCGGGCAGCTCGGGGGGGCCGCTTTTGGATGATCAGGGCCGCATTCTTGGGATCAACGCGCGGATTGCCGATGGTTCGCGCCTGTTCGTGGGGATTTCCTATGCCATTCCCGCAGCTCTGATCGAGCGCGCCATCGCCGGAGATCTGCCCCCTGTGCCGGATATGGGCCTGACCATGCGCCCCGTGGACCGCCGGATCGCCGCCGCGCTGGGGCTGGAGCCGGGCAAGGGCCTGCTTGTCGACAATGTGAATCCCGCCAGTCTGGGCGCGCGTACCGGGCTAAAAGCCGGCGATGTGCTCGTCTCTGCGGGGGATCGGCCGATTCTGAAACCCGGCGATCTGGCCTTTGCCCTGGAGACACGCCAAGGCGACACCCTGCCGCTGACCGTGCTGCGCAACGGTGCGCCGGTGACGCTGACATTGAGCCTGCATATCCAATCGGTGTCGCTGGGGGACGATGGGGCCTCGCGCTCGATTGCGATCATCCGGGCCTATGATCTGGCGCGTCTGGGGCTGCAACTGGCCCAGGACGGCACCACTGTCGAGGTGATCAGCCCCGCCAGCCCTGCCTTTCTGGCCGGCCTGGATGTCGGAGACACCATCGTGTCGGTGAACGGCAAACCGGCCACGGCTGAGCTGCTGAAAACGCTGAAAATCTCGCGGCCGGTGCTGTTGCTGGTGCAGCGTCCCGACGGGCGCACCCTGCATGTGACGGTGGATCCGTGGACCAACGGGTCGAAAACGCGGATCGTGGGGGGCGCGAATGTCCTTGACCCCGTGGTCGTAATCTTCTGATCTGTGCATAAGGAGCACCACATGACCACCGCCGAAATCCCCCAAATTCTGATTGTCGAGGACGACGCCGTGGCCGCACAGGCCATGGCACAGGCCGCGCGCGATGTAGGGGCAGAGCCGACGCTCTGTACCACTTATGATGCGGGGCTTCGGGCGGCCTCGGATCGGGCATTTGCCGTGATCGTGTTTGACCGGATGCTGCCCGGAGGTGACGGCGTGGATGCCATCGCCAAGGTGCGGGCGGCGGGCTCGACCGCGCTGGTGCTGGTGATCTCGGCGCTGGGGCGCGCGCAGAATAAGATCGAGGGGCTGGAAAAAGGTGCCGACGATTACCTGGCCAAGCCCTTTGACCCCGATGAGCTACGCGCCCGCCTGCGCGCCCTGTTGCGGCGCAAGACCATGGTGGCGCTGGATAACGATGTGATCGCTTTCGGAGATCTGGAAATCCGCATGAAGGCGCGCACCGTCCATATCGGCACCACGCATGTCGCGATTTCCCCTAAAGAGTTCAAACTGCTTAGCTATTTTGCCTCGAACGCGGGGGATGTGGTGACGCGGATGCAGCTGCTAGAGAACGTCTGGAACCTGCATTTCGATCCGCAGACCAATGTGGTGGATGTCCATGTGGGCCGCCTGCGCCGCAAGCTGGAGGGCGCTGCCGGGCGTCCCATCATCCACACCGCCCGCGGCGAGGGATACGTGTTCGACCCGGTGAAAGAACCGCAATGAGGCGGGCGCGCTCGGCCAGTTTGCGGGTGACGCTTTTGGTGGCCTCGGGGATTATCCTGATGTCCGTGGCCGCGATGAGCGTGCAATACCGGGTGACTGCGGCCTCGCTTGAGGCGCGCCAGAGCGAAATGCTGCGCGCCGATCTTGAGGCCTTCGCGGCCCTGTACCAGCAGCGTCGGATCGTTGCCTTGCGCCAGGCGGTTGAATTCCGCGTGGACACGGCTCCGGCGCAGCAGGTGATTTACCTGTTGATGGACCGAGACCGGAAACTGGCCGGAAACCTGGCGCAATGGCCTGCGGGCCTGGCGGTGAACGGCGCTGATTTCGCCCCCGATGGCGCGCAGGAATTCACGTATGCGGGGGTGCCCTATCTGGGTGTGGCGCGTGAATTGCCCGGCGGTTTCCCGTTCCTGGTGGCGCATTCCAGGGCCGAGACTCTGGCCACTCTGGCCGATTTGCGGCGGCTGATCGGCTGGGTTGCGCTGGGTCTGCTGGGGGTGTCCTTGCTGGCCGGATGGGGGGTGAGCCGCGCTGTTCTGGGCCGGATCGGGCGGCTGAACAGGCTGGCCGATCAGGTGGCCGAAGGCGATCTGTCCGCTCGCTTGCCCAGGCCAGCCACGCAGGATGAATTCGCCACCTTGCAGGATCATATCCACAATATGCTGGACCGGATCGAGGCCCTGAACCGTGCGACGCACCGGCTGTCGGATGCCATCGCCCATGAGCTGCGCACCCCGCTGAACCGGATACAGCAGCGTCTGGCGGATCTGCCCGTGGATACAGCGCAAGCCAATGAAATCAGGGGGGAAATTCGCTCGGCTATTCGGGTTTTCGATGCGCTTTTGGATATTTCAGCCGCCGAGGCCGCGCAGGGGCAACGCCCCGGTCTGGTGCCTGTGAACCTGTCGGAACTGGCCGAGCAGGTCTTTGATCTCTACGCCCCTCTGGCCGAGGACCACGGGCTGGAATGCCATCTGCAAATCACCCCCGATCTGTGGGTTCTGGGCGAGCGCAGCCTGCTGGCGCAGCTGCTGACGAACCTGCTGGAAAACGCCATTAAATACTGTCATCGGGGCGATGCGATCACCCTGTCCCTGGCCGAGCAGAACGGGCGTCATCTGCTTCAGCTGTCCGATACCGGCCCCGGCATCCCCGAAGAATTGCGCGCGCAGATGTTCGAGCGTTTCTCGCGTGCGGAACGGGACCGGCAGACAGCCGGGCACGGGCTGGGCCTGGCGCTGGTGCAGGCCATCGCGGCGCGGCATGGGGCGAAACTGTTGCTTCCCCCTACGTCAAAAGGCTTTGCGATTGTGATCAGCTGCCCTAAACTCGACCCTACGGCCTGACATTATCGGGCCGCGCCGGGGGAGACGTATGAAACCAATTCAAGTGTTGTGCGCAGCGGTTCTTCTGGCCGGATGCGCAGCGGTGAACAAGCCACTGAACCAACCGTTGGAAAGCGGGCAGAACGCCCCCCTTGCGGAAACCACGCTGAAAACCCCGCAGGATGGCGAGGTCTATGTCGGGCTGGCCTTTTCCGGTGGGGGGATGCGGGCCTCGGCCTTTGCCTATGGTGTACTTGAGGAGCTGCGCGCCCAGTCCGCCAGCCCTGAAAACCCCGAGGGCATCCTGTCTGACGTGCGGCTGGTCACGGGGGTGTCCGGCGGGTCCGTCACGGCGGCGCATTTCGGGCTGAACGGGGCCAGGGCTCTGGAGGGGTATCGCGACAATTACCTGATCACCAATGCCGAACGCTATATGGCCAACACGCCGATAAACCCGCTGACGGTGGTGCGCGGCCTGTCCGGCGGGGCCAACGGGCGCAAGACTTTTGGCCGCTATCTGGATGAGAAACTGTTCCACGGTGCCACCTTTGGCGATCTGCGCGCGCGCAGCCAGATCACCACCTGGATCAATGCCACGGATATGGCGAACCAGACGCCGTTTCTGTTTAGCCCCGAGACGTTTGACGCGCTGTGCTCGGATCTGTCCAGTTTCCCGATTTCGGATGCTGTGGCGGCCTCGGCGGCGTTTCCTCTGGTGTTCTCGCCGATCACGCTGGAGGCGCATCAGGATACCTGCACCTATCAAGAGCCCGACTGGCTGACCGCCGCGCGCCACAACCCCGAGGCCAGCTCGGCCATGCGGGCCCATGCTGCGGCGCTGGAAAGCTATGGAAACCCCGATAAGGTGAAATATGTTAAACTGTTAGACGGCGGGATTACGGATAATTTCGGCACCACCGGGCTGGCGATCGAACGGGCGCGGGCGCGCAATGGCTATGCGCCGCTGACCGCGCAGCAGGCGGTGCGGTTGAAGCGGTTCTTGTTCCTGGTGGCGGATGCGGGGACCGAGAAAACCTATCGCTGGTCGCAGAAACTGCGCGGGCCGGGCGGGCCTAATCTGGCGATGGGGATTGCCGGGGCCTCGATGGGGGCGGCCTCGCGGACGGGCTATGATGCGATGCGGTTGCAGATCGAAAAATGGGAATCCGATCTGGTCGCATTCCGTTGCAGCCTGCCCGCCGCGCAAGTGCGCAAACACCGCGGCACGCTGCGCGGATGGAACTGCCGGGACGTGAAGTTTTTCGTCGGGCTGATCAGTTTCGACGCGCTGGACGAAGCGCAACAAACCGCGCTGAATGAGATCCCGACCCGGCTGAAACTGAAGACGGAACAGGTGGATATGACCATTCAGGCCGGCCGCATGGCCACCCGCCTGAACCCTGATCTGAACGGATTTCTGCGGGCGCAGCCGGGGGGCAATCCGCTGGCGGCGATACGGGCGGGCGGCGGGGGCGCCCTGAGGCGGATAGCGCCCATCAAGAACTGATGACAAATCCGGTCACCCCGCGCTGAATGCTTGATCGAACAAAGGACACCTGTAAACAATTGCGCATGAAACATAGGTTTACCCTTGCTGTTGCCGTGCTGCTGGGCACCCTTGCTGCCCCCCTGCGGGCCGAGACCCTTGCTCTGGTGGTTGGGGTGTCGGATTATTTCCATCTGGATGCGGATTTGCGCGGGCCGGCCAATGATACGGCTTTGGTGACGCAGATGCTGATTGCGCGCGGCGTGGACCCGCAGCGCATTCGTCTGCTGGCCTCGGAAGGGGCGGGGCACGCGCCGGGTGTGCCGATCCTGCAGGCCCCCACGCGCGCCGCCATCCTGTCCGAGCTGACCCGGCTCAGCCAGAAGGCGCAGGCCGGGGATACGGTGTTTTTCTATTTCTCGGGCCATGGCTCGCAGGCGCCCGATCAGAACGGGGACGAGGCCGGCGGGTATGATGAGATCCTGCTGCCTGCCGATGCAACCGGCTGGAAAGGCGCGATCGGAGCCGTGGAAAACGCGATTGTCGATGATGAAATGGCCACGCATTTTCAGGCCATTCTGGACACCGGAGCGCATTTGGTGGCGGTTCTGGATGCCTGCCATTCAGCCACCGGATTTCGTGCCCTGGGGCAGCAATCCGCGGTGGCGCGCTATGTGGATCCGGTGATGCTGGGCATCCCGCAGGCGGGGCCTTTTGAAGAACCGGACGGCGCGGGGCGGGCCTTGCAGGGGGATTTTGCGTTTCTCTATTCCTCGCAATCCAATCAGCGCTCGTTTGAATACCCGTTGGGCGATGCGGATGATCCGGCCAATTGGTACGGCGATTTCACCCGCGCGCTGATGGGGGTGCTGACGGCGGAAGCTGCGCTAAGCTGGCAGCAGGCCTTGCAGGCGGCGACGGATGGCATGTCTCGGAATGGGCCCGCCGCGCAATCCCCGGACGCAGAGGGCACCCTGCTGGCCGCAGGTGTTTTCGGACAGGCCACCCCCAAAAAGCGCTATGCCTTTGACGGGGATCAGTTGCAGGCCGGGTTATTGCACGGATTGGCCGAGGGGGCCGTTGTGCAGATCTTTGCCAGCCTGACGGATCAGACGGCTCTGGCCCGCGCGCGGTTGACCGGGCTACAGGCCAATAGCGCGACGTTGCTGTCCGATGATCCGCTGCCTTCGGCCGGGTATGCCATGGTTACGCAGCCCGGATTGCCTCAGCCCGTGCGTCTGGGTGTGCCGATCCGCGCGGATGCCATGGACGGGCAGGATTATGGGGCGCTGACGGCGATGCTGGACGGGTTGGCGCAAGCCGACGCGCTGGAGGGGGTGCGCCTGAATGCCCCCGCGTTCGATATGCAGCCCTATCTGGTGGACGGGACGCTGGCTTTGGCCGGGCGCGACGGGATTTTGGACCCGCACGGGCCGGGCTCTAGCCCGCGTCTGGATCTGAACGGCGCCGAATACCCGCAATTGCAATTGCACCTGGCCGATTTTCTGGAACGTGTGGCCCGCACGGGCCGTTTGCGTATTGCGCTGTCGATGGCTGAACAGGGCAGTTCGGGCGGGTTCAGCCTGTTCAGCACCGGCATCGGCCAAAGCCTGCGCCATGTCGCCGGGCAGATCGGCAAGGATGGCGATTGCGCGGATCCGGACGCCGCCCAAACCCCGGTTTCGGCGCCGGTTTCGGTGCAGCACTGCGATCAGCTGTGGCTGAGCCTGCGCAATACCGATCTTGAGGCGCAGGACGTCACTGTGCTCTATGTGGATCGCGAACTGGGCGTCACGGCGATCTGGCCCGAACCGGGAATTTCGAACCGCATTGCCTTTGGCGAGGAACAGGAAATCGGTCTGCTGATCCAGAATCCGGCCGGGGCCGATGGGCGGGGGCGGGCCGGTATAGAAGAACTGATCGTGATTTCCACTCCTGCCCGCGATGGGGCCCCCCGAACCGAGCTGACAGCCCTGGCCGACCCGATTCAGACCCGCGATCTGCCCGCGACGGGCGGCGCATTACAGGCCTATCTGGGGGCGGCGCTGGCCCCGGATGAAAGCGCGCGCGATCTTTCCCTGTCTGGCTCGGGTGGCCTGCCGAAACTGGATGTAAAACGCTACTCTGTGCATCTGAACGTGCCCGAATAGCCTTAGAATGTGACTTAAGCGCACTGTATTTGACGCAAAACTTAGTGAAAGGAACCGATATGAAAGCCTTTAAATTCAACAGTCTGAAATGGGCTGGCCCAAAGTGGGCCGGCCTGGTGATGGCGGCGGCGCTGATGACCGCGCCAGCCGTGACCGCGCAGGAAATCGAGATGCCGGCGGTGGATGCGGCCAATGCCTCGCCTTTTGATTTCGCCGCGTCGAACCGCAAGGCCGAACGCGCCGAGCAGATGGCCAAGGATGGCAGCGGATCCAAGGTGATCGGCGGCGAGCTGGCCGCGAACGGCGCCTGGCCCTGGCAGGTTGGCCTGATGATCGCCGGTTACCCGCTGTCGCCCGATGCGCATTTCTGCGGTGGCTCGTTGATTCTGGATCGCTGGGTGCTGACGGCGGCCCACTGCATCCATCATCAGGACAAGAACGGGAAATACTTCGATCTGCATCCCTCGCAGCTGACCGTGCTGACCGGCACCAACGTGATTGGCGATGGCCAGGGCGATAACGTCCCGGTCGAGAAAATCATCCGTTACCCCAATTATAACCCCAATGGCTGGGACGGGGATGTGGCCCTGATCAAACTGGCGCGGCGTCCGAACTCGAACTACCGCACGATCCAGGTGCCCGATCAGAACTTCGGCGATGTGCTGGATCAGGCCGGGGTGCCCACCGTGGTGACCGGCTGGGGGCTGGTGAACGGGGGCAAACACCCCAACCAGATGTATCAGGCCGAAATCCAGATGATGTCACGCGACACCTGCAACGAGGCCCTGATGAAGGCGCGTGCCCGCCCGGCCAGCAAGGCCTTTGTGCAGGCGGCCTCGATCTTTCGCCTGAACCAGAGCGACATGCAGAAAGCCTGGGAAGAGCTGGTCAAACGCGCGCCTCTGCCGCTGACCGAGAACATGATCTGCTCGGGCAGCTTCGAGGGCGGCAAGACCTCGTGTCAGGGTGACAGCGGCGGCCCGCTGGTGGTGCCGCTGGACGATGGCAGCTATATTCAGGCCGGGATCGTCAGCTGGGGCCTGTCCGCCGGTCCCAACAATACCTGCGCGGAAAACGCCCTGTTCTCGGCCTATACCAAGGTGTCCAAGTTCCTGCCCTGGCTGGAGCAGACGATCAGCCAGAACTAAGCGACTCTGAAAAATCAGCCCCCCGCCAGCTTTGGCGGGGGGCTCTATGTGGATCGAGAGATATTCCCAGATGTTGAAACTATTCCTGTCCGTCGAGCGGCTGGCGGTTGCGGCGGCCTCGGTTTTCGCATTTTTCCCACTTTGGCAGTATCTGGACGAGACCGATGACCGGCAACTGGACCGCGATGCGACCTTGATCCTGGCGCATGCATCCTGTGAAACCGCCGGGGTGCTTACCCTGATCGAAAGGCTAGAGGACGCGGCCGAGAGTGTCGAACGTGACAGGACCCGCAATCTGGAAATCGACCGTCAGTCCCCGGAATTCGTTGCCCAGATCGAAGCCTTTTTACAAAGCGCGCGGCGCAAGGAACTGCCCGAGAACATAACCCCGAGTCTCATTGGCTCTGGCAATGTCAGGCGTATGCTGGAGGTCGAACAGCTGATGGTGCGGTGCGCCAAGGTGGTTCAGCAAAATGTAACCCAGGGATAACCCCGTTCAGTTCGTCAGCACGTAATAGCTGTTCCGCTTGGAGCTGACATTTTCGACCTCGGCAAAGAACACGCCGTTCTGTGTGGGTGTCCAGGCGCAATACAGCTTGTCCGAAGCCCCCTGTTCCCGGCAGATCGTGTTGCCTTTTTCATCAAGCACCTTGAGATCCAGATTAGACCCGTCATTGCCCAGAATGGCCAGCTCGGCCAGGATACCGCCTTCGAATTCGAGGCGCACCATGTCTATATAGCCGGCCTGCAAACGGTTCAGCGTCCGGCTGGCCCCGCCAATGCGCCCGCGGCTGCCCTCGACCGAGGCATCCTCGATCCGCGCTTGCAGGGCGTCGTCCCCCTCGGCCAGATCATAGGCGATCTGATACATCTGCGCGGCCGTCACCACAGTGGGATCGGCCGGGGCGCTGTCATCCGTACCGGGCGCGGCGCCGGGGCGGGTCTGGGTGGGGCGCTGGACGTCTTCGATGAATACCGAGCCGGTGATCTTGGCCGCGCTCAGCACCATAACGGGGTCTTGCTGGGCCTGCCCGTAGGCGAACAGATCCTGACCCAGCGCCAGCGTTTTCAGCGGGCCGGAACCGGCCAGCGTAGCCGTAGGGATCAGCAGGGCGGCGGCCAGCGCCAGGGCGGAGATCTTCATGATGGGCACTCTTTCAATGGTCGAAAACGCGTCGGTTTCCCCAAAGCTACACGCTTGGGGGCGCAATAGGAATTGTTCTTTGCTGACAAGGCCTGTCATTTCCGGGCGACCACGCTAAACATGCACAAAACCCGTATTTTCACGGGGCTTGGCAAGCCCGTGCCGCATCTGCATCATGACCGTTCAGAGAAAAGGAAACACGACACATGCCAGACAGCCATGTCGCGATTATTGGGGCCGGAATTGTCGGCGCCGCGACTGCCATCTGGGCCCAGCGAGCCGGCCTGAAAGTGACCCTGATTGACCGGCTGGAACCGGGCGAGGGGGCCTCTTATGGAAACGGCGGGGTGCTGGCCTCTTGTGCTGTGGTGCCGGTGCCGGTGCCGGGCCTGCTGCGTCAGGGGCCGTCCTATCTGTTCAATCCGTCCCGGCCGCTGTTCCTGAAATGGAGCTATCTGCCGCGTCTGGCCCCCTGGCTGCTGGCCTATCTGCGGCGAGCCAATGATCGGGATGCGCGGGCGACGGCGCGGGCTTTGACCGCGTTGATCGCAGACAGCCTGGCCGATCACCGGGCGCTGGCCTTGGGCACCCCGGCCGCGCCCTATCTGCACCCGTGTGATTTCGTCTATGCCTATCGGACGCGCAGGGATTTCGAGGCGGACGCCTATACCTACGCTCTCAAGCGCGAAAACGGGTTTTCCTGGCAAGAGTTCGAGGGCGCGGCCCTGCGGCAATACGATCCGGCGCTGACCGGGGATGTGTCAATCGGCGCGGTTTTCGGCGATCACGGGCGGATTTCCGATCCGGGGGCCTATGTCAAGGCGCTGGTGGCGCATCTTGTGGCGCAGGGCGGGGATTTCGTGCGGGGCGATGTCACGGAAATTTCGCATAAGACCGGCCGGGTCAGCGGGCTGCGTGTCGATGGCAAAATGATGGCCTGCGATGCGGTGGTCCTGACCGCGGGCGCCTGGAGCGGCCCGCTGGCGCGCAGCCTGGGCGTCCGGGCGCCGGTGGAAACCGAACGCGGCTATCATATCGAGCTGTGGAACCCCTCAATCATGCCGGAATCGCCCATTTTGTTCAGCGCGGGCCAGTTCGTGGCCACTCCGATGGAGGGGCGTTTGCGTCTTGCCGGGATTGTCGAATTCGGAGGGCTGAGGGCGCAGCCCTCGCGTGCGCCGTTCGATCTGCTGCTGCGGCAGGCCTGCGCCGCCATGCCGGGGCTGAGCTGGGACGAAAAAACCGAGTGGATGGGGCACCGGCCCGTGCTGCCCGATTCTCTGCCCATAATCGGGCAATCCCCTGATATAAAAGGCGCTTTTCTGGGGTTCGGGCATCATCACGTGGGGCTGACCGGCGGGGCCAGAACCGGCCGTCTGCTGGCGCAGCTGGTTGCCGGGCAGACCCCCAATATCGACATGACGCCCTATGCGCCGGGGCGTTTCAGCGCGGGTGTTTCGAAGGGCGCGTCGGGGTAGACGACGCCGGACAGGTACAGCCCCTGCGGCGGGCAGACCGGCCCACAGGCCGCGCGGTTGCGGGCCTCAAGCGCGGTGCGCACGTCTTCGGGCGTCCAGGATCCCGCGCCGACACGTTCCAGCGTTCCCACGAAACTGCGCACCTGATTATGCAGAAAAGAGCGGGCGCGCAAAAAGAAACGCAGCTCTGGCCCGGACCAGCCCTCGGTCTGTGTGATGGTCAGCTCGTCCAGCGTTTTGACCGGGCTGGCCGCCTGGCAGATCGAGGACCGGAACGTGGTGAAATCATGCCGCCCCAGCAGGTATTGCGCGGCTTCTTGCATTGGCTCCAGATTCAGCGGCTGCGGAACCTGCCAGACCAGCCCGGCGTCATGCGTGGCCGGCGCGCGCCGCATCAGCAGGCGAAAGCTGTATTGCCGCTCAACCGCGGAAAACCGTGCGTGCCAGTCATCGGCCACGCGCCGGGCCTGCCGGATCGCGACGGGCTGAGGCTTCAGATGATAGTTCAGCGCCTCGGACAGGCGGAACGGATCCCACTCTTTTTGCAGGTCGCAATGGGCCACCTGGGCCAGCGCGTGCACCCCGGCATCCGTCCGCCCTGCTGCGGCAATCGTGTGCGGGCCGGGTTCAAGCCGCGCCAAAGCCGCCTCGATCGCGCCCTGAACCGAGGGCTGATCCGCCTGACGCTGCCACCCGGCAAAGGGCGCGCCGTGATATTCTACCGATAGAGCAAATCTGGGCATGTCGCCGCCATAGCCCAAATTCCCGGCGCGGAAAAGCGCGGGTCCGAAAAAACACTCTGATCGCCGACCTTTGAACAAAATCGGACAATAAGCTTGGCGGAGCTTCCCCGGCGGGGGTTCTGTGCCTATCTTGGGGTGGTAAAGTAAACGAAGGGTAAATGGGTGTGGGACTGACCGATCTGGCCGATGGGCTGACCCGTGGGGTCGAAAGCATCGGCGACAGTATATCCGAGACGTTTTTCGAGCCGGTGATCCGGCTGGGCGTGACGGGGTTGGCGCGGTCGGGCAAGACGGTGTTCATCACGTCTTTGGTGGCCAATTTGCTGGATCGGGGGCGGATGCCGGGCCTGCTGGCCGGGGCCGAGGGCCGGATCGAGGCGGCCTATCTACAGCCTCAGCCCGATGACACCATTCCGCGGTTCGAGTTTGAAAACCACCTGGCCGCGCTGACTGCGCCGGTGCCCTATTGGCCCGATTCCACGCGCTCGATTTCCGAGTTGCGCCTGTCGCTGAAGGTCCGGCCGACGGGGCTTTTGTCTGGGTTGTCCGGGCCGCGCACGATCCATCTGGATATTGTCGATTATCCGGGGGAATGGCTGCTGGATCTGGCGCTTTTGGATAAATCCTATGCCGAATGGGCCGCCGAAACCCTCGAACGGATCGCCGCGCGCCCGCAGGCAGAGGCCTATCTGCAACAGGCGCGCGCAGCGGATGGGGCCGCGCGCCATGATGAACCCACGGCGCAGGCGCTGGCGCAGGCCTTTGCCACTTATCTGATCGCCGCGCGGGATGCCGGGTTTGCCGATTGCACGCCGGGGCGGTTCCTGTTGCCGGGCGATCTGGCGGGCAGCCCGGCGCTGACCTTTGCGCCTCTGGCGGGCGGGGGCGCAAAACGCGGGACATTGCTGCGCGAAATGGAGCGCCGCTATGACGCCTATAAATCCAAGGTGGTCAAGCCGTTTTTCCGCGATCATTTTGCCCGGATCGACCGGCAGGTGGTGCTGGTGGACGCGTTGGGCGCGATTCATAATGGCCCGCAGGCGGTTGAGGATCTGCGCCGCGCCATGGCCGATATTCTGTCTGCATTCCGGCCTGGTCGGAACGCGTTTCTGACGCGGATTTTGCTGGGCAAGCGGGTTGAAAAGATCCTGTTTGCCGCCACCAAGACGGACCATCTGCACCACAGCCAGCACGCCCGCCTGACCGCCATCATGGAGGCCCTGACCCGCGAGGCACGCGACCGGGCCGATTTCGCCGGGGCGGAAACGGCGGCGATGGCGATTGCCGCGCTTAGGGCCACGACCGAGGACCGGCTGACACACGAAGGCCAGCCTCTGGATGTGGTGCGCGGTATTTTGCAGGACACGGGCAAACGCGCTGCCTTCTATCCGGGGGCGCTGCCCGAAGATCCCGCCCGACTTCTTTCCCCCGCCCGTGCCGGAGATGAAAAATGGCTCGACGCCGATTACAGGATTATGTCCTTCGCCCCCTCGCCCCTGTCCTTGAAGCCGGGCGAGGGACCGCCCCACATCCGGCTGGACCGCGCCGCGCAATTCCTGATCGGGGACAGGCTGTCATGACGCAGGGGGCGCATATGGGGCCTCATATGGCCCGGCTGTGGCATGTGCCCGTGTTGCTAAGCATCCTGTGGCTGCACACGCGCACGGCAGGCGAAACCGGGCGTGGATGGCTGTCCGATGCGCAGCTGATGGCCAAGGTGGTGCTGCGCAAATGGGTGCGCTTTGTGCGGGATGAAACGGGGATTGCCGGGTTTATCATGCGAGATGGCGCGCGGGTTCACGCGCTTTATGTCCACCCGCGCGCGCAGGGGCACGGAGTGGGGCGGGGGCTGCTGAACGATGCCAAAACGCTTAGCCCCCGGCTGGAATTATGGACCTTGCAAAGCAACCATCTGGCGCGCGCTTTCTATCTGGCGCAGGGGTTTTCTGAGGTTGCCCACACCGCAGGCGAGGGCAATGACGAAGGGCTGCCCGATGTTTGTCTGGTCTGGCAAAAGGAGCCGCAACCATGAGCACGGAAAAGGCAAAAGGCCCGGTCCTGATCGATCTGGAAAATGCCGCCCCGGCCGAAGGCCCGGATAGCGCTCCGCCGGTTCCGGACACCGAGGCCCCCACGGGCGCGGCCATGCAAAAGGCCGTGGTGCTGGCGGCCCGGCCTGCGCGCCGGTCGTCTTTGGCGAAATGGGCTTGGGGGCTGGGGCTGGGTCTGCTGGGGGCGGTTCTGTCTGTCTCGGCCTGGGATTTCGTGACCGGGCTGATCGCGCGGATGCCGCTGCTGGGCTATGCGGTCAGCGTGTTGATGGGGGCGTTCGTGTTGGTGCTGGCGATTGCCGCGATCCGCGAGCTGGCCGCCTTCAGCCGTCTGGCGCGTCTGGATCGGCTGCACCGCGCCGGGGCCGAGGCGCGCGCGGATCATGACCTGGCCAAGGCGCGGCAGGTGGTCGGGCGCATTCTGTCCCTTTACGCTGGCCGCCCCGAGCTGGACTGGGCCCGTGCCAATTTCAACGAACGCAAGGACGAACAATTCGACGCCGATGCCCTGCTGGATCTGGCCGAGGCCGAGCTGCTGACCCCGCTGGATCAGGCTGCCCTGCGCGAGGTCGAGGCCGCCGCCCGGCAGGTCGCCACGGTCACAGCCATCGTGCCGCTGGCGCTGGCGGATGTGTTCGCGGCGCTGACCTCAAACCTGCGGATGATCCGCCGCGTGGCCGAGATTTACGGCGGGCGGGCGGGGACTCTGGGCAGCTGGCGTCTGGCACGGGCGGTGATGACGCATCTGGTGGCCACGGGGGCCGTGGCGGTGGGCGATGATCTGCTGGGCTCTTTGGCGGGGGGCGGGCTGCTGTCCAAACTCTCGCGCCGTTTTGGCGAAGGCGTGGTAAACGGTGCCCTGACCGCCCGTGTCGGTGTCGCCGCGATCGAGGTCTGCCGCCCGCTGCCTTTCGTGCGCAACGACAGCCCCTCGGTGACCGGGCTGGTGCGGCGCGCGCTGACCGGGCTGTTCGGTCAGAGCTGATCAGAACAGGCGCGGCACGCCATCGGCGCCGTGGATTTTCTCGACCACACCGGCGCGCAGGGACCGGCCGATCCGATGCGCCAGCGTGGACCAGGCGGCGGCTTGCTGGGGCTGCAATTCCTGCCGCAGCACCGTATCGAACAGGCCCAGCCACGGGTCGAACATTCCGGGCCGCACATTGCCCGCATCCCGATGCACCAGCAGCGGGTTTCCGTCATAGTCCCGCTCGTGCAGAATGGCGTTGGCCCAGAAACGGATGATTTTCTCTTCGTGGTGGGGCCAGTCGGTGACATGCGCGGCGAAAACCGGCCCCAGCCCAGGATGCTGGCGCACCAGCGCATAGAAGCTGTGGACAACCCGCGCGATGTCGTCTCGGGTGATGTCAAATTTAGGAGGGATGGCAGCCATTTGCATTCCTTTCAGCGCGCAGGGGAACCCTAGTGATCTGCCGTGGCCGGGCAAGGGCCAGTTTGTCGCGTCGGCGGTTTTCTGACGAAATTACTTGGGTTTTAAATCCTGACAAAACCTATCAACTAATTGAAAAATATAGAAAATCTCTTGACGGGCGTGCGGGGAGCCCCTAAATATACCCCATAGCCAGATGGCGACGGAATCACCGGCCATCCAGCCCGACTGATCTATTCAGCAAGCCAGATCCAGCCCCGCAGCCAGCCTTTGCCAGCTACGCCGCCAGACCCAGCCAGCCAGACAGATAAACACGGCGTTGCCCAGGCTTGGGCGCGATTGCCGCGCGAGGCCAAGACGGCTTTACCCCCGCGTTGCCGCGCCGTATAAGCGGCCCATGATGCATCTGATCGCGATCATTATTCGAATTACCAGCCCGGCGCTCTGACACCATGAGCCGCCGGGACAAGGCGTATGGGATACCGCGCCGCCCCCACACACCCAGACATGATGACTATTCGAAGGACGCCACCGATGTGCGCCGATACCCCTGAGTACAAGCAAACCCTGAACCTGCCGCAAACCGATTTCCCCATGCGCGCGGGCCTGCCCAAACGCGAACCCGCCTGGCTGCAACGCTGGGAGGACATGGACATCTACGGTCGCCTGCGGACCAAGGCCGCCGATGGCAGCCGTCAGCCCTTTACCCTGCATGACGGCCCGCCCTATGCCAACGGCCACCTGCATATCGGCCACGCGCTGAACAAGACGATCAAGGACATGATCGTGCGGTCTCATCAGATGATGGGCTTCGATGCGCGCTATGTCCCCGGTTGGGATTGCCACGGCCTGCCCATCGAATGGAAGATCGAGGAACAGTACCGCCAGAAGGGCAAGGACAAGGATGACGTGCCGGTGGTGGAATTCCGCCGCGAATGCCGCGCCTTTGCCGATCAATGGGTGGATGTGCAGCGGTCCGAGTTCAAACGCCTGGGGATCACCGGCAACTGGGACGATCCCTATCTGACGATGGATTTCCACGCCGAGGCCGTGATCGCCGACGAGTTCATGAAGTTCCTGATGAACGGCACGCTGTATCAGGGCTCGAAACCCGTGATGTGGTCTCCGGTGGAGAAAACCGCCCTGGCCGAGGCCGAGATCGAGTATCACGACCACCAGTCGCACACGATCTGGGTGCCGTTTGAGGTGCTTCATGCTTCTGCGGGCGTCGCTTACTACGAAGGTGAAAGCCAAGATGATGTCTCGCGTCAGCTTGGCGAAGAGATAGAGCGGAAACAAGAACTCGAAAAAGCCCGGGTCGTGATCTGGACGACGACCCCTTGGACGATCCCCTCGAACAAGGCCGTCGCTTATAACCCGAAAATCGCCTATGGCCTCTACCGCGTGGACGCAACCGAGGAAGAAAGCTGGACCAAGCCTGGTGATCTTTACGTCTTCGCGGATGCTCTGGCCGAGGATGCGCTGACCAAATCCCGCGTGACCGAGTTTACGCGTGTTCGCGATGTGGATGTCGCTGAGTTTGATGGCATGATCCTTAAGCACCCCTTCAACGGCCTCGACGGGGCCGAGGGATTCTGGGACTACGACGTGCCGATGATCGACGGCGACCATGTTACCGATGATGCGGGCACGGGCTTTGTGCATACCGCGCCCAGCCATGGTGCGGATGACTATGAATGTTTCGTCAAGCGCAACTGGATCGACCGCATGACCCACAACGTGGGCGAGGACAGCGAATTCCTGCCCCATGTGCCCTTCTTTGCCGGGCTGCGCGTGTTCAACCACAAGGGCAAGGAAGACAAGGCCAACGGGGCCGTGATCGCCAAGCTGGTCGAGGCGGGTGGCATCATCGCGCGGGGCCGGGTGAAACACTCGTACCCGCATAGCTGGCGGTCGAAGGCCCCGGTGATCTTCCGCAACACGCCGCAATGGTTTGCCGCCATCGACAAACCGGCGGGGGGCGATGACACCTATGGCAAAACGATCCGCCAGCGGGCGCTGACCTCGATCGACGAGCTGGTGAAGTTCACGCCCCAAACCGGGCGCAACCGCCTGTATTCGATGATCGAAACCCGCCCCGACTGGGTGCTGTCGCGCCAGCGCGCCTGGGGCGTGCCGCTGACCTGTTTCGTCAAAAAGGACACGCTGCCGACGGCGGATGATTTCCTGCTGCGCGATCCGGCGGTCAACGCTCGTATCGTCGCCGCGTTCGACGCTGAGGGCGCGGATTGCTGGTACGAGGACGGTGCCAAAGAGCGCTTCTTGGGCGATGCCTATAACCCGGACGAATGGGAGCAGGTGTTCGACGTGCTGGACGTGTGGTTCGACAGCGGCTCGACCCATGCCTTCGTGCTGCGCGACCGCGAAGACGGCACCAAGGACGGCATCGCCGATGTCTATATGGAGGGCACGGATCAGCACCGCGGGTGGTTCCACTCGTCCCTTCTGCAAGCCTGCGGCACCAAGGGGCGCGCGCCGTATCGTAACGTGGTCACGCACGGGTTCACCCTGGACGAGAAGGGCAACAAGATGTCCAAATCGCTGGGCAACACCATCGTACCCGAGAAAGTCGTGCAGCAATACGGGGCCGACATCCTGCGCCTGTGGGTGGCCCAGACGGACTATACCGCCGACCAGCGGATCGGGCCGGAAATCCTGAAAGGGGTCGCTGACAGCTATCGCCGGTTGCGCAACACGATGCGTTTTATGCTGGGCAGCCTGGCGCAGTTCGAGGATTCGCAGCGCGTCGCCCCTGCCGATATGCCCGAGCTGGAACAATGGGTTCTGCACCGTCTGGCCGAGCTGGATCACAAGGTCCGTACCGGCTATGCCAGCTTCGATTTCCAGGGCGTGTTCAGTGCCGTGTTCAACTTTGCCACCGTGGATCTGTCGGCGTTTTATTTCGATATCCGCAAGGATGCGCTTTATTGCGATGGCGATACGCTGCGGGCCCGTGCGGCGCGCACCGTGCTGGACATCCTGTTCCACCGGCTGACCACCTGGCTGGCCCCGATCCTGGTGTTCACGATGGAAGAGGTCTGGCTGGAGCGCTTCCCCGGTGACGATAGCAGCGTGCATTTGCAGGACATCCCCGACACGCCGGCCGATTGGCTGAACGAGCCTCTGGCCGCGAAATGGGCCGAGGTCCGCCGCGCCCGCCGTGTGGTGACGGCGGCGCTGGAAATCCAGCGGACGGATAAGGTGATCGGGGCCTCGCTGGAGGCCGCGCCGGTGGTGCATATCCGAAACGAGGACATGCTGGCCGCGCTGAAAACCGTCCCGTTCGAGGATATCTGCATCACCTCGGGGATGGCGCTGACCGCCGATCCGATCCCGGCCGAGGCCTTCCGCCTGCCCGAGATCGAAGGTGTGGGCGTGGTGTTCGAAAAAGCCGAAGGGCAGAAATGCCAGCGCTGCTGGAAAATCCTGCCGGATGTGGGCACCCATGCTCATGCGGGGACGTGCAAGCGCTGCAATGACGCGTTGGGCTGATCCCGGCGCGATGTTGCATGACAGTCATGACGGCCCTGCTTGATTGCGGGGCCGTTTTGCGTTTGGCTGGCGGCTATGCAGACAACCGTTGAAACACCCACTGGCCCTGTGATCCTGACTGAAGAGGATGGCGCGATTGTGCGATGTGCATGGGGGCGCGGGGGGAGGGATTGCTCGGAATTGCTGGCGCGGGCGGAGAGGCAATTGCATGAGTATTTTCAGGAGCAAAGAAGGCAGTTCGATTTGCCTTTGAAGCCCAGCGGTAGCGGTTTTCAGCAGCGGGTATGCGATGCGATGCGGGCGATTCCCTTTGGTCAGACGCGCACATATGGAGAGATAGCAGCGGATCTGGGGGTGTCGGCGCAGGCGGTTGGGCAGGGGTGTGGGGGCAATCCCCTTCCGATTCTGATTCCGTGCCATCGGGTGTTGGGGGCCCGTGGGCTGGGTGGGTTTTCAGGCCGTGGCGGCGTTGAGACCAAGGTTTGGCTTTTGCGGCACGAAGGGGCTGCGGGGGTGCTGATTTAGTCTTTGAGCGGGAGCAATTGCTGCGCGATCCCGACCAGAAGCAGGTAGAGCGAGGTGACGACCAGGCCCCAGTGTGCCCAGCTTTCGGGGTGGAAATCCACCCATGCGGCCCAGCCAGCGAAGAAGGTCCAGGCCAGGGCGATGGGCAGCGAGAGGGGGCGCCAGCGCTCGGTTCGGACGGGGTGAATGAATTTCAGCGGCAGGAACATCGCGACGGCCAGCACGGAGACCAGCGCCAGGATGACCCAGAAATTGGGGTGTAGCGCGAACAGCACCAGCACCAGCATGTTCCAGCATCCGGGAAAGCCCTGGAAGGAATTATCCTTTGTTTTCATGCGGCTGTCAGCGAAGTACATGGCGCTGGCGAAGGTGATGATGATGATCGCGAACCAGCCGGTCCAGCCGGGCAGAAGCCCGGATTTAAACAGCGCAAAGGCCGGGATGAACACATAGGTCAGGTAGTCGATGATCAGGTCCAGCAGGACGCCATCAAAGCGGGCCGCGTAGTGTTTGACATGGTATTTGCGCGCCAGGGGGCCGTCTATGCCGTCCACGGCGAAGGCGACGACCAGCCACAGGAACATCAGGCTCCATTTGTCCTGAGCGGCGGCCAGCATCGCCAGCATGGCAAAGACCGCGCCGGTGGCCGTCAGAAGGTGGACGGACAAGGCTTTGGATTCATTTGTAAAATTCAAAACAATTGCCTTTGAAACAACCTAGCCCGCCTTGGGGTGGTTTTTTTGATATACGTCCATAAGCCGGTCCAAGTCCACAGCTGTATAGGCTTGCGTTGTGGACAGCGAGGCATGGCCCAGCAGTTCCTGAATGGCGCGCAGGTCGCCGCCTGCATTCAGCAGATGGGTGGCAAAGCTGTGGCGCATGGCGTGGGGCGTGGCAGAGGCAGGCAGGCCCAGCTGCATCCGGGCGCGCTCCATCACCAGTTGGATCTGGCGCGAGCTGAGCTTACCGCCGCGTTCGCCGCGAAACACCGGCTGGTCGTCCTGAATCGGGAAGGGGCACAGGTGGGTGTAGCGCTCGACCGCGTGGCGGGCGGGGGCGATCAGCGGGACGATGCGCTCTTTGCCGCCCTTGCCCAGGATGCGCAGGCTGGCGGCCAGAGGCAAGTCGCGGCCGGTCAGGCTCAGGGCTTCAGAGATCCGCAGACCGCAGCCGTATAGCAGGGTCACCACCGCCGTATCGCGGGCGGACACCCAGTCTTTGCCCGATTGCAGTTCGACCGTGTCGATCATCGCACGGGCGGCATCGACATCCAGCGGGCGGGGCAGTTTGCGGTGGAATTTCGGCGATCGGGTGGACAGAACGGCGGACGGGTCAAAGCCCTCGCGTTCAGCCAGCCATCGAAAGAAGCTTTTGACCGAGGACAGTTTGCGCGCCAGAGACCGGGGCGCGATCCCGGTGCCGCGGGTCTGGGCCATCCAGGCGCGCATGTCCGACACGGTGACGTTTTCAAGCGCTTTCAGCCCCTGCGGGGCGCCTTTGTGTTCGGTGATGAAGGCCAGGAAATCGGTGACATCCCGGCGATAGGCCTCCAGCGTGTTGTCCGAAGACCCGTTGAGCGCGCGCATTCCCTCAAGCCAGGTTTGCAGTGCGTCGCGGGCGGCCTCGGAGATCAGGGTCATGCCAGCCAGCGCCGCATTGTGCGCTCGAATACGCCGGCAAAGAAGCCCAGCAGATCGGTGCCCTGCTGCGGGCTGAACTGGTGCGGGTCTTCGGCCCCCATGACCAGCATTCCAGGCAGGCGGCTGGGGCCGAAATCCAGTTTCAGGCAGGCCTCAGAGCGCACATACCCTGCGTCGTCGCCATAGACCTGTAGGTCGCCTTCGTGGATCTGGCGCAGGGTGACCTGACGGACCGGCGCGCTGCGGCCAGCGGACAGATATGCGTCAATGAACCCGGCGCGGGCAACGGACAGCACCCCGCCCAGCCGCTTGAGCACCGGATCCTCGTCCGTCTGCGCGGTTTCCAGCACCAGTTTCACGCAATCCACACGCAGCACCTCGGCCACGGGGCCGCCAAGATCGCGCAGGAAGGATTCGAAATTGGTGGGCTCCAGCATTCGCAGGATGGCGCGGTGCACCTGATTGGTGCCGGCCAGGTTTTCATAGGCGGCGGCGATGACGCTGCGGTGGGTGTCCTCCAGCCGGTCCAGCCGGGTTTCCAGACGTTCCATCGCAACCCCGCGCAGGTCCACGATATTGCTGCCCATGGCGCGTTCATTCGCGGCCACAAGGGCGCGCATCAAATCCTGATCGTCCAGAATAACATCCGGTTCCGCAAGGATTTTTTCCCGCAGGTTCGCGTCGATGACGGGCTTGGTGCTCATGTCTGCCTCTTGGTCTTTACCGGGACAATAACAAATCTGTCCCGGCATTTCTTTATGTTTTTTTATGCAGGCATATGACCGCCGGTCGCCGGATCAGAGGATCTTGATATCCGCTGCTTTGATATCCGCCAGGAAAGCATCCAGCCCCTTATCGGTCAGCGGGTGGTTGACCAGCGATTTGATCACGCCGGGCGGTGCGGTCATCACGTCGGCGCCGATGCGCGCGCAGTCCAGAACGTGATTCACCGACCGGATCGAGGCGGCCAGGATCTCGGTTTCGAACCCGTAGTTGTCATAGACGGTGCGGATGTCCTCGATCAGCTCCATCCCGTCCAGCGCGATGTCGTCCAGACGGCCGATGAAGGGGCTGATAAAGGTCGCGCCGGCCTTGGCGGCCAGCAGCGCCTGATTGGCGCTGAAACACAGGGTGACGTTGACCATTTTGCCCTCGTCCGTCAGCACCTTGCAGGCTTTCAGCCCGTCCCAGGTCAGGGGGACTTTGACAGCGATGTTTTCCGCGATTTCAGCCAGTTTGCGGCCTTCGGCGATCATGTCATCGGCATCGGTGGCGGTGACTTCGGCGGACACCGGGCCGCTGACCAGATCACAGATTTCGCGGGTGACTTCCAGAATGTCCCGGCCGGATTTCTTGATCAGCGAGGGGTTGGTGGTCACACCGTCCACCATGCCCAGGGCGTGCAGCTCGGCGATGGCGTCGATCTCGGCGGTATCAACGAAGAATTTCATGTCAGGAACCTCAGTTCGGTTGGACTTTGCTTAGGTCAGGCTTTACCCCAATGGGGATGATCCCGAAACCCTTTTCACCGGACGGAACGTGAGCCAGGCGGAATTCTATAAAGAGGGCGAGCTGGTTGGCGTTCTGACCGCCCAGCCGATCAACCGGGTGCTGGACTACAAAGCCCCCGAGGGCGGCTGCCTGCCCGGCGCTTTCGTCGAGGTGCCCCTGGGCCCGCGCAAGGTGATCGGTGTGGTCTGGGGCCGGGGGAAGGGCGATTACGACCGCAGCAAGATCCGTGCGATCCTGCGGGTGCTGGATGTAGCCCCGATGCGCGCGGAAATGCAGCTGTTCCTGCGCCGGGCGGCCGATTATACCCTGACGCCTTTGTCCGCGATGCTGCGGCTGGCGACGCGCGCGCCGGGGCTGAGCGATCCTCCGTCCATGCAGAAGGTGTACCGCGCCAGCGGGCGCGATCCCGACCGGATGACAGAGGCCCGCGCCCGTGTGCTGGCGGTGCTGGACGAATATGGCGGGCTGGCCTTCACGCTGAAGGAACTGGCCGACCATGCGGGCGTGTCCACGGGTGTCGTCAAGGGGCTGGTCAAGCAAGGCTCCGTTCTGGAAGAGGACCGCCCGCGCGATCTGCCCTTCCCGCAGATGGATGCCGAACACGCGGGCAAGGCGCTGACCGGCGATCAGGCTGCCGCCGCGCAGGCCCTGCGGGCTGCCATCCAGACGGAACGCTATGGCACCACCTTGCTGCATGGGGTCACCGGATCGGGCAAAACCGAGGTCTACCTGGAGGCCGTCGCCGAATGTCTGCGCCGGGGCCGTCAGGCGCTGGTTCTGTTGCCGGAAATTGCCCTGACGGTAGAATTCCTGACCCGTGTGCAGGCGCGTTTTGGCGCGAAACCGGCCGAATGGCATTCCGGCGTCACCATGACCGAGCGCCGCCGCATCTGGAAAATGGTCGGGCAGGGGGGGGCTCAGGTGGTGATCGGGGCGCGCTCGGCGCTGTTTCTGCCTTATCAGAACCTTGGCCTGATCGTCGTGGATGAGGAACACGATACCTCTTATAAACAAGAGGACGGGGTGCTGTATAATGCCCGCGATATGGCCGTTCTGCGCGCCAGTATCTGCGGCGCTCAGGTGGTGCTGGCCTCGGCCACGCCGTCGTTGGAGAGCTGGACAAATGCCGAGGCCGGGAAGTACCGCAAACTGACCCTGACCAGCCGCTATGGCCCTGCCGTGATGCCCGACATGCGCGCGATTGACATGCGTGCGGAGAAGCTGCCCTCGGACCGCTGGATTTCCGGCACATTGCAGCGCGAGGTTCTGGCCCGTGCCGAAAAAGGCGAGCAATCTCTGCTATTTATCAACCGCCGTGGATACGCGCCGATCACCCTGTGCCGGGCCTGCGGGCATCAGATCGGGGGCGATCATTGCGATGCGCGGATGGTGGAGCACAGGTTTCTGAAACGTCTGGTCTGCCACCAATGCGGCGAGACGAAACCAATGCCCGAGGCCTGCCCCAATTGTCAGGCCGAGGGTCATCTGGCCCCTGTCGGCCCCGGTGTGGAACGTCTAAGCGAAGAGGCCCAGGCGCTGTTTCCCGATGCGCGTGTGGTGACGCTTAGCTCGGACATGTTCGGCTCGGCCCGCGCGTTGAAATCCCAGATCGAGGAGATTGCCAACGGCGGCGCCGATATCATCATCGGCACGCAGCTGGTGGCCAAGGGGCATAACTTTCCGCTGCTGACGCTGGTGGGGGTGATTGACGCGGATCTGGGGCTTCAGGGGTCCGACCTGCGCGCGGCCGAGCGCACGTTTCAGCTGATGCGGCAGGTGGCGGGCCGCGCGGGCCGGTCCGAGCGCAAGGGCCTGGCCCTGATGCAGACCTATCAGCCGGACCATCCGGTGATCCGCGCGATCATTGCCGGCGACGAGACCGGGTTCTGGCAGGCCGAGGCAGACGAGCGCCGCGTGGCCAATGTGCCTCCTTTCGGGCGGATGGCGGGGATCATCCTGTCGTCTCCGGACGTGCAGGAGGTGTTCGATCTGGGCAATCAGATGGCCCGGATGGACGCGCCTCTGCGCCAGATCGGCGCGCAGGTGTTCGGCCCCGCGCCCGCGCCGATTGCCCGTATCCGCGGGCGGCATCGCGTGCGCCTGCTGATCAAGGCCGACAAGGGCGCGCCGCTACAGGCCGCGATCGCGCGCTGGCTGACACAGTTCAAACCCGGCAACCAGACCCGGATCAGCGTGGATATTGACCCGCAGAGCTTCTATTAGGTCTACAGCAGCTGGTCATAAGCGCTTTGGGCCAGTTTTTTCAGATCGTCTCGTGGCACCGCGCCGGTCAGCGCATATCCCAGCCCCTGATCGTGCCACATCAGGCTTTGCGCGCCGGGCGTCTGGGCAAACCGGAAGGCGCTGTCGCGCGCCTGCCCCTGCGAGACATAGAGCGTGATCCGCCCGCCGTTTTCATCCTCGTACATATACAGGCCCGCCGCGCCATTGCTGCCCGCAGGCAGGATGCGCCCGCCCATCAGCGTATATCCCGATTGGCTGAGGTTCGGGGGGCTAAGAGGTGCGCCGACGCGTTTGGACATCCAGCTGTCCATATGCGCCCGCTGGCTGGCGGGGACTTCGACAGGGTGGACGACCTCGACCACATAGGTTTCATGGGCGCGCAGGGCCGCTTGGGCCAGGGTTTGCTGCGCGGCTTCGCCTGCTGGGATGGGGGCCAGTTGCGCATGGCTGAGCCAGCCGCCCAGGCCCCCGATGGCCAGCATCGCCAGACTGGCCGCCAGCGCGCGCCAGCGCGGCCCCGATAGAAATCCGGGCTGCGGTTCAGGCTGAATTTCGGGCTGAATCTCGGGCGGAGAGGCGCGCAGAAGGGCGCGCAGGCGGTCGGGCACCGGCTCGGCTGGGAAAAGCGCCTGAAGATCGGCATTCTGCTGGGCCCAATCGGCCAGTTTGGCCTGCGCTGCGGGGTCCAATTCCAGCCGGGCCTGCACCGCGGCCCGGTCCTGCGGTGGCAGCGCATCTTCGAAATAGGCGATCAGCTCTTCGTCGGTCAGCGGCGGGAGGGATGCGTGGGTCATGGGTGCGGGTCTCCGGTGCGGGCGGTGGGCGCGTCCCGGCCCGTCAGGGTGCGCAGACTGGCCCGAGCACGGGCCAGACGGGACAGTAAGGTGCCTTTGGGAATGTCCAGCGCCTGGGCGGCTTCGTCAATACTGGCCCCGTCCAGGGCAACCAGCAGCAGGGCACGGCGCTGATCTTCGGGCAGGCGGGCGATCGCGGCCTCGGTCTCGCGCAGGGCCATATGAGTGTCCTGACGGGCCGGATGGGCGGGTTCGGCTGGCAGCTCGTCCACCGCGATCAGGTGCCCGGCGCGCGGGGCGCGGCGCATCAGATCGCGGTGCCGGTTGATCAGGATACGCAGCAGCCAGCCCCGCAAAGACCCGCCCTTGCGGGTATGCAGATGGGTGACGGCGCGCTCCAGACAGTCCTGAACAAGGTCGTCGCCTGCCTCTTTGTCCCGCATCAGGGCATAGGCATAGCGGCGCAGGTCAGGGATCAGAGTTTCAATCTCGTCCAGGACTGTCATTTCAGCGCCTCGGGTTACGGACGGGCCAGGTGCCAGACGCCCTTGACGCCATCGCCGGTGATGTCGCCGGCGGCGGCATCCTTGAACCAAGTGTAAAGCGGCATTCCCTTGTGGGTCCACTGGCGTTCCCCATCCGTGCGCAGGATGATGCCAAAGGCCCCTTGCGGCTTGGCGCGTTTGCTGGCCAGCAGCGGCGGCCATTTCGCGGCGCAATCGTCATAGCAGTTGGAAACGGCGGGGGTGTCCTTGTCAAAGGTATAAAGCGACATGCCGGCGCCATCGGTCAGGATTTTGCCCTTGGCCGAGCTGCCGGTCTGAATGGCGGTGGCGGCAAAGGCGGCAGTGCCCAGGATCAGCGTGGCGGCGGCCAGCGCAGCAGAGAGTTTCAGGGTCATTTCAATATGTCCTATGTTCATCGGTTTCTGGCAAGTGTTGGCGCCGTCTGCAGCCGGCATAGTAAAAGACGCAAAAAGGCCGGGAATAATCCCGGCCCTCACGGTTTCGTGAATATTTGCGCCCGGATTACACCGGCTTGGCGCGCAATCCGCGCTGATCCAGCAGGAAATCGGTGCTCATGGCGCCGATCCACATGCAGAACAGCGCCAGCCAGGCCGTTCCGGCAAAGACCGATCCGCCGGTCACGCCTGCTCCGATGGCGCAGCCTCCGGCCAGCATCGCGCCAAATCCCATCAGCACCGCCCCGGTCATGGAACGGCGCATGTTGGATTCGTCGGAAAAGCCCTGAAACTTGAATTCACCCTTCAGGAACGAGGACACGAACGAGCCGATCACCACCCCCGGCACCAGCCCGACCGAGAATTGCAGCACTTCGTTCCGGTCCAGAAAGAACATCAACGTATGCGCCGAGGGGCCTGAGAAGGTGACGCTTTCGACGGTGACCGGATCAAAGGCGATCTGGCTGAGCGCATAGGTGCTGACCCAGCCCACCGCCACGGCAAAGCCCACGCCCGCCCCGAAAAACAGCCGCGCGATCGAGATTTTATTGCGCCAGGACAGGACCAGCGCCAGCGCGGCAAACAGCAGGCCGATCCCCAGCCCGCCCCATTCCGGCAATCCGGCGGCGGCGATCAGGTCCAGGTTGCGCCCGCCCTGGGTGATCCAAAGCGAGGCGATGGTATTGCGGAAATCCGACAGGATACCCGAGAGGCTCATTTGCGCGACCACCGCAAAGATCAGCCCCGACACGACCGAGCGCAGGTTCCCCGTCGCCGCCAGCACCAGCAGCCGGCCCGAACAGCCGCGCGCCAGCACCATGCCGACGCCGAACAGCAGGCCTCCGATGATGGCACCGGACCAGCTGCCGGGAATGGCCATCTGGCGGGCATCGGCGGCGTTGAACAGGCCCAGCAACTGCGCGCCCTGCACCCAGACGATGGCGGTGGAAATGGTCAGGAACCACACCGCCACCTTATCCCCCAGCTGTCCGCGGGCGAACTCTACCGTGGCCGCGCGCAGGCAGAACCGGGACCGCTGCGCCGAAATGCCAAAGATGACCCCGGTGATAACCCCCAGCAGAGCCGCCGTCGGGGCCTCGCCTATTTGTTCAACGATGCTCAGAATATCCATATGCGGGGGCCCTCCTTGGTGTTCAGGGGGCTTTGGCATAGACATATTCATATTTCATTGATTCAGATCAGGTTCGTGCATTCATGCAAAAGGCCAATGCGCGCCTGTGCACAGAACCGGGTTTCTACGGGCCTCGCCAAATGGGGATTTCAGGCGTAAGGGTGAAGCATGTTACACGTGACCCCCCTGGAACAAGCCCGTAATCTGCCGCTGTGGCGTCGTCCGATCAGCCTGCTGTTTTTGATGGCGGCAGCGATGCCGATTGCCTTTGCCACCTGGTCGGCCCTGCTGAACAACTTTGTGATCGAGGTCGCACAGTTCGATGGGGCCGATATCGGCTGGCTGCACACGGTGCGCGAGATTCCCGGCTTTTTCGCGATCGGAGTCATCGCCCTGATCATGTTCATCCGCGAACAGGTGCTGGGGGTGGTGTCCTTGATCCTGCTGGGTGTGGCGACGGCGGTGACGGCGTGGTTCCCCTCGCTGGGCGGGATTTTGACGATCACGATGCTTAGCTCGATCGGGTTTCATTACTATGAGACGGTGAACCAGTCGCTGCAATTGCAATGGCTGCCCAAGGACCGCGCACCGCAGATATTGGGCTGGCTGCTGGCGGCCGGGTCGGCGGCAACGCTGGTGGCCTACGGTGCGATTGTGCTGCTGTGGGATGCGCTGGGGCTGACCTATAACATCGTCTACATGATGGCCGGAGGCGTGACCGCCCTGATCGCGCTGTTCTGCCTGCTGGCCTATCCGCAATTCGAGGCCCCCAATCCGCAGGTCAAGAAATTCGTCCTGCGCCGCCGGTATTGGCTGTATTACGCGATGCAGTTCATGGCCGGGGCCCGCCGTCAGATCTTTACCGTGTTCGCAGGCTTCATGATGGTTGAACGCTTCGGGTTCGAGGTGCACGAAGTCACCAGCCTGTATCTGATCAACCTGGTGGCCAACATGGTGCTGGCGCCGGTCTTTGGCAAAATCGTCGCCCGCTTCGGCGAGCGCCGCGCGCTGGTCTTTGAATATGCCGGGCTGGCGGTGGTGTTCCTGCTCTATGGCGGGATCTACTGGTTTGGCTGGGGGGTGCTGCTGGCCTCGATCCTGTATGTGGTGGATCACATGTTCTTTGCCCTGGCGCTGGCGCTGAAAACCTATTTCCAGAAAATCGCCGATCCAGGGGACATCGCGCCCACGGCCGCCGTGGCGTTTACGATCAATCATATCGCCGCCGTGTTCCTGCCCGCGCTGCTGGGCTATCTGTGGCTGGTTTCGCCGGGGGCGGTGTTTTTCCTGGCGGCGGCGATGGCGGGGATTTCCCTGATGCTGGCCCTGCTGATCCCGCGTCACCCCGAACCGGGCCGCGAGACGATCTTTGCCCGCGGGCTGCCCGCCCCGGCCGAGTAATCAGATGTCCCCCCGGACGCAACAGACTCAGGCCAAGTTCCTGACGGGCTCGACCATGCGCCACGTGGTGGTGATGACGATGACGGGCTCTTTGGGGCTGAGCTTCATGTTCCTGGTGGATTTCCTGGCGCTGTTCTGGATTTCCAAGCTAGAGCAAGAAGAGCTGATCGCCGCCGTCGGCTTTGCCGGGACTTTGCAGTTTTTTGTGATCTCAATCGCGATTGGCATGATGATTGCCGCCGTGGCGCTGGTTTCGCGCGCGTTGGGGCAGGGGCGCGTGCGGCGGGCGCGGCGGATCGCGACTTCGGCGCTGATTTATGCGACGGGGGCGCAGGCGGTGATCGCGGCGGCTGTCTTTGCGTTCTGCGAACCTTTGTTGCGGCTGTCGGGGGCCGAAGGCCCGGTGCTGGAGGCCGCCGTGTCCTTCTTGCAAATCTCTCTGCCGTCCTTGCCGATGATCGCGGCGGGGATGATGACCAGCGCAGTGCTGCGGGCGCTGGGGGATGCGGCGCGCTCGATGCTGGTCACGATGTCAGCCGGGCTGGCCGCCGTTCTGCTGGACCCGCTGCTGATCCTTTATATGGGATGGGGGATCGAGGGCGCGGCCCTGGCCATCGTGCTGTCGCGGGCCGGTATGGTGGTGCTGGGGATGTACTGGCTGATCCATACCCACAATATCCTGACCCGTCCGGCCTGGGGGGATATGCGGCTGTATCTGGCACCCTTTGCCCTGATCGCCGTGCCCGCGATTGCCACGCAGGTGTCCACGCCTTTCGGCAACTGGGTGCTGATGCGCGCCATGGCCGAACACGGAGACAGCGCGGTGGCCGGCCTGGGGGTGGTGATGCGCCTGACCATTCTGGCCTTTGGCGGGATTTTCGCCCTGTCCGGCGCAATCGGAGGCATCATCGGCCAGAATGCCGGGGCCGGTTATGGGGATCGCGTGGCGCAGGCCTATAAGGATGCGCTGAAATTCTGCGCGCTCTATACGGGGGTGACCTGGGCGGTCATGGCGCTTTGTGCCGATTACGTCGCGGCGGCTTTTGGGCTTAGCGGTCAGGGCGAAAGCATCGTGCGCGCGTTCTCATTCTATGCGGCGGGGTCGTTCGTGTTTACGGGGGCTTTGTTCGTGTCCAATGCGGCCTTTAACAATCTGGGCAAACCCATCTGGGCCACCATGGCCAACTGGAGCCGCGACGGCCTGCTGATGGCGCCTCTGGCCTTTGGGCTGGGGGCCGTCGCGGCGGGGACGGGGGTGATTGCAGCGCAGGCGCTGGCCAATACGCTGGTGGGGATCGGTGCGGCCTGGATCGGCTGGCGCTATGTGCGGGCCGGAAAGGGCATCGCCAGCCCCAAAGACCAAGGCGAAAAACACGGCCGCGCTTGACCCCGCAGGGTTGGGGGCTTAGGCGCTAGGGCAACACCATTATCGCCGGAGCCCGCAATGCCCACCTTTACCGCCCTGACAACTCTTCCAGGAAAAGCCCCCGCCGAGGCACTGGGCCTGGCGATGGAGCAGCTGACCCCCGAGCCCACCGGCATCGGTGTCTTCGAAATCGAGGACGACTCGGGCCTGTGGGAGGTCGGCGGCTATTTCACCGAGGCCCCGGATGAGGCCGGCCTGGCCCTGCTGGCCGCGGCCTATGGCGCGAAATCTTTCACCGTGTCCGAATTGCCCGAGACCGACTGGGTGGCCAAGGTCAAACGTGAACTGACCCCGGTCACCGCCGGGCGGTTCTTTGTGTACGGCAGCCATGATGCCGATCAGGTGCCCGAAGGCTCTGAGGCGCTGCTGATCGAGGCCGCCATGGCCTTTGGCACCGGCCACCACGGCACCACGCAGGGCTGTCTGCGCGCGCTGGACCGGCTGGCCAATGACGGGATCACCTGCGAAAACGTGATTGATGTGGGCTGCGGGACGGCGGTGCTGGCGATGGGGGCCGCGCGGATCTGGCCGAACCCGGTGCTGGCCAGCGATATTGATCAGGTCGCCGTGGATGTGGCCCAGGCCAATGTGCGGGTGAATGAGCTGGAGGGCCGGGTGCTCTGCCTGGAGGCCGCTGGTTTCGAAAATGACGCGATCAAAGCCAAGGCGCCCTTCGATCTGGTCTTTGCCAATATCCTGAAGGCGCCGCTGATCATGCTGGCCCCCGATATGGCGACGAATCTGACGGATGGGGGATTCGCGATTCTCTCGGGTATTCTGAACGAACAGGCCGACGAGGTGGTTGACGTTTATGCACAAAATGGCATCAATCTTATCTATCGCGAAGAGATTGGTGAGTGGACGACGCTAACGCTGCGAAAATGAAGTCATTTCAAGGCTGAAATGCAGCGACTTTGAGGCGCTTGCCCCATTTTTGCCACATTTCACACATAGAAAAGTCCTGTCACTGGTGGGGGCCAGGACCGGAGGCTGCCATGGCCGACATGTTTAATCAGTTTGACGACCGCCTGCGCCGGATCGAAGCCGGGCGCACACGCTTGAAACGAGGCTACTCTCTGACCGTCGATCGCGACGGATTGATCGTGGCCCGTCCCCGCCCCGCCCGGCGCGGTTTCCCGATCAAAGGTATGGTGCTTCTGGTTGCAGGCTTCTTTGCATTCAAGGCGCTGTTGATCGCCTATCTGGGCGTTGTGACCTATCAGGATCGGCTCTCGGTTCTTCAGAATGGGGCGATGATCGAACGCGCGGGGGCATGGTTCATGCAATCAGATCCGATCTCGGCCTCTCTTGCACAGAAAATGCGCCCCTTTATCCGATAACTCTCTCTCTTCGGAAACGAAACAGCCGCGCCTGAGGATCAGGGCGGCTGTTTTGATTCAGCGATTTCAGCAGGGGTTAGCTGCGGGCCACGCGCTCGATATCCGCGCGGTTCAGGCCGATGTCTTCCAGTTCGCGATCCGACAGGCGCGACAGAGCGATCCGGGTGGCGCGCACTTCGTTATAGCGCGCGACAGAATTGATCGCCCCCGAGAAGGCATTGATAATACGGCTGGCAACACCGCCAGCCTGATACTGGGTTTGGGCATTTCCGTAGACAGCCATATCAGGTTTCCTAAGTTTCAAAGGTTTCGTTTCGGGTACGCTGGGCACATAAAACGCCTAAATCATCCGCACAACAGGGGTAATTGCATAGTTCATATGCGGTTTATGCATGGGTTCTGCGATGCAGAAAGCGCGCGCCCGACCTTGGGCAAACTGCCCGGCGCATTCGTCATTCTGATGCGCCTGCCGGGGTGGTTTCGGCGAAGTGCCGTTAACAGAGGATGAATGCCCATTGCGCATTCGGCTTGGCGTTTGTTCTCGTTTCGTGCTAATGAAGTAAAAAAGCAACAGAGCAGGGGGCAGAGATGCGTGTTTTGGGGATTGATCCCGGTCTGCGCAATCTCGGATGGGGCGTGATCGAGGCCGACGGCAGCCGGCTTAGCCATATCGCGAACGGGATTTGCCATTCAGAAGGCACAGAGCTGGCCACGCGCCTGCTGTCCTTGCACGATCAGCTGACGGACATCGTGGCGCGGTTCGCCCCCGATACGGCGGCGGTTGAAAATACCTTTGTCAACAAAGACGCTGTGGGCACGCTGAAGCTGGGCCAGGCGCGGGGGATCGCGCTGCTGGTGCCGGCGCAGGCGGGAATTCCGATTGGCGAATACGCGCCGAACAAGGTGAAAAAGACGGTCGTGGGCGTGGGCCACGCGGCCAAGGTACAGGTGGATCACATGGTGAAAATGCAATTGCCCGGCGTGCAGATCAACGGCCCCGACGCGGCGGATGCGCTGGCGATCGCGATCTGTCACGCCCATTACGTGCGGGCTCCGGGTGCGGCGCTAAGGATCAAGGGATCGGCGGCATGATCGGCAAACTGACCGGACGGATTGAATATCGCAGCGAGGATCACGTGCTGATCGACGTGCGCGGGGTGGGCTACATCGTCTATTGCTCGGATCGGACGCTGGCCGGGCTGCCTGGCAATGGAGAGCCCGTGTCCTTGTACACCGAATTGCTGGTGCGCGAGGATCTGATGCAGCTGTTCGGCTTTCCCAGCCTGCTGGAAAAAGAGTGGCACCGCCTGCTGATTTCCGTGCAGGGGATCGGGGCGAAGGCCTCGATGGCGATCCTTGGCACCCTGGGGGCCGAGGGCGTGGGGCGTGCGATCACCCTGGGCGATATTGCCGCGATCAAGGCGGCCAAGGGGATCGGGCCTAAGACGGCGCAGCGCGTGGTGCATGAGTTGAAGGATAAGGCGCCCGGCGTGATGGCCCTGGGCGGCACGCTGGCGCAGGCCAGCGGCCAGGCCTTGCCCGAGGTGATAGACCCCGATCCCGATCCTGCGCCCAGCCCCGCGCCGAAATCCGCCCCGCGCGCCAATGCCGGGGCGGCGGCGCAGTCGGATGCCCTGTCGGCCCTGTCCAATCTGGGCTATGGTCCCTCCGAGGCCGCGACGGCCGTGGCCCAGGCGGCGCAGGATGATCCTGAGGCCGATACCTCGGGGTTGATTCGATCGGCGCTGAAGCTTCTGGCCCCCAAAGACTAAGCCGCGAAAGGCTCTGCCATGACAATCGATTCCGCCGGTTCTGTGCCCGATCCCGCCCTGCGCCCCGATCCGCTGCCCGAGGATAACGACCGCGCCCTGCGCCCGCAGGAGCTGGACGCCTTTATCGGTCAGGCCGAGGCCCGCGCGAACCTGAAAGTGTTCATTCAGTCCGCCCGTCAGCGCGGCGAGGCGATGGACCACACGTTGTTTCATGGCCCACCCGGTCTGGGCAAAACCACGCTGGCGCAGATCATGGCGCGCGAATTGGGGGTGAATTTCCGCATGACCTCGGGGCCGGTGCTGGCCAAGGCGGGCGATCTGGCAGCGATCCTGACCAATCTGGAGGCGCGCGACGTGCTGTTCATCGACGAGATTCACCGTCTGAACCCGGCCGTCGAAGAAGTGCTCTACCCCGCGCTGGAGGATTACGAGCTGGATCTGGTGATCGGCGAGGGCCCCGCCGCGCGCACCGTGCGGATCGAGTTGCAGCCCTTTACTCTGGTCGGGGCGACGACGCGTCTGGGCCTGCTGACAACGCCGTTGCGCGACAGGTTCGGCATTCCGACGCGGCTGCAATTCTATACCGTGGACGAGCTGAACGAGATCGTCACCCGCAATGCCCGGCTGCTGGGGGCACCCGCCGACCCCGATGGCGCGCGCGAGATTGCGAAACGCTCGCGCGGGACGCCTCGGATTGCGGGGCGGCTGCTGCGCCGGGTGGTGGATTTCGCGGTGGTCGAGGGCGACGGGCGGGTCACGCAGAAGATTGCCGATCACGCGCTGACCCGGCTGGGGGTGGATCATCTGGGGCTGGATGGCGCGGACCGGCGGTATCTGCGTCTGATCGCCGAAAATTATGCTGGCGGGCCGGTGGGAATCGAGACCATCAGCGCGGCCCTGTCCGAAAGCCGCGATGCGCTGGAAGAGGTGATCGAGCCGTTTTTGCTGCAACAGGGGCTGATACAACGCACTCCGCGCGGGCGGATGCTGGCGCAGAAGGGCTGGACTCATCTGGGGATGGCCGCGCCCAGGACGCCGGGGCAGGCGGATATGTTTGGCTGAATTCCGTGGCCGTGGTGCTGGCGGATCGGTTGCGATTTGAGTATTTGGATCAAAAAGAAGCACAATCGGGGCTGTGCGGCCCTGGCAGAGGAGCGCCCATGTCCCCGGCTGATATTGAGAACCTGTTTACCCGCCGCGATGGAACTTATGCTTTTGCCCGGTGGGGGCGGCCGATTGTGCCGATCGTGTTCGGGGTGGAAGAGGCGACTTTGCAGACGGTGAAGGGGGCGATCGAGGCTGTGGTGGCGTTGGCCGGGCACAAGATGGCCGAGACCGATCCTGAGTTGGGCGCGAACCTGATGTTCTTTTTCTTTCGGGGCTGGGACGAGTTGCTGGAGGTGCCGGATCTGGACCGTTTGATCCCCGATCTGGCAGAGTTGGTGGCGCGTTTGAAACAGGCGGATGCCAATCAGTATCGTGCGTTCCGGTTTGACGATACGGGGGCGATTCAGGCGGCCTTTGTGTTTTTGCGGATGGATTCGGAGCTGTCGGCGATGCCGGCTGAGACTCTGGCGTTGGCGCAGGTGGTGCAGGTGGTGCTGATGTGGTCGGATCAGGCTTTTGCGGACAGCTCGCCTTTGGCTGTTGCCGGGGGGCGGACCATTCTGCGCCCCGAGATCGCGGGGGTGATCCGCGCGGGGTATGATCGTCTGATGCCGGCTGTGGCGCAGGACGTCAGCCATGCGCTGCGTCTGTTTGCGCGGTTGCAGGCGGGGTGATGCGGCTGTTTGTGCGCTGGATCTGCCGCGCCGGCGGTTCAAGCCGCATATCACCCTGGCCAGGTTTCCGCGCCGGGTGCCCGAGGCTGCCAGGGGGCGGATGGGGGCCTGGCTGGCGCGGAATGGGGATCGGGTGATCCGCGGGCCAGAGGCCACGCAGTTCAGCCTGTATCGCTCGCAGCTATATCCGGACGGTCCGCTTTATCAGCCTCTGGCCAGCTATCCGCTGAGCGGGGGGTGTCTTGTCTCAGGGGGCGGGGCTGCATAGGGTGCCGGCAAGAGCGCGAGGGAGAGCGACATGAACACGCATGAAATGAATATCCGGGTCTATTATGAGGACACGGACATGGCGGGCATCGTCTATTACGCCAATTATCTGCGTTATATCGAACGGGCCCGCAGTGAATGGGTGCGCGAGCTGGGCATCGATCAGCGCGAGATGAAGGAAAACGGGCTGGTGTTCGTGGTGCGCCGGGTCGAGGCGGACTATCTGGCGCCCGCGCGTCTGGATGATTTGCTGACGGTCGAGACCGAGACCATGCAGCTGACCGGCGTGCGCTGGATCCTGGAACAGCGGGTCAGGCGCGGCGATGTAGAGCTGTTTCATGCGGTCGTCACCGTCGTGATGATGACCGATACGGGCCACCCGGCCCGGATGCCGGCAAATATTCGCCAGCTTATCCATTAAAACCGCTCGGAAAACCGCCAATGACGCAGATGTGTTGGCTTTCCCCTTAAGGATCGGTTATTTTCGCCTGTAAACAAGGTCCGCAAATGGGCCGATAACAAAGAGCAGGCTAATGGAAACAGAGACCCTTGCGCTGGCGCAGGAGATTGACTTCTCTATGTGGGCGCTGTTCGCACGCGCGACCCTAACCGTGAAACTGGTGATGATCCTGCTGATTGTTGCCTCGTTCTGGTCCTGGTCGATCATTTTTCAGAAAACCATCACCTACCGTAAGGCAAGACGAGAGGCGGATCGGTTCGATCGCGCCTTCTGGTCGGGCGAGCCGCTGGACGAATTGTTCGACCAGATCGGAGCCGAGCCCAAGGGCAGTGCGCAGAAGGTGTTTGCCGCCGGCATGATCGAATGGCGGCGCTCGCATCGGGCGGATGGCGGGATGATCGCCAATGCTCAGGCGCGGATCGACAGGTCCATGGATGTGGCCATCGCCAAAGAGGCCGACAGCCGGTTGCGCGGCCTGCCGGTGCTGGCCTCGATCGGGTCGGTGGCGCCGTTTGTGGGGCTGTTCGGCACGGTCTGGGGCATCATGCACGCCTTTATCAACATCGCCGAGCAGCAGAACACCAACCTGGCCGTCGTGGCCCCTGGCATCGCCGAGGCCCTGCTGGCCACCGGCCTGGGCCTGCTGGCCGCGATCCCGGCCGTGGTGTTCTACAACAAGCTAAGCGCCGACAGTGACCGGATCATCGCCGGCTATGAGGCCTTTGCTGACGAATTCGCCACCATCCTCAGCCGCCAGTTGGACAGCTAAGCCATGGGCGCGGGTGTCATGAAAAAGACCGGCGGAGGCGGACGGCGCAGGCGGCATCGTCGCGGCGGGGCTCAGGCCATGTCGGAAATCAACGTCACGCCTTTTGTGGATGTGATGCTGGTGCTGCTGATCATCTTTATGGTCGCCGCGCCGCTGATGACGGTGGGCGTGCCGGTGGAGTTGCCGAAAACGGCGGCCAACGCGCTGCCCTCGGACCAAGAAGAGCCGCTGGCCGTCACCGTTACTGCCGCTGGTGTGGTGATGATCCAGAAAACTGAGGTGCCGATGGCCGATCTGGTGAACCGCCTGCGCGCCATTGCGGCCGAACGCGAGGGCGACCGGGTGTTCCTGCGCGCCGATGGCGCCGTCCCCTACGAGGTGGTGGTGCAGGTGATGGGGGCTCTTAATCGCGGTGGGTTCAGCAATATCGGGCTGGTGACAGACACCGGCGGGCCCAAGCTGGACGGCGAAGCGGACGCCGCGGATCAGGGAAACTGAGCCACAGATGAACGCGGGGCAGTATATCTCGGGGATTGGCCATGTGGGGCTGATCGGCTGGTTGTTGGTGGGGGACGTGTTCGCCCCCGCGCCCGAACCCTTTGAGGTGACCGAGGTCGCCGTCATCTCGCCCGAGGAATATGAACGGATCGTCGGTGCTCAGCAGCCCCCCGCAGTGGACACCGAGGCCCCGGCACCCGTGCAGCCGGTCCAGCCCGATCCTCGCGAAGAGTCCGCGCCGCAGCCCATCGCAGAGCCAGACACCCCGCCCGAGCGCCCCGTGCCCGAGCCGGTGCCGGAAACCCCGCCGCAAGATGACAGCCCCGACGTGACCGAGATCGTGCCTCCGCCCCCCGCCGAGGTGCAGGACACCCCGCCCGAGATCGCTCCGCCCCCGGCCGAGGATGTGGTGCTGGCGCCCAGGCAATCCGTGCGCCCCAAACCGCGCCCCGCCCCGCGCGTCGCGCCCGAGCCCGTGGCCCAGCCCGCGCCCGAGACCAAACCCGATGACATCACCCGCGAAGAGGTCCGCAAGGATGACGCGGGCGAGGTGCAAAAAGAAGAGACCGAGGCCACCGCCCCCGAAGAGGCCGCCGATGAGATCGTGACCGAGGCCGAGGATCCCCCCTCGGGCGCGCCGGCCAGTTCGCGTCGGCCCAAATCGCGGCCCTCGCGCCCCGATCCCGCACAAGATGACATGCGCAGTGCCATCGAAAAGGCCGTGGCCGATGCCGCCGGGTCCGAACCCGGCCCTGCCACGGACACGCCCGCAGCCCCCGCAGGCCCGCCGCTGACCGCAGGCGAAAAAGACGCCCTGCGCATCGCGGTGCAACGCTGCTGGAACACCGGCTCGTTGTCCTCGGATGCGCTGCGCACCACTGTCATCGTGGCCGTGCGCCTGTCCGAGGCGGGCAAACCGGATGTGGGCTCGATTCGCATGGTGTCCAGCAGCGGCGGGACGGCCAGCTCGGCCCGCCAGGCCTACGAGGCTGCCCGAAGAGCGATCATTCGCTGCGGATCCAGCGGCTTTAACCTGCCCAAAGACAAATATGCGCAGTGGCGCGACATTGAAATGACATTCAATCCGGAGAAAATGAGGATCAAATGATGAAACATGTTCTGACCCTCCTGTGTGCGTTCCTGGTTCTTGGTTTCACAGCTCCGGCCCAGGCGGCGCCGCTGCGGATTGAAATCACCGAGGGCGTGATCGAGCCGCTGCCCTATGCGGTGCCCGATTTCGTCGCGGAAAACGGCGCGGCGCAGAAGGTCGCGCAGGATATTGCCCGGCTGGTGGCGCAGGATCTGTCCGGCACCGGGCTGTTCCGCGAAATCCCCGCTGGCGCGCATATCAGCAAGATCACCAGCTTTAGCTCTCCGGTGCAGTTTGCCGATTGGAAGGCGATCAATGCGCAGGCGCTGATCACCGGGGCGGTCAGCCTGCAATCGGGTGGGCGTCTGGTGGTGAAATTCCGGGTGTATGATGTCTTTGCCGGGCAGGAACTGGGCAACGGTCTGCAATTTGCGGGCACCCAGGACGGATGGCGGCGCATGGCGCATAAGGTGGCCGATGCGGTCTATAGCCGGATCACCGGCGAGGGCGGCTATTTCGACAGCCGCGTGGTGTTCGTGTCCGAGACCGGCCCCAAGGGCGACCGCAAAAAGCGTCTGGCGATCATGGATTACGACGGTGCGAATGTGCAGTATCTGACCGACAGCCGGTCCATCGTGCTGGCGCCGCGGTTCTCGCCCACGGGGGATCGTATTTTGTACACCAGCTATGAAACCGGGTTCCCGCGCATCTATGTTCTGGATGTGGCCAGCGTGGGCCGCCGCGTACTGGAGGAAAGCAGCGGCACCATGAGCTTTGCCCCCCGCTTTTCGCCCGACGGGCGCACGGTGGTCTATTCGCTGACCCGCGGAGGTAACACGGACATCTATAAGATGGACATCGGTTCGGGGCGCTCGCAGCGGCTGACCAGCGCGCCCTCTATTGAGACGGCCCCCAGCTTCAGCCCCGATGGCCGCCAGATCGTGTTCGAAAGCGACCGCAGCGGCACCCAGCAGCTATATATCATGTCCGCCGATGGCGGCACGCCCAAGCGGATCAGCTTTGGCCAGGGGCGCTATGGCACGCCGGTCTGGTCGCCGCGCGGGGATCTGGTGGCCTTTACCAAACAGCACAAGGGCCGGTTTCATATCGGCGTGATGCGCACCGACGGATCCGAGGAACGGCTGCTGACAGCCTCGTTTCTGGATGAGGGGCCCACCTGGTCGCCCAATGGCCGGGTGATCATGTTCACCCGCGAAACCCAAGGCGCCAGCGGATCGTCCAGCCTGTATACGGTGGACATCACCGGGCGGAACCTGAAACGGGTGAAAACGGTCAGCGGGGCCTCGGATCCGGCCTGGTCGCCCTTGCAGAACTAAGGCACGCGTTCCCACGGGACGCGCGCTGTGCTACAACCTAAGAAAACAGACATATCGAGTAGGGCAAATCCATGAAACATCTGACACGCGCAATTCTGCTGACGTCGGTCCTGGCTCTGGCGGCCTGTACCAATCCCGATCGCTTTAGCGGAGACGAGGTAAACCTGGGCGGGGCGGGCGGCTCTGGCTCGGCCGATGATCCTACCTCGCCGCTGTATTTCCAGCAAAGCGTGGGGGACCGCGTGTTTTTCCAGGTGGATCAGTCCACCCTGACCGGCGAGGCTCAGGTTACGTTGGACGGACAGGCGCAATGGCTGATCAAGAATTCCGATTACACCGCGATCATCGAAGGTCACGCGGACGAACAGGGCACGCGGGAATATAACCTGGCCCTGGGCGCGCGCCGCGCCAATGCGGTGCAGGAATATCTGCTGCAACAGGGGGTCTCGGCCACGCGTCTGAAGGTCGTCAGCTATGGCAAGGAGCGCCCGATCGAGATTTGCAGCCAAGAGGCCTGTTATGCCAAGAACCGGCGCGCGGTGACGATCATCTCGGCCGATTACAACAGCTAAGGGGAACGCGATGCGCTGGATTTTTGCTGTACTGCTGATGGCGCTGTTGCTGCCGATGGGCCCGCGCGCCGGGCTGGCGCAGGACCGGACGCAGACTTTGGCGGATATTCGTCAGGAACTGTCGGTGCTTTACGTTGAAATCCAGCGGCTCAAGCGCGAGCTGAGCACCTCGGGCGCCCCGGCCGGAGCGGGCGGGGGTTCGGTTCTGTCGCGGGTCAACGCGATCGAGGCGCAGATGCAGCAGCTGACCTCGAAAACCGAACAGCTGGAATTCCGCATCAACCGGATCGTTCAGGACGGCACCAACCGGATTGGCGATCTGGAGTTCCGCCTGGTCGAGCTGGAGGGCGGCGATGTGTCCAAACTGGGGGACACAACCACCCTGGGTGGCGCAGATCAGGGCAGCCCGGCCCCGGCGCGCCCTGAGGTGAACGGCGGATCGGACGCGCAGCTGGCCGTGGGCGAGCAGGCCGATTTCGATGCTGCCCGCGCCGCGCTGGAAAACGGCGATGCCAGCGGGGCGGCGCAGAAATTTGCGGCCTTTATTGATGCGTATCCCGGCAGCCCGCTGACGGCCTCGGCGCATTTGCTGCGTGGCAAGGCGCTTAGCCGTCTGGGGGATAATCCGGGCGCGGCGCGGGCCTTTCTGAACGCATTCAGCAGCGCGCCGCAGGGCACGGACGCCCCCGAGGCCCTGTTCCTGCTGGGGCAGGCGCTGGCGGATCTGGGCCAGACTCAGGAAGCCTGCGTGACCCTGTCCGAGGTCGGCGTGCGTTTCCCCACTTCTGCCTCGGTCGAGCCGGCGCAGGTGGCGATGCAGCAACTGGGATGTTCGTGAACGACCCCCCCGCCGCCCTGACGGATTTTTTGCACGATTTGGGCGCGCCCGCATTGGGGGTGGCCGTGTCGGGCGGTGGGGATTCCATCGCTCTGTTGCGGCTGGCCGCCGCGGCGGGCGTCCCCCTGCGTGCCGTCACCGTGGACCATGGGTTGCGCCCCGAGGCCGCTGACGAGGCGCGTTTTGTCGCGGCTCTTTGCGCCGATCTGGGCGTGCCGCATGACACGCTGCGCTGGAACGGCTGGGACGGGGCGGGCAATCTACAGGATCGGGCGCGGCAGGCGCGGTATCGGTTGGTGTCCGAATGGGCCGCGCGGCACGGGCTGGATTGTGTCGCGCTGGCCCACACCCAAGAGGATCAGGCCGAGACCTTGCTGATGCGCCTGGCCCGCCGCGCGGGTGTGGATGGGCTCTCGGCGATGCGGGAACGCATGGTTTCGGGGGTGCGTTTCGTGCGGCCATTGATCGGCTGCGCGCGGCAGGATCTGCGGCGCTATTTGCAGGGGCTGGGGCAGGGCTGGATCGAGGACCCCTCGAATGCGGATATGGCCTATGAACGGATCCGGATACGTCAGCAGGCGGCGCAGCTGGCCGACCTGGGGCTGACGGCCAGCGCCCTGTCCGAGGTGGCGCAGACTCTGGCTCAGGCGCGGCAGGCGCTGGACTGGGCGGTGCATCGGTTCGCGCAGCAGCATCTGCATATGCAGGGCCCGGATGTGCGGATTGACCGGGCAGAGTTCACCGCTCTGCCGCCGGAATTGCAGCGGCGGCTGCTGGTCGGAGCGCTGTGCTGGCTGTCCGGGGCTGGCTATGCGCCGCGCCGTCAGCCCGTGGCGCAATTGTTGCAGGCGGCGGCACAAAAACAGCGGATGACCCTGCACGGCTGTGTGCTGACTCACCGTCAGGGCGCGCTCTATCTGCACCGCGAATACGCCGCCGTGACAGGGGAAACCGCGCAGCCCGGTCAGGTCTGGGACGGGCGTTTCAGATTGCACGGGGCTGCGGCGGCGGATGTGCACATCGCCGCAGTGGGTGAAAACGGGCTGGCCGCCCTGCCAAACTGGCGCCAGACCGGGCGCCCCGCGGCGGCTGTGATGGCCGACCCGGCGGTCTGGCAGGGGCAGCGCCTGATTGCCGCGCCCCTGTCTGGCTTTGCCAGCGGATGGGGCGTGGAACCTGCAAATGGCCGCCAAGATTGCCTTTCTGCCCTTTTATCGCATTGAACATGGGTGCATGATCTCTATTTAAGAACGGTGGCTGCTGTGATAGGCGCAGGGCCAACCGAAATTTTGGGAGAGTTTCCTTGGGCAACGCTAAGAACATCGCCTTCTGGGTCATCCTGTTCCTTTTGATTCTGGCTCTGTTCAACCTGTTCAGCGGGTCTGGATCGACATTGCAAAGCCAGGCGATTCCGTATTCGGAATTCGTGCAGGCCGTGGATCAGGAAAAGGTCAGCAAAGTCACTCTGGACGGCGAGAAAATCCGCTATCGGGGGACCGACGGGCGCGATTACGTCACCATCAAACCCGATGATGCCGAGATCACCGACGATCTGATCGCCAAAGGCGTGCCGGTCACCGCCGAAAGCCAGGAACAATCCGGTTTCCAATCGTTTATCCTAAGCCTTCTGCCGTTTTTGCTGCTGATCGGTGTGTGGATTTACTTCATGAACCGCATGCAGGGCGGGGGCAAAGGCGGGGCCATGGGATTCGGCAAATCCAAGGCCAAGCTGCTGACCGAAAAACAGGGCCGCGTGACCTTTGATGATGTGGCCGGCATTGATGAGGCCAAGGAAGAGCTGGAAGAGATCGTCGAATTCCTGCGCAATCCGCAGAAATTCAGCCGTCTGGGCGGCAAGATCCCCAAAGGCGCGCTGCTGGTGGGCCCTCCGGGTACTGGTAAGACGCTGCTGGCCCGTGCGATTGCGGGCGAGGCGGGTGTGCCGTTCTTCACCATCTCGGGCTCGGATTTCGTGGAAATGTTCGTGGGTGTGGGCGCGTCCCGTGTCCGTGACATGTTCGAGCAGGCCAAGAAAAACGCCCCCTGTATCGTGTTCATCGACGAGATCGACGCCGTGGGCCGGGCCCGTGGCGCTGGCTATGGCGGTGGCAACGACGAGCGCGAGCAGACGTTGAACCAGCTGCTGGTGGAAATGGACGGGTTCGAGGCAAACGAGGGTGTGATCATCCTGGCCGCCACCAACCGCCGTGACGTGCTGGACCCTGCGCTGCTGCGTCCGGGCCGCTTTGACCGCCAGGTCACCGTGCCCAACCCCGACATCAAGGGCCGCGAGAAAATCCTGGGCGTTCATGCCCGCAAGACCCCGCTGGGCCCCGATGTGGATCTGCGGATCATCGCGCGCGGCACGCCCGGTTTCTCGGGGGCGGATCTTATGAACCTGGTCAACGAGGCCGCGCTTATGGCCGCCCGTGTGGGGCGCCGTTTCGTCACCATGGAGGACTTCGAGAACGCGAAGGACAAGGTGATGATGGGGGCCGAGCGCCGCTCGATGGTGCTGACGCAGGACCAAAAGGAAAAGACCGCCTATCACGAGGCCGGCCACGCCGTTGTTGGCCTGGCGCTGCCCAAATGCGACCCGGTTTATAAGGCTACGATCATCCCGCGCGGTGGCGCGTTGGGCATGGTGGTCAGCCTGCCGGAAATCGACCGCCTGAACTGGCACAAATCCGAATGCGAGCAGAAACTGGCCATGACCATGGCCGGTAAGGCGGCGGAAATCCTCAAATACGGTGAGGATGAGGTCTCGAACGGGCCGGCTGGGGATATTCAGCAGGCCTCGGGTCTGGCGCGGGCGATGGTGCTTAGCTGGGGGATGTCCGATAAGGTCGGGAACATCGACTATTCCGAGGCTCATCAGGGCTATTCGGGGCAGACGCCCGGTTTCTCGGTCTCGGCGCACACCAAGGAGCTGATCGAGGAAGAGGTCAAACGCTTCATTCAGGATGGCTATGACACGGCCTATCGCATCCTCAAGGAACGTGAGGAGGAATGGGAACGTCTGGCGCAGGGCCTGCTGGAGTATGAGACCCTGACCGGCGAGGAAATCGAGCGCGTGATGCGCGGCGAGCCGCCCCATTCGGGCCCCGATGAGGATGATCACGGCGCGGGCAATGCGCCCTCGGTCACGGCTATTCCCAAGACCAAGCCGAAGAAATCCCCGCCCGAAGGGGGGATGGAACCGGAACCATCCGCATAATAGATCAGCCGGGGGAAACCTCGGCTTTTCTTTTGTCTGCATTTAGTGTATGCAATGGTATACAATTTGGAGGGGGCAATGGCAGACTGGAATCCAGGTAAATATCAGCGTTTCGCGGATCTGCGCTTGCGCCCCGCGCTGGATCTGATCGCGGCGATTCCGGCGCTGCCAGAGGGGAATATCGTGGATCTGGGGTGCGGGGCCGGGGCGGTGGCGGCGGATCTGGCGGAGCAGTTTGCGGGGCGTGATCTGGTCGGGGTGGATAGCTCGGCGACCATGCTGGCCAAGGCGCAGCAGCTGGGGCTTTATGCGCGTTTGGATCAGGCCGATATCGCGCTGTGGCGCCCGTGCAGCTCGCCTGCGTTGATCTATTCCAATGCGGCGCTGCATTGGGTTCCGGATCATGCGGCGCTGCTGCCCGCGCTGGTGCAGTCGCTGCCTCCCGGCGGTGTCCTGGCCGTGCAGGTGCCTTATCAGAACCCCGCGCCCTCGCATCGGACATGGGTGGCCCTGGCCGAGCAGCTGTTCCCCGGCCGTGTGGACATGGGCAAAGGCCCCGGCATTCTGACGCCCGAGGCCTATTTCGACATTCTGTCCCCGCTGGGCCAGCCACGCATCTGGCAGACGGAATATCTGCAACGGCTGACCCCCGTGGCCACGGGGCATCCGGTGCGGCACTTTACCGAATCCACCTTTGCCCGGCCGATCCTGACGGCGCTGGAGGAGCCCGAGCAGGCGGCCCTTATCCACGCGTATGAAACGGCGATGGCCGAGGCCTATCCCCTGCGTGCCGATGGCTCGGTTCTGTTCCCGTTCCGGCGTCTGTTCTTTACCCTTCAGCGATGATCATGGCGGGTGATCGGCGCTGTCACAGATCGTGAATTGCGTGCGCCGCCGGCTTGGGCGACAACATGGAAAACCGATGCAGGAGCCCCCAATGCCCGCGCTAAAACCGACAGAATTCACCGCCACCGTCACCTATCTGGGCCTTGTGCCTGACCGTGATGCCTCGTTGCGGTCGCACGCTCTGAGCCAGGCCATGCTGACCTGGGCCGGTATCGAGGGCGAGGCGCATGGGGGGGGCACGCGGCCTTCGTGCAGTCGGGTTCTGTCTCAGCATCCGCGCGATACTGAAATCCGGAATGTGCGGCAGCTCTCGGTTCTGTCGGCCGAGGAACTGGCGCATATCGCGGCCCAGATCGGCGTGGATGGGTTCGATCCGGCCTGGGTGGGCGCGTCCCTGATTGTGGAAGGCATCCCCGATTTCACCCATGTGCCGCCGTCTTCGCGGTTGCAGGCGCCCTCGGGGGCGACGCTGGTGGTGGACATGGAGAACCGCCCCTGCGTGCTGCCCGCCCCGGTGATCGAGGCCGACGCCCCCGGTGCCGGCAAGCTGTTCAAACCCGCCGCCGCAGGCAAACGCGGGGTGACAGCCTGGGTGGAACGCGAGGGGCCGATTGCCGTGGGGGACGTGCTGAGGCTGCATATCCCCGATCAACCCGTCTGGGCCCATCTGAACAGCGCGCGGGCGTCCTAGCGACGTTTCAGTCCCAGAAATGTCGGATTTACCGTCTCTGCACCTTGGCCGAATAAGCTATGGCTAAGGAAGGCGCACAAGGATCTTGGGAGGGGGACATGAGCCATAAATCCGACATCGAAATTGCCCGCGAGGCCGTGAAAAAACCGATACAGGACATCGGCGCGCAGCTGGGCATCCCGCCCGAGCATCTGCTGCCCTTTGGCCATGACAAGGCCAAGATCGGGCAGGATTTTATCCGCTCGGTTCAGGATCGTCCGGACGGCAAGCTGATCCTTGTCACCGCGATCAACCCCACCCCGGCGGGCGAGGGCAAGACCACCACCACCGTGGGGCTGGGCGACGGGCTTAGCCGGATCGGGAAAAACGCAGCGATCTGCATCCGCGAGGCCAGCCTGGGCCCCTGTTTCGGCATGAAGGGCGGCGCGGCGGGGGGCGGTTATGCTCAGGTGGTGCCGATGGAGGAAATGAACCTCCATTTCACCGGGGATTTCCACGCGATCACCAGCGCGCATAACCTGCTGGCCGCGATGATCGACAATCACATCTATTGGGGCAACGAGCTGGGCATTGACGAGCGCCGCGTCACCTGGCGCCGGGTGATGGATATGAATGACCGGGCGCTCAGGGACATGGTGACCAGCCTGGGCGGCGTGGCGAACGGTTTCCCGCGCCAGACGGGCTTTGACATCACCGTCGCCTCCGAGGTGATGGCGATCCTGTGCCTGGCCCGCGACCTGGAGGATCTGCAAAACCGGCTGGGGAACATCATCGTGGCCTACCGGCGCGACCGCAGCCCGATCTACGCGCGCGATTTGCAGGCCGATGGCGCGATGACCGTGCTGCTGAAGGACGCGATGCAGCCCAATCTGGTGCAGACGCTGGAACACACCCCGGCCTTTGTCCATGGTGGCCCCTTTGCCAATATCGCGCATGGCTGCAATTCCGTCATCGCCACCACAAGTGCGCTGAAACTGGCCGATTTCGTGGTCACCGAGGCGGGCTTTGGCGCCGATCTGGGGGCCGAGAAATTCATGAACATCAAATGCCGCAAGGCCGGTCTGGCCCCCGATGCGGTGGTCATCGTCGCCACGATCCGCGCGATGAAGATGAACGGCGGCGTGGCGAAATCCGATCTGGATTCGGAAAACGTGCAGGCCGTGCAGGACGGTTGCCCCAACCTGGGCCGCCACATCGCCAATGTGAAATCCTTTGGCGTGCCGGTGGTGGTGGCGATCAACCATTTTCTCTCGGATACCGAGGCCGAGATCGCGGCGGTCACCGAATATGTCAGCGCGCAGGGCTCTGAGGCGATCCTGTGCCAGCATTGGGAAAAGGGCAGCGCCGGAACCGAGGCTTTGGCGACGCGGATCGTTGAACTGACCGAGGGCGGCTGGTCGCATTTCGCGCCGCTCTATCCTGATGAGATGCCGCTGTTTCAGAAGATCGAAACCATCGCCAGGCGCATTTACCACGCTGACGCGGTGCTGGCCGATAAGAAAATCCGCGACCAGCTGCGCGCATGGGAGGACGCGGGCTATGCGGACCTGCCGATCTGCATGGCCAAAACGCAGTATAGTTTCTCGACCGATCCCAGCCTGCGCGGCGCGCCCACCGGCCATTCCGTCCCGATTCGCGAGGTCCGCCTGTCCGCCGGGGCCGGTTTCGTCGTCGTCATCTGCGGGGAAATCATGACCATGCCGGGCCTGCCGCGCCACCCCAGCGCCGAGCAGATCGGGCTGAATGATCTGGGCCAGATCGAGGGGCTGTTCTGAACGCGGTTTCCCTTTGAGGCGCGCGCGGGGCTGATCGGAAACGCACGGTGTCGGAATTTGGCCGAATCTGGCGTGGATGGGCTGGTGCGGACGGCTCTGAGGCGCTAAACGCTTCGCTCAACAGGGCATTGCCCGCAGATCAGACGAAAGGGCCCCCCATGACCGCAACTATCATCGACGGTAAGGCGTTTGCCTTGGATGTTCGTGGGCGCGTTGCGCAGCATGTTGCGCGGCTGAAAGAGGAAAACGCGATCACGCCGGGCCTGGCCGTGGTGCTGGTGGGCGAGGATCCTGCCAGCCAGGTTTATGTGCGCTCGAAGGGGAAAATGACCGTCGAAGTGGGCATGAATTCCTATGAACACAAACTGCCCGCCGACACGTCCGAGGCGGATCTTCTGGCGCTGATTAACCAATTGAACACCGATTCTGAGGTACACGGGATTCTGGTGCAGCTGCCCTTGCCGGCGCATCTGAACGAGGATCTGGTGATCAACGCCATCGACCCGGCCAAGGACGTGGACGGGTTTCATATCTCGAATGTGGGGCTGCTGGGCACCGGGCAAAAGGCGATGGTGCCCTGCACGCCGCTGGGTTGCCTGATGATGCTGCGCGCGCATCATGGCAGCCTGTCGGGGCTGAACGCGGTGGTGATCGGGCGCAGCAATATCGTCGGCAAACCGATGGCGCAGCTGCTGCTGGGCGACAGCTGCACGGTGACGATCGCCCATAGCCGCACGCGCGATCTGCCCGGTGTGGTGCGGGGCGCGGACATCGTGGTGGCGGCGGTGGGCCGTCCCGAAATGGTGCCGGGCGACTGGATCAAACCGGGCGCCACGGTGATTGACGTGGGCATCAATCGGATCCCGGCTCCGGAAAAGGGCGCGGGCAAAACCCGGCTGGTGGGCGACGTGGATTTCGCCAGCTGCGCGGCGGTGGCCGGGGCGATCACCCCGGTACCCGGAGGCGTCGGCCCAATGACCATCGCCTGCCTTCTGGCCAACACCCTGACCGCCTGCTGCCGCGCCAATGGCCTGACAGAGCCAGAGGGGCTGACCGCCTGAACAGGGGCAAAAGGGCCATATCTGCGCTCGGATCAGCCTCCGAACAGGACGCTATGCATGATCCTGCCGGGCAAAACGGTGAAGGCTCCGGCCCCCAGCAAGGCCCCCCAGACCAGGCCCAGCATCGTTTTGCGGTGCCTTGAAACCCGGCGCGCACGGATGCTGTAGATCGCATGGATCAACGCGCCCAGCGTCAGGACAGATAAGGCGTGAATGGGGCTGAAGGGGCCGATCAGACGGATGTGAGCGATCCAGAATGAGGACAGGGCGACCGCCCCCATTCCGACCACCCAGGCCCAGCCCAGCGTTTTATGCAGCCCGCTGCCGCGGGGGATCAGGAAAATCGCCACGGTCAGGGGAATAAGCGCCAGGGCGATCCAGGCGTGAATTTGAATGGCGGCGGGGGCCTGGGCCAGGGGGTGAAAGCTCATCTATGCAACTCCGGTCAGTTTCTCTAGAACGAGAAGCAGCATGAGCGGCCACCCTGGCCAAGCGTGACTGCATGAACTTGCTGGGAATTGCGTGTGTGACCATGAAAAACGGCCCATTGCATTTGGCGCTTCGCCAACGGCCCGAGATCGTAACGCCTTTGGTGTTGTGGATCGCGCTTTCGGTATTAGGAGGGCTGACAGGCCCGTTCGAAACTTATGAATTGCTAAGCGGACCGGCGCGTTTGATGTATTGGGCTTGCGTGGCGGGGGTCTCGATCCTGACGGATCTGGGCTTCCGCAGGCTTCTGGCCGGGCAGGGGCTGTGGCGCAGACTGGCGGCGCGGCTGGGATTCGCCATCGTGCTGGGGGGAATGCTGCATGGGCTGAATGCTCTTGTTTTCGATGGCTGGGGCGGTCTGCGTCAGGGGCTGTGGATGATCGGCGTGGTGTGGATTGTCGCCATGATTGTCGAGGCCGTGGTGGCCCTGATCCATCACTTTCACCTGCCGGCCGTGGTGCAGACGGATGCCGCAGAGCAGCCCGCGGCGGATGCGGTTTTCCAAAAACGGCTGCCTTTAGAACGCCGCGGGGCGCTGATCCGGATCGAATCGCAGGATCACTATTTGAATGTCGTGACAGATGCGGGCGCGGCCCTGATCCTGATGCGTCTGTCGGATGCCGAGAAAGAGCTGGCCGGCTTTGCGGGGCTGCGGGTGCATCGCTCGCATTGGGTGGCGACGGGGCAGGTGCAGCAGGTGTTGCGGCGCAATGGTCAGCTGTTCTTGCGGATGCCCGATGGGGCGCAGGTGCCCGTCAGCCGGACCTATAAACCCCGTGTCGAGGCGGCCGGCCTGCGCCCCTAAACCGGCACGGGCACCATGGTGCCCTGCAAAATCGCGACCAGTTTTTCCTGCTCGCCCACACGGGCATGGACCTGAGCGGTAACGATTATCAGCTTGCGTCCGGGTTTGATCACACGGCCTGTGGCCACCAGCAGGTCGCCGGTTGCGGGGGCCAGCAGGTTTATCTTGATCTCGGCGGTCACCACTTCCTGGCCCTCGGGGATCATGGTCAGGGCCGAATATCCGGCGGCGGAATCTCCGATCGCAAAGGTCAGCGCGGCGTGGGCGTGCCCCTGCTGCTGACGTGCGCCCGGCAGAATCGGAGCTGTGATCTGAACCGATCCCTCTGACACATCCGCCAGCCGCGCGCCCAAAGTGGACATCATGGATTGGCGTTCGAAACTGTGCGAAATGCGCTGAAAAAGACTGTCTGACATGGGGCCTCCTGCCGTTAACCTATTGTTAAGAAGTTAGCCGCGCAACCGAGTGATAGGTTGCAACCCAAAGTGGGTGATGTATAAGGCCATGTAAACTAATGTTTTTGTCTGTGCTTGGTGGGTTGGTGCGGGGCAAATGAGTGCGATGTTGAGTGCTGTTTTTCGATCAGGCCGGGTGGCCTCGGTTCTGTTGGGATGGGCGTTGTTCACGATTGTTGCCGTGATAATGGGCCCGTTCAACACCTTATCCCTTATGGAAACCGGAACGCGCGTGCTGTTTTGGGGCGTCATCGTGGCGGCGGGGCTGATTGCGTCGGGCGCGATGAATCTGGTGTTCAAAAAGCTGCATACCGGCCTGACCGGCTGGCGTTGCGATCTGCTGCGCGTCTGCGGCATAACGCTGGTTCTGTCTCCGGTTTTGTATGTCTGGATTCATTTCATCATCGTGGATCCGTCGGTGATGACGCCGAATCTGTTGCGCATCAGCCTGTGCGTTGCGCTTGTCGGTTTGATCATACAGGTCAGTAAGCGGCTGTTGGTGGGCGATCAGGGGTCGGTTCAGGCGCAGGAAATGCCCGCCGCCGTGCCGTCCGTGCCCCAGGCCCCGCCGCCGCCCGCTCCGCCTGCGCCAAGGCTGATGCGCCGCCTGCCAGCCGAGGCCGAGGGCCCCGTTCTGCGTCTTTCTGCGAATAATCACTTTGTCGAGGTGGTGCTGCCGGGTGAAGCTCACCGTCTGCGGATGCGCTTTACCGATGCAATCGACGAGATGGACAGTGTTGAGGGCCACTGCGCGCACCGCTCTCATTGGGTGGCCGTGGGGGCGATCACGGATGTGCAGCGCGCGGAGGGCCGGATTTTCCTGATTCTGGCGAACGGAGATAAAATCCCCGTCAGCCGCACCTATCGTCCGGGGCTGGAGCAGGCGGGCCTGCTGTAACCTGCGCGGTGCCGGCTGGGGCGCATTTTGGGGCTTGGGCATAGAATTTGCCAATACCCGGTCATGTGGATGTTTCATTGGATGTCCGGTTCGGGCTCTTGCAAGGTGATGCAACGGGGGCATCCCCGTCCAAGGGAGGATAACAACCATGAAAAAGACACTTGCCGCGGCCGTGCTGGCCGCGATCACCCCTCTATTGTCTGCGCCCATCCAGGCCGAGCCGCGCTGGGGCCCCGAAGATCAGATCGGCGCGGCCAACCTGGTGACACAGGCCAGCGTTCTGGCGGCCTCGGGCCTGATCACCACGGGCAAGACCTATGCGCTGGGGATGATCATCGACGATAAAATCCCCGCCTATCCGCCGCGCAAGCTGGGGCTGACCATTGTCCAGCCGAACCAGATCGACAGCAAGGGCCACGGCCCCACCATGTCCAGCTATAACGATGACGTGTTCAGCGGCTGGCTGGGGATCGGCAGCCAGATTGACGGGCTGGGCCATGTGGGCCGTAGCCATGAATACTATAATGGGCACAAGGGGGCCGATTTCGCGCAGCCCGGCGGGCTGACCAAGCTGGGGGTTGAAAATATCCCCCCGATCGTGGCGCGCGGCGTGGTGCTGGATATTGCGGGCCTGAAGGGGAAGCCGGTGATGGACGCCGGTGAGGTGATCACGCCCCAGGATATTCAGGCTGCGGCTGCTGCTCAGAACGTCGAGCTGCGCGAAGGCGACGTGGTGCTGCTGCACACCGGCTGGCTGTCGCTGCTGACCGGAGAAAACACAGACCCCGCCCGCTATGGCCGTGGCGAGCCGGGCATTGATCCGGCCGCCGCCGCCTATCTGGCCGAACTGGGTGCCGTTGCCGTCGGCGCGGATACCTGGGGGGTCGAGGCGGTGCCCTTTGCCCCCGGCGCCGGCGTTTTCGAGGCGCATCAGGTTTTGCTGAAGGATCACGGCGTCTACATTCTGGAAAACATGGTGACAGAAGAGCTGGTTGCCGATGGCGTGGACGAATTTCTGTTCGTGCTGGGCGTTACCCGGTTGCGTGGGGCAGTGCAGATGATGATCAATCCCGTGGCCATCCGCTGACTGCTACACGTTGAAAGGGGGCCGCGCGGGGCCCCCTTTCTTTTTGATGTTGAGGTTTGAGTCTTAGGCCGGGAAGATCTCGAACAGGCCCGCCGCGCCCATCCCGCCAGCAATGCACATCGACACGACCCCGTATTTCGCGCCCCGGCGCTGGCCCTCGATCAGCAGGTGTCCGGCCAGTCGCGCGCCCGTCATCCCAAACGGATGCCCCACAGAAATCGAGCCGCCATTGACGTTCAGTTTCGCCGGGTCAATGCCCAGCGTGTCGGCGCAGTACAGGGCCTGGCTGGCGAAGGCCTCGTTCAGTTCCCACAGGTCGATGTCCTCCAGGCTCAGCCCGGTCTGTTTCAGCAGCTTGGGGATGGCGAAGACGGGGCCGATGCCCATCTCATCGGGTTCACACCCGGCCACGGCAAAGCCCCGCAGCGCCCCCAGGGGGGCCACACCCGCAGCGGCGGCCATGTCGGCCTCCATCACCACGCAGGCCGAGGCCCCATCCGACAGTTGCGAGGCATTCCCCGCGGTGACGAATTTGCCCGGCCCCATCACGGGGTCCAGACCGGCCAGGCTGTCCAGCGTCGTCGAAGGGCGATTGCATTCGTCACGAGTGACGGTGACAGGCTGCATGGAGACCTCTTTGGTCTCGCGGTCTTTCACGGCCATAACCGTGTCCATCGGGACGATTTCAGCATCGAACAGACCGGCCTGCTGCGCGGCGGCGGTGCGGCGCTGGCTTTCGGCGGAAAACGCGTCCTGCGCCTGGCGGGTGATGCCGTAACGCTCGGCCACAATATCCGCCGTGTCGATCATCTGCATGTAGACGGCGGGTTTGTGCTTGGCCAGCCAGGTCTCTTCCAGGTTGGATTTGTTCAGCACCGGCTGCACCAGGGAAATGCTTTCGACGCCGCCCGCCACCACGGCCCCCGCCTGGCCCAGCGTCACCGCGTTCGAGGCCATGGCGATCGCCTGAAGCCCCGAGGCGCAGAACCTGTTCACCGTTTGCGCTGCGCTGCCCACGGGCAGCCCGCCCCGGATCGCCGACTGGCGCGCGATATTCATGCCGGTGGCCGCTTCGGGGAAACCGCAGCCCAGAATCACGTCTTCGATCTGGGCGGGGTCCACGCCTGCGCGCGCGACCGCGTGTTTGATCACATGGCCGCCCATCGTGGCACCATGCGTGGCGTTCAAAGAGCCACGGAAGCTTTTGGCCAGCCCGGTGCGGGCGGTCGAGACAATAACGGCGTCTTTCATCACGCGGATTCCTTGGTTTTGGCGTTTTCGTTTTCTTGCAGCTCGCGCCACAGAACCTTGCCCGAGCCGGACTTGGGCAGCGCGTCCACGACCTCCAGTACGCGCGGCACCTTATAGGCGGCCATCTGGTCATGCGCCCATTTGGACAGCTCTTTTGCGGTCAGGCTGGCACCGGGTTTGAGCACCACAACCGCCTTCACGGTTTCCCCGCGATAATCGTCATGGGTCGAGATGATGCAGGCCTCTTCGATGGCGGGGTGATGATAGAGCTTGGCCTCTACCTCGGTTGGCCAGACCTTGTAGCCGCTGGCGTTGATCATCCGTTTGAGACGATCCACGATATATAGATACCCCTGATCGGTGACGCGCCCCAGATCGCCCGAGCGCAGGAACCGTTGGCCGTTCAACTGTATGAAGGTCTCGGCGTCGGCCTCGGGGTTGTTCCAATAGCCCAGCATGACCTGCGGGCCGGAAATCAGGATCTCGCCCACCTCGCCCGTGGGCATCGGCGACAGCGTGTCCGGATCCACGATGGCGATATCGGTGTTGAAGACCGGAATACCGCCGCATTGCGCCTGTGGCAGATGCGGAGGATTGGCCGTGGTGGGCGCGATGGTTTCCGTCATCCCGTAGCCTTCCAGAAAGGTCAGGCCGGTCATGTCCTGTAGCTTCTGCGCGATGGCCTGGGGCATGGCGATGCCGCCGCCCCACAGGACGCGCAGAGTGGCCAGGTCGTCCTCTTGCAGGTCATCGCGGTTCAGAAAGTCAATCAGCATCGTCGGCACGCAGGGCCAGGCCGAAACACCGAATTCGCGGATCAGACCCGCGGCAATGTCGCGATCCCAGCGGGGCAGGATCACGGCGGTTGCCCCGACCTCGATGGCCGAGTTCAGCCCGGCCTGAAGCCCCACCACATGGAACATCGGCGCGACGGCCAGAAACACGTCCTGCTGGCGCAGATCGAACCAGTCGATCATGCAGCGGGTGGCGTGCAGCGTGGTCTGATGCGTGTGCATACAGCCCTTGCCGCGCCCGGTTGACCCCGAGGTATAGGGCATAAGCACCAGATCTGCGGGGGTGCGATCAAAGGGGGCAGGGGCGGCGGCGGCGGCCAGCATGTCGGCCCAGGCGGTGAAGCCGTCTGGCAGCGCGGCCTTGGGCGCGGTAATCGTGTCGGGGATACCGGCGGGGGGATCGCTGGGCAGGGCCTCGGAATAGGCGGTGACGATGACGTGATCCAGAAGGCCCGCGTCCAGCAGCGGTTGCAGCGTCTCGATCCGGTCCTGCGCGGTTAGCACGGTGCGGATGCCTGCGTTTTCAAGGATATAGTCGGTTTCCGAGGTCATGTTCATCGGGTTGATCGGCACGGCCACGCCGCCCGCCCGCACAATCCCGTACAGCGCCACCACGAATTGCGGCGAGTTTTGCAGGTAGATCGCCACGCGGTCTCCGGGGCGCACGCCGCAGACCTGTTGCAGATAGCCGGCCGTGCGCTCTACCTGATCGCCCAGCTGGGCATAGGTGGTGATGCGGTTATAAAACACCAAAGCGGGTTTATCGGGTGTCGCGGCGACATTGCGGAACAGGTTGTCGTTCAGCGTCCAGTCCGCAATCGGGACATCATGGGGCCGGCCCAGGGGCCAGACCTGATGTTGCAGTCGTTCCATTTTTTCCTCCCTCAAGGTCAGGCGGTGGCACCACCATCCACGGCCAGACATTGCCCGGTGATATGGCGGGCGGCGTCACTGACCAGGAACAGGGCAGGGCCTTTGAGATCCTCCTCGCCGCCAAATCGGTGCAGCGGAATCGAGGGCAGCAGCGTCTGCTCCAGCCGCTCGATCAGCTTCTCGGACATCTTGGACGGGAAAAATCCGGGCGCAAGAGCATTCACATTGATATTGTGGCGTCCCCATTCGGTGGCCAGCGCGCGGGTGAAATTGATCATCGCCGCTTTCGAGCTGTTATAGGCAATCGTGAACATGTCACTGTCCGCCCGGTTGCCCGACAGCCCACCAATCGAGGCGACATTCAGGATCTTGCCGGTCTGGCGCGGCAGGAACGAGCTTTTCGCCACTGCCTGTGTCAGCACGAAAGGCGCGGTAATGTTCAGCGTCATCACCTTGTTCCAGCCGTCCAGCGGATGATCCTCGGTCGGAGCGGCCCAGCTGGTGCCCGCGTTATTGACCAGAATATCAAGCGGGCCGAACAGGCTATTGGCGTGATCCACGATACCGGGGATGCTGTCCAGATCGGACAGATCGCAAGCAATCGTGGCAACCCGCGCGCCCAGCGTTTCCAGATGAGTCCGGGCGGTATCCAGTTCGGGCTGTTTGCGGGCGGTCAGGATGACGGCGGCCCCTGCCTCGGCCAGGGCTTCGGCGATTTGCAGGCCCAACCCGCGCGAGCCGCCGGTAATCAGGGCCACTTGCCCTGTCAGATCGAAAAGACGCATCAGGCTGTCTCCTGCAAGGATGCGGGCAGTTTCCAGGCCGTGTCGGCCCGGTTGCTGAGCTGGCCATACCAGCCCGCCAGGTCCAGAACGGCGCGGGGGCCCAGGGTTTCGGCCAACCGGATCGGGCCGCCCAAAGCCGCCGGAAATCCGTAGCCCGTGGTATAAACCACGTCCACGTCACTGCCCCGCAGCGCCCGCCCTTCGGCCACCAGCGCCAGGGATTCCACCATCAGGGCGGTGATCACGCGGCCGACGATTTCCTCGGCGGTGATTGTGCGGCGGGTCAGGCCCAATTCGCGGCTGACCCGCAAGATCAGCGCGCGGCTGTCCTCGTAGCTGCGTCCGCGCGGGGTGGCGTCGTCATACAGATACCAGCCCCGCCCGGTTTTCTGCCCATGATAGCCGGCCTCGCACAGGGCGTCGCCCACGCGGGGCTGTGGCGGCGGGGTGGCCCGCTGAGCCCGCTGCTTGCGCACGCCCCAGGGGATGTCATTGCCCACCATGTCCAGCGCGCGGAAGGGGCCGATGGCCATGCCCCATGCCTCAAGCGCTTCATCGACGTCCTGCGGCCAGGCGCCTTCCTCGACCAGATACATGGCCTCTTGGTGGACCCGGTCGAACAGCCGGTTGCCGATGAACCCGTCGCCGTTGGCCGCGATCACCGCGCGTTTGCGCAGCTTCTGCGCCAGGGCCATCGTCAGCGCCAGAATGGCCGGATCGGTGGTGTCTGCCGGGATGACCTCTAGCAGAGGGTTCACCTGCGCAGGCATGAAAAAATGGGTGCCCAGGAACCGCGCGGGCCGGTCCAGAGACCGGGCAATCGCATCGACATCCAGCGTCGAGGTATTCGAGGTGATCAGCGCGTCCTCAGACACGGTGCGTTCGATCTGGGCCATGACCTGCTGTTTGAGAGACAGGATTTCCGGCACGGCCTCGACCACCAGATCGCAGCCGGCAAAGGCGCTGATCGCGTCGGCAAAGGTAAATCGCGCCATTTGTGCGGCTGCGGTGTCGGGGTCCATCCGGCCTTTGGCGACGGCGCGATCGGTCAGCGATTGCAGATGCTGGCGGGCGGTGTCCAAGGCGGCCCGCGCCGGATCCACCACCGTGACCCGGTGGCCGGTCTGGGCAAAGGCCATCGCAATGCCGCGCCCCATGGCCCCCGCACCCAGAACGCCCACAGAGGTGATCTGGGCGGGGTCTGCGTGCGGGATGTCCGGAACCTGACCGGCGATTTCGGCGGACCGCGCCAGATAGGGGGCGGCCCCCTCTAGCGCGGTGATGTTTTGCAGACGGGCCTGAAGGCTCATTCCGCGGCCTCGGCGGTTTGCAGGGCCGCAACCGCCGCCGCCACGCCGGGGCGCATGTCGGTTTCGGAGGCGCGATCGGGCGCGGTATAGTAGCGGTGCGAATCCATCGGGCCTTTCTGTGCGGCCTTCACCAATGAGCGCCCCAGCGAGCGCAGGTGTACCTCGTCCGGGCCATCGGCCAGACGCAGGCAGCGCGCCATGGTCCACAGATCGGGCAGCGGGGTGTCGGGCGTCACGCCCATGCCACCGAAAATCTGGATGGCGCGGTCAATGACCTTGCCCTGAATTTCCGGCACCACGACCTTGATCATGGCGATCTCATTCCGTGCCTCTTTGGCGCCGACATTGTCGATCATCCAGGCGGCTTTCAGCACCAGCAGGCGGGCCTGTTCGATCTCGCAGCGGCTGCGGGCGATCATCTCCATCACCACGCCCTGTTCGTGCAGGTATTTGCCAAAGGTTTTGCGCTCCAGCGAGCGTTCGACCATCAGCTCCAGCGCCAGTTCGGCCTGCCCCAGCGAGCGCATCATGTGGTGGATACGGCCCGGCCCCAGACGCGCCTGCGCCAGCGCAAAGCCCGACCCTTCGGTGCCCAGCAGGTTCTCGGCAGGCACGCGCACGTCTTTATACAAGACCTCGCAGTGGCTCTCATAGCTGTGATGGTTCATCACGGGGATGTTGCGGGTGATGGTGATGCCGGGGGTGTCCATCGGCACCAGAATCATCGACTGCTGCTTGTGGCGGTCGGCGTCCGGGTCGGTTTTGCCCATCACGATGCACAGTTTGCAATTGGGCGAGGCCGCCCCGGTGGTGAACCACTTGCGCCCGTTGATCACGTATTCATCGCCGTCACGTCGGATCAGGGTCTGCACGTTGGTCGCATCGGACGAGGCCACATCCGGTTCGGTCATGCCAAAGCACGAGCGGATCTCGCCGTTCAGCAGGGGTTTGAGCCACTTTTCCTTCTGCGCGGGCGTGCCGAACATGTGTAGGATTTCCATGTTGCCGGTGTCCGGCGCCGAGCAGTTGAACACCTCGGAGGCCCAGGGCAGGCGGCCCATGATTTCCGCCAGCGGGGCATAATCCAGGTTGGACATGCGGGTGCCGGGCTCGTCATCTTTCAGCGCGGGCAGGAACATGTTCCACAGGCCTTCGGATTTGGCCAGCGCCTTGAGATCGTTCATAAAAGACAGCGTGTAGGTGCCGTTATGCTGCTCGGCCATAAAGTCCTTGTGGCGCGGGATGACATGGTCTTCCATGAAGTTGCGAACGCGGGCCTGCATCTCCAGGCTTTTTTCAGAAAAGGTGAATTCCATATCAGTCTCCTGCAAGGTCTAGTCCGTGCCGGGCCCAGACCCGGCTCAGGTGGTCGATGCCCTCGGCGCTGCCCACACCCTTGGCCGCGCGGGCGACGATGCCCTCGAAAATCACGGCAAGGCGGAAATAGGCGAAGGCGGTGTAGAAGGGGCTGCTATCCAGCGGCAGCCCCCGGTTTTCGAAATAGCGCGCGGCATAGGCGGCGCGGCTGGGAATGCCCAAGGCATCCAGATCGCGATCGCCCAGGCCGTGATATTCCTCGGCCAGATTTGTCCAGGGCATCAGGTTATAGCCCAGGTCCGACAGCGGATGGCCCAGGGTGGACAGTTCCCAATCCAGCACGCCCAGAACCTCGGGTTTGGTGGGGTGGATGATCAGGTTGCCCAGGCGATAATCGCCATGCACCAGCGTGGTTTCATCATCGCTGGGTTTGTTGTCGGCCAGCCAGGCGGCCAGTTGCGGGATCTCTTCGATCTCGCGGGTTTTGCCGGCCTCGTATTGCTTGGTCCAGCGGGCGATCTGGCGGTCGAAAAAGCCGCCCTGACGGCCGTAATCGGACAGGCCCACCGCCTGAATATCCACCGCGTGCAGCTGCGCCAGCGTGTCATTCATCGATTCGTAGATGGCACCCCGGTCGGCAGGGCTAAGGCCGGGCAGGCTGTTGTCGTGGAACACGCGGCCGTCCAGCCGCTCCATGATGTAAAACGGAGTGCCGATGATCTCGCGGTTTTCGCAATAATGCGGGGTGGCGGGGACAGGGACGCCAGTGCTCGCCAGCGCGTTGATCACCCGGAATTCGCGGTCAATCGCATGGGCCGAGGGCAGCAGTTCACCAGGTGGTTGCTTGCGCAGCACATAGCGCGCGCCGCCGAAATCCATGAAATATGTGGGGTTCGAATGCCCGCCCGCGATCTGCTCTAATGTGACAGGCCCGCTGCCCGGCAGCACGCTCGACAGATAGTCCGCCAGCCGGTTCTGATCGAAGGGCAGGGATGGTGTGTTCGTCATTGTTTTTGCCTCCCTGTTGACAGATGGCACATCCTGAATTCATAAGAAAATGAATTACCGGGATATATCGGCATAGATGAAATGAATATATCACGCACAGACCTGAACCTCTTCGTCGTCTTCGAGGCGATCTATTCCCAGGGCGGCGTTACCCGCGCCGCCGAGACGCTGCACCTGACGCAGCCGACGATTTCCCATGCCTTGGGGCGGCTGCGCGACCGGGTGGGCGATCCTTTGTTCGTGCGGCACGGGCAGCGGCTGGTGCCGACCCCTTTGGCACAGAAAATGATCGGTCCGACGCGCGAGGCGCTGAAGCTGTTCGAACGCACCCTGGGTGAGCTGGACGGGTTCGACCCTGAAACCGCCGAGATGCATTTTTCCATCGGGATGCGCTCGCTGATGGAGAACAGCTTTTTCCTGCCGCTGGTCATGCTTTTGAACACGACAGCGCCCAAGGTGACGGTCGCGTCGGCCCCGCTGGACAGGCGCCGGATCGAGGCAGAGCTGTCCTCGGGGGAGCTGAACGCCGCGATTGACGTGTTCCTGCCGCTGGGCGCGGATATTCACCGCGAGCATCTGTTGTCCTCGCCCTCGGTTGTGGTGGCGCGGCGGGGGCATCCGCTGGTGGATGGGGGCGTGACGCTGCGCGATTATCTGGCGCTGGATCATATCATCGTCACCTCTCGGGCGAAGGGCGCCGGCCCCGAGGACATCGCCCTGTCCCGCGACAGCGAAACCCGGCGGGTGGTGGCGCGTTGCCAGCAGATCAATACGGCGATGCGGGCGGTGGCGTCCTCGGATCTGGTGCTGACCATGGCCGAAAGCTTTGCCCGGCGGGCGAACGTGTGGTTCGACAATCAGATCGTGCCGGTTCCGTTCGAGTCCCCCCGGATCGACGCCTATCTGTACTGGCATTCGAATGCAGATGCGGACCCCGCCAACCGCTGGCTGCGCAGCACGATCAAAAGCTGCGTCGCCGAGGGCGAATGGGCGGGGCCCTGAGGCGTCCTGAGTGAAGGGCTCAGAACGCCATTGGTTTAGAACAGCGCGTGGGTGGCCAGCATCCCCACCACCAGCAGCAGGTCCGCCGCCAGGAAGGGCAGGATTCCGGCAAAGATCTGTTCGAGCTTGACGAAATCCTTGGCCACCGAATGGATGACGAACACGTTTAACCCCACAGGTGGCGTGATCATCCCGATCTCCAGCAGTTTGGCCAGCAGGATGCCGAACCAGATGACATCTACCCCATGGCTGTGGATCAGCGGCAGGAACAGCGGCAGGGTCAGCAGCATCGCGCCGATGGGTTCCAGGAACATGCCCAGGGCCAGATAGATCAGCGTGATCAGGATCAGGATACCCAGAACGCCCAGGCCCAGCCCCTCGATTCCGGTGCCGATCCAGCGCGACAGGCCCGACAGCGCCACCAGACGGGTGAACAGGTTGGCCCCGATGGCGATCATGAACAAGGATCCCGAGGACAGCAGCGTATCCACGCAGCTTTCGCTGAACAGTTTCCACGTCAGGGTTTTGCGCGCAATGCCGATAAGGATAGCAATGACGGCCCCGACGGCTCCGGCCTCGGTTGCGGTGAACAGGCCGGAAAACAGTCCGCCAAAGACCACCACGATCATCAGCAGCACGGGCCAGACCTCGCGCAGGCCGTCCATGCGTTCCTCCCAACTGGAGGGCGCGGCACGGGGCAGGCGCTCGGGGGCCAGCACATAGCTGATCAGCACGGCGGCGATATACAGCCCCAGCGAGATGACCCCGACGATCAGCCCGCCCATGAACAGCTTGGTGATCGACACTTCGGCCTGAATCCCGAACAGGATCAGCAGGATCGAGGGCGGGATCAGCGCACCAATCGTGCCCCCCGCCGCAACCGATCCGGTGGCGATGCGAATGTCATAGCCCTGGCGGTGCATTTCCGGCACGGCGATCCGGCCAATGGCGGCCGAACAGGCGATGGACGATCCGGTCACGGCGGCAAAGCCCCCCGCACCCGCCAATGAGGCAATCGCCAGCCCGCCGGGCATCCAGCCCAGCCAGGCGCGCGCGCCCTCGAACATGCCGCGCGTCAGGCCCGAATGATAGGCCACATAGCCCATCAACAGGAACATCGGCACCGAAGACAGCGTCCAGCTGGCGGCAAAGTTATAGGGCACGGTGGACAGCATCGACATGGCCGGGCGCTCGCCCACGATGGCCCAGATGCCCACGAATGAAACGAACACCAGCGCCACCGCAATCGGCACACGCAGCATGATCAGCCCCAGAACGCCGACAACGGCGAGGATACCAATAGTCATCGGATCCATGTTAGTTATCCTTCTCGATGGGGTCTGTGATGATGGCGGTATCGGCCGGCGCATCGCGGAACTTCCCGCTAAGCAGTTCGATCAGGCGCAGGGCGACGACAATGGCCATCAGCCCGAAACAGAACGGCAGAATCCAGGTGCCCGGCCAGGTGTAGAAATCCATCGCACCGGCCTCGACATAGGCGCCGCGTTTGGTTTGGTGCAGGGCTTCCTTGCCGGTTCCCCAGGCCAGAAGACAATAGACAATCAGCGACAGGGCAAAGCCCAGGGCATAGATCACCCCATGGGTTTTTCTGGGCATCATATCGGTGAAAATCGAAGCTTCGACATGGCGGCGCTGGAGCTCGGCATAGGCGATGGGCAGAAAGCTGACCGCCAGCATGTAATACTTCGAGACGATCTCGGCGGTGGCGGGAAACCCGGCCCCCAAGAGATTACGCATCGCCACGTCGATCACGATCTGAAGCGCCATCAGGATGAGGATGGCGCTTCCGACCCATTTCGTCGTGGCCGCAATGAAACGGTCCGCGAAATGCATGGGGTGTTACTGACCGTATGTTGCGAAGTCGATCTTGGACCAGATCTCTTGGTTGCGCAGTTCGGCCAGTTCCGCATCGGTGCTGACGTTCTGAACCAGACCGGACCATTTGGCCAGCAGGGCCTCGTAGCGGGCGATCTTGGCGGCGGCATCGGTGACGCCGCGGCTTTCCAGCGTTGCAGCGGCCTGGGCCAGATGCGCGGCACGGAATTCAGCCGATTTGGCCTTCATCGCGTCATCGGGGGTGATGAACTCGATCCCCTGCTTTTCACCAGCGGCGCGGGCTTCGTTGGTGGTGTCGATCCAGCTTTGGACACCGATGGTTTGTGCGTATTGCGCGGCATGGGCCAGGGCGGCACGGTCTTCGGCGCTCATGCGGGTCCACAGGATGGACGAGGCATTGGTCATCGCGGCGGCGTTAAACACGCCCTGATCGATCAGCGTCACGGCCTTGACCACATCATACAGCTGCGCGTTCTTCAGATCGGCAACCGAGGAATAAGTGGCGTTGATCACCCCCGAGGACAGGCCCTCGAACAGCTCGGACGAGGGCATCTGCACGGGCTCGGCGCCCAGAGATTCCACGAAACGGGTAAAGACCGACCCGGCGGTGCGGATGCGGATGCCCTTCATATCGTCCAGGCTGCGGATCGGCACGGTGGACAGGAACTGATAGTTGGTGGTCGCATCCGAGCCCAGAAACACATGCCCATTGGCCGCAAATTCCGCCTGGCAGGCGTCACAGGTGGCGATGTATTCGGTCACGGCCGAGGAAATGGCGCGGTTGTCCGTGCCCAGGATCGACAGCTCGCCCACGATGCCCGATTCCGGGTAGTCCGCTGCGAAATAGGGCAGGATGATCGGGCCCATGTCCGAGATGCCATCGCGCAGGCCGGTGTTCATCTCGTTCGGTGCCAGCAGCCCCGAGGGCGTGTCATAGCCGGTCCAGCGGCCTTCGGTGAATTCTTCCAGCTTCTTGAACAGCATCGGATAGCCATCGGTGGCCAGCACATGGCTGGGCCCGAAAGACGAGGTGGCGCGGATTTCCTCGGCGGTGGCGGGCAGCGCAACCGAGGCGCAGACGGCGACCGAGGTCAGAAAATGTTTCAGGTTCATGTGTACCTCCCTAAGGCAACTAATGTTGTTGGCCTGAAATTTGCGTGCAGCTATCCGGGCCGTGACGCGCAGGTCACAGCGGAGGAGTCGGCGTCGCGGGCGCAGTGCTTCGGGCCATTCATCCGGGCAGGGCGTGGCCTGCGGTCAGGGTCCTCCTTTTGACCGAACCGGACAGAAGGGATAATACATAAGGCTGATCAATTTTAAATTAGTGTTCGTATGAATTCTGTGCATGAGTGGTTATGGGCGCTGTCAATGGGGGCGGGTGCAGCGTTCATCCCGTGGACAAGCGATTCAGCCGCTGCCGCACAACAGAAACAGGCCGCCCAGACAGGCAGCCAGCAGGGCCTTCGGGCCCAGGGGGCGGCGCGTTTTCGCATCCCGATCCGGAATGCCGCGCGCCTTCCTGCCTATTTCACGATTTTTTCGTCTTTCACGAACATGTTGGCCCATGCGCGGTCAATCAGCTCGGGGGTCATCTGATAGGGGATGCCTTCGAATTCGCAGATCGCGATCATCTGATCAATCAGGAACACCGGCTGATAATTGGCATAGACGTTATCAATCGTCGGGTATTTGTTTTGCAGCAGATGAACCAGGGCGTTCTCGTCCAGGGGCATCTTTTTCTTGCGGGCCACCAGGGCAAAGATTTTCAGGAAATTTTCCTGGCTGGGCCCGTCGATCTTGATCTTGAAGAAGATCCGGCGCAGGGCGGCCTGGTCGAAGATTTCATTCGGGTGAAAGTTGGTGGAGAAGATCACCAGCGTATCGAAAGGCACCTCGAATTTCTCGCCCGATTGCAGGGCCAGGATGTCTTTGCCTTCCTCCAGCGGAACGATCCAGCGGTTGACCAGCGACTGGGGCGGCTCGGATTGTCGGCCAAGGTCATCGACGATGAAAATCCCGCCTGAGGATTTGAATTGCAGCGGCGCCTGATAGGTGCGCGCGGTGGGGTTATAGACCAGATCCAGCATGTCCAGTGTCAGCTCGCCCCCGGTGATCACGGTGGGCCGGTCACAGCGCACATAGCGCGTATCAAAAGTGCGACGGCGGCGCAGGGAATTGGGATCGTCGATCTCGACCTCGGCGGCGGAATGGACGATCGGGTCATAGACGGTGATCACCTGACCGGAATATTCGATGGCCCGAGGGACATAAATCTTATCGCCCATCGCGTCGCGGATGCCGTTCGAAATCGAGGATTTCCCGTTCCCCGGCGGCCCATACATCAGGATCGAGCGGCCTGAGCTAACGGCCGGCCCCAGGTTGCTCAGCAAATCATCCGGCAGCACCAGATGCCCCATCGCGTCGGTCAGCTCCTGGCGGCTGATCTGGATATTGCGGATGGACTGGCGTTTCACCTGTTCGCGGTAGACGGCCATCGGCACCGGCATCGCGCCGAAATATTCCGATTGCGACAGCGCGTCCAGCGCCCGCGATTTGCCCGCGTCGGTCAGCTGGTAGCCCATCTCGTTGCCATTGTTGGCGTTCAGGGTGCCCGTGGCCTCTAGCAGGCGTTGTTCGCGCGCGAGATCCACCAGTTCCTGAGTCACCTGACGGGGCAGGCAGACGGCCTCGGCCACGTCCGACACCATCGACACGTTCTTGCGAAAGATGGTTTTCAGCAGGATGTCCCGCATCATCGGCAGGGGCAGCTGCATGTCTTCCAGGCTGCTGGGCGGAGGCGGAGGCGTCACCCGATTGCCGGGCTGGGCTTGCATGTTCATGGCGTCTGATCGTCCCGTTGCATGAGTCTGCGGCCCCTTGCAGGGGGCTTTGGGGCAATCTGGCCGAACAAGGTGGCAAAAAGATGGAGAAGAGCCGGAAAAATCGCGAAGCCGTCAGACCCCGCCCAAGGCCCCCAGCAACAGATAGATCGACAGGGTCGAGGCCAGCGGCAGGCCCATGGGGAAATCGCGTTTGCGGCTCCAGCTTTCCCAATCGGGGGCCATGCGGCGCAGGGGTGTGAACTTGGCAATCCGGTGCGCGGTGTATCCGGCCAGCAGGCAGGCGGCGAACAGCGCGATCATGAACCGCAGATCCCCCAAGGCGACATAGGGCGCGGCGGCGGCGGCGAATTTCGCATCCCCAGCCCCCACCAGACCGGCGGCGTTGATCACGATCCCGATCAGCAGGATCACCACCAGATGCAGCATCTGCCAGCCCATGGTTTCCAGCGGCATGGTGAACGGCGCGACCAGCACGAAAATCACCACCAGCGCCAGCACGGCCTTGTTGGGAATGCGCATGGCCTTCATATCGGACCAGGCCACCCAGACACAGACGGGCAGGGACAGAACGAACAGAACCAGCGCCGCAGTCTGCGGAATGGCCAGGTTGATGTTGGCGATCATCTCGGACACGGGGATTAGTTCGTTACGTTATCTTCAAGCGCGCGCAGGCTGCGCACGGCGGCCTCGAAATGCTGCGGATGAGTGTCGATGGCTTCGCGCAGAAGGCCCTTTCCAGTGGAAATATCGCCCTGTTTCACGGCGCTTAGCCCCAGGGTATGCAGCAGTTGCGCCCGCTCGACCTGAGTCATCGGAATGACGGGCAGGGTATAATTGCGCTGCGCCCCGCGGGCCAGAACCAGGTTGTTTTTCGCGGTAAAGAGCTTCTCATCGTTGCGGATCGCATCGGTGAACAGACGTTCCGCATCCGAGAAATCGCCCCGCGTCAGTTTCGAATAGCCCCAGTTGTTCAACACGCCTGCCGGGCGGGTCGTCAGGCCCACGGCGATCTCATAGAAACTGTCAGCCTTTTTCCATTCCTTGTCGGAATCGGCGACCATCGCCTCCAGCCGGTAGCGTTTGAAGGTCTCAAAGGTCGGCGGCACGGCGTCCAGTACCTTGTCGGCCTCGTCCCAGTTGCCGGTCCGGATCAGAGCGTCCGCCAGATCCACCTGATCGTCATTTGTGGCCTCGGGGTGGGCGACGACTTTCTTCCAGACGGGGACAGCCTCGGTGGGGCGTCCGGCCCGGATCAGAGAGGTGGCCAGACCGCGCCGCAGGTCGATCCGATCGGGGCTTTCCTTGACCGAGCGGGTGAAGTACGTCACCGCCTCATTGGGGTCCGCAACGGTCAGCATGATGTCTGACAGATTGTTCTGATCCACCGCGTTCACGGCGCTAAGTGCCCGGTCTACCTGGTTTTTTCCGCGAATTTGATCGCACGCAGACAGGCCGACGACGCCAGCCAGGCACAAGGAAAAGATGAGAGTGTGGCGCATTTTTGCGTCCTTTTACTGCTCTTGCCCAATTAGGGTATCTGGCGGATCAGGTAGTCGCTGCTACCACGCCGTACCACTTTATAATCTTGTTCTTGTTCAGCATCATAGGCCGGTTTTTCCGATTTTGCGAGTGCCAAGCGCAAATTATCGCGAATTGAGTCACTTTCGCCATTATCCAGCGCATAGGCCTTCTGGAAAATCTGCACGGCCTCGGCCGATTTGCCCCGCTCCATCAGCACGACGCCCAGGTTGTTCCAGACCTCGGGGATGGCCTGATCGGTGGCGACGGCGCGGCGCAGCAGGGTTTCGGATTGTCCCAGCCGCCCCAGCCCCAGATTGGCGGTGCCCAGCCCGGCCAGCACGTCCACTGTCATCCCGTGGGCCAGCGCGGCGCGCGAATAGGCCTGAAGCGCCAGCTCATATTCGCCCGCATCCATCAGGCGCTGACCGACCAGCAAACCGTCCACCGCCTGCCCGCGTTGCGACAGGCCCGGCGCGGTCAGCCCGTCCTTTGATGCACCAAGGCCGCCCGAAGAACAGGCGGCCAGGCTTAGCGCTGTCAGCAGGGCCAGCCCTGCCTTTGCTGTTGTCATTTATCTGCTCACTTGCCCAGTTCCAGAATGCCAACCGCCGAGGGCGCAACCAGAATGATCAGCAGCGGCGGCACGGTCAGCGCCATTGTGGCAAGTGTCATCTTGGTGGGCAACTTGTTTGCCGCTTCCTCGGCGCGCATCACGCGTTTGTCCCGCATTTCCCCTGCGTAAACCCGCAGCGCCTCGGCGATTGATGTCCCGAAGGTGGCCGATTGCACCAGCACGGTGACAAAGCTGGACACATCGGGCACGCCGCAGCGTTCGCCCATGTCGGACAGAACGGTGGATTTGTCCTTGCCGGCCTTGATCTGGTGGCTGACGATTTCAAATTCATCGGCCAGCGAGGGATAGGACGACCGGATTTCCTGCGATACGCGGATGATCGACTGATCCAGGGACTGGCCGGCCTCGACGCAGACCAGCATCATGTCCAGCGCATCGGGGAAGCCTTGGGTGATTTCCTCCTGGCGTTTCTGCTGGCGTTTGGTGACCCAGTATTTGGGCATCATATAGCCAAAACAGCCCGGCCCCAGAATCCACATGAGCGTCTGCTGCGTGGTGGGTTCCTTGCTGGACAGCACCGCCACGAAATACAGCACCCCCAGCGCCAGACCGCCCAGGCCCAGGGCAAACTGCGCGAAATGGTAAAACCGCACCGCGTCCTTGGAGCGATAGCCCGCTTGCAGCAGCTTTTGCCGAACGGCCGAGTATTCCTTCTCGTTCTGGGGTTCCAGAAAGGTGGAATATTTTTCCAGCTTGTCGTTTGATTTGGCGCCGCGCAGCTTGGCGGCTTTGGTTGTCGTTGACTGCTCGCGCTTGGTGTCCTTGTTCAGTTTTTCCAGAGGGTCGGCCTTCTGGTTCATCAGGATCATCGCGGCGATGATGATCAGAGCCACAGCCAGGAACCCAACCAGAATGACGGGGCCAAAGGCGCCCAGCTCGGGGCCAAGGATTGCGTTGAAAATGTCCATGATGCTCTCCTCAGACTTTGATGTTCACCAGCATCCGCATGATGATCAGGTTGGCGCCCAGAAACAGGCCAACCGCGATACAGGCGGGCACGAACAGATAGTGATCCAGCACGTTGTCATAGTAGTTCGGGTCCATCACGTTGATCGCGATCAGCGCCAGCACGGGGAAGGCGGACAGAAAGTTGCCGGACCACTGGGCCTCGGCGGTGATGGCTTTGACGCGGCGGAACAGCTTGAAGCGCGCGCGGATCACCTGCGCCAGACCATAGAGAATCTCGGCCAGGTTACCGCCCGATTGCTGCTGGATGGTCACGGCCACGGCCAGGAACCGCAGATCCTGCATGTCCAGACGCTCGGCCATGTCTTTCAGAGCCTCGCCCACGTCGCGGCCGTATTGGGCCTCGTCCGCNATCATGCCGAACTCGGTGGCCAGGGGGTCTGCCACTTCTTTGGCGACGATCTGAATGGCTGAACTGAACGGGTGCCCCACACGCAAGCTGCGCACCATCAGTTCCACCGCATCGGGCAGTTGTTCTTCGATCATGCCCATGCGTTTCTTGGCCTTGGAGTTCACCCAGAAATAGATGCCGCCAATGCCCATCCCGGCCGAGACAGCCGCCCGTACCGGCACCGAGGTTTCGGTGCCCACGGTCAGCCCGATAAAGGCCACCACGCCCAGCACGCCCATCATGATGATCAACTGCGTAGGGGTAAAGGCAATCGCCGCCTTTTGCGCCCGGTCCGCCAGAATGGCATAGATCGGGATCGAGCGGGACTTCATGTGCTGGCTCATCTCCTTGCGGAGCGTCTCCATCACTTCGGATCGGTTGTTGCCTTTCTCCAGCATCTCCAGCCGGCGGTTCACCCGGTTGTTCAGGCTGATCGAGCGGCCAAAGACCGTCAGGTAGACGCCCTCGACCAGCACCAGCACGCCGACGAAGATCAGGCCGTAAATGAGGGGTTCCATTGAAATGGCCATGGGCGTTACTCCGCTGCGACAGGTTCAAAGATGGACGGGGGCAGGTCATAGCCCCACAGGCGGAAGCGTTCCGAGAAGTGCGAGCGCACTCCGGTCGCGGTGAAATGCCCCATGATCTTGTTGTCCGGGGTCAGGCCGACGCGCTGGAAGCGGAACACCTCTTGCATCGAGATCACGTCGCCCTCCATCCCGGTGATTTCCGTGATCGAGGTCATCCGGCGCGAGCCGTCTTGCAGACGCGAGGCCTGCACGATCAGGTTCACAGCGCTGGAGATCTGGCTGCGCACGGCCTTGATCGGCATTTCGATCCCGGCCATGGCGATCATGTTTTCCAGACGGCTGACACCATCGCGGGCCGAGTTGGCGTGGATCGTGGTCATCGAGCCGTCGTGGCCGGTGTTCATGGCTTGCAGCATGTCGATCACCTCTTCGCCGCGGGTTTCGCCCACGATGATCCGGTCCGGGCGCATCCGCAGCGCGTTGCGCAGACAATCGCGCTGGCTGACCTCGCCCTTGCCTTCGACGTTGGGCGGGCGCGATTCCATCCGGCCCACATGTACCTGTTGCAGCTGAAGTTCTGCCGTGTCCTCGATCGTCAGGATCCGTTCCGAATTATCAATGAACGAGGACAGCGCGTTCAGCGTGGTGGTTTTACCAGACCCCGTACCACCCGACACGATCACATTCAGACGCGTGGCCACGGCGGCCTGTAGATAGGCGGCCATTTCTTCGGAAAAGGCGCCGAAACGCACCAGGTCATCAATGCCCAGCTTTTCCTTTTTGAACTTACGAATGGACACCAGGCTGCCGTCCACCGCAATCGGGGGCACCATGGCGTTGAAGCGCGAGCCATCGGCCAGACGGGCGTCAACGTAAGGGTTCGATTCATCGACGCGGCGGCCCACGGCGGACACGATCTTGTCGATGATCCGCAGCAGGTGCTTTTCGTCCTTGAAGGTGATGTCGGTCAGCTCCAGCTTGCCCGAGCGTTCCACAAAAATCCGCTGCGGCCCGTTCACCAGAATATCGTTGACGGATTCGTCCTTTAGCAGGGTTTCCAGCGGGCCCAGGCCGGTGACCTCGTCAAACAGTTCCTGGTTCAGCGTCGTGCGATCCTCGCGGTTCAGCACGATGCCCTTTTCCTCAAGGATCTCCGAGGTGATGGCGCTGATTTCCGAACGTAGCTCGGCCTCAGAGGCGGTCTCCAGCGCGGCCAGGTTCAGGTTGTCCAGCAGGGCGCGGTGCAGTTCCAGCTTGATTTCAGACAGGCGTTCCTTGCGCTTGCGTTCCTTATCGGCGGCGGGGGCCTGCGCGGCGGCCTTGGGCATGGGTTTGCGGATCACCACCGGCTTGACCGGGGCCTCTCCAACCGGGGCGGTCTTGGGCGCATCGGCGGGTTTGGCGGCNTGAGGGCCGGGCTGTTTGGTGCCTGCGGGCTTTTTGTAACGCGAAAACATGGTCTGTCCTCTGGTCCTTAGCTGGCGATGGCTTCTTGTTCGCCCAGCTCATGCAGCGATTGGGCAAGCTTGGCGATTTCCTTGCGCAACGGATTTTTGCTGGCGCTCTGAGCCAGCGGCAGGCCGTGATCGCCGGCTTGGGTGACGGCTTTGCCCCCATCCGGCATTTGCAGGTCAATCGAGATGCCCAGGCTTTCGGCCAGGCGCTTGATGCGGGATTTTCCGCTTAGATCGGTGAATTTCGGGGCGCGGTTCAGAACAAAGCGCAGCTTGTCAAAGGGCAGATCCTCGGATTGCAGGGCGCGTTTCAGGCGCAGCGCGTTCTGGGCCGAGCGCATGTCCATTTCCAGCGTGGCGAAATAGACATGGGCGGCGTTCAGCACGGCCTCGGTCCAGACGACCAGGGTTTTGGGCATATCCACGATGACATAGTCAAAGTGCCGACGCGCCATTTCGATCACGCGCATGATGTCCTCTGAGGTGATCAGATCCAGCGGGATGATATCCGCCGGCGCGGTCAGCACATGAATTTTGTCTTCGAAGGACATCAAGGCCTGCATGAACACGTCATCGTCCATGGCCTCGGTATCCGACAGCATTTCAAACACCGCATCCCGGCGGGGCAGATCGAAATAAGTCGCGACCGAGCCAAATTGCAGATCGAAATCCAGCACGCAGACGCGCGGGGGAGTTTCCCCTTTCTTGGCGGCCTGCACCAGTTCCCAGCCCAGATTCACAGCCAGAGTGGTGGCGCCCGTGCCGCCCGCCAGCCCGTGAACGGCGATCAGAACGCCCTCGCGATCATGGGAGGATTTGGCCGGGGCGGCGGGTTGTTCGGGGTGGTATTGTATCTCGGGTTCGGGAGTGCGCAGACGTTCCACAGCCGCGCTCAGCTCATTTTCCGGCAGCGGGTAGGGCACGAATTCATCGGCCCCCTGGCGCAGCAGCTGGTGCAGCGCGGCGGGGCTGACATCATCGGCGATCAGCACCACCTTGATGTCGCGCTGCTTGGCCTGGCTGATGATTTCCCCCAGCAGGATCAGGTTGTCTTCGTCTTCGGAATCGATGGCGATCGCCACGAATTCAAGAGGTTCCGAATCGGGCTGCTGGAAAAACGGCAACGCATCGGCAAAGCCCAGGTCGCCCCAGCTTTCCCCTAGCAGAGCCTCCATGTCTTCGATCAGCAGATCGAAATTCTGCACGTCCCGGCTGATGGTACAAGCCAGCAGGGGGCTTGCCTCGGGTTGCAGGTTGGCTTCACTCGTCATTGCCTCGTCTTCCTTTTCAGGTTCACAAGCAACAGCCGGAGCGCAGGTTTTGTTCTGTTTTTGCCCCAAACTGTGCTTGCCGCGTTCCAACATGCGGAACGCACCAATCCCATTGAGGCTAAGATCGTTGCCAACTTGGGCGGAAATAGGGCCAAAAGATCGTAATTGTTGGAAATCTTTTGACTATTCCGGGGAATCGGCCGGATTGTTCAGATTATTGGGTGGTCTGGAATTCCGTGCCCTGGATGCCGCCCAGTGTGCTGGGGGGCTTGGCCGATGCGATGTATTCGCGATAGATGACCTCGGCGTATTTCCCATCCAGAAGCGACGCATGGCGCTTTACGAAACCGCTGACTTCGGTGACGGTGCGGCGGTTGCGACGCTCGCGCCCTTCGGTCACGATCAGCGGCTGGGTTTCCCCATGCGAGACCACGGCCTCAAGCCGCGAGCGGCCGATGCCCTGCGCAACCAGATAGTTCACCACGGCGCGCGCGCGGCGCAGGCCCAGGCGCTGGTTATATCCCTGAGAGCCCACCGCATCGGTGTGCCCATAGACGCGGAACCGGACCTCGGGGAATTGCTTGATCCAGCTGGCCTGCTGGCGCAACGCGGTGCGCGCGGCCTGATCCAACTGCGAGGAATTGAACGCAAAATTCACGGTCGAGCCAACGTCAGCGTCAAAACGGCGTGCCAGATCAACGACATAGCCGCGCTCGCCGCTCATGATCTGGGTGTTGTTCATGGTCGCGTTGCCAAAGTCGCCCCCGGCGATCAACGCCCCGGCCTCGCGGGTGAAGGTCGAGTAGGACTTGGTGCCTGCGCAGCCGCTGAGCGCGAGCGCGCTGCCAATCAGAAGGGTGGGCAAAAGAACCGGACGTTTGGGCATCATATCAATCCATCACATAGCCATAAGAGCCGCTGAAATCCTGCCGGGCGACCTCGCCNGCGGCACCTTTCAGGCGGCGGCTGTTGTCGCGGGCGACCTTGCCGTTCAGGAACAGGTCTTTTTCCGAGGGCGGGGTGATGCGGTCGGTCGGCAGGGCCAGAACCTCGCCGCGGGTCGGGGTCACCAGATGGGCGGTGACGATGATCACCAGCTCAGACTGCGAGCGCTGATACTGCGCGCTGCGGAACAGCGTGCCCAGGATCGGGATGTCGCCCAGCCACGGCACCTGGCCGTTGGTGTCGATGAATTCATCCTGCAAAAGCCCGGCAATCGCAAAGCTTTCGCCATCGCGCATTTCCACCGTGGTCGAGGTTTCGCGGCGGCGGAACGCATCAATGGTAAAGGCGTTCGAGGTAAACCCGTTCGTCGGATCCACCGAGGACACGGCGGCCTCTAGCTCTAGGTTGATCAGATCGCCATCCACCACACGGGGGATGAAGTTCAGCTCGACACCGAAGGGTTTGAATTCAACCGTGACCGAGCCGTTATCCTGCGCAACCGGGATGGGATATTCGCCGCCCGCCAGGAACTTGGCCTCCTGGCCCGACAGCGCGGTCAGGTTCGGTTCGGCCAGGGTGCGCACGACGCCTTTGGTTTCCAGTGCTTCCAGCAGCACGCCCACTTCGACCGACCCGGCCGAGAAACCGAACAGCATGGCACCGTTTGCTTCAGAGGTGGAGGGGATCACGCCGCNCAGCGAATTGCCCTGCGAGCCCGAGTTGTTATTGGTGTTTGTCCCGCCCGAAACATTGGCATTCCCGCCCAGGATACCGCCATCCAGCGCCAATGAGGTGCTAAGCGATTTGGACACGTTGCGCTCCATCTCGGCGAAGCGGACTTTCAGCATGACCTGTTGCACGCCGCCGACGCTCATCAGGTTGGACACGCGTTGCGGGGCATAGCGTTCAGCCAGGTCCAGCGCCCGTTGCAGCCGCGCCGAGGACGACACGGTGCCCGACAGGACGATGCCGTCATTGGCGGTGCGGACCTCGATTTTCTCGCCGGGCAGGATCTGCCGCAGGCGTTCCTTGAATTCGGTGATGTCGGCGGCCACCACAACATCCACGTTCGTCATCAACCGCCCCGAGGCATCCAGAATCGTCAGCGTGGTGATACCGGGCGATTTGCCCAGCACATAGATCGTGCGATCCGACAAAGAGGAAATATCCGCAATCTCGGGGTTGGCGATGGACAGCTCGGCGAAAGGAGAGTCGCTCTCGACCACGATAGCCCGGTTCATCGGTACATTCAGCGAAGAGGACGTTCCGCGTTTGACAACGCGCAATGTCTCGGCCTGCACCGGAGCGGGGATGCTGCTAACAGCAAATGCCAGGGACAGCCCCAGAGTGGCTGCTTGGAAAAACGTCGCGATTTTCATGTGACCTGCCTCTTCGATCACGCCTCGGAAATGGGTCTTTGCGCCCGTATTTCCCGCCACCATGCGCGAAAACGGGAAACTTTGCAAGAATCAATGGGTTCGAGCGCGATTCTGATGTGAAACTGCGGACCGCCCCCGAAATTCTGCGGCGAAAATGCAACGGGACGACCAGGCTATGGCCGCCCCGCATGTTCTGCGATCTGCTGCACACTGCGTGCTTAGTTGGTGCAGGGGATCGGAATTTCCACCACGTTCGAACCGCGGCGCGTCTTGATCGTGCAGACCTCTTCTTTCTTGGCGATCTGCTGTTCGATCACCGGGGCCTCGTCCTTCAGACCCAGCAAAGACCGCATGTCCACCTCGACCGATTGGGCGATGCTGTCATCCTCGGCGCCGACCAGGGCCAGCGACAGACGGCCGGTGGATTGCGCCTGAGCCAGCGCGGCCACCTGCTGCGAGTTCGCCGACACGGTGACGGTACGGGCGATCTCGGCCTCGGTTTTGTCGCCATTGGCGGTCTGGTCCACGGCGATCAGCTTGATATTGGGCTGGATCAGCTTGGTGAATTCGCGGCGGTCGTTCATCACCACGCCGGGCACTTCGCCGGTCCAGTAGACATCCACGACATCCCCAGGGCGCAGGAAGCCCGAAACCCCCGTGGCCACGTCCACCTTGATCGTAAAGGCGCGCATCCCCGGTTTCAGCCGCGAGGTCAGGCCCGCGTCTTCCCCCGGTTCGGTGACTTTGATGGCCAGGATGGGTTCGTTGGGTTCCATCGCCCGCAGCACCACGCGGCGCATGTCGGGGTTTTTAGGGTCCGGGAACAGTGAATCCGCCGTCAGGAAGGCCCCCTCGGGCATCGCTTGTTCGGGCCATTTCACGAACCGGACGTCCTCGGTTTTCAGCGACTCGCCATAGCGCAGCGCGCGTTTGGCAACGATGACATCGACGGTTTTGATCACCTCGGCCTGGGCGGCATTGGCATGGGCCAGCTGCGTCTGGAAGTCCGAGATGTAATTCTTGGCCATGTAGACGGCGAAGCCTGCCAGGGCCAGCCCTGCGATCAGAACAAGTCCAAAGACTGCACGCATGTCTTTTCCTTTCGTTATTCTTCTGCCTCGAATCCGGTCATGCCGGGTTTCAGCTGTCAGATGTAGCAGCCGATTGTGGCGGAATGTGGCCGGGTAGGGGACAGTTTGGCGACCCCACATAAAAAGAGCCGCGACGGGCGCGGCTCTTTCAAATCTCACGTCAGGCCAGTGTGGCCTGCCCCGGCTTACGAGCCGATGGTGGTGGTGGCGTCGGCCGAGTTCAGGGCAGTCGTCATCTCGGTGGTCAGGCCCGAGGTGGAGGTCTCAACTGCGGTGAAGGCTGCAACGCCCAGGCCCACGACGGCTGCGGTCAGAACGACCCAGTCAACAGTCACGGCGCCGTTTTCGTCTTTGCGGAAGTTTTTGATGAACT
>PAPN01000010.1 GCA_002708925.1 Paracoccaceae bacterium
TGCATATAGACGTTCTTGAACGCCTCAAAGCTGATATCCTCGGGGCAGTTGATCGTCTTGGAGATCGAGCTGTCCACCCATTTCTGCGCCGCCGCCTGCATTTTCACATGCGCCTGCGGATCCAGAGTTTGCGCGTTGACGAAATAGCTGGGCAGCGGGGTGTCGCCGAATTTATCGCGCCACATCTGAACGGCGTAATCCACCACTTCCTCTTCGGTGCGCGAGCCGTCCTTTTGCAGAACCTTGCGATTATAGGCATAGGCAAAGACCGGCTCGATCCCCGAGCTGACATTGCCCGCATAAAGGCTGATCGTCCCCGTCGGCGCGATCGAGGTCAGCAGCGCGTTGCGGATACCGTGTTCACGGATCGCATCGCGCACGTCGTCATCCATCTGCATCATGTTGCCCGAGGCCAGGAATTTTTCCGCGTCAAACAGCGGGAACGCGCCCTTTTCCTTGGCCAGATCGACCGAGGCCAGATAGGACGCCCGCGCGATCTGTTTCAGCCATTCCTCGGCCTGAGCGGCAGCAGCGTCGGTGCCGTATTCCAGCCCCACCATCAGCAGCGCATCCGCCAGCCCGGTCACACCCAGACCGATGCGGCGCTTGGCCTGGGCCTCTTGGGCCTGGGCCTCCAGCGGGAACTGACTGGCATCCACCACGTTATCCATCATGCGGATGGCCGTGCGCACCAGATCGTCCAGTTTGTTCAGGTCCAGGCCGGCGTCTGCCTCGAACGGGTTGGCCACCAGCCGCGCCAGATTGACCGAGCCCAGCAGACACGCGCCATAGGGCGGCAAGGGCTGTTCGCCGCAGGGGTTCGTTGCGGCGATCTGCTCGACATAGTTCAGGTTATTGGCCTTGTTGATCCGGTCGATGAAGATCACGCCCGGCTCGGCGAAGTCATAAGTGGACTTCATGATCTTGTTCCACAGATCCCGCGCTTGCAGCGTGTGATAGACTTTGCCGTCGTATTTCAGCTCCCACGGGCCATCGGCCTTGACGGCCTCCATGAAGGGATCGGTGACCAGAACCGACAGGTTGAACATGCGCAGGCGGGCGCTGTCGGATTTGGCGGTGATGAAGTTTTCGATGTCCGGGTGATCGCAGCGCATGGTGGCCATCATCGCGCCGCGGCGCGAACCTGCGGACATGATGGTGCGGCACATCGCATCCCACACATCCATGAACGACAGCGGCCCCGAGGCATCGGCGGCCACGCCCGCCACCGGCGCGCCCTTGGGGCGGATGGTGCTGAAATCATAGCCGATTCCGCCGCCCTGCTGCATGGTCAGCGCGGCCTCTTTCAGCATATCGAAGATGCCGCCCATGCTGTCGGGGATCGTGCCCATGACGAAACAGTTGAACAGCGTCACTTTGCGCCCGGTGCCCGCCCCTGCGGTGATCCGTCCGGCGGGCAGATATTTGAAGTCTTCCAGCGCGGTATAGAATTTCTCTTCCCAGATCTTGGGGTCTTGTTCCACCGCCGCCAAGGACCGCGCGATTCGCCGCCAAGTGTCCTCGACCGTGCGGTCGAGCGGGGTGCCGTCGGCCTCTTTCAGTCGGTACTTCATGTCCCAGATCTGTTCGGAAATCGGGGCGGCAAAACGGGTCATGGGCAGGATCCTGTGCAGTCGTGTCAATAGTGTAGCATCCGAAGGGCGCAGCAGATACACCCTTCCGAGGCCGCCTTCCCTATGGCTTGATCCGGCGCGGGTCAACGCTAAATCGGAGGAAAGCCAAACTTATCGCAAACACTGCATTTGGTGTTTGACCTGCGCAACATACACCATCTATAGAGTTTTGTCATGAACCTCATCAAACTCAGCGTCGGCACGCAAAGCGTGGAAACCCTGATGGCCTGGCAGCAGCTGCCGCAGGCACAGGGGCCGGACGGGCTGCCGCGTCATGTCACCCGGATGTGGCCCAAACGCGAGGCCGAGATTCTGGACGGGGGCTCGATCTACTGGGTGATCAAGGGGGTCATCCAGTGCCGTCAACGCATTCTTAGGCTGGATGAGATACAGGGCCAGGACGGCATCCGCCGCTGCGCCATCGTGCTGGAACCGGAACTGCACCGCACCGCGCAGGCGCTGCGCCGCCCCTTTCAGGGCTGGCGCTATCTGAAACCCGAGGACAGCCCCGCCGACCTGCCCAAGGGCCGCCCCGCCGAAGAGCCCCTGCCCGCCGAGCTGTCCGCCGCGCTGGCCGAAATCGGTGTGATCTAGGCGCTTTAATCCATACGAATGCCTCTGGTGGCCAAGCTGCTTCTTGCCCCTTAGGGCTGCATCCGCTAGACGCGGGCGCGAGTTTATCGGCAAGGACCCGGATGATGGCCAAGCAGAAGAAAGCCCCCCGCCCCAAGGCAGAAACGCCCAAGGGCTTCCGCGACTATTTCGGCGCCGAGGTGACCGAGCGCGCCCATATGCTGCAAAAGATCGCCGGGGTTTACCATCATTACGGCTTTGAAGCGCTGGAAAGCAGCGCCGTGGAAACCGTCGAGGCGCTGGGGAAATTCCTGCCCGACGTGGACCGCCCGAACGAGGGCGTCTTTGCCTGGCAAGAGGCCGATGACGAAAAATGGCTGGCGCTGCGCTATGATCTGACAGCGCCCCTGGCCCGCGTTTACGCTCAGCACCGCAACGATCTGCCCACCCCCTATCGCCGCTATGCCATGGGGCCCGTGTGGCGCAACGAAAAGCCCGGACCGGGCCGCTATCGCCAGTTTTACCAGTGCGATGCGGACACCGTGGGCGCGGCCAGCGTGGCAGCGGATGCCGAGATCTGCTCGATGCTGTCGGACACGCTGGAAACCGTCGGCATTCCGCGCGGCGACTACATCGTGCGTGTCAATAACCGTAAGGTTCTGAATGGCGTTCTGGAGGCGATGGGCCTGGGCGAGGCCGCCGATCACGATGCCGTTCTGCGCACCATCGACAAGTTCGACAAGGTGGGCGAGGCCGGCGTGCGCGAGCTGCTGACCAAGGGGCGTCTGGATGCCTCGGGGGCGTTCATCGACGGGGTTGGCCTGTCTGATGATCAGGCCGAGCCGGTGATTGCCTTCCTGACCTCCAAGGCCGCCGATGCGGCCGGAACGCTGGCCAATCTGCGCGCTGCCGTAGGGGGCTCGCAGATCGGGCAAAAGGGCATCGAAGAGCTGGAAACCATCGCCGAGCTGGTGCAGGCGCAGGGCTATGGCGCGGACCGGATCGACATCGACCCCAGCGTCGTGCGCGGCCTGGGCTATTATACCGGCCCGGTTTACGAGGCCGAACTGACCTTTGAAATCTTCGACGAAAAGGGCCGCAAACGCCAATTCGGCAGCGTGTCCGGCGGGGGGCGCTACGACGATCTGGTCAAGCGGTTCACCGGACAGGAAGTGCCCGCCACGGGTGTGTCCATCGGCGTGGATCGCCTGCTGGCCGCGCTGCGTGAAAAGGGCCGCATCCAAAGCCAGGCCACCGGCCCTGTCATCATCACCGTGATGGATCGTGACCGCATGGCCGATTATCAAACCATGGTGGCCGAGCTGCGCAACGCCGGCATCCGCGCCGAGGTGTACCTGGGCAATCCGAAAAACTTCGGCAATCAGCTGAAATACGCGGACAAGCGCAACAGCCCCGTCGCCGTCATCGAAGGCGGCGATGAAAAGGCCAATGGCGTGGTGCAGATCAAAGACCTGATCCTGGGCGCGAAAATTGCCGAAAACGCCACGCTGGAAGAATGGAAAGAGCGCCCCAGCCAATACGAAGTGCCGCGTGATCAGCTGATCGCCAAGGTGCGCGAAATTCTGGAAGGGCAGGATTGATGGACCGCGCAACCATCCGCGCGCGGGCCGCTCAGCTGCGCGCCGGGTTCGAAGCCGAAGGCGCTCAGCCCGTTGAAACCGCGATCCTGCAACCGGCGGGTACGCTGCTGGATCTTTATGGCGAGGACATCCGCGCGCGGGCATATGTGACCTCGGACGCGCTGCGCGGCGAGCAGATGCTGCGCCCCGATTTCACCGTGCCCGTGGTGCAGATGCACATGGAATACGGCGCCGAACCCGCCCGCTACACCTATGCCGGTGAGGTCTTTCGCCGCCAAGAGGACGACGCCGCCCGCGCCAACGAATACACTCAGGTCGGCTATGAGGTGTTCGAACGCAACAATCCCGTCGATGCCGACGCCGAGGTGTTCTGCCTGATCAAATCCGCGCTTGGCAGCACGCCCCTGCGGGCCGCCACAGGGGACATCGGCATTCTGATGGCCGCCGTCGAGGGGCTGGACACATCCGCCGCGCGCAAGGCCGCGCTGCGCCGTCACATCTGGCATCCGCGCCGGTTCCGAGCGCTGATCGACCGCTATGCCGGGCGCGCCCCCGTGCCTGCCGCGCGCGCCGCGCTGCTGGCGGCTGACGATCCCTTTGCCAATGGTGCCCCCCAGATCGGGCTGCGCAGCCGCTCTGAGGTTGAGGCCCGCATTGCCACCCTGCGCGCCGATGCGGCCACGCCTCCGATCTCGGAACGCGAGGTTTCGCTGCTGGACGCGATCCTGTCGGTCCGCGAAAGCCTGCCCAACGCGCTGGAACATCTGCGCGACATCGCCGTGGACCTGCCCGCAATCGAGGCCGCCGTGGAACGTCTGGCCGCCCGGATGAAGGCGCTGGACAAGCGCGGCATTGACATTGAAACCCTGGATTTCGAGGCCAGCTACGGCCGGACCTCGATGGAATATTACGACGGGTTCGTCTTTGGATTCTACGCCGAGGCCCGCGCGGATCTGCCCGCAGTCGCCACTGGCGGGCGCTATGATGCGCTGACCCGCGTTCTGGGCCAGGGCGCGGAAATTCCAGCCGTGGGCGGCGTCATCCGCCCCGGACTGCTGATCGACCTGGAGGCGGGCAAATGAGCGTAAAGCTGGGTGTGCCCTCAAAGGGGCGCTTGATGGAAAAGACCTTTGAATGGTTCGGCGAGCGCGGCATCACCTTGTCGCGCACCGGCTCGGATCGCGAATATGCGGGCGCTGTTGCCGGGGTGGACGGGATCGAGCTGGTGCTGCTGTCCGCCGGGGAAATCCCGCGCGAGCTGGCCGCGGGCCGCATTCATCTGGGGGTGACCGGCACCGATCTGGTGCGCGAAAAACTGGGCCAGTGGGATCAGCAGGTGCAGGAACTGGCCGAGCTGGGCTTCGGCCATGCCGATCTGATCATCGCGGTGCCCAATTGCTGGGTCGATGTGGACACGCTGGACGATCTGGACGCGGCGGCGGCGGCATTTCGCGCCGCGCATGGGTTCCGCCTGCGCATCGCCACCAAATACCACCGTCTGGTGCGCGAATTCCTGCGCGACAATGGCGTGGCCGATTATCAGCTGGTCGATAGCCAGGGCGCAACCGAAGGCACAGTAAAGAACGAAACCGCCGAGGCCGTGGCCGATATTACCTCGACCGGGGACACGCTGCGCGCCAACCACCTGAAAATCCTGTCCGACGGGCTGATGCTGAAATCACAGGCCACGCTGTTCCGATCCCGCAAGGCACCGCTGAACACCGCAGAACGCGCCGCGTTGCAGGCGCTGTGCGCAACGCTCAGGGTGGATTAGGCGGCGCAACCGGGCGGCCCCCGCCCGGAGCAGACAGGTATGACGATTGGACAGGCCCAGACAGACAGGCCCAGACAGACAGGCCGGGACCGGACGGGCCGGACCGTCAAATCTGATCGAAGGCCCCGCCCCGCCCCAGCCCGGCGGCGAAACGCGCGGCTCCGGCCTGGCCCTCGGTGGTAAAGCTCTGCAAAGAGCGCCATTCACGGCGCAAAGCAGCCCCCAGTTGCCCCCCCGAGGGACGCGCGGACAGGTGATCGGCGCGCAGACAGGCCTGCGGGAAACGGATGATGCTATCGGCCAGATCCAGAGCCGTATCCAAAGCGCCCCCACGCGGCGCGACACGATCCACCAGCCCCATTTCGGCGGCCTCGGTGGTGCCGACGGCGCGGCCCGTCAAGATCATGTCATTGGCCCGCCCCTGCCCGACAATGCGGGGCAGACGCACGGTGCCTCCGTCGATCAGCGGCACCCCCCAGCGGCGGCAATAGACGCCAAAGGTGGCGTCCTCGGCGGCGACGCGCATATCGCACCAGGCGGCCAGCTCCAGCCCTCCGGCCACGGCATAGCCCTCGATTGCGGCGATCACCGGCTTTCTGAGTGACAGCCGCGTGGGCCCCATCGGCCCCGGCATCGGCTGCGCCACGGCATCCCAATCCTGAGGAATGTCCAGCTGCGCCATCCACCGGGCCCCGGCGCCATTGGCAGCGGCCTTCAGGTCGAACCCCGAACAGAACGTACCGCCCGCCCCCGTCAGGATCGCCAGATCGAACGCCTCGTCCGCTTCGAACTCCTGAAAGGCCGCATAGAGTGCTTGGGCCGTCTGCGGATCCACCGCATTGCGCGCTGACACACGGTCGATCGTGATCACACGCAGACGGCCTTCGTCGCGTATTTGAATGCTCATTGATGTCTCCTCCCGCTGGACAGAGTGCAACAGGAATGCAAAGCGAACAAGACAGAGGGTATTTCGCGTGTCCGGGCAGCGTGCTAAGAGACGGGATTGACCCTCAAACGCCAAGGCCACCATGACCGAGATCGAAGAAAAACTGGCCCATCTGATGCGCAACGTAGACGAGCTGTCAGACGTTGTGGCCCGCCAGCAAGACAAGATCGACCGGCTGGAACGCCGCGTTCAGATGTTGATGGAGCGCGCCGCGCAGCAGGAAAGCGATCAGGGCAGCTATATCTATACCGGCCCCGAAAAACCGCCGCATTACTGACGGGTCAGTCCGCCCACAATTCGGGCTGCATCCAGACCGGGGGCAGTTTCAGCCGGCCCTCCAAGTCCGCGCCCGGCCGCAGCGCCACCGATTGCCAGGCCGGTGCCCAATCGGCTGGCATGGGGTATGGCGGCGTCACCTGCGTCTCGGGCGCAAAGCCGAAACGGCCGTAATACCCCGGATCGCCCAGAACCAGCGCCAGCGCGGCCCCGTCCTGTTTCGAGCGCGCCAGCCCCGCCGTCACCAGCGCCGCGCCCAGCCCCATTTTCTGCCGATCCGGATGCACCGCCAAAGGCCCCAGCAACGCCACGCGATGCCCACCCACCTGGCCCGGCGTAAAGGCCACATGCCCCAGCAGAGCGTCCCCCTCCTGCGCCGCCAGATGCAGCACCTCGGGCAAGGCCGCCAGTTCCCGCACCACGGGGCGCAATTCTTCGTCCGGAAAGGCCGCCGGGTAAATTTCAAGCACCTCGGCCAGCCGGGAGCGATCCAATTCCACGATCCGGGTCATTACACCTCCTCGACGTCCAGCACGCCGTTCAGCCCCTTGATCGCCCCCTTGATCTGCGGGTTCACCGGGTATTGTTCCTGCGTGTCGATCTCAACTTCGCCCGGAAGATCCGGGTGAATCAGACGGAAAGAAACCGGGCCGCGCCCCGCGCCTCGCGCGGCCTCGCGGGCGCCGGCCAGAATATTGGCCACGTTCTGCACGACCGCGACATCATCAATCAAAATCTCCAGCCCCGAACTACCCGCATCCGCAATCACCGAATCCATCGCGGCAACTGACCGGATCGTGGGATCGAACTGGCCCTCGTTGAAACGCGCCTCAAGCGACATGACCACCTTATCCGTGTTTTCCAGCACGTTGCGCGCGGCGATCAGGTCTTCCTCTTTGCGGGCGAACATGGCGATCCCGGCCAATTGCCCGGTGCTGTCCGAAATGTTCATCCGGAAATAGCGGTTGCCCTTCAGGCTTTTCATCTCGCGGAACCCCGAGACCATCACCCCCACCGAGACAATCGCCGCCCCGCTGGCCTCGGCCTCGTCGCGGGCCTGAGCGATGGTTTTCACCTTCTTGCGGCGCAACGGGCCGGCATAGTCGTCCAGCGGGTGGCCGGTCAGGAAGAACCCGATGGCTTTTTGTTCCTCCATCAGCCGGTCGATCGGCGGCCAGTCATCAATCGAGCGAATGCGCGGTTCGGGCAGATCGTCCCCCGCCTCGCCGAACAGGGACACCTGATTGCTGGCCTTCTGTTCGTGGATCGCGGCCGAATAGCTCACCAGCGCGTCCAATGCCTCGAACACGCGGCGGCGGTTCGGGTCCAGCTGATCGAAGCCCCCGGCGCGGGCCAGCATTTCCAGCGGGCGCTTGCCCACACGTTTCAGATCGACCCGGCGAGCGAAATCGAAAAGCGTGGCAAAGGGTTTGTCCACCCCATCAACCTGCCGCCCGTCCGAGACCAGTTTCATCGCCTCAAGGCCTACGTTTTTCAACGCGCCCAGAGCATAGATCAGTTTTCCATCCACCACATCGAACGTGGGCAGGGATCGGTTCACACAAGGCGGGATGATCTCGATCTCCAGCCCGCGGCGCACCTCTTCGGCGTAGATCGACAGTTTATCGGTCAGGTGAATATCGCAATTCATCACCCCGGCCATGAATTCCGCCGGGTGGTTCGCCTTCAGCCAGCCGGTCTGATAGCTGACCACCGCATAGGCCGCCGCGTGCGATTTGTTGAAGCCGTAGTTTGCGAATTTCTCCAACAGGTCAAAGACTTCGCTGGCCTTTTTCGCGGGGACTCCGTTTTCGGCGGCGCCCTTTTCGAATTTGGGGCGTTCGGCGTCCATCGCCTCTTTGATCTTTTTACCCATGGCGCGGCGCAGCAGGTCCGCGCCCCCCAGCGAATAGCCCGCCATGACCTGAGCAATCTGCATCACCTGTTCCTGATAAACGATGATGCCCTGCGTTTCCTCAAGGATGTGATCGATCAGAGGGTGGACGGATTCGCGCTCCTTCAGCCCGTTTTTCACCTCGCAATAGGTGGGGATGTTTTCCATCGGGCCGGGGCGGTACAGGGCCACCAGGGCCACGATGTCCTCGATACAGGTGGGTTTCATGCGCCGCAGCGCGTCCATCATGCCGCTGGATTCCACCTGGAACACAGCCACCGTTTTCGCGCTTGTATACAGCTTGTAGGTCGGCTCATCATCCAGCGGAATCGCGCCAATGTCATCCAGCGCGCCCTCGGGCGGGTCATAGAGCTCGGTCCCGTCGGGGCCGATATGCAGGTGGCGGCCGTTCTTCTTGATCAGATCCACCGCGTTCTGAATGACCGTCAGCGTTTTCAGACCCAGGAAGTCAAACTTGACCAGCCCGGCCTGCTCGACCCATTTCATGTTGAACTGCGTGGCCGGCATGTCCGAGCGCGGATCCTGATACAGCGGCACCAGCCGGTCCAGCGGGCGGTCGCCGATCACCACCCCCGCCGCGTGGGTCGAAGCATTCCTGAGCAGCCCCTCGACCTGCTGACCATAGGTGAGCAGACGGTCGATGACCTCTTCATTGCGGGCCTCTTCGCGCAGGCGTTCCTCTTGCTTCAGGGCCTCGGCGATGCTGACGGGCTTCACGCCCTCCACCGGGATCAGCTTGGACAACCGATCCACCTGACCGTAAGGCATCTGTAACACGCGGCCGATGTCACGCACGGCGGCCTTGGACAAAAGCGCACCAAAGGTGATGATCTGCCCCACCTTATCGCGCCCGTATTTTTCCTGAACGTAGCGGATGGTTTCCTCGCGCCGGTCCATGCAGAAATCAATGTCGAAGTCCGGCATCGACACACGTTCCGGATTCAGAAACCGTTCGAACAGCAGGCTATAGCGCAGCGGGTCCAGATCGGTGATCGTCAGCGCATAGGCCACCAAAGAGCCCGCCCCCGAGCCCCGCCCCGGCCCCACCGGGATGCCGTTATCCTTGGACCATTGGATAAAGTCGGCCACGATCAGGAAATAACCGGGAAAGCCCATGCCCTCGATGATGTCCAGCTCGAAATCCAGCCGTTCCTGGTATTTTTCCACGGTATCCGCGTGGGGGATCACGGCCAGCCGGCGTTGTAGCCCTTCATTGGCCATGCGGCGCAGCTCGGACACCTCATCATCGGCGAATTTGGGCAAAATCGGATCGCGCCGATAGGCCATAAAGGCACAGCGCCGGGCGATTTCCACCGTGTTTTCAAGCGCCTCGGGCAGGTCCGCGAACAGCGTCACCATTTCCTGCTGGGTTTTGAAATAGTGCTGCGGGGTCAGGCGGCGGCGCGGCTCGACCTGATCGACATAGGCGCCCTCGGAAATACAGATCAGCGCGTCATGGGCCTCGTACATGTCTTCTTTGGGGAAATAGACATCATTGGTGGCCACCAGCGGCAGACCCAGATCATAGGCCATTTCGACAAAGCCGCGCTCGGTCAGGCGTTCGGGTTCGGGCAGGCCGTTTTCGCCGGGATGGCGCTGCAATTCCACATAGCAGCGGTTCGGATAAATCTGCGCAAAGCGGCGCAGCATCTGTTCGGCGGCGGCGCGGTGGCCGGCCTGCAATTCCATCCCCACGGGGCCCAGCGCGCCCCCCGTCAGGCAGATCAGCCCGTCTGAAAACTCGGTCAATTCATCGAAGGTGACCTGCGGCAACTGCCCGCCCTTGTCCACATACAGGCACGAGGACAGGCGCATCAGATTTTCATATCCGGTCTCGGATTGCGCCAGCAGAACCACCGGCGCGGGGTCTTTTTGCCGCGCACCCGGATCGGGCTGATGCCAGGCGACATCCACCTGGCAGCCCATGATCGGCTGGATTCCGGCCCCGCTGGCGGCAACCGCGAATTCCAGCGCCGAGAACATGGAATTCGTGTCCGTCACGGCAACCGCTGGCATGTCCATATCGGCACAGACCCCCGGCAGTTTTTTCAGCCGCATGGCCCCTTCCAGCAGGGAATATTCGGTATGCACGCGCAGGTGGATGAATCGAGCAGAGTCAGTCATGCTCACCATCCTATTTCAGCCGCTCTGGCCCGAAAAGCGCGAAATCGCAGCCCAAATCTTGGGCATATGCCACAAGTTCCATCAAACGATCCGTGGTTTTTCTTGCCAAATGGTAAAAACCGGGCTTTGCTGATCAAAACCAACAGGGGCCTTTGCCGTTTTCTACGCCGCATCGAAGACGGGTCACCAAGGTTAACACTCCGGTAAGGCGGCGGGTCTATCACATGGATATCACCTTTCTTCTGAACGGAGAGAGCGTGGAATTACGCGGCGTGCCCCCGACGAAATCCTTGCTTGACTGGCTGCGCGAAACGCGGGGCCTGACCGGCACCAAAGAAGGCTGTAACGAGGGCGATTGCGGGGCCTGCACGGTGATGCTGCAGGACGAAAACGGCAATCGCGCACTGAATGCCTGCATCCTGTTTTTGCCGCAACTGAATGGCAAATCCATTCGCACGGTCGAAGGGCTGGCCTCGCCGCTGGGGGATTTGCACCCGGTGCAACAGAGCATGATCACGCATCACGGCAGCCAATGCGGATTCTGTACGCCGGGTTTCGTGGCCTCGATGGCGACGGCCCATTTGAACGGGGACACCGATCATGCCACAGCGCTGGCGGGGAACCTGTGCCGCTGCACCGGCTACGCGCCCATTCTGCGCGCCGCCAAAGCGGCCGAGGCGCAGCCCGCCCCGCCGCATCTGTCGGATTTCACGCTGCCCATGCCCCTGCCGGCCACGGATGGCGACACGGTTCAGCCCGAAACCGCAGACCAGCTGGCCGCGTGGTACATGGATAATCCCGACGCCACGCTGATCGCGGGGGCCACGGATGTCGGCCTATGGATCACCAAACAGCTGCGCAGCCTGCCCAAGGCAGCCTTTCTGAACCGCTGCGCCGATCTGCAACAGATCACCGAGACCCAGAACAGCGTTACCATCGGCGCGGGCGTCACCATTGCGCGGCTCATCGCGCTGATGGACGATCTGCACCCCTCGCTGGGGCGGATGTTGCGGCGCTATGGGTCGGCTCAGGTGCGGGCTGCGGCCACGATTGGCGGGAATATCGCCAATGGCTCGCCTATCGGCGACGGCCCGCCCGCGCTGATCGCCCTGGGGGCGACGCTGCACCTGCGCCGGGGCCGCGAACGCCGGCAGATTCCGTTGCAGGATTTCTTTGTCGATTATGGCAAACAGGACCGGGCCGCGGGCGAGTTCATCGAGGCCATTACCCTTCCCAAACAGCCCGACCGGCTGAAATGCTATAAGCTGTCGAAACGGTTCGATCAGGATATTTCGGCCGTGTGCGGGTGTTTCTATATCGACGTGACGGATGGGGCGGTAACAGGGGCCCGGATCGCCTTTGGCGGCATGGCGGGCATTCCCAAACGCGCGTTTCATGTGGAAAACGCCCTGATCGGCCAGCCCTGGAGCGACAACACCATCGCCGCCGCATGGGAGGCCTGGGCGCAGGATTTCACGCCGCTCAGCGATATGCGGGCCTCGGCGGCCTACCGGCTTGAAACCGCGCGAAACATGCTCAGCCGCTACTTTCTGGAGGATCTGGGGGCCGATGTGTCCGTCCATCGTGTCACGGCGGAGGGGCACCCATGAGCAAGCCCGCCCCCCTGCCCTTTGCCGCTCTGCCGCATGACGCCGCGCATCTGCATGTGACCGGACAGGCCCGGTATGTGGACGATATTCCGATGCCTGCGGGCACGCTGCATCTGGCCTTTGGCCTGTCCACCATCGCCGCCGGGCGCATTGCCGCGATGGACCTGTCCGGCGTGCGCGCCCTTCCCGGTGTCAAAGCCGTTCTGACGGCCGAAGATCTGCCCTTTGCCAATGATGTCTCGCCCTCGGCGCATGACGAACCGCTGCTCAGCGACGGGACCGTGCATTATGTCGGCCAGCCGCTGTTTCTGGTGATCGCGGACAGTCATCTGATTGCCCGCAAGGCCGCCCGGCTGGCCATTATAGCCTACGAGGAAACCACGCCGATCCTGACCATCGATCAGGCTCTGGCCGCCGACAGCCGGTTCGAAGACGGCCCTCGCGTCTACGCCAAAGGCGATGCGGCAGAGGCGATCGCCCAGGCGCCGCGCATTATCGAGGGCACGCTGGAGCTGGGCGGACAAGAGCATTTCTATCTGGAAGGTCAGGCCGCGGCGGCGGTGCCGGGCGAGGATGGCGATATGCTGGTGCACAGCTCTACCCAGCACCCGACCGAGATCCAGCACAAGGTGGCCGAGGCGCTGGGGGTGGCCATGCACCGCGTCCGCGTGGAAATGCGCCGGATGGGCGGCGGCTTTGGCGGTAAGGAAAGCCAGGGCAACGCGCTGGCCTGCGCCTGTGCCGTGGCCGCGCGGATGACGGGCAGGCCGTGCAAGATGCGCTATGACCGTGACGATGACATGGTGATCACCGGCAAACGTCACGATTTTCGCATCACATATCGCGCCGGTTTCGATGAGGATGGCTTGATCCAGGGCGTGGAGTTCGTGCAGATGACGCGCGGAGGCTGGGCCCAGGATCTGACCTTGCCCGTGGCGGATCGGGCCATGCTGCACGCCGATAACGCCTATTACCTGCCCAATGTGCGGATCGAGAGCCACCGGCTGAAGACCAACACCCAGAGCGCCACCGCCTATCGCGGGTTCGGGGGGCCTCAGGGGATGGTGGGGATCGAGCGGGTGCTGGATCATATGGCCCATGATCTGGGAATGGATCCGGCAGAGCTGCGTCAGCGCAATTATTATGACGCGATGGAAGAGGATGAAGGGGGCGTTGTCCGGGCGGATTTGGATGAGGGGGGCGTTGCTCAGCCGGGTTTGGATGAGGGGGGCGTTGCCCCCCGGCCTGCGGCCTCCCCCCAGAGTATTTCTGTCAAAAAGAAGCGCGATGTGACGCCTTATGGGCAGGTTGTTGCGGATTTCGTATTGGAGGATTTGACCGGACAGCTGCTGGCGCAATCCGATTATGCCGCGCGGCGGGCTGAGGTTCGCGCGTGGAATGCGCGCAATCCGGTTTTGAAGAAGGGGATTGCCTTTAGCCCGGTGAAATTCGGGATTTCCTTTACGTTGACGCATCTGAACCAGGCCGGGGCATTGGTGCATGTGTATCAGGATGGCTCGGTTCAGTTGAACCATGGGGGCACCGAGATGGGCCAGGGCCTGTTTCAGAAGGTGGCGCAGGTGGCGGCTGGCCGGTTTGGCATCGCGATGGAGGCCGTTCGGATCACGGCGACGGATACGTCCAAGGTGCCCAATACCTCGGCGACGGCGGCGTCTTCGGGAACGGATCTGAACGGGATGGCGGTGAAGCTGGCCTGCGATGAGATTCGCGGACGGATGGAGGCGTTTTTGCGCGCCTATTCCGGTGGTGGGCAGGTCGGCTTTGCCGATGGCAGGGTGCGGGCGGGCGATCTGGAGATGAGCTTTGCCGAGGCCGCGCAGCTTTGTTATCAGAACCGGATCAGCCTGTCGGCCACCGGGTTTTACAAGACGCCCAAGCTGGCCTGGGACCGGATTCGGGGCGAAGGGCGGCCGTTCTATTATTTCGCCTATGGCGCGGCGGTGACCGAGGTGGTGCTGGACACGCTGACCGGAGAGAGCCGCATTTTGCGGGCGGATGTGCTGCATGATGCGGGGGCATCGCTGAACCCGGCGCTGGACATTGGCCAGATCGAGGGGGGCTATGTGCAGGGCGCGGGCTGGCTGACCACGGAAGAGCTGATTTGGGATGAGCGGGGGCGGCTGCGCACGCACGCGCCCTCGACCTACAAAATCCCGGCGTTTTCGGATCAGCCCGAGGTGTTCAACGTGGCCCTGTGGGAGGGGCAGAATCGCGAAGAGACGATTTATAGGTCCAAGGCCGTGGGCGAGCCGCCCTTCATGCTGGGGATTTCGGCGTGGCTGGCGCTGTCGGATGCGGTGTCTGCCTGCGGGCCGGGCTATCCTGCGCTGAATGCGCCCGCCACGGCCGAGCATCTGCTGACCGCCATCGGGAGGCTGCGCGATGGGGTTTGATCTGGACGGTCTGCGCGCGGCGGTTCTGGCGCAGGGACGGGTGGCCCGCGTGGTGATTGCCGCCATCGAAGGCTCCAGCCCGCGTGAGGTGGGCGCGGCGATGCTGGTCTGGGAGGGCGGCCAATCGGGCACCATTGGGGGCGGCGCGCTGGAATTTCAGGCCGCAAAGGCCGCGCGCGCGGCGCAGTCAGACCGGCTGAGCCGCCATGCTCTGGGCCCCGAGCTGGGGCAATGTTGCGGTGGGCGGATCACTCTTTTGCGCGAAATCTATGATCTGGCGCGTCTGGACGGGCTGGACGGCGGGGTGATTGCGCGCAGCGTGGATGGCTCAGACATGCCTTTGGGGGTGAAACGGGTGCTGGCCCGCGCGCGCGGTGAAGGGATCGCGCCGCAGACAGAATTAACCCAAGGCTGGTTTATCGAGCCCGTGCATCGCCCCGCCCAGTCGCTGTGGATCTGGGGGGCGGGCCATGTGGGGCGGGCTCTGGTACACACGTTGGCCCCCTTGCCGGATGTGTCGATCACCTGGGTGGATACCGCAGCGGCGCGGTTTCCCGGCGATCTGCCCGAAGGCGTCACCGCCCTGCCCGCTGCCCGGCTTGAGCTGCTGGTGCCCCATGCTCCGCTGGACGCGCGGCATGTGATCCTGACCTATTCGCACGCGCTGGATCTGGCGCTGTGCCATGCCCTGCTGGCCCATGGATTCGGCCGCTGCGGGCTGATCGGCTCGGCGACGAAATGGGCGCGTTTTCGCAGCCGTTTGGCCAATCTGGGTCACCAATTGGCAAGCATTTCGCGCATAGAATGCCCCATCGGAGACCCGACGCTGGGGAAACATCCTCAGGCCATTGCGATTGGCGTGGCGCGTGACATACTGACGACAACGGGGCGTAAGACTCCGCTTTGCAAGGGAAAAACCGGGTGACAGGGACGCTGCTATCTATTCAGGGCCTGACCAAGGCCTATCCGGGGGTTGTCGCCAACAGCGACGTCTCTTTCGACATCAAAGAGGGCGAGGTGCACGCCCTGCTGGGGGAAAACGGCGCGGGGAAATCCACGCTGGTGAAGATGATTTATGGGCTGGTGAAACCCGACAGCGGTACGATGCTGCTGCGCGGGGCGCCCTTTGCCCCGGCGGAGCCGCGGATCGCTCGGGCTGCGGGCGTGGCCATGGTGTTCCAGCATTTTTCCCTGTTCGAGGCGCTGAATGTGGCTGAAAACATTGCTCTGGGCATGGAAAACCCGCCGAAAATGGGTGACCTGGCCGCGCGCATCAAGGAGGTGAGCGAAACCTACGGCCTGCCTCTGGATCCCTATCGCACCGTTGGCGACCTGTCCGCCGGCGAACGCCAGCGGGTCGAGATTATTCGCTGCCTTCTACAAGATCCGCGCCTGCTGATCATGGACGAGCCCACCAGCGTTCTGACCCCACAAGAGGTTGAAATTCTTTTCAAAACGCTGCGCAAGCTAACATCCGAAGGGGTGGCGATCCTGTATATCAGTCACAAGCTGGAGGAAATCCGCGCCCTATGTGAAAGCGCCACGATCCTGCGGCTGGGCAAGAAGGTGGGCACCTGCGTGCCCCGCGATGTCTCTGCCCGAGAGATGGCGGAAATGATGGTCGGCAGCCAGTTGCACGTGCCCGAACGGGCGGGCGGCGATCTGGGGCCGGTGTTGCTGGAATTGACGGACCTGTCGGTGAAATCGCCCTCGGAATTCGGCACCTCGCTGAAAGGGATTTCACTGAAGGTACGCTCGGGCGAGGTGCTGGGGCTGGGCGGGGTCGCGGGCAATGGCCAGGACGAGCTTCTGGCCGCGCTTTCGGGGGAAATCCGCACCCCCGCCAGCGCCGTGATGATGGAGGGCCAGCCAGTCGGCGCGCTGGGGCCGACGGCGCGGCGTAAACTGGGGCTGCTGACCGCCCCCGAGGAACGCCTGGGCCACGCCGCAGCCCCCGACATGAGCCTGACGGAAAATGCCCTACTGACCGCATCCACCCGACAACATCTTGAAAAAAAAGGGTTCCTGAAATGGGGAAAGGCCCGCGAATTTGCCGAATCGGTGATTGAGCGCTTTGACGTACGCACCCCCGGCCCCGCGAATGCGGCGCGCTCGTTATCCGGGGGGAATTTGCAGAAATTCGTGATCGGACGCGAGGTGATGCAAGCGCCCACGGTGCTGGTTGTGAACCAGCCGACCTGGGGCGTGGATGCGGCGGCGGCGGCAGACATCCGGCAGGCTTTGCTGGATCTGGCCGCGGGCGGCGCGGCTGTGATCGTGATCAGCCAGGATCTGGATGAGTTGATGGAAATCTCGGACCATTTTGGCGCGCTAAACGAGGGGCGTCTGTCCGAGATCCGGCCCGCGCGCGGGCTGAGCGTGGAGGAGATCGGCCTGATGATGGGTGGCGCTCATGGGATGGAGGAAGCGCATGTTTAAGCTGTTTCCTTTGTTGAGTATTTTGGGAGCAAAGAAGGTGGGGGCCCGACCATGCTGAGACTGGAGAAGCGGCCTCAGCCGTCGCAGATATGGACCTATGCGACGCCGGTGCTGGCGGTGGTTCTGACGATGATCGCGGGGGGGATTTTGTTTGCCTTTCTGGGCAAGGATCCGCTGGTGGCGATTCGGACGATTTTCTGGGATCCGCTGTTTTCGGAATTCGCGTTTTACTATCGTCCGCAGCTGTTGGTGAAGGGCGCGCCACTGGTGTTGATTGCGATCGGGCTGTCCTTGGGGTTTCGGGCCGGGATATGGAATATCGGAGCCGAGGGGCAGTATATCGTGGGGGCGTTGACCGGGGCTGGCGTGGCCCTGGCGCTATATCCGATGGAGGCCTGGTGGCTGTTTCCGGCGATGGTAATTGCCGGCGCTTTTGGTGGGATGGTCTGGGCGATGATCCCGGCGCTTCTGAAGGTGAAATTTGGCACGAATGAGATTTTGGTCAGTTTGATGCTGGTCTATGTGGCTGAGCAGTTATTGGCCTCTATGTCTTTGGGGTTAATGAAGAATCCGCAAGGGTTTGGGTTTCCCGGATCACGCAATCTCCAGCAATATGACAGTGCGCATAATGCCGAGCTGATTGCCGGGTCTGGGATGCACTGGGGTGTTGTGGCGGCGTTTATCGCGGTGATTTTCGCCTATGTCCTGTTGAACCGGCATATGCTGGGATTTCACATTCGTCTGACCGGCGAGGCACCGCGGGCCGCGCGGTTTGCCGGGGTTGTTCCGGCGCGGTTGATTCTGTTCTGTCTGGGGATGTCGGGGGCGCTGGCCGGGCTGGCGGGGCTCTTTGAAGTGTCGGGGCCATCGGGGCAGGTGAGCATTGATTTCAATGTCGGCTATGGGTTTACGGCCATCATCGTAGCCTTTCTGGGGCGTTTGCATCCGGTGGGTATTTTGCTGGCCGGCGGGCTGATGGCGCTGACCTATATTGGCGGTGAGATCGCGCAATCCAAACTGGGACTGCCGTCAGCTGCGATCCAGCTGTTTCAGGGGATGCTTTTGTTTTTCCTGCTGGCAGTGGACGTGCTGACCAATTTCAGGATCAAACTGACCAAAGCGGAGGCCGCGTGATGGATATGTCCTCGATCAATCCGATTTTGCTGCTGGCCTCTCTGATCGTGGCGGCGACTCCGTTGTTGCTGGCCGCTTTGGGCGAGCTGGTGGTGGAAAAAGCCGGCGTTCTGAATCTGGGCGTCGAAGGCATGATGATCACCGGCGCGATCTGCGGCTTTGCCATTGCGGTCAACACCGGATCGCCCGTATTGGGGCTGGTCGCGGCGGCTGTTGGCGGGGCGGCTCTGTCGCTGCTGTTCGCAGTGCTGACGCAGTTTGCGCTGGCCAATCAGGTGGCCTCGGGCTTGGCGCTGACGCTGTTCGGGCTGGGGCTGTCGGCGCTGATCGGCCAGGGCTATCAGGGGATCAAGCCGCCGGCCTTTCCAGAATTCGACATCCCTCTTTTGTCAGAAATCCCGGTGCTGGGGCCGATCCTGTTCACCCAGGATTTCGTGGTCTATCTGGCGTTTTTCCTGACGCTGGGCACCTGGGCCGTGCTGAAATATACCCGCGTCGGGCTGATCCTGCGGGCGGTGGGGGAAAACCACGATGCCGCCCACGCCCTGGGATATAAAGTGGTGCGTATTCGCGTGCTGGCCATCCTGTTTGGCGGGGCCTGCGCTGGCTTGGGCGGGGCCTATATCAGCCTGATCCGCGTCCCCCAATGGACCGAGGGCATGACCGCCGGCATCGGCTGGATCGCTCTGGCGCTGGTGGTGTTCGCCAGCTGGAAACCCTGGCGCGTGCTGCTGGGCGCGTGCCTGTTCGGCGGCGTCAACGTGCTGCAACTGAACCTGCAAGCCGCGGGCATTGCCATCCCGGTCGAGATTTTGGCAATGTCGCCCTACGTCATCACCATTCTTGTCCTCGTCATCATGTCGGCCGACCGCAGCGGGGCGCCTGCCTCGCTGGGCCGATCCTTCCACGCCTCGCAATGAGGCCTAACTAAACTGCAAATAACAGGGAGAACCTGCATGAAACTCGTGAAACTTCTCAGCACTGCTGCGCTGGCCGTGGGTCTGGCGACCTCGGCCATGGCCGACGGCCACGGCGACAAAACCAAGGTCGGCTTTGTCTATGTTGGCCCGGTTGGTGACGGCGGCTGGACCTACGAACACGATCAGGGCCGCAAAGCCGTGGTCGAGGCCTTCGGCGATAAGGTCGAAACCGTCTATGTCGAAAACGTCCCCGAGGGCCCCGACGCCGAGCGCGTGATGACCCAGATGGCGCTGGACGGTGCCGATCTGATCTTCACCACCTCGTTCGGCTACATGGATCCCACCATCAACGTGGCCAAGAAATTCCCGAATGTGAAATTCGAACACGCCACCGGCTATAAACGCGCCGACAACGTGTCCACCTACTCGGCCCGTTTCTACGAAGGCCGCGCCGTTCAGGGCACCATTGCCGGCAACCTGACCCAATCGAACGTGATCGGCTATATCGGGTCCTACCCGATCCCCGAAGTGATCCGCGGCATCAACTCGGCCTATATCCACGCCAAGAAGGTCAACCCCGACGTCACCTTTAAAATCGTCTGGGCCTACACCTGGTTCGATCCCGCCAAAGAGGCCGACGCCGCCAAGGTTCTGATCGAACAGGGCGCTGACGTGATCCTGCAACACACGGATTCGACCGCGCCGCAGGCCGCCGCTCAGGCCGCCGGCAATGTCTACACCTTCGGTCAGGCCTCGGACATGGCTGAATACGCCCCGATGCCCCGCGTGTCCTCGATCATCGATGACTGGGCCCCCTACTACATCGCCCGCACCAAGGCCGTCATGGATGGCACCTGGACCAGCACCGACACCTGGGATGGCATCGGCGCCGGCATGGTCGGCATCGGCGAGATTTCCGACGTGGTCCCCGCTGACGTCAAAGAGGCCGCCCTGGCACTGAAGGCCGCGCTGGCCGATGGCTCCTACCATTCCTTCACCGGCCCGCTGAACAAACAAGACGGCACACCCTGGCTGGCCGAAGGGGAAATCGCCGATGATGGCACCCTGGCCGGCATGGCCTTCTACGTCGAAGGTATCGAAGGCGACATTCCGCAATAAGCGCCCAACCCGGCACCCAAAGGCCCCGCCCTCTCCGGTGGGGCCTTTTTCTCTCCGCCGCCACCCACCCGAGGCAGCGGCCACAGGCCGATGCCGAGACATCCAGCGCGCGCGCCAGCGCGCTCCTTTTCACAGCCGATTGCCTCGGACGGCCAGACATGGCATCCCTTGCATATGACCCGCAAACTCTCTCTGCCCGATACCGCCTCTGTTGCCGAAACCGGCCCCGATGGCCGCATGTACGCCCCCTCGGCCACCCGCAACATGGACGCCATCGCCGCCGTGCTGGACACGCACGCCCCGCCATCGGGCCACGCTCTGGAAATCGCCTCGGGGACGGGGCAGCACATCGCCCAGCTGGCCGCGCAACACCCCGGCCTGACCTGGCAACCCAGCGATCCCGATCCCGCCCGCCGCCGCTCGATTGACGCCCACGGGCAGGGCCTGCCCAACCTGCGCCCCGCCCTCGATCTGGATGCCTGCGCCCCCGGCTGGGCCGCCCGCCACCCCGGCCAGAACCTGGTCCTGCTGGTCAATCTTCTGCATCTCATCCCCGCAGCGGCCGCCCAAACCCTGATCGCCCAGACCGCCCAGGCCCTGGCCCCTGGCGGGCGCTTTATCCTCTATGGCCCCTTTTTGCGAGACGGAGAAACCACCTCGGACGGGGACGCCCGCTTCAACGACAGCCTGATCGCGCAAAACCCTCAGATCGGCTACAAGGACGACTGGGACGTCATCGACTGGCTGCAAGACAATTGGCTGGAACTGGTGCAGGTCATCGAAATGCCCGCCAATAACCTGTGCTTCATCGCCCGCAAACCCTGACAATCTGATCAGGATCAAAGCCCACGCGCCCCCGGCATGATTTGACAGCCTCAGGAAACATCAAAGAGGCTGAATATGACCTGGACAGACAAGCTGAACGGCACCCGCGACCAGCTGCGCAACCTGAACAAATGCATCCCCGACACCACCCGCGCCTTTGGCGGCCTTGGCAAAACAGTCAAGGAAGGCGGCGTTCTGGATTTCAAAACCAAGGAATATGTCGCCCTGGGCATCGCCGTTGCCACCCGCTGCGAGGCCTGCATCACCCTGCATGTCGAAACCCTGATCAAGGCCGGCGCCACGCGCGATGAAATCGGCGATGTGCTGGCCATGACCATCCAGATGGGCGGCGGCCCGGCAATGATGTACGCCGCCAAGGCCCTGGAATGCTATGACGAACTGACAGCCACCTAAGCGCACACGCGCAGCATGTGGCCAAGTGCGGCCAGGGTCTGGTTTGCCCCACATCGGGCCACATGCGCCCACCGGAGGATGAAGCCGCAGGCGTAATCCGACACAACCTGCGCGCCCCGAAAGGGGCGCACATTTAGGTCATCCGTCTTTGCGGATCGCCGCGTTCGTGGGGTCATACGGGCTGTCGCAGGTCACCGTGGCCTGCCACAGCTGATCGAACATCCTGACCTTCAGCCGCGTGCCTTCAACCGCCAGATCGGGGCGGACATACCCCATGCCGATGCTTTTCCCGAAAGCCACGGAATACCCGCCCGAGGTCAGGCGCCCCACCTTCGTGCCATCCTCCAGATACAGCGCCTCGCGGCCCCAGGGGTCGGCGTCTTCCGGCCCGTCGATCAGCAGCGTGCAGCAGGCCGAGCGGATTCCCTTGGCCGCCATCGCAGCCTTGCCGTGGAACTCTTTCGACAGGTCGATAAAGCGCGGCAGATCGGCCTCGGCCGGGGTGGCATCCCGTCCCAGCTCATTGCCGAAGGCCCGATAGGATTTCTCTTGCCGCAGCCAGTTCTGCGCCCGTGCCCCAACCAGTTTCATCCCGTGTTCCGCGCCCGCTGCCAGCAGTTGATCCCACAGGTAGCGCTGCATTTCGATGGGGTGATGCAATTCCCAGCCCAGCTCGCCCGTATAGGCCACACGGATCGCATTGACCGGGCACATGCCCAGCTCGATCCGGCGTTCGGACAGCCAGGGAAAACGCTTGTTCGACAACACGGTTTGCGGCTCGGCATCGCGGATCAGAGCATTCAGCACATCGCGGGATTTCGGGCCTGCAATGGCAAACACACCCCATTGCGTGGTGACGTCCTGCGCGGTCACGAACGCGCCGGGATGAGCCGCGTTCCAATCCGCGATCGCCTTGAACAGATAGTCCTGATCATAGGCCGTCCACGCCCCGGCCGAGACCAGATAGTAATCCTCCTGCCCCCGCCGCACGATGGTATATTCGGTGCGCGTGGTGCCGGCATCCGTCAGCGCATAGGTCAGGTTGATCCGGCCGATCTTGGGCAATTTATTGCAGGTGAACTGGTCCAGAAAAGCGGTGGCACCGGGGCCTTTGACCACATGTTTGGTAAAGGCGCTGGCGTCGATCAGCCCCACGTTTTCTCGGATCGCGCGGGCCTCGTCCACGGCATATTGCCACCAACCGCCCCGGCGGAAGCTGCGAGCGTCATGATCGAAACTGCCTGGCGCATCCAGAGGGCCATAGTAATTCGGCCTTTCCCAGCCATTCACCTGCCCGAACTGCGCGCCCAAGGCTTTTTGGCGGTCATAAACCGGGCCGGTGCGCAGCGGGCGGGCGGCCTCGCGCTCTTCGTCGGGGTGGTGCAGGATATAGACGTGCTCGTAGCATTCCTCGTTCTTTTGCACCGCATATTCCGTGGTCATCCAGGGGCCATAGCGTTTGGGGTCCAGGCTGGCCATGTCGATCTCGGCCTCGCCTTCCACCATCATCTGCGCCAGATAATAGCCCGTGCCCCCAGCGGCCGTGATCCCGAAGCTGAACCCTTCGGCCAGCCACATGTTGCGCAGCCCCGGCGCGGGGCCGACCAGCGGGTTGCCATCCGGCGTGTAGCAGATCGGGCCATTGTAATCATCCTTCAACCCCGCCGTTTCCGAGGACGGAATCCGGTGGATCATCGACATGTATTCCTCTTCGATGCGGTCCAGATCCAGGGGGAACAGATCGGCGCGGAATGTGTCGGGCACACCATAGGCAAACCGGGCGGGCGCACCCCGTTCATAAGGGCCCAGGATCCAGCCGCCGCGTTCCTCGCGCACGTACCATTTGGCATCGGCATCGCGCAGGACCGGGTGTTCGCCATGGGTTTTGCGGTAGTCCACCAGCGCCGGATCGGGCTCGGTCACGATGAACTGATGTTCAACCGGAATGGCCGGGATCTTGATCCCCAGCAACTGCGCGGTGCGCTGCGCGTGGTTGCCGGTGGCGGTGACGACATGTTCGGCCGTGATGACCTGCCGATCGTCCGAGGGCACCAGATTCCCGCCCTTTTCCACCATTTTCGTCACCGAGACGCGCCACTCGCTGCCTGTCCATTCATAGCCATCTACCTGCCATTTGCGCTCGATGATCACGCCGCGCTGACGGGCCCCCTTGGCCATGGCCATGGTCACGTCGGCCGGGTTGATATAGCCATCGGTGGGGTGGTAAATCGCGCCTTTCAGATCCTCGGTGCGCAGCAGCGGCCAGCGCTCCTTGATCTGCGCAGGGGTCATCCATTCACAGGGCACCCCCGCGGTTTCGGCGGTCGAAGCATAGAGCATATACTCGTCCATCCGCGCCTGCGTCTGCGCCATCCGCAGATTGCCCACAATGCTGAACCCCGCGTTCAGGCCGGTTTCGGCCTCCAGCGTTTTGTAGAATTCGACCGAGTATTTATGGATATGGGTCGTGGCATAGCTCATGTTGAACAAAGGCAGCAGGCCGGCGGCGTGCCAGGTGCTGCCGCTGGTCAGCTCGTCCCGTTCCAGCAGCATCACATCCGACCAGCCCGCGCGGGCCAGATGATAAGCAATCGAGGTGCCGACGGCGCCACCGCCGACGACCAGAGCTTTAACATGGGTTTTCATCGCGGATTTCATTGCGCAGACGACTCCGTTGCGTGGATTTGCCGTGATGTTGGCCCATTGCGTGCCGCCGCGCATTTACCAGCCGACCCATGAGAGCGCGAAACCGACATGCGGAGGCAAACCGCACGGCACAAAACCGACCGGCCGGTCAATTGGGCTTGCCGCGCCGCAGCGGATACCGTAAATATACGGTGTCCTTACGGAGGAGACCCCGACAGAATGCACATCTGCCGTTCAGTTGCCGACACCCGCGCAGCCATCGCAGCCCTGCGCGCGCAGGGAAAATCCATTGGTTTTGTGCCCACGATGGGCTTTTTGCATCAGGGGCACCTGTCACTGGTGGCGCGCGCGCAACAGGCCGCCTCGGCCAGTGTTGTGTCCATCTTCGTCAATCCCACACAATTCGGCGAGGCCACGGACCTGGACGCCTATCCCCGCGATGAAAAGCGTGACCTGGCCCTGCTGCGCGACGCGGGCGTGGATGTCGTGTTCCTGCCCGACGTGGCCACCATGTACCCCGAAGGCAGCGAAACCATCGTAGAAACCACCCGCCTGGCCAATATGCTGCACGGCAAGGTGCGACCGGGACATTTTCGCGGCGTGACCTCGGTTGTGGCGCGACTGTTCAACATCGTGCAGCCAGATGTGGCCGTATTCGGCCAGAAGGATTATCAACAGCTACAGGTGATCCGCCGTATGGTCAGCGACCTGCATTTCCCGATTGACATCATCGGCGGCCCCACCGTGCGCGAACCCGATGGGCTGGCCATGTCCTCGCGCAATGTGCGCCTGTCGGCTGACGATCGCGCCGCCGCTGTGGTGCTGTCGCGCTCATTGAACGCCGCCGAAGAGGCCGCGCGCCAGCCCGGCGCCACCGTGGATGACATCCGCGCCGCCATCGCCAACACCATTCAGGCCGAACCCCGCGCCGCGCTGACCGGGCTGGACACCGTCGCCGCCAAGAGCCTCGAAAACCTCTCTGGCCCTATCACACAGCCCGTGGCGGTGATGATCTCGGTCCAGTTTTCCGACATTCTACTGATTGATCAAAGGGTTATCCAAGCATGAGCACTCAGACCAAAATCCGCCGCATCACCGCCCCCCAGATCGCGGCCCGCAAAAACGCCGAGCCCATCGTCTCGCTGACCTCCTATCACGCGCATACGGCCGCCATCGTCGATAAATACGCCGATTTCATCCTGGTCGGCGATAGCCTGGGCATGGTGATGCACGGGATGGACAGCACACTGGGCGTCTCGCTGGACCTGATGATCATGCACGGCCGCGCGGTGGTACGCGGCACCCAGCGCGCGCTGGTCGTAGTAGACATGCCCTTCGGCACCTACGAGGAAAGCCCCCAGATCGCCTTCCGCAATGCCGCGCGTATCATGCAGGAAACCAATTGCGGCGCGGTCAAACTCGAAGGCGGCGCGCGCATGGCCGAAACCATCCGCTTCCTGGTCGAACGGGGCATTCCCGTGATTGCCCATATCGGCCTGACCCCGCAATCCACCAACACCATGGGCGGCTTCAAAACCCAAGGCCGCGAGGAAGACAGCTGGCCCCAGCACGAGGCCGACGCCCAGGCCGTCACCCAGGCCGGAGCCTTCGCCGTGGTGCTCGAAGGCATGGTCGAACCCCTGGCCGCCCGGATCACCAAACAGATCGACATCCCCACCATCGGCATCGGCGCCAGCGCCGACTGCGACGGCCAGATTCTGGTGCTCGAAGACATGCTCGGCCTGAACGACTGGACCCCCAAATTCGTCAAGGTCTACGGCGATCTGGGCCCCGCCATCGAAAAAGCCGTCAGCACCTACGCTTCCGAGGTCAAATCCCGCGCCTTCCCCGGCCCCGATCAAACCTACAAATAACCCTTCTTTGCTCTGCAAATACTCTGGGGGAGCCGCTGGAAATCCCCGATTTCCAGCGGTGGGGGCAACGCCCCCCAGCCCTCCCAAAACGCCCCCGCCCCCTTGTGCATTTACGCACAGACTCCCCCGAATACGCGCCAGTTTGATTTTCCGCTGCGATCCTCCAGATTAACCCCAATCAGGAAAGGACCGCGCCATGACCTTCAGACCCGTCACCGCCACCAGCCTCGCCCAACCCACAACCGAGGGCGCGGGCGTCCATCTTCACCGTGTCTTCGGCTTCTCCGATCCCAGCCTGACCGACCCGTTCCTGATGATGGACGATTTTCGCAACGACGATCCGCGCCTCTATTCCAAGGGCTTTCCCTGGCATCCCCACCGCGGGATCGAGACCATCACCTATGTGCTCGAAGGTCAGGTCGAACATGCCGACAGCCTGGGCAACACCGGCCTTCTGGGCCCCGGATCGGTGCAATGGATGACGGCCGGGTCGGGAATCGTGCATCAGGAAATGCCCTCGGGCGATACCCAGGGCCGGATGCACGGGTTTCAGCTGTGGGCGAACCTGCCCGCAGCGCTGAAAATGACCACCCCGCGCTATCAGGACATCACCGGCAGCGACATCCCGATCGAGGGCGATGACGACGGCACCACGATCAAGGTCATCATCGGCTCGTTCTGGGGCAAGACCGGCCCGGTGGACGGGATCGCGGCCAACCCGATGCTGCTGGATGTGTCGGTGCCGCCCGGACGGCGCAAAGTGCTGCCCGTGGACACCCGCGCCAACGCGCTGGCCTATGTCTTTGCCGGATCGGGCAGCTTCCGCGATGCCTCGGATCCGGTGGGGATCAAGGTGGAGAAGGAATTCCAAGGGACCGAGCTGAACATCCGCGATCAGACCGGCAACCGCACGCTGGTACGCTTTGGCGCGGGCGATGAAATCACCGTGCAGGCCGGCGACGCAGGCATCCGTTTTCTGCTGATGACAGGCCGGCCCATTCAGGAACCCGTCGCCTGGCACGGCCCCATCGTGATGAACACCCAGGACGAGCTGCGCCAGGCCTTTCGCGAGCTACAGAACGGCAGCTTTATCAAACACGACTGATCATTCACCAATCGCCACGCCCTCGCGGCGTTTATCGGCCCCGCCGCTCAGGCGCGGGCCGATTTCGATACTGCCCAGCCCCGACACCATCGGTGCCGATTTCACGCCATAGCCCATGTCGCTCAGGCTTTGCATCGTGTCCAGCGCCGCGGGCCCTGTTTCGATGTCATAGCGGCCAAAGCGGTTGATCCGGTGCGGCAGATCCATCGCCTGCTGCACATCCAGCCCCCATTCGGCCCAGGCCAGAATCGTATTGGCCACATAGCCGATAATCATGCTGCCCCCCGGACTGCCCGTCACCAGAACCGGCGCGCCATCGCGCATCACGATCGTCGGCGCCATCGAGGACCGGGGCCGTTTTCCCGGCTCCACCCGATTGGCGACCGGCACCCCGCCCAGATGCGAGCGAAAGGAAAAATCCGTCAGTTCATTGTTCAGCAAAAACCCATGCACCATCAGACGCGAGCCAAACCCGTTTTCAATCGTCGTGGTCATCGACAGCGCGTTGCCGTAGCGATCCACGATAGAAATATGCGAGGTCGAGGGCAGCTCTGGTGCCGCGTCATCCGCCCAGCGGCTGGCGTGATCGAATTTGGGATTGCCGGGCGGGGCCTCGGGCAGGCGCGGGCCGCGCAGCAGGGCTGCACGGGTTTTCAGATAGTCCGGCTCCAGCAGGCCCTGCACCGGGACGGGCACATAATCGCTGTCGGCCATGAACCGCGCGCGGTCCGCAAAGGCCAGGCGGCTGGCATCTCCGATCAGGCGCAGAACCTGCGGATCGTCCGGCCCCGCGGACAGATCGAACTGCGCCAGCATTCCCAAAATCTGCCCCACCGTCAGCGCCCCCGAGGACGGCGGCCCCATTCCGCAGATCTCCAGGCTCTTGTAGGGGGCGCAGACTGCCGCGCGTTCTTTGGGGCGATAGACAGCCATATCCACAGCCGTCAGCACACCGCCATTCTGCTGGACCCGGCGCACGATCTGATCGGCGAAATCCCCTGTATAAAAGGCCTCTGCCCCCTGTTCGGCCAGCATCCGCAGCGTGCGTGCATAGGCGTCGTTACGCAGGATCGACCCGGCCCGCAGAGCCTGACCGTCGGGCAGGAAATAGCGCGCAGTGTCCGCAAAGCGGGCCAGCCGCGCAGCATCCCGTGCGACCGATCCGGCCAGACGTTCGGACACCACGAACCCCTCTTGCGCCAGCCCCAGCGCATCGCTGAACAGATCGGCCCACTCTGCGCGCCCCCATTTGCGGTGCATCAACTGCAACAGCGCCGGCGTTCCCGGCGTCCCGACGGATCGCCCGCCCACAACCGCGTCAAAGAACTTCAGCGGCGCGCCCGTATCGTCCTGAAACAGCCGGGGCGTGGCGGCCAAGGGTGCGGTTTCGCGCCCGTCCAGCGTGCTTAGCGTGCCGGTGTCCGCGTCATACCAGACCACAAAGGCCCCGCCGCCCAGCCCCGAGGATTGCGGCTCGACCAGGCCCAACACCAGCTGCGTGGCGATGGCCGCATCCGCCGCCGTCCCGCCCGCGCGCAGCACCCGCGCGCCGGCCTCGGCCGCATAGGGGTTGGCCGCGACGATCATCCAGTCATCCGCCCAAACGGGCTGTCCGGCCTCTTTGGCCTCCAGCCCTGCGGCCACGGCGGGCGTGATGTCCAGCCGCCCTGCCCCGCCAATTTCCGGTGCCACGCTGTCAGCCGCCTGCTGCGCCCCCGCGCCAGAGCATAGAAAAAGGCCCATGAGAGCCGCCATAATATCGCGTTTCATGGGCCTTTTCCTTTCGTATAATCAGAGCCTTACAGCAGCCCCGGCACCACCTGATCCGGCGGGCGATGGCCGTCATCAAAGGTTTTGATATTGATGATCACCTTTTCGCCCATTTCCAGCCGCCCCTCTTCGGTGGCCGAGGCCATATGCGGCAAGGTCACCACGTTGGGCAGCTCCAGCAGTTTGGAGTTCACCTCCGAGCCGTGCTCGAACACATCCAGCCCGGCCCCGGCCAGCTCGCCTGCGACCAGCATCCGGGTCAGGGCGTTTTCGTCGATCACCTCGCCGCGCGAGGTGTTCACGATCACCGCGGTCGGTTTCAGCAGTTTCAGACGGCGCGCATTCAGCAAATGAAAGGTCGAGGGCGTGTGCGGGCAATTGACCGAGATCACATCCATCCGCGCCACCATCTGATCCAGGCTTTCCCAATAGCTGGCCTCGTATTTCGCCTCGATGTCGGCGTGCAGGCGGTGACGGTTATGATAGTGGATTTCCATCCCGAAGGCGCGGGCGCGCTGCGCCACGGCCTGCCCGATCCGGCCCATGCCCAGAATCCCCAGACGGCGCCCTCCAATGCGCCCGCCCAGGAAGGCGGTGGGCGACCAGCCCTCCCATGTGCCGGATTTCATCGCGCCCAGCCCCTCGGGGATACGGCGCGTCACGGCCAACATCAGCGCCATGGTCATGTCGGCGGTGTCATCATTCACCACACCGGGCGTGTTCGAGACCAAGACACCGCGCTGACGGGCGGTATGAATGTCGATGTGATCCACGCCCGCGCCATAGTTGGCGATCAGTTTCAGGCGCGTGCCAGCCTGCCCGATCAGGCCCGCATCGATCTGATCGCTTAGCGTGGGCACCAGCACATCGCAGGTTTTCACCGCATCGACCAGCTCGGCGCGGGTCATGGGTGTGTCATCCTCGCGGAGTGTGACGTCAAATAAGTCCTTAAGCCGGTTTTCGACAGGTTCCGGCAAGCGTCGCGTAACGACAACACTCAGGCGTTCAGATGGCATATTGGTCCTCCCAAATCTTTTCAAAACGAGGCGTTGCTGGCAGAGTGGCCGATACAGGGCCGAGGCACAAGAACCTGCGGCCAAAAATAAACGCAGTACACGGGCTATATACGGGCAAGGACGATGAACACGCAGGCGATTGTGGCCGCTCTTTGCGGTTTTCTGTTGGTGACTTCCGCCGCCGCCGAAGAGCGCGGCCGCGAGACGAACCTTCCCATTCCGCGCTTTGTCTCGATCAAGGCGTCCAAGGCAAATGTCCGGCGCGGACCGGGGCTGAGCCACCGCATCGACTGGGTGTTCAAACGCAAGGACATGCCGGTCGAGGTGACGGGCGAATACGAACACTGGCGCCGGGTGCGCGACCGCGACGGCGCGGGCGGCTGGGTGCATTATTCGCTGCTGTCGGGCGCGCGCACGGTGATCGTGGATCAGGATCTGCTGGATCTGTTCGCCCGCCCGGACGAGACCGCTCCGATCAAGGCGCGGCTGGAAATGGGGGTCATCGCCCGGCTGGAGGATTGCGGGCCGGACTGGTGCCGCCTGTCCACCGGCGGCTATCGCGGCTGGGCGCATAAAACCAAACTCTGGGGCGTGGCCCCCGATGAGATCCGCGACTGACAGGTTTACTTGTCCCCGCCTATCGCTAATCTGACACCTGATTTGATATTCAGGATTTAGACCGATGCGATTTTTCTGCGTTCTGTTGATGCTATTGCCGCTATGCGGTGCAGCCACGGCACAAGAGGCCCAAAGCAACCAGCCCTCGGGCGCGATTTCCGTCGAGGACAGCGCCAGCCAGGATGCCGCCATCGCCGTCCGTATCCGCGACATCCTGGCCGAGCTGGAGGGCTACGGCGATGTCACCGTCACCGTCAGATCCGGCATCGTTACCCTGCGCGGCACCACGCTGGAGGCCGCCGACATCGCCCGGCTGAACGTCATCGTCGCCCGTGTCGAAGGCGTGGTGGCCATCAAGAACGAGGTGACGGAATCCACCGATGTGGTCGAGCGGCTAAGCCCCGCAATGGAGCGTTTCACCGACCGGATGGAACAGCTGGTGGCCTATCTGCCGCTGCTGATCGTCGCCATCGCCGCCTTTTTGCTGGTCACGTTTGCGGGCATCCTGCTGACCCGGCTGAAAAACCCGTGGAACCGGCTGGCTCCGAACCGATTTATCGCTGACATCTATCGCAGCGTGATCCGCCTGGTCTTTATCATCGGAGGCGTTGTCGTCGCGCTGGATATTCTGGGCGCGACGGCGCTGCTGTCCACCATTCTGGGCGCGGCGGGGATTGTCGGGCTGGCCATCGGCTTTGCCGTCAAGGACACGGTGGAAAATTTCATCGCCTCGATCATGCTGTCGATCCGCCAGCCCTTTCGCCCCAATGACGCGATCGAGATCGGCGGCGATCAGGGCATCGTTATCCGCCTGACCAGCCGCGCGACGATCCTGCTGTCCTATGATGGCAATCATATCCGCATCCCCAATTCGACCGTCTTCAAAAGCCGGATCGTCAATTACACCACCAATGCCGAACGCCGGTTCACCTTTGACCTGGGCGTCGCCCCGGATACCGATCTGACCCAGGCGATGGCTCTGGCCCGTGACACCCTGTCCCAGCTGCCCTTTGTTCTGCAAACGCCGGCCCCGAATGTGTGGATCGACACGGTGGGTGACAGCACCATTTCCCTGCGCCATGCCGCCTGGATCGACCAGCGTGAAACCGGCCTGCTGGGCGCGCGCTCCGAAGCGGTGCGCCAGGTCATGAGCGCCTTCACCCTGGCCGGAATCGCAATGCCCGAACCCACCTACCGGCTGCTGACCAAACCAATCGAGCCCCCCCCCCCCATCAGCACGAAACCCGCCATTGCCGCCCCCGCCGACGCCCCCCTGGCCGAGATCGAAGCCACGATGGAACAGGATTTGGAGCGCTTCGTCGAAGAAGAGCGCCAGGACAGCCACTCCGAAGACCTGCTGTCCGAACACGGCCCGACCGAGTAATTCCCTCACATAATTCCGCACGAAAAAATCTGTGTTTTTTTCGCAATTCAGGGCTTGCACCCGTCAAACCATCGCATTATCTACGCCCTCACCGTTGGGGTGTAGCCAAGTGGTAAGGCAACTGTTTTTGGTACAGTGTACCGTAGGTTCGAATCCTACCACCCCAGCCATTTTTCAGACATGGAACCTTCGTCAAAGAGTAGAACCTGCCCGGTCCAGCTTAGTATCTGTGCGGGCAAGGCTGACATTCCGAACGTCTCCCTGTGCAAAATCCTTCCAAACGAACAGACATTTGCGATTCCCGATATGGCGCCGGCCCGTTCGGAAGAAAGCGCGCAGCAGGCTTTCGACAGACAGCGCCCGTTTTTTGTCAGATCAAAGTTGCCCTTTGCCATGTTTTTGACGGGTCTCCACCAGGTGCTTTGCCTCCAGAAGCTTGCCACCCCTCAGATGATTGTTTTCGGAGGCCTGGCGCAGGACATCCTGAACTCTCGCATCTTCGGCATCGGCAATATCCACAGCAACACTCACCGGAATTTTGCCGCCTTCGACGGCCCTGAGCAGCCGGTGTTCGCCACTTTACAGAAGCCGAAGAACCCCGCGCACATATTTCATCGACAGGTTGGTCTTGCGCGCGATTTCAGCATCAAAATACCCCCGGCTCTTCAGGCCCTTGATGTCATGAAGCAGATCCAGGGCCCTGTGCTGGCGGCGCTGAGGCGCGAATTGGGCGGATCCCACCAGGCCATAAAGGCATCCATGAACGGGACAGGGGTCTGTGAACGAGCTGCGAAAAACTGGCTGGCCGGCGCGCACGGGCCCGCAGGGGAACACCTGATCGAACTCATGCGGCACTCAGATGAAGTCGCTGAAACAGTCCGGCCCTATGTGGCCGAAGCGAAGTGGCCATTTCTTTGGATCTTACGTGTCTTCGGACCGGACTTCTTCGAATGCTGACAACGGCGGACGACATCTTTGGGGCAGAAACCTGAGCGAAATTGCCATTCTAGATCAATCTCTTGGGTATAAGCTGCCCCAGGAATGCAGCGCGTTGACCACCGGCGCCAGAGCGGTGCCCTTGTCCGTCAGACTGTATTCCACGCGCGGCGGGACAACGGCAAATACCTTGCGTGTGACGATGCCATCGGCCTCCAGTTCTCGTAATTGTTTGGTCAGGCTGCGCTGTGTCACCGAGCCCACACGCCGTGACAATTCGTTGAACCGCAAGGTCTGGGACATCAAATGATAGATCACCAAGCCCTTCCACTTGCCGGCGATCTGTTCCAGTGCCGCTTCGACCGGGCACCCCGAATTGCAGCCGCTTCCATCGAACCGTTTGGCCAATTTTACAGTATCCATTTAGACCCTATAGGCAAAAACATTGCGTACTTGTGTTTTTGTAGGCGCTTTTCAATATCGAACGCAAGCCGGACATGCGCGGAAATCGCGCCCGGCGAACTTGGTTATGGAAGGAACAGACAATGAAAGCCGTTGGATATTACGAAAGCCTGCCCAGCGATGCCCCGAATGCTCTGGTCGATCTTGATTTGCCCAGGCCGACGGCGCAGGGCCGCGATATTCTGGTGCAGATCCATGCGGTCTCGGTGAATCCGGTGGACACGAAGATCCGTCGCAATCGCCCCGCCACAGCAGACAAGCCCGAAGTGCTGGGATGGGATGCCGCCGGAGTGGTGGTAGAGATCGGCCCCGAGGTCACGCTCTGCCGCCCTGGGGACCGGGTTTGGTATGCCGGCGATATTTCACGCCCCGGAACCAACAGCGAATTTCACCTGGTGGACGAACGCATCGTCGGGCAGATGCCGGACACGCTTGATTTCGCGGCGGCGGCGGCCTTGCCTTTGACCTCGCTCACCGCCTACGAGATGCTGTTTGACCGGCTCAAAGTCGATATGCCGGTGCCCGGTGGCGCAAATGCCATCGTGATTATCGGAGGCGCCGGAGGGGTTGGCTCGATCGCTATTCAACTGCTGCGCGCGCTGACCGACCTGACCGTGATCGCCACGGCCTCGCGGGAGGAAACGAAATCCTGGGTCAAAGAGCTGGGCGCGCAGCATGTTATTGATCACTCAGCGCCGCTGGCCAATCAGGTGGCGCAGCTTGGGATCGGGGCTCCGTCTTTTGTGTTTTCCACCACCCAATCGGAAACCTATATTCAGGATGTCGCCGCGCTGATCGCGCCTCAGGGGCGCTATGGGCTGATCGACGATCCCGCGCATTTCAACATCATGCCGTTCAAGGGCAAAAGCGTCTCTGTCCATTGGGAACTGATGTACACGCGGTCAATGTTCCAGACTGCGGACATCGAGCGCCAAAGCGCAATCCTGAACGAGGTTGCCGCGCTGGTGGACAGCGGCAAAATTCGCACGACAGTTGCAGAGACGCCGGGGATGATCACCGCGGAAAATCTGCGCGCGGCCCATCGGCGGCTGGAAAGCGGGCAAACCAAGGGTAAGCTCACGCTGGCCGGTTTTCCGGATTAAAGGCCGGCCGGCGCGCGGTTAGCGATATACCCTGCCGTTGCGCCTGCCCCAATCGGTGTACAGATCGGCCATAATTGTCCGGAACTGGCTTTCTGCTACCTGCGTCGGGGGCACATCCCCCCGGTCACCGAACACACAGACCGTATCGCCGATCTGAATGTCGCCCAACCCGGTCACATCGGCAACGATTGCATTCATGGAAACCTTGCCCACGATCGGCGCTGGCTTGTCCCCTGCCACCAACACCTGGCTGTGCTGCGCCAGCCGTCTGAAGCCGTTTTCATAGCCAATTGCGATACAGGCCAAACGAGAGTCGCGCTCAAGCCGATACTCTCGGTCATATCCGACGGTTGCGCCCCTGGGATAGTCTTGCAGCCCGACAATCCGCGCGTGCAGATCCATCGTTGTGGCAAACCCCAGTTCGGGCTTCAGAATGCCATACAGGATAGCCCCGCAGCGGTACATATCGGTTTCGATCTGTGCATCCGAGATCAGCGTCAGCGAGCTGCCGGCATGGATCTGCACATCCGCACGGCGCAGATCGCTATTGTCGAAAACCCAGTTCAGCTGGCTTTGAAAAAGCCGGTTGGACCCGTGCAGCTCCTCCAGATCATTGGATGGAAAATGCGTACAAATCCCGCCGATATGCGCCCCAAGCGTTTCCAGAATTTCGCGGCACACGGTCTGTCCTGCCTGTGTCGAAATCTCAAGCGCGTCTCGCGACATGCCCAGCGCGTTCAGCGGCAGGTGCACCCCCGCAGTGTACTGCCCGGCCCTGATATGGGCCGCAATATGCCGCGCCGCCAGCAACGAGGCGGCCTGCTCTTCGACGCGATCCTCCAGGGCGTCCTCCATTTCCTGAGGCGAGGCAGCCCTGAGCCGGATAACCGTGCCATCGAACCCGGCCTGACGCACGGCTCGGGCCTCGGCGTTGGTTGTGATGCCGATACAGGTGACCTCTTGCTCTTGGACCAGCGGCACGACCTGCTGAATGCCATGCCCGTAGGCATCCGCCTTCAGCACCGCGCAGAACTGCCTGCCGCGGGGCACAAGCCCCAGGGCAAGCTCAAGGTTTTTCGAAATCCGGTCACGGTAGATCGTACACCACGAAGCAGGGCAGGATTCCAACATGTCTATCCCCGCGCAAGCCCCAGAAGATCCTCAAGGATTCCGCAAAACAAATCTGTCACAACCGGCAGCAGCGCATCGGGAAAGTCATAGTCGGGATTGTGAAGCTGCGGATGATGCTCTCCGGAGCCGATATAGAGCAGCGCCGCCCTGGCACCATCATCTGCGAACCGCCCGAAATCTTCGGACCACCGCATCGGCACGGGCATGTCGCGCGAGACCAGCCCCAGCCGATCTGCCGCCCGTTTTGCGATTTCCGTTGCGGTCTCGTCATTCACCACCGCCCGGAAAACATCGTGCCAGTGGATCTCGGTTCTCAGGGTGCCGGCATGGCGTTCGACAAGATCCAGCGCCTTGGCGATCATGGCATCCATGCGCGTATTCGTCATCGTGCGCAAAGTGACGCGCATCTCGGCCTCGGCCGGGAATATACCGAATGTGGGGGCGCCCAGGCGCACATGCGTCAGCGTGCTCAGGGAAAATGCCTCATCTGCGATGGTTCCCTGGCTAAGGGCGGGCAGAGCTTTCATCAGATGCGCAAGCGCGTTGGCAGGGGACAGGCCGTCCTCGGGGGCGGCCGCGTGCGAGCTTTTGCCCTCGAACAGGATCTGCATCCCGCGCGAGGCACAGTTTCCGGGCCCCCGGCGCAGGCCGATCTCGCCCAGCGGACGGCCCGGAACATTGTGATAGGCAAAGGCATAATCCGGGCGGAGTTCCGGCCAACGTGAATCCGCGATCACCGCTTTGGCCCCTGCCCCGGTTTCCTCGGCGGGCTGAAAGAGCAAAATGACCCGCCCGCAGGCCGGACGCCGCTCCGCCAGATACATCGCAACCCCAAGCACCGAGGCCATATGCCCGTCGTGGCCGCACAGGTGCCCGGCTCCGTCGATCTGGGATCGGTAGGGCAGGTCTGAAAGCTCGCGGATCGGCAACCCGTCCAGTTCACAGCGCAGCAACACGGTGGGACCGGGCGTCGCCCCCGTAAATTCGGCTGCGACACCATGACCGCCCAGGCCGCGCCAGATCCGGTCTGCGCCCAGAGCCGTCAATTCCGCAGCGATGCGTTCGGCGGTTCCGGCCTCCTGCCCTGAAATTTCCGGGTGGCGGTGCAGCATGTGGCGCAACGCTGTCAGCTGCGCAATCTGTTCGGATGAAAGCTCAGGCACAATCCGTTCCTCAGAAAATTTCGAACAAACCGGCGGCACCTTGTCCGCCGCCGACACACATCGAAACCACGCCCCATTTCGCCCCGCGCCTGCGCCCTTCAAGCAGAAGATGCCCTGCCATACGCGCACCGGACATGCCATAGGGGTGGCCAATGGAAATCGCGCCGCCGTTTACGTTCAGCCGGTCGTCAGGAATCTCCAGCGCATCGCGGCAATACAGCAATTGCGCGGCAAAGGCCTCGTTGATTTCCCACAGATCAATATCTTCGATCCGCAGACCGGCACGCTGAAGCAGCCGGGGAATTGCCTTCACCGGCCCAATGCCCATTTCCGCAGGCGCGACCCCGGCAACGGCGAAACCGCGCATCGCCCCCAAAGCGCCCAGCCCCCGCCGCCGGGCCTCGTCCGCCGCCATGACGACAAGCGCGGCCGCCCCGTCGGACAATTGGCTGGCATTGCCCGCGGTCACGGTTTTGCCCGCGCCCCGCACGGCAGGCAGCTCTGCCAGAGCCTGCGCCGTGGTGCCCGGCCGGTTGCATTCGTCCCGGTCCAGCGTCACCGCCTGTTCGTAGGTTTGCTGCGTGGCCTTGTCTGTCACCAGCCGGTTCGCCGTCACCGGCACGATCTCATCGGCAAAGATCCCCGCCTTTTGAGCGCGCGCCGTGCGTTCCTGGCTTTGCAGCGCATACGCATCCTGCGCCGCGCGGCTGACGCCATAGCGTTCGGCCACCACTTCGGCAGTATCCAGCATGGGCAGGTAGTATTCCTTGCGCACGGCCGGATCGACATAGCGGGCCCCGTTCCACTGCGCATTTTGCACCAATGAGATGCTCTCAAGCCCGCCGGCCAGCACCACATCCACGGATTCGCAACGCACCATATGCCCCGCCATGGCCAAGGCATTCAGCCCCGAAGCGCATTGACGATCCACTGTTGCGCCGGCCACGCTGTCCGCCAGCCCCGCAGCCTGCGCAATGTGGCGCGCGACATTCACACCCGAGGTTCCCTGCGTCAGGGCAGAACCGAAAATGGCTTCTTCGACATCCGCGCCGCCGATGCCCGCCCGCGCCAAAGCCGCGCGCACCGCCGGAGCCGCAAGGCTTGGGGCTGTCAGATTGTTGAACGCACCGCGATAGGCCTTGCCAATCGGTGTGCGCGCTGTCGAGACGATAACCGCATCACGCATTCGAATGTCCTCAGATAACTTCTGTGCCGCACCAATCCGCAATGAAAAGCGCGGTGGTTTTGGTGACGCGGCGGATGCTTTCAAGATCCACGCGTTCGTTGAAACCGTGGATCGCTTCGGCCTTTGGGCCATAAACCAGCGCAGGCGTGCCCGCATACAGGCCAAAGAAACGCGCATCGGTGGTGGCGGTGATTGCCTCGCGCTTCAGGGTTGCGTCCGAAATCGCGCTATGGGCTTTCTCCAGCGCCGAAATCGCCTGCTGCGCCCTGTCCGAGCCATCCTGCGACAGCGCGTAACCTTCGGCGTGGAAACCGTGGTAAACGATCCGGGGCGGGGAATGGCGCAGGAAATCGTTCTGTTGCGCAGCTTCAAGGATGGTCTTTTCGATCTCGGCTTTGGCTGCGTCGATCGACTGTCCGGGGAAGATCGCCATGCGCACGTCAAAGGTGCTCCAGGCGGGCACCGAGCTGGTCCAGTCGCCGCCCTCGATTTTGCCGACGTTCAGGTTCAGCGCATGATCCATATGGGCGTAATCCGCATGGCGGTTTTCCCTGGCGTTCCAGCGGAGCTCCATTTCGTGCAGGGCTTTTACCAGGGGAAACGCCGCCTCAATCGCATTGGCCCCGCTACCGGCATAGGCCACATGCGTGGGCCGGCCTTTCAGATGCACCTGAAACCAGATCACGCCCAGCTGCGCCGAAACCAGATTCTCGGAAAACGGCTCGGGGATCAGAACCGCATCGGCGCGATACCCGCGGGCCAGGCAGGCAAGCGCCCCGTTCCCGGTGCATTCTTCCTCGACCACGGACTGATAATGCACATCCGCCGCCGGCGCATACCCACAGGCGCGCAAGGCATCCAACGCAAACAGGTTTGACACAAGCCCGGCCTTCATGTCTCCGCCGCCGCGCCCATAAAGCCAGCCATCCCTGACCTGCGGATCGAACGGAGGGCTGTCCCACATATCAAGCGGCCCGGCCGGGACCACATCAATATGCCCGTTCAGGATCAGCGAACGCCCCTGGCCAGAGGTGCTGCGATGGGTGGCAACCACGTTGACCGCATCCTCATAGGGCCCCAGGACGGGGGAAAACCCAGGCAGGTGCTGAATGTCTTCGATGCGGATTTGCCAGCGGTCCAGCTGATAGCCGCGCGCGGATAGCTCTGCGGCCATGAAATCCTGCGCGGATTGTTCGTTGCCCCGTGTGGACGGGTGCGCCGTCAACTCCGAGAGGAAAGCGATTTGCTGATCGAAAGCCGCATCCACGGCATCGCACAGGCGGGTTTTCAGATCGTCCGACACGGGGCTCTACCTTTCAGAAATATTGCAGATCATCGGCCACAAGAAGCGGCGCGTCGGTGGCTTCGATCACGTCCTGCGCACAAAGCCCCTTGGCGATTTCGCGCAGCACGAACCCCTGCGGCGTGACATCGACCACGGCCATATCCGTGAACACCCGCGCAACGCAGCCTCTGGCCGTAAGCGGCAGGCTGCACTCGGCCTTGAGCTTGGGATTGCCCTGCCGATCGGTATGAGTCGTCAGGACCACCACGCGCCGCGCCTTCTGCGCCAGTTCGATACCGCCGCCCACACCAGGGCTGAATTTGCCCGGAATTTTCCAATTGGCCAGATCGCCCCCGGCGCTGACCTCAAAAGCGCCCAGCATGGTCAGATCCAGCCGCCCCGAGCGCACCATGGCAAAGCTGGTGGCACTGTCAAAAAACGCCGATCCCGGCACGGTGGACACATAGGCCCCGCCCGCATCAATCAGGTTTCGATCCGCCCGATCCGGGGCCAGTCTGGGCCCGATGCCCGTCAAACCGTTTTCAGTGTGCAGGCACACGGCACAGTCAGGCGCAAGGTATTCCACCACTTTGGTGGGCAGGCCAATTCCCAGATTGACCACCATGCCCGGCGCGATTTCACCTGCGGCGCGGGCAATCATTCGTTCTCTAGCGTTGGACAACGGCGTATTCCTTGCTCAGGGCACCCAATTCGGCGAGATGATCGACAAACACGCCGGCAGTGTGCACCTGGTTGGCATCCAGCCCCCCCAGAGGCAGCACGGTTTCGGCCTCGGCAATCACCCGATCGGCCGCCATGGCCATCAGCGGGTTGAAGTTCTGCGCGGTGGCCACATAGGCCAGATTGCCAAAATAATCCGCACGTTCCGCATGGATCAGCGCGACATCCGCGCGCAAGGCAGTTTCCACCACATGCGTTTTGCCATTGATCTGGACCGTCTGCTTACCGTCGCTCAGTTCAGTGCCGATACCGATGTCACTCAGCACGCCGCCAAGCCCCGCGCCCCCTGCGCGGATGCGCTCGGCCAGGATGCCTTGGGCGTTGAACTCCACTTCCAGCGCGCCGCTGTTCATCAGGCCAATCGCATGAGTGTTCAGCCCCAGATGCGTGGTAATCAACCGCGCCACCTGACCGCTTTGCAACAGGTGGTCGATGCCCATGTCGGGCTCGTTGGCGTCGTTTTTCACCACTGTCAGATTACCGGCCCCCTGCGCCACCAGCGCGTGGATCAGCGCCATCGGTGTGCCGGGCACGCCAAAGCCCCCCACCATGACCGTATCGCCATCCTTGATCAGCGCGACAGCCTGCGCCATCCCACAGCGTTTATCGGGTAGTTTCACGCGGCTTCCTCCTGCACCGGCAGGCCGGTCTGTTGGGCGAAAGCATCCAGAGCCTCTCGCAGGATGGCCATTATCTCTGCAATCTGTTCGGCCGTGATGATCAAAGGCGGCGCGATCAGGAAATGATCCCCTGCCGTGCCCCCGCGCGTGCGACGGGAATAAATGATCAGCCCCCGTTCATACGCCAGCTCGACCAGCCGCGCATAGGCATCCATTTCTGGCGGCAAAGGCGCCATCGTATCGCGATCCGCGACGAACTCGAACGCCGTCAGAAGCCCCTTGCCCCGGACATCCCCGATAAAGGGGTAGCGGTCCATCAACGCGCGCAGCTGCGCCAGCAAGACCTCTCCCATACGGGCTGCGTTTTCGATCAGGCCGTGGTCTTCCATCTCTTCCAGCACGGCCAGACCGGCCGCGCAGGCCAGCGGATTCCCCGCATAGGTAAAGCCATGCAGAAACCCGCCCGCATCCAGAACCGGCTCGACCAGCCGCGCGCCGGCGATGATGGCCCCCAGCGGCGCATAGCCCGCCCCGAATCCTTTGGACATGGCCACGATATCGGGCGTGATGCCCCAATGTTCCGCGGCCAGAAACTTACCCGTCCGGCCCGCGCCGGTCATGACCTCATCGTAGATCAGCAGAACGCCGAACTCGTCACAGATTTCACGCACCCGGCCATAATAGCTGTCCGGAGCCACAAGCGCCCCGGTCGAGGCACCGCCCACGGGCTCCATCAGAAAGGCCAGCACATTTTCCGGCCCTTCGGCAAGGATCTTGTCCCGCAGCAGCTCGGCATATTTCAGGCCCCGCTGCTCTTCGCTCAGGTTATCGCGATCCAAATAGGTGGCAGGGGCCGTGATCTTGGGCATACCTTCCATCATGGGCGCGAACGGTTCACGCAGCGGATCGTAGCCCGTCAGATCCAAAGCCCCAAGAGTGCAGCCATGATAAGACGGAAAGCGGGAAATCACCTTGTGGCGGCTGCCCTGCCCCTGGGTCAGCGCATATTGGCGCGCCAGTTTCACCGCGCTTTCCACGGCTTCGGAGCCGCCGGACACAAAGAACACGCGATCCAGCCCCGCCGGAGTCATTGCAACGGTTTTCGCGGCCAGATCCTCTGACGGGTGGGTACGGAAATGCAGGCGGTAGCCAAAAGTGGCCTTATCCATCTGCGCCTTGATCTTATTCAGAACCGTCCGGTTGGAATGGCCGATGTTGGACACCATCGCCCCTGACGATCCGTCAATATAGCGTTTGCCGCTTTCATCATACAGGTAGATGCCCTCGCCATGGCTAAGAAACGGGCGCGGGGTGCGGCTTTGGTAAAAGAGAAAGGAATCTTCGCTCACGACGCACCTTCGATATGTTTGCGTAGAAATTCGCGGGTTCTTTCCTGGGTCGGGTTTTTAAAGATCACCTCGGGCGGGCCCTCTTCGACGACAACGCCCTTGTCCATGAACAGCACACGGTCACAGACAGACGCCGCGAAATCCATTTCATGAGTGACGATGATCATGGTCATGTTTTCTTCGGCCAGCCGTTTCATGACCTGGTTGACCTCTTCCACCAGTTCCGGATCAAGGGCCGAGGTCGCTTCGTCAAACAGCATCAGCTTGGGTTTCATCGCCAGAGCGCGCGCAATCGCGACCCGCTGTTTTTGGCCCCCCGACAATTGCGAGGGATAGTAATCTATCCGCTCCAACATGCCGACATGATCCAGCTGCTGCCTGGCCAGTTCGTTGGCCTCGTCCGCGCTGAGACCTTTCAGCAGCATCGGCGCCATGGTCACGTTTTCCCGCACGGTCATATGCGGAAACAGGTTGAAATGCTGGAACACCATCCCGACATGCTGGCGCATCTCATTGATATGCTTTTCATATTTCCGGTGCGGCAGCGTCTTGTTCACCTGTACGCCATCCAGCCAGATTTCGCCTCCTGTCAGCGGGTCCAGATCGTTGATCGCGCGCAATAGCGTGGATTTCCCAGACCCAGAAGAGCCGATAATCCCCACGATCTGCCCGCGTTCGACGGTCAGGCTGATGTCCTTGAGAACCTCAAGCTTGCCAAAGGATTTCTGGGCGTGACGGATTTCGACGAAATGTTGTTGGTCGCTCATGATGGCCTCTTGTGTCAGCGCGAAATGGAAATGCGGCGTTCGACTTTGCGCTGCACCCATTCCATGGCCAGGTTGATTGTGTAGTAGATCGCCGCAGCCAGCAGATAGAATTCAAACGGCCGATATGTCTTGCCGATGGCGCGTTGGGCCGACAGGGTCAGTTCGCTGACGCCGATGACGGACACCAGCGCGCTGTCCTTCAGCAGGGCGATCATGTTGTTGCTGATGGGCGGGATGACGTCGCGCACGGCCTGCGGCACCACGACTTTGCGCAGGGCCTGTCCGCGGCTTAGCCCCAGGGTGCGGGCGGCCTCCATCTGGCCTTTGTCAACGGCCAGAATGGCGGTCTGGATCAGCTCGGAGTTATAGACCGCGAAATGAAGCCCCAGACCGATCACACCGGCCACAAAAGCGGGCAGATCGACGCCGATCTGGACCAGACCGAAATAGATCAGGAATAACTGCAACAGCAGCGGCGTGCCCATGAACACCCATTCGATCAGACGAAACGGCTGGCGCACGATCCAGGGCGCATATAGCGCGACAACCGCAAAGAAAACCCCGCCGATGAAGCTAAGCGCCGCGGCCGCGACGGTGATGCCGACGGTCCATAGCGCGCCCAGCAGCACCACATCCATGTATTTGGGAATAATAGAGAAATCGAGACCCATGTGACTATCTTTCCCGGTTAGGTGATCTGGACTTTACGGTCCAGCCAGGCAACGCCCCGGCCAGTCGCGTAGATGATGATCATGTAGAGAATCCCCGCCAGCAGGAACATCTCGAAGGGTTTGTAGGTTGAACCGATGTAGCGTTGCGCCGTGTAGGTCAGCTCGATCACCGAAATCGCCGCCACCAAAGCCGTGGCTTTGATCAGCATGTTCAGGTTCACGCCAAGCGGGCGCACCATCAGGCGCGCGGCCTGCGGCAGGATCACTTTGTACATGGCCTGCCACTGGCTGAGCCCCAACGTCCGGGCGGCCTCGCGTTGTCCTTTGTCGATGGACACGATCGCCCCGCGGATGGTCTCTGTCATATAGGCACCGGCATTGAAGCCCAGACCGATCACCCCGGCCTGAAACGCGTCCAGCTGAATGCCTATCTGCGGCCCTCCGAAATACAGGATAAACAGCTGGATCAGCGCCGGAGTGCCACGAATAAGGCTGACATACGCCGCTCCGACAAAGCGCAGTGCCCGAAAACGGGACAAGCGCGCTGCGGCCCCCAGCCCCCCGCAGATCAGGCCAAGGATGGCCGTCAATAATGACAAAAGAATTGTGACCCAGGCCGCTTCCAGAAAAAACGGAAAAACCTTCTGCATCAGTTCGAAGTCCATGCTTCGCCCTTTGTATAACGTCCGCGATCCCGGTGCAGATGACAGGCGGCAGCACGCATTTGACGCGTCAGATGCCCGGCCCCGCCAGTCTGGCACTGGTTCGATGAATGCCCTCTTCGATTAAAAAGAGGGCATTCTTGACCAGAAACCATCAGCGAATATCGGCGCCGATCCATTCCTTGGCGATGGCAACATATGTTCCGTCGTCCATCATTGACTGAAGCGCCGCCTGCATTTGTGCGGCCAACTGCGGATTGCCTTCGCGGATCGCGATACCTGCGCCGAACGGTTCGGTGGTCGGATCGCCGAACATTTCAAACTCCTGGCCTTTTTCGGTCATGGCCAGAATCGCCGCGATCGAATCGTTCACGATGGCATCGACACGCCCGTTTTCCAGTTCCAGCAGAAGCTCGGGCAGGCCCTTGTAGGTCTTGACGTCATAGCCTTTTTCCCGCGCCCAGTCCTCGTGGGTTTCCCCCAGGGTCAGGCCAACCTTTTTACCTTCGAGATCTTCCAGGCTGGAAATACCAGAGCCCGGCTTGGTGAAGATGGCCCGCTTGTCCGAATAATACGGCCCCACGAAATCAACGACTTCGTCGCGCTCTGCCGTGATCGTCATGGACCCGACGATTGCGTCGTATTTGTTGGCCAGCAGCCCGCCGATGATCCCGTCCCAGGCCGTGGTGACGATTTCCGCCTCCAGCCCCATGCGTTTGGCGATTTCGGTGCCGATGGCCGGATCGAACCCGACAACCTGGTTTGCGTCATTCACGAAGTTGAACGGAGGATAAGCGCCGGACATGGCGATGCGGATCACGCCTTTGTCTTTCAGGGTGTCCAGTTCCTCGGCGGTGGCGGTGCTCATGCCAAAGATGGCAAGGCCCGCTGCGGCAACAGCGGATTTCAGGACGGTACGTCGCAAGGTCATAAATGTGTCTCCTGTTGAAAGAAATGCCGGGGCTTTTCTGCCCGATCACTCAAGGCGGGCGGCCCCGCTTTGAGTGAGCTTGCACGACTCGCAAATATCGTGCAAATAAATATTAGCTACCTTGAACATAGATAAAACCTATGAGCCTTCCGCATCAACAGCGCTTTCCCTGGAATCTCGACTGGAACCTGCTGCGCACCTTCATGGTCGTGGTCGAGCAACGCGGCATTTCTAAAGCGGCCGACTTTCTGGGGCTGAAACAGCCCACCGTTTCGGCGGCTTTGAAACGCCTAGAGCAAACCACCGGCAAGACGCTGGTCATCCGCAAGCCGAACGAATTTACCATCACGCGCTCGGGCCAGGCGCTTTACACGGAATGCGCCAAGATTTTCGGCACCGTTTCGCAGCTGCCCTCGCTGCTTGACTCGGACAACACCGAATTGCGGGGGCATCTTTCGATTGCCATCACCAGTTCCGTCATCTCCAATCATTTCGAGGATTTCCTGCATCTGTTCTCCTCCGAGCACCCGCAGGTTACCTATTCCTTTACCGTGTACGAAAGCGAAGATGTCGAGACCATGATCGCGCAGAACCGGGCGAGTTTCGGCATTTGTCTGCTGTCCACAATGCCGCAGAACCTGAAAACCATGGTGCTGTATCGTGAATTTTTTGGGCTGTATTGCGGGGCGCGTCATCCATTGTTTCATGCCCAGACAATCGCCCCCGAAGATCTGGTCGGCGAGCCCTTTGTCGCCTTCCAGACCGAAGCAGAGGGCGGCCCGCTAGAGGCCATTTCGCGCCTTCGCGCCCGTGTGGGCCTGGCCAATACCTGGCGTGGGGTGTCGTCCAGTCTGAATGAAATCCGGCGCATGATAATGGCCAATATCGGGGTTGGAGCATTGCCGCTGCATGTTGCCAAACATGATGTGGCCGCCGGGCACATTCGCCAATTGCCGCCCTATGATGCGCTGCCGATGGTGAACATCTACCTGATCACCAATCCAGCGCGTCGCCAGTCCGATGCTGAAACGGCCTTCTTATCCGCCTGCGAGGCCTGGATTGCAGAAATCGACATCGAGACACGCACCTATGGCGCAGAATAGCGCCCCCCTTCACCCGCTGGCTGAGCCGGGCCAAGCGGATGGGCTTGCGCCAGAATTGCGCCGATGAATGCCGCGCCCTCCTGGGTCAGATGTAACCCGTCATAAGAAATCAACGCCCCGTTTTCGGTGAAAATCGGGCAGCCCTGCGCGCAGACCGTGCCCAGAATATCCACGAACGCCCCGGCCGGCAGCTGGGCCTGCAAAGCCCGGTTAACCTGCCGCACCTCATCCGAGGGCACCCGGCGCAGCTGTGCGGCCTGCGCGGGGTCCACGTCCAGCAGCGCGCGCCGGTTCAGCTCGAATTCCTTAGGGCCGATGACCAGCAGACGTTGATCGGCTGGCAGGTTCATCGCGCGCAGGCTTTGCGGCAACAGCGCGGCGGCCCAGCCGGTCCAGCGCGCCGACAGCACCAGAACATCCGCCTGCCGCATGGTCTGCACCTGCGCGGGGCTGAGCGCCCGCTGCTCGCACATCCGGCGATCCTGCGGCGCGATATGAAGGCGTGTCTGCGCGGCCGGCTGCCCAAAGTGAATCTGGCACCGCGCCGGGACATAAATCGCCGTGACCGCATGATCGCGCAACAGATCGGACTCGGCCAGAATATTAAAGAAATCCTGGCTGAAGCTGTCTCCGACCAGAACAAGATTGGGCCGGCTGTCCGACAGAGGCCGCCCCCGCACGCCATCATACCCGGCTGTCACATAGCGCGCATAGGTCTTGGGCGGTTCGGTGATCCAGGCTCTTTGCGGTGCGGGGAATCTGCCCGGCAGGCCGTGGCTGACAATCAAAGCGCCGCCCAGAACCGCCATCGCCACAAGCCCCGCCCCCGACGCGCCGAATACCTGCCCGCGCGTCAGAAACCCGCCCCGGCGGAAGGGGCGTTCAACAAAGGCCCAGCTGCCCCAGGCCAGCAGCAGCGCCAGCCCCGACAGCCCCAGCATCTCTGCCAGCGGCGGGTGCATATCCGCATCCAGCATCCGGGCAAAGGCAAACAGCGGCTGATGCCACAGATAGGCCGAATAGCTGATCAGCCCGATCCCGACGATCCAGCGCAGCGACAACACGCGCCCTGCCCAGTTCTCGGCCCGTGCGCCGTACAGAACGGCCAGCGTCCCCAGAACCGGCACCAGCGTCCACAGCGACGGAAACGGCGTGGCCGCGGAATACAGCAGAACCGATGCTCCGATCGCGCCAAGGCCGATCAAGGCCAGCAAACCGGGCAATCCACCCGCCGGCGCAGGGCGGCGCATCATCCACAGCGCCAGCAGCGATCCGGCCAGAAGCTCCCACGCGCGGGTCGGCAGCAGATAGAAACTGGCCCCCGGCATCCGCCCGGTCAGCAGCTGTGCCAGAACCAGCGACACCAGAAACCCGGCGGCCAGAACCGCGCCAACTGTGCGCCGGTGCACTCTTCCCCAGAGCCCGGCCATGATCAGCGGTATGAACAGATAGAACTGCTCTTCGACAGACAGGCTCCAGGTGTGGAGCAGCGGGTTCAGCTCGGCCGCTGCCGCGAAATAGCCGCTCTGCCGCCAGAACACGATATTCGAGAAAAACCCAGCAACGCCGCCCAGCCCCTGCCCGAACGCCTGCAACTGATAGGGCAGCATCAACACCAAAGCCGCAACGCTGGTCGCTGCAACCACACAGAACAGCGCCGGCAGGATGCGCCGGGCGCGTCTTTCGTAAAACCGCAGAACCGAGAATTGCCCCCGCTCCAGCTCCTCGGCGATGATGCGGGTGATCAGAAACCCCGAAATCACAAAGAAAACGTCAACCCCGACAAAACCGCCCGAAAACAGATCAAGCCCCGCGTGGAACAGGATCACAGGCAGCACCGCCACCGCGCGTAAGCCGTCGATTTCCTTGCGGTAGTGCATCGTGTCCGTGAGATCCCTGCCTGATCGTGTCTCTTGCCTGCCTGAATGCGGGACAGGCCCGTCTGGCGCAAGGGGGAATTCAGGGGCCGTGGGCCTGTCCGGAACGCGGGCGGGCTTGGCCGTCTGAAAACTGTCCCTTCTGTGCAAAACAGGCTACACCCACGCAGACGGAAACGTGTTCGGGGGCCCTATGTCAGGTCAGATGCAGAAATTCTCGGTTTCGGCCGACAGCCGGGTGCTGACACCCGATGTGCCGGGCCTGGCCATCCTGCGCGCTGCTCTGGCCAGCGGGGCGGCGATACACGCACGCCAGAGCGGCCCCGACCCAATCGCGCCGGACGTCTGCGCCCCCCCATGGCTGACCTGTGAAACCTCGGGCAGCAGCGGCCCCCCCAAGGTCATCCGCCGCAGCCCTGCCTCGTGGATTGCCAGCTTCAAAGTCATGCAAAATCGGTTCGCCATCGGCCCCGGCGATACCTATCTGACCTTTGGCAGCCTGGGCCATTCCCTGCCGCTCTATGCGGTGATCGAGGCCAGCCACCTGGGGGCCGACATCGCTCTTTGCCCCAACCCCGCGCGCGCGGATATGACAGATGGGGCGGACGAGCATCTGCCCACCGTCATTTACGCCACCCCGACGCAGCTGCGGCTTTATCTGGCTCATCAGTCGCCCGGCGCAAAATTGCGGTGGGTCTTCGCCGGCGGAGGCAAGCTGGACACAGCCACCCGCCAGCTGCTGCAAAACCGCGCTCCGCAGGCGCAAGTCGTTGAATTCTTTGGCGCAAGCGAGACCAGCTTTATCACCCTAAGCGATCACGACACGCCCCAGGGCTCGGTTGGGCGGGCCTATCCGGGGGTGGATCTGCGGATCGGGCCGGGGGGGCTGCCCCCCCATAAGACAGCCGAGCTTTGGGTGCGCAGCCCCTATCTGTTTCAGGGCTATGCGTCGGGCGGATCAGGCGATACCGAATGGCGCGACGGCTACCTGAGCATCGGCGAGCTGGGCTATCTGGACAGCGCGGGGCACCTGTTCCTGCGCGGCCGCAAAAACCGCATGTTCACCGTCGCCGACAAGAATGTCTTCCCCGAAGAGATCGAGGCCACAATCGCGCGGTTTGCGGGCGTCCGGCATTGCGCGGTCGTGCCGCGCTCTGATGCGCAGCGCGGCCATGTGGCGATCTGTTTCCTTGAGGCGCGGGGCCCGCTGGACCTGGCCAGGTTGCGCCAGCTGTGCCGCACGGCGCACGGGGCCCATTCGGTGCCCCGAGAATTCCGGATCTTGCCTGAAATCCCGCTGCTGGCGGCGGGCAAACCGGATCTGACCGCCCTGACCCGCCTGTCGGAGACCCCCGCATGAGCGCAAGCTACATCCTGGCCGCGCGGCGCAGCCCCATAGTTCCGCGCAACGGGGCCTTTGCCGAACTGGCCCTGCACGATCTGGCCGCGCCTGTGATTTTGGCAGCGCTACAGGACGCCGGGATTGCCCCGCGAAAAGTGGACGAGCTGATCCTGTCCAATGCTCTGGGCGCGGGCGGCAACCCTGCGCGCAGCGCGGCTCTGGCCACCGGGCTGCGCCCCGAAGTGGCCGGCCTGTCCGTGGACCGGCAATGTGTCGGCGGGCTGGACGCCTTGATTCTGGCCGATGCGATGATCCGCAGCGGCCTGCATGAAATCGTCGTTGCCGGCGGGGCCGAGAGCTACTCGCGCCGCCCCCTGCGATACCGCACCTTTGCCGATGGCCGCCCGCCCCAGCCCTACGATCAGGCCCCCTTTACCCCCTGGCCCGAACGCGACCCCGACATGGCCGAGGCGGCGGATCGGCTGGCAGGGCTGCACGGGATTTCAAGGGATGCGCAGGACGCCTGGGCCATGCGCAGCCACAGCGACGCGCGCGCCGCCCAGCCGCCCGGCATTGCCCCCCCCGGCGTTGTCCCGATCCACGGCCAGACCCAAGACCCGTTTCCCCGCACTCTCAGCCCGCGCCTTTGCGCCAAAGCGCCGGTGGTGCATGGCTCTGTCACTGCGGCGAACATGGCCGTGGCGGCGGACGGCGCGGCCTTTGCCATCGTCGTTTCCGAGCGGATCGCGCAGGCCTATGGCGGCGGCGCGCAAATCGTGGGCCGCGCCACGCTGGGCGGCGATCCCGCCCTGCCCGGCCTGGCCCCTGTGGCCGCGATCAAGGCCGCTCTGGCCCAGGCTGACTGCCAGGCGGACGCGCTGCAAACCGCTGAAATCATGGAGGCTTTCGCCGTTCAGGCCCTGCTGTGCCAACGCCAGTCAGGGATCGACCGCGCGATCCTGAATCCCTATGGCGGCGGATTGGCGCGCGGCCATCCGATCGGAGCCTCGGGGGCCGTCCTGGCCGTCAATCTGTTTCACAGGCTTCAAAAGACGCCGGGATTGGGACTGGCCGCCATCGCAGCGGCAGGCGGTCTGGGCACGGCGCTGTTGCTGCGCACGGATGCGCCCTAATCGAAACCCCGGAAGCTGGTGAATGCGTCCAGCCCGGCCCGCTCGGTGCGAAACTGATTGACCGCTGCGCTCTGGTCCGGCACCCCTACGGCCACGCCGCAGACAACCAGTTCCTGTTCAGGCAATTGCAGCGCGCGATGCGCCACCTGCGCGTAATTCGCGATGGCACCGATGCCGGTGGCCCCCAGCCCCTCGTTTTCGACCGCCAGCAACAAGGACATCAGCGCCATGCCCAGATCCATGAAACATCCTTTGCCCATGTTTCGGTCAATCGTCACCACAATCCCGACCGGAGCCCCGAAAAACGCATAGTTCCGGGCAAATTGCGCCCGGCGTCCGGCCACATCCCGGCGCGCGATCCCCAGCGCCTGATACAGCGCATATCCCGCGCGTCTTTGGCGGTCTTTCAGATCGGCGGGCATGGGTTTGGGGAAATAGGAATATTCCAGATCAATCGGCGCGCCGGCCTGATCCGCCGCCTGCAACTGCCCGATCAGCGCCTTCAGAGGCTGCCCAGTCAACACATGGAAGCTGCCCGGTTGCAGGTTGGCCCCGCTGGGCGCGCGGCGGGCCGCTGTGCAGATACGCTCGAGCGTTTCGCGCGCCACCGGATCGGACGTATAGGCCCGGACCGAATGCCTGCGCGCCATCATTTTGGAAAAATCGGTCGGGTGATCCATCGGCTGGCCTCGTCTGTCATCGCTGCGGTTCCGTCATAAAGCATCCGCGGGGATGGCCGCAATCTGCCCCTGCCATTGGCGCCCGGCCCCGGTTTTGTAAAAAATGATCCGATTGGGCGCGCGTGCCGTACCCCTACCAACACCGGAGTACAGGAGACGCAGATGACTCAGATCGTCCTATTGTATGTGATCACCGCCGTGGTCTTTCTTGGGCTGGACATGATCGGCATCCGCGTGCTGATCCGCCCGATTTTTGACCGCCATATCGGAGACCTTCTGGCCGCGCCGCTTCGGCTGGGGCCGGCGGCGGTGTTCTATCTGTTTTATGTGGCCGGGCTGTTGTGGTTTGTCTCGGCCCCGGCGCTGAAGGACAGCGCGCCGTTGCAGGCCCTGCTGGGCGGCGCAATCCTGGGGGCGCTGTGCTATGGCACCTATGAATTCACCAACTATGCCACGCTGGGGCGCTGGTCACCGGAGCAAGTCATCGCGGACACGTTGTGGGGCACCTTCCTGACCGGCGTGTCGGCCTGGGCCGGTGTGGCGGCGCTGTCGGGCCGGCTCGCCTAGGGCCGCCTAAGACGACAGCCGCGCCGTCAGCCGCAAGGACAGCCCATAGGGCAATGCGCGCAGCAGTTTCATCGCTCGGGTGAACCGCTTGGGATAGTGGATTTCGAACCCCCGCCCCTGCATTCCGCGCAATGTCTGCTGCGCGGCCTCTTCGGCGGTGATGATCGCGGGCATGTCAAAGCGGTTGCGATCCGTCAGCCGAGAGCGCACAAACCCCGGACAGACCAGACGCACATCCACACGCGGGGCCAGCTCGATCCGCAGGGTTTCGGCCAGATTGTTGACGGCGGCCTTGGTGGCAGAATAGGCCTGCCCGCCCGGCAGCCCGATATAGCCCGCAACCGAGCCGAACAGCACCAGTTGCCCGCCATGTTTCAACAAGGGCGGGGCCAGGCGGGCCACCTCGAATGTGCCCAGCAGGTTCACCTGCACAAGGGCCCGCGTGCGCACCCGATCCAGATCGGCCACACGCCCCGGATCATAGAGCGCAGCCGTGCAGATCACCGCATCCAGGCTGTTTTCAGGGATCAGACGAGCCGCCGCATCCAGCGTTTCGGGCTGTCCCAGATCCAGCGGCAGAACCCGCGCGCCGGGACAGTCCCGCGCCAGGGTTTCCAAAGCCTGCGCGTCTCGTGCCGACACGGTCAGCTGCGCGCCTTGCGCGGACAAAGCCCGCGCCAGAGCCGCGCCAATCCCGGCACTGGCCCCGATGATCCAGACGTTTTTACCGGCGAATGACATCTGCTCAGATCCGGAAAATCGGCTGCAAAATCCGCGGAATCATCGCATGGAACCGCAACGGCGCATCGGTGGCGGCCAGCACCACGCAGGGGCCATCCAGATCGGCGGTGGGCTGGTGGTCTACCTCCTCATGGGCGTATTCCACATCGCCCACATCGAAATGCCCCGCCCCATCCGAGAACCCGCCCTGTAGCACCAAAGTCAGCTCTAGCCCGCGATGGCCATGTTCGGGCACCGCGCGGCCGGGCGGGATATACAGCAGCCTGAGCGAGCCCTGCGCATCCGCTGACAATATCTGCTGACGGATACCGCCGCCCAGCATCCGCCATTTGGGGGGCTGGCCGTGCAGGGCCTCCATCACCGGAGCGGGGAAGATGCCGGACCGGCGCGCGCTTGTCTGTCGGGGGCGGGGGGCATCCAGCGCGGCCAGCATCCGCGCGCGCGCGCCCGCTGACAGGGCGGCGGGTTCCAGCCGGTCCATCAGCGCACCGCCCAGCATTTCAGCCGCACCGGCACGGGCCCGGCAGTCATCGCACATCGACAGATGCGCGGCCACCACCACGGCAAAGGCATGGGGCAAGGCCCCCGCCGCATAGGCGTCGATCAGATGATCGGGGATATGATAGGTGATCGGGCTCATGGCTCTCTGAGGTCTTTCAGCTCGCGCCGCAGCTTTTCCAGGCCAAGGCGAATGCGGGATTTGATGGTGCCCAGCGGCAGGCCCGTCTGCTGGCTGATCTGACTGTGCGGCAGATCGTGCAAGAAGGCCTGCTCCAGCACCGCGCCCTGTTCGGGGGTCAGCCGCGACAGAGCCTTGCGCAGATGGGCGGCCTCTTGCTCCAGCGCCAGAATCTGCGCGGCGTCCGGGTCTTCGCTGGCCGGTTCATAAATATCATCGGGCGCGGGCGGCGGCGCGCGGCGAAACAGGTCAATCTGCCGGTTGCGCGCAATGCGGTAAATCCAGGCCGAGGCCTCGGCCCGGTGCGGATCGAACTGCCCGGCCTTGTGCCAGACCGACAGCATCACATCCTGCACCACATCCTCGGCCGAGCCATCGCGCAGCCCGCCCTTGATCAGCATCGCCTTCAGGCGCGGGGCGAAATGATCGAACAGATGGCCAAAGGCCACCCGATCGCGGTGATCGCGCACTGCCAGCAGCCATTCGGTGCTATCCGAGAAACGCTGCGGCGTCGGAGGGGGGCTGTCTTGCATCTGTCCGATCAAACCCTGCGACGGCTCGGCGCTCAAGGGGGCATTTTCCCTCTGCGCGGCCTGAGCATTGATATGTTCCTCGAATGACATACCAGGTTTACGGGGGGAACCGGCCCCTGGATCACCCCGAACAAAAATAAATGAATTTGCCCGCCAGGTGATCCGCCCCGCCCCGCCCCGCGTAATCCCCGTGATCTGAACAACAGCGGAGACGACAGTGGCCTTTGACCTTTCCCGATCAGCCCCGCAACGCATTGCCATCATCGGAGGCGGCATCTCGGGCCTGTCCTCGGCCTGGCTGCTGTCCGGTCACCACGATGTCACCCTGTACGAATCCAGCCCCCGTATCGGCGGGCACGCGCGCACCGTGGTGGCCGGCAAACGCGGGGATCAGCCCGTGGACACGGGCTTTATCGTGTTCAACTACGCCAATTATCCGCATCTGACCGGGCTGTTTCGCGATCTGGACGTGCCGGTGGAACGCAGCAACATGTCCTTTGGCGTGTCCTTGAACGGAGGGCGGCTGGAATACGCGCTGCGCTCGGGCAATGCGCTGTTCGGGCAGCGGCGCAATCTGCTGTCGCCGGGCCATTACCGGATGATCCGCGATGTGCTGAAATTCAACGCTCAGGCCGATGCCGCCGCCGAGGGCCAGCCCGACCTGACCATCGACGCGCTGCTAGGCCGGCTGGGTCTGGGCCGCAGGTTCCGCGATTGCTATCTGTTTCCGATCTGCGGCGCGATCTGGTCCACCCCTGCCAGCGGGATCGGCCATTTCCCAGCCGAGGCGCTGATCCGTTTCATGCGCAATCACGCGCTGATGAGCGCAGGCGGACAGCACCAATGGTGGACGGTTTCTGGCGGCAGCGCATCCTATGTCAGCCGTCTGGTGGCGGCGCTGAGGGATCGGGGCGTGGCCCTGCGCCCCGGCAGCCCCGTGCAGTCCGTCCTGCGCACCGACGAGCAGGTCACGATCCACGCGCAGGGGGCCGAGCCGCAAATCTTCGATCAGGTGATCTTTGCCTGTCATGCCGATCAGGCGCTGGCCTTGCTGGCCGATCCCAGCCGCGCCGAGACCGCCAGCCTGGGCGCGATCCGGTTTCAGGACAATCACACCGTGCTGCACCGCGATCCCAGCTTCATGCCGCGCCGCCGCCGCTGCTGGAGCGCCTGGGTCTATCGCACCGAAACCGCCGTTCCAGACCGCGCCGTGGGCATCACCTATTGGATGAACCGGCTACAGAATATCCCCGAAGACGACCCGCTGTTCGTTACGCTGAATCCCGCGCGGCCGATCCGTGACGCGGATGTCTACGATCAGGTGAATTTCCGCCATCCCGTGTTCGATCACGCCGCCCTGCGCGCCCAGCAGGAAATCGCGGCCATGCAGGGCACTCGGCGCAGCTGGTTCGCCGGAGCCTGGCTGCGCAACGGGTTCCACGAGGACGGGTTTGCCAGCGCTCACCGCATCGCGCGCCAGCTTCTGCCACAAGAGGCTCCGGTATGAACCAGCCCGCCCCCCTGGCAGATCGCCTGCGCGCCGGAGAGATCCTGCACCTGCCCGCCCGCGTCACTCATGCCCGCCGAGGCGCGGTGAAACATGCCTTCCGCTATGGCGTGGATTACGTGCTGCTGTGCCCCGAAACCGCCCGGCCTGGGGCGTTGTTCGGGCGCAACCGATGGAATCTCTTTGCCGTGCATGACCGCGATCACGGTGGCCCGCGCGCACACGGGCGGGGCGCGCAATGGGCCTGGGATCAGCTGGACCGGGCGGGGCTGAAACGCACGCCTGAAATGGTGCTGGCACTGATGACGCAGCCCCGGTTTCTGGGCTATGGGTTCAATCCGGTCAGCTTCTGGATGCTGCTGGAGCGCGACAGCCTGCGCGCCGTCATCGCCGAGGTGAACAACACCTTCGGTCAGCGCCACAGCTACTTATGTGCCGCGCCCGGATTTGCCGCGCTCCACGCCGCCGATACCATCAATGCGCAGAAGGTGTTTCACGTCTCGCCCTTTCAGGATGTGGCCGGATCCTATGCCTTTCGGTTCGATCTGACGGGGCAAAGCGCGGCGATCCTGATCCGGCAGACGGATGGGCCGAACGGGCTGATCGCCACGATGAAAGCCCCCCTGCGCCGCCTTGGTGCCGCATCCTTGCTGGCAGCCGCCCTGCGCCGCCCCGGCGGGGCGCTGCGCGTCGTGGCGCTGATTTACTGGCACGCGCTCAGGCTCAGGCTCAAGGGTCTGCGCTATCGCCCCCTTCCCCCTGCCCCAAATCAGGAGATCACCCGATGAAGTCCCCCATCAGCAACGCGATGAAGTTCCGGTTCCTGCAAACGCTTGAGCAGCTGACCCACGGGCAATTGCACCTGACCACCCCCGAGGGCACGCGCCATCGGTTCGGCCAGTCGGGCCCCCAGGCGCAGATCACCATCAACGACTGGGCGCTGCTGCCCGCCCTGCTGACACGCGGGGACGTGGGCTTTGGCGAGGGGTATATCACCGGCCAATGGCAGACCGAGGGGCTGGAACAGCTGCTAACCCTGGCCCTGCGCAACATCGACACATTGCACGGTTTCGGCCGCCCCGGACGCCTGTCCGCACTTAGGTTTCGGCTGACGGACCGGCTGCTGCGCGCCAATTCGCTGCGCGGGGCGTCTCGGAATATCCGGGCGCATTATGATGTGGGAAACGAGTTTTATCAGCTCTGGCTGGATCCGGGCATGACCTATTCCTCGGCGCTGTTTACCGAAGGCGAGACCGATCTGGAGCGCGCCCAGACGCGCAAGAACGACCGGATCCTGTCGCGCCTGTCGGGCGGGGAAACGGTGCTGGAAATCGGCTGCGGCTGGGGCGGGTTCGCCGAGCGCGCCGCCCAGCAGGGACGCTTTGTGACCGGGCTGACGCTCAGCCCCGCGCAGAAGGGCTATGCCGATGCGCGGCTGGACGGGCGCGCGCATATCCGGCTTCAGGATTACCGCAATTCCAGCGGGCGCTATGACAATATCGTCTCGGTCGAAATGATCGAGGCCGTGGGCGAACGCTACTGGCCCACCTATTTCGAAACCGTGAAATCCCGTCTGGCCCCCGGTGGGCGCGCGATGATTCAGGCGATCACGGTGCCGGATGCGGAATTCTCGGTCTATCGGGGGCGGTCGGACTTTATCCGCCAGCATATTTTCCCCGGCGGCATGTTGCTGTGTGACGCCATCATCGCCCATCAGGCTGCCCAGGCCGGTCTGGTCGTGCAGGACAGTTTTGCCTTCGGGCAGGACTATGCGCGCACCTGCCGCATCTGGGCGCAGCGGATGCGCGATCAGGCCCCGCGCATTCGCAAACAGGGCTATGACGATGCGTTCCTGCGCGGCTGGCAATTCTATCTTGAAGGCTGCGCCGCCGCCTTTGCCACCGGGCGCACGGATGTGGTGCAAGTCCAGCTGGCCCACGCAGAACCGGCCGCTCTGGCCGCCTAAGACGCGGCCCCGAAGGCCTGGGGCAAGACCCACGCGCGATCCGGCGGCGCCTGCGCCACACGCACCGGACAATCATAAACCTCGGTCAGGATACGGTCGTGCATGACCTGTCCGGGGGCCCCCTGCGCAACGATTTTCCCCTGTTTCATCAAGATCATACGATCCGCGACCATGGTGGACAGGTTCAGATCGTGCATCACCGCCACCACGCCGCCCCCCGTCTGGGCAAAGGCGCGCATGATCTGCATCACCTCTAGCTGGTGGCCGATGTCCAGGCTGGCAACGGGTTCGTCCAGAAACAGCCAGGTGCCGGGGCCGCCGTGCCAGATTTGCGCGCGCACACGGGCCAGATGCACCCGCGCCATCTGCCCGCCAGACAGATCCTGCACCGGCCGATCGGCAAAATCCTGCATCCTGACCTCGGCCAGCGCGGCGTGCACGATCCCGGCCTGATCCGCATTCACCCCCGCGCGCAGCCCCAGACGCACGACCTCGGCCACGGTAAAGGGAAAGGCCACGGCCGTGGACTGCGGCAGAACCCCGCGCAGGGCGGCCAGTTCCCAGGCTTTGGCCGCGCGGATCTCGTGCTGCTCCAGCCGGATCGAGCCGCCATAGGGCAGCTCTCCGGCGATGGCGCGCAACAGGGTGGATTTCCCCGACCCATTGGGCCCCAAAATCACCGAGACCTGCCCCGCAGGCACAGCCATGTTCAGATCGTGCAGAATGTTCTGACCGCCCAGATCGACGGTCAGGTTTTCGATGGTCAGCATGATCTAGATCCCCCCGAAACTACGGCGACGCAGCAGGATCCACAGGAACACGGGCGCGCCCAGAAAAGCGGTTACAATGCCTATCGGCAGCTCGGCCGGAGCCAGGATCAGCCGCGCGATCATATCCGCCCCCACCAGCAGGGCCGCCCCCAAAATCGCCGCATCCACCAGCAGTCTTTCATGATCGGGACCGGCGCAGATCCGCAGCAAATGCGGCACAATGATCCCGACAAAGCCAATCACCCCCGCCATCGCCACCGAGGCCCCGGCCAGCACCGCAACCCCCAGAATCGCCAGACGTTTCAACCTTTGAATATCCGTGCCCATATGCGCGGCGGCGGCCTCGCCCAGGGGCAGCGCGTTCAGCCCGCGCGCCAGCCGGGGCACCAACAGCAGCGTCGGCAGGATCAGCAGCGCGCCCACGGTCAGTTTGCTCCAGTTTGCGCCGGCCAGCGATCCCATCTGCCAATAGGTCAGATCGCGCAATTGCTGATCGTCCGCCATATAGACCAGCACTCCGGTGGCTGCCGCCGCCAGCGCCGACAGAGCGATCCCCGCCAGCAGCAGCACCACAACCGAGGTCTGCCCCCCGCGCGTGGCAATCCGGTACAGCACAACGACAGCGCCCCAGGCCCCCAGAAAGGCCGCGACGGGGACGATATATTGCCCCAGCGACAACAGGGCCGCCGGCAGCATCCCCCCCAGCACGATGGCGGATACGGCTCCGAATGCGGCGCCGGTGCTGACACCCACGATGCCGGGGTCGGCCAGCGGGTTGCGGAACAACCCCTGCATCACCGCGCCGCTGACCGCCAGGGCCGCCCCCACCAGCAGCCCCATCGCCAGACGCGGCAGGCGGATATTCATCAGAACAACGTGATCGCGCGCGCTGATCCCCGCGCCCGACAGGTAATCGCCCAACATCGTCAGCGGCGACACTCCCGACGCCCCGGTCGAGACCGAGCCGATCATCGCCACCACCAGCAGCGCCAGCAGCACCAGCCGCAAGGAGGCACGCCCCCCAAGGGGCACGGAACAGGCGGTATCGCTCATGGCTCAGCTATCCGCCGCGCCATAGAGTGCGCGATTCAGCGCCAGCGCCCCCTGAGGCGTCCGCGGACCGAAGCCCAGCAGCAGCATTCCGTCCAGGCGCTGAATATCGCCGTTCATGGCCGCCGGAGTTGCCGACAGCGCCGGATGCGAGCGAATATCCTCGGGAGTGATTGCCAGATGTCCCCGCCGGTCCATCATCAAGATTACATCGGGGGCGGCCTGAAGCACGGCCTCGTCCGTCATCTGTTTATATCCGTGAAAGCCCTGGGCGGCATTCACCCCCCCGGCCAGCTGGATGATCGCCTCGGCCGACGAGCCCGCGCCCCCGGCCATCACCCGCCCCCCTTGCAAGGACAGCACAAACAGCACCCGTTTGGGGGTCTGGACCTGCGCGGCGGCGCGGCGAACCTCGGCCATGCGGGCCTCGAATTCTGCGGTCAGCGCAACCGCCTCGGCCTCGCGGCCCAGCACATGCCCGACCAGCGCGATTTTCTGCGTCACGCCCTCGGGCGTCAGTTTTTCGGGCAGCGCGACATAGCCAACGCCGGTTTCCTGAAGCACCTCGATGGCCTCGGCGGGGCCGGCGGTGGCCTCGGCCAGGATCAGATCGGGGCCAAGCGACAGCACGCTTTCGGGGGACAGCGCCCGCACATAGCCCACGTCCGGCAGTTCCAGCACCTGCGCCGGATAGGTCGAGGTCGAATCCCGCCCCACCAGCAGATCGCCCGCCCCCAGGGCCACGACGATCTCGGTCACTGCGCCGCCCAGGGACACCACCCGCTGCGGAGAATCGGCAAGGGCCGGCGTCGCCAGCAACGCCGCCGCTGCAATCAAAGCACGGATCATTGCGCACCCTCCAGACCCGGCAAGCCGGCAACCATGGCGTTGAATTCCGCGATGCCCCCATCCCGGCGCGAGCCAAAGATTTGCAGGATCAGCCCGCCTTTGGCGTCAAAGGCCTCGACACTGATGGCGGGGCCTTGCTTGGTGGGTTTTTCAACCAGCCAGACCTCGGCAATATGATCGCCGCGCAGGTGCAGGTTAAAACGCGGGTCCAGCACGTTGATCCAGGGGCCCATCGGTTTGACCGTTTCGATCGTGCCGCCGTGGATCTCGATACAGCCCATGTTCCCCACAAAGATCATCACCGGAATCGCCTGCGCGGCGGCCTGTTCCAGCAAGCCGTTCACCGCGCCAGGTTGCAGGGCCCGCACATAGGGTGCCCCCGCCATACGGTAAGCGCCCAGGCGGTTCATCTTCAGCTTGGCCGTCAGGCGCAGGAACTGGTGCGTGTCGGTCAGCCTGTCCCATTCGGCGCGCAGGGTGTCGGCCTTTGCGGGATCGCCCTTGGCGGCCTCGACGGGGGCGCGGGGCTCCAGCAAGATCACGTCGGACTGATCGTCCAGTTTCAGCGCCTCGACCAGACGGTCAAAGGCGGGCACATCGGATTCGGGCTTCAGGTGGATTTTATGCACCGCATCGCCCGCCGCGTCGAACACCTGAATCGAGCGTTTATCCCCATCGCTCACGGCAAAGGCCGACACCCAATGGCGGGCAAAAAACCGCAGGTCGATCTCTTTGCCCAGCACCATCTGGGCGTGACCGCCCGAGTGATAATCCTCGTACACCCCGCGCCGTTCGATCACGCAGCTTTCGTTGCGGGTCAGCGCCATCACATCGCCCAATTGGCCGACCAGAGGCATCAGATCGTCGGGATGCGCCTGGATTCGCGTGGCGTTATGCCCGACCTGCGCGGCCACCAGCTCGGCCTCGGCCAGGTTGTACTGATGCGAAAAATCCCGCGCGCGCAGGTTCGGCGCCTCTTCGCGCAGCGCGCGTATCTGAGCGGGAGTCATCGGGGATTGGGGGCCAGAGCCATCGGCAGCCATATCGTTCTCCTTTAGGGAAGGGCAACGCATGTCTGGCGCAGGACGAATCCCTGGCTGGGCGCTATGTGTGTCGGGTTTATCCGCCGCAGGATGCCCTAAGGGCCGGACAGATTATACTTGACTTGTTTTGTCGGGATATATACCGACCCGCCCAGAGAGATCAAGACAGATTCTGCCGCCAGCCCTGTGCCAGCCCTCTTGCAGAGCACACGAAGGGTATAACTATGGCAACTCGAAACTCGGCCGCACGTCAGCGGCTATGGGGCAGCGTCACGGCCGTGGCTTTGGCCGCCGCCCTGCCCGCACCGGCAATCGCTCAGGACACACAAGACAGCGGCTTCACCATGCTGGGCCGGATGATCTTTGGCTGGGGCACCCCCAAAGTGGCAATCGACACACCGCAGGCGGTGACAGTCGTCGAACAAGAAGACCTGGACCGCGAGCAGCCCCGCGCCATTGGCGATCTGTTCGCCAATGTGCCGGGGGTCCAGGCCGCCGGGGCCTCGGCGCGGGCTTTGGGGCAAGCGTTCAACATTCGCGGCATCGGCAACGCTGAACAGGCCGGCAGCCAGAACCGGATCATCGTTACCGTGGACGGCGCGGTGAAGTTCTTTGAACAATACCGGACGGGCTCGTTCTTTGGCGATCCCGAGCTGTATAAGCGGGTCGAGGTTCTGCGCGGGCCGGCCTCGTCCACCATGTACGGCACGGGGGCCATCGGCGGTGTGGTGAATTTCACCACCAAGGATGCCGCCGATTTCCTGCCCGAAGGCGCCAGCACCACCGTCAAAGGGAAGCTGAGCTATGACAGCAACGGCGGGGGTAAGATCGGCTCGCTGACCTTTGCGCAGAAATTCGGGGAAAACGCCGACGTGCTGGCCAGCATCACGCGCGGCACCAGCGGTACGAAACAGGACGGCGCGGGCGTGGATCTGGCCGGCACCGAAAGCGAGCGCTGGTCTGGCCTGCTGAAGGGCAACTATTACTTTGGCACGCAGAACGATCAGCGCCTGACGCTGAGCCTGTCGCGCACCGATAGCGATCTGGAGGACGCCGCCGTCGCGCAGACCGGGGGCGCGGTGGCCAGCTTCTTCGGCACCGCCGATCTGCACGCCATCGACGACACCGCCACGCTGACCTATGCCCACGAAGGCGCGGGCACCCCGTGGCTGGATCTGACGGCGCAGCTTAGCTATTCGAAAACCTCGACCGAGCGCAGCGATTTTTCCCTGGGGTTCTACTGTATGCCTGGCCGTTTCGCCGTTCTGTGCGACAACGAGGTCTATTATGAAACCCTGTCGGCCAAGCTGGAAAACACCATCGAGTTCAGCCAGGGCGCCTGGGAAAACTACCTGACGCTGGGCGCGCAGGTGTCCTCGCAGGATCGTTATGCGATGTCCAGCGTGGGCGCTTTGGGCTTCCACCCCGGCGGGACCGAGAAAAAGGCTGGCGTCTATCTGCAAGGCGAATTCATCTGGAATGACCGGCTGACCATCACGCCCGGAATGCGGTTCGATCACGTCAGGCAAACCCCCGATGCCGATGCCTTGGCCAATGGCGGGGACACCGTAACCGACACCGCCAGCTCGGCCTCGATCGCGGCGATCTATAAGCTGAACGACAGCGTCAGCGTCTTTGGCTCGCTGGCGCGCACCGAACGGATGCCGACACTGGACGAGCTATACTCCAGCGATGGCGTGGGCGCGGCGGGCCGGACCCCCAGCCTGTCCCTGGACAAGGAAAAGGCCCGCACGATCGAGCTGGGCCTGGCCTATAACGGCCGCGATGTCTGGGCCACTGGCGACAGCCTGACCGCCAAGGCCACCCTGTTCCACAACGATATGAAAGACCTGATCGCGGCGAATGCCTCGGGGTCGGCGGATGTGCCCTATTTCTACAACGTGGACCGGGCCGAGATCTGGGGCGCCGAGCTGGAAGCCGCCTATGAGGCCGAACGCTGGTTCGCGCAGCTGGCCTATTCCAACGTCAAATCGCGCGACAAATCCACCGATCTGACATTGGCCGACACCCCCGCACAGAACATCGCGCTGACCCTGGGGGCCAAATTCCCGGTGCAGGGCGTGCGCGCGGGCTGGCGGGTGCAGGCCTATGACGACATCACCACCTCGTCTTCGACGACCTCGGGCGATGGCTATGTGCTGCATGACGTTTTTGTCAGCTGGCAGCCGCAGGAAGGCACCTGGAAAGGCGTGGAACTGGGCCTGACGGTCGAGAACCTGTTCGACAAGGAATACCGCAACAACCTGTCGCTGGATAACGGGCTGGGCCGGAATGTCAAAGTCACGCTGGCAAAGGCTGTGTCATGGTAAGGGGGGCGCTCCTTGCCGCATGGATGGGGGGCGCTTTGGCGTCCCCCGTTGTTGCCTCGGACGCGCGGCTAAGCCTGACCCTGGCCGGGGCCGCCCCCGCCGAAGGGGCCTGCCGGCTAAGCTTTCTGGCCGAAAACCAGATCGGCACGGATCTGGACGCGATGGTACTGGAGGCGGTGATCTTCACCGCAAGCGGCACTGTGGACCGGCTGCTTTTGCTGGATTTCCGCACCCTGCCGCAGGGCAAACCGCGCGTGCGTCAGTTTGATCTGCCGGGGACGGACTGCGCCTCGGTCGGGCAGATCCTGATCAATGGCGCTCATGCCTGTCAGGGGGCCGAGCTGGCTGAAAACGCCTGTATGGGCGCGCTTGTCCCCGCCTCACGCGTGGACGGAATCGAGGTGACGGGATGACATTCTGGCTACAGTCCGCGCATGATGCGCTGATGGAATTTATCGCCCTTGGCGGCTGGGTCGTTGGGCTGTTGCTGGCGGTATCGGTGCTGGCGGGCGCGGCCATTCTGTGGAAACTGTGGCATCTGTGGGCGCTGCGGATCGGCGCGCATAAACGGCTTGAGCGCGCCCTGACCCTGTGGGGGCAAAATCAGCCCCAACAGGCGCAATCGCAACTGGCAAACGCGCGCAATACGCTGGAAAAACTGGCGCTGCGCGGCATGAAAGCCGCCGATCCCTCTCCGTTGAAATCGCGCCTGATGACCGAGGCCGAGGCCCACACAGCGCGCGCCGAAACCGGGCTGCGCCTGCTGGATGCGATCGCGCAGACCGCCCCGCTGCTGGGGCTGTTCGGCACCGTTCTGGGCATGATCCAGGCCTTCCAGACCCTGCAAACCGGCGGCGCGCATGTGGATCCGGCGCAACTGGCCGGCGGCATCTGGGTGGCGCTGCTGACCACCGCGATGGGGCTGGGCGTGGCCATGCCTGTTTCGCTGTTCCTGTCCTGGGCCGAGAGCCGCCTGGCGCGCGAATCCCAGGCCGCCGCGCTGATGGTCGAAACCCTGTGCAGCCCCGCCATCCCGCCCGAGTCCTGACCCATGGCCTTTCGCCGGCGCCGCCTGTCCATGACCTCTTTGATCGACGTGATTTTCCTGCTGCTGATGTTTTTCATGCTGGCCTCTACGTTCACGCGAACGGTTGATCTGCCCCTGACCGCCAGCCAGGCCGCTGGCGGTGGTTTCGCGGACAGCCGGATCGTATTCCTGCGCCTTTCGCCTGAGCAGATCAGCCTGAACGGGCGCGCTGTGCCCCTGGCCCAGTTGCCCCAGCGCATTCAGGATCTGGGCGGCCCCGAGCCGAAGGTGCTGATCTCTTTGTCCGGCCCTGTCACCAGCCAGGCACTGGCCTCGCTGCTGGCGCAGCTACAGGCGGTTCCGGGCATTGGCCTACAGGTGCTTGGCTAAGATGAAACCTTTTCGCCGCAAAGCCTCGGAGCCGACGATCACCTTGATAAACGTGGTGTTTTTGCTGCTTGCGTTCTTTATCGTCGCGGGCACGATCGCGGATCGTCCGCCAGCGGATGTGCGGCTGATCAGCCTCCCCGAGGGCCCCTCGACCCCCTTGGAAAACATCGTTCTTCTGCGCGCGGATGGCCGGGTGGAATGGCCCGTCGGGCACTCCGCCGCCAGCTATCTGGCGCAACGCTCGGGTCAGGGCGCGGTGCGGATTCTGGCGGATCGAGACGCACCCGCGGCGGCCCTGGTGGCAACGGCGCAGACGCTGGCCAAACAGGGCGCCAAGGAAATCCGCCTGATTGCCGAGAGGCTTCCACAATGAGCGCAAGAGCTGCGAAAACCTGGGCGCTGGCGGCTGTTCTGCTGTCGGGGGCCGTGCACGCGGCGGTGCTGGTGGGGATGTCCGGCCCATCGTTTCAGATGCCCGCGGGCGGAGAAGAGGCCCCGCCCGAAATCCCGCTGCTGGGGAATGATTTTGCGGATCTGGCGGCGGGCGTGGCCAGCCCCGTATCGCCGCAGGCCCCGCGTGCCCAGCCCGCTGATGTGGCCTCGCCCGTCCGGCCTCGGGCCGCGCAGACCTCTGCGGTTTCGGCCCCTCTGCGGCCGGCGACGGCCAGCACCGCGCCCCTGTCAGACACACCGCCCCCAACCGCCGCGACGCCGCCCAGCCCGCAAAAGCTGACCGCCGCACAGCCCCCCAGCACCCGCCCGCCAAAGACCCGGCCAGCCGTGGCGCAGGGGAATGCGCAGCGCAATGCGGTGCGCGGTAATGCGGATGGGCAGAACGCCCGGAAAAACACGAAAGTCAGCGGGCAGACGCCCAAGCAGCCGCCCTCGGCCAAGCCCCGGTCGCAGCAATCCATGGCCAGTTACGGCGCCTCCGTGGTGCGGAAAATCCGGTCAATCCGCAAAAAACGCGTGAAGGGACGCGGCAAGGTGCTGGTGGGGTTCGAAATCGCCCCCTCCGGAGGCCTGCGCTCGGTTCGGGTGGTGCGCAGCTCGGGCTCGGACGTGCTGGACCGCGCGGCGCTGGATCACATCCGCCGCGCGGCCCCTTTTGCCCCCCCGCCCAAAGGAAGGGCGAGGTTCTCGTTTGAATTCGTGAACCGTTAGGCCAGATCGAAGCGATCTGCGTTCATCACCTTGGCCCAGGCGGCCACGAAGTCCGTCACGAATTTCTGCGCGTTATCGTCCTGCGCATAGACCTCGGCATAGGAGCGCAGGATCGAGTTCGACCCGAACACCAGATCCACGCGGGTGGCTGTCCATTTCACATCACCGGACACGCGGTCCTGGATCTGATAGGTGCCATCGCCCGCCGGAACCCATTTATAGGCCATATCGGTCAGGTTGACGAAGAAATCGGTGCTCAGCGCGCCCGGAGTGTCAGTGAACACCCCATGGGACGTCCCGCCGTGGTTGGTGCCCATTACGCGCATTCCGCCGATCAGACAGGTCATTTCCGGCGCGGTCAGCCCCATCAATTGGGCACGGTCCAGCAGCAGTTCCTCGCCCGAGACAACATAGTCCTGTTTCTGCCAGTTGCGGAAACCATCGGCCAGCGGCTCCAGCACAGAGAACGACTCCGCATCCGTCATCTCATCGGTGGCGTCGCCGCGACCGGGCGCAAAGGGCACATCCACGTCGAAACCGGCGGCTTTGGCGGCCTGTTCGACCCCCAGATTACCGGCCAGCACGATCACATCGGCCACGCTGGCCCCGTGTTTGGCCGCGATCGGTTCCAGCACGGACAGGACATGCGCCAGACGGGTGGGCTCGTTCCCGGCCCAGTCCTTTTGCGGCGCCAGACGGATCCGCGCGCCATTGGCACCCCCCCGCATATCCGAGCCACGATAGGTGCGCGCGCTGTCCCAGGCGGTGCTGACCATGTCGGACAGGCTCAGGCCCGCAGCGGCAATATCCGCCTTCACCGCAGACACATCATAGCCCGTGGCCCCTGCCGGAACAGGATCCTGCCAGATCAGATCTTCGGCCGGCACATCGGGGCCGATATAGCGGGTTTTGGGCCCCATATCGCGGTGAGTCAGCTTGAACCAGGCGCGGGCGAACGTGTCGTTGAAATAGGCCGGATCGGCCATGAATTTCTGACAGATCGCGTTATAGACCGGGTCCACTTTCATCGCCATATCCGCATCCGTCATCATCGGATTGTGGCGCTTGGACGGGTCCGAAGCATCGACGGGTTTGTCCGCTTCCTTGATGTCCACGGGCTCCCACTGCCAGGCCCCGGCGGGGGATTTGCGCAATTCCCATTCGTGGCCGAACAGCATGTCGAAATAGCCCATGTCAAAGACCGTCGGCTCAGAGGTCCAGGCGCCCTCGATCCCCGAGGTCACCGCCTGGCTGGCCTTGCCGCCCATGTTCGGATTGTCCCAGCCAAAGCCCTGCGCCTCGATTCCGGCGCCTTCGGGATCCGGCCCCAGGGCCCCCGCATCGCCGTTCCCATGCGCCTTACCCACGGTGTGGCCACCGATGGTCAGCGCGGCGGTTTCTTCGTCGTTCATCGCCATGCGGGCAAAGGTTTCGCGGACCTGCGCGGCGGTTTTAACCGGATCGGGCTGGCCGTTGACGCCTTCGGGGTTCACATAGATCAGGCCCATCTGCACGGCCGCCAGCGGGTTTTCCAGCGTGTCGGGCTTGGACACATCGGTATAGCGCGTGTCCGAGGGCGGCAGCCAGTCCTGCTCGGCGCCCCAGTAGATGTCGGTTTCCGGGTGCCAGATGTCAGGGCGGCCAAAGGCAAAGCCAAAGGTCTCCAGCCCCATGGTTTCATAGGCCATGTTACCCGCCAGGATCATCAGGTCGGCCCAGCTGACCGCGTTGCCGTATTTCTTCTTGATCGGCCACAGCAGGCGGCGCGCTTTGTCCAGGCTGGCATTGTCGGGCCAGGAATTCAGCGGCGCAAACCGCTGGTTGCCGGTGCCGCCACCGCCGCGCCCATCGGCCAGACGGTACGTCCCGGCCGAGTGCCACGCCATCCGGATCATCAGCCCGCCATAGTGCCCCCAATCGGCCGGCCACCAGTCCTGACTGTCAGTCATCAGCGCCTTCAGATCGGTCTTCAGCGCCTCGACATCCAGCGATTTCACCGCCTCGCGATAGTCGAAATCGGCGCCCATCGGGTCTGTTTTACTGTCGTGCTGGTGCAGGATGTCCAGCTTCAAAGATTGCGGCCACCAGCTGGTCACCGAGCCCCCCGACATCGTGTTCCCACCATGCATGACCGGGCATTTGCCGGTCTCGTTAATATCATTTCCGTCCATGTCACTCTCCGCTTTTGACGAGCAGGGTTTGCCCTGTGCATGACTATGGGTAGCAAGAGTTTGGAATAATTCAAAATTGGACTTTTTGTAATATTTGATAATTTTTACTTATAACATATCCAATCCCCGTCCATTCCGATGCCAGGCCACACGAATTCCCCCGCCAGATCGGCCTTGCGCATTGACCGGCCCGGCCCGGCTGGGCAAAAAAGATCAGCATTTTAAGATCCAGGTTTTGCAATGACGGATTGGGACGGCTTCCTGACAGCGCTAGAATCGCGCGGCTCTGCGCCCGCATTGATCGAGGCAGACGGCCAGGTCACCCAGGCCGCCGCGCTTGCGCTCGGGGTCCGTCAGATCACCCATCGGGCCAATGCGCTCAGGCTGGCGGGCCGCCGCGTGGCGCTGATTCTGCCCGACCGGCTGGAGGCCGCAGCGCTGATTCTGAGCCTGACGCAGGTCTGCTCGGTTCTGCCGCTGAACCCCGCTTTGCCAAAGGCCGAGTTGCGGCGGCAATTGCAGGACGCGCAGGCCGATTTGCTGCTCTTTCATTCCGATTTTCAGACCCTGGCCCGCGATCTGGGGATTCCGGCGGCTCCGGTGGACGATGGCCTGCCAGATTCGCTGTTTCTGCCCCCCGCAAAGGCCGATGTCCCGCCCGGCCTGGTGCTGACGACCTCGGGCTCGACCGGGCAGCCCAAACGGGTGCCCCTAAGCGCGCAGGCGTTGATGGGCTCGGCCCGCAATATCGCCCGAACGCTGGAACTGGGGCCAGAGGATCGCGCCATTTCGGCCCTGCCCGTGTTCCATATCGGCGCCCTGGTGGATCTGTTGCTGGCGCCCTTGCTGGCGGGCGGATCGGTCTGTGCCAGCGCGGGCAAAACCCCGGCCGATCTGCAAAACGCGGTTCTGAACGGGCGCGGCACCTGGCTGCAACTGGTACCCACGATGCTGGCGCGCTGCCTGTCGGACTGGGATTCGCACACCGGGGCGCGGATCGGCGCGCAGCTTAGCTTTGTTCGTATGGTTTCGGCCGATCTGTCCCCCGAAATGCAGGCCAAAGCCGAGAGTTTCTTGGCCGGAACCCCGCTGATCCAGATGTATGGGATGACTGAAACCGCCGGGCAGATTGCCTCGAACCCGCGCCCACCGGGCGCGCGCGTGCCCGGCTCGGTCGGGCGGGCGGCGGGGGCCGAGCTGGCCATTCTGGACGCAAACGGCACCCCCGTCCCCGAGGGCGAAATCTGCGTGCGCGGGCCCAGCGTGATGGCCGGCTACGAGGGCACCGATACCCCCCGCCACGGCCCCTGGCTGCGGACCGGCGACACCGGCCGGCTGGACGCGGCGGGCCGGCTGTTCCTGACTGGCCGGCTCAAAGAGATCATCAATCGCGGAGGTGAGAAAATCTCGCCTCTCACGGTAGAGCGGGCCGCTCTGCGCCTGCCCGGCGTCACCCAGGCCGTGGCCTATGCCCTGCCGCATAAAACCCTGGGCCAGCATGTCGGGCTAAGCGTCACCGCGCCGGGGCTGACCGAGGCCGACATCCTGCGCCACCTGTCGCAAGAGCTGGCCGAATTCGAACGTCCCCGGCAGGTGCGCCTTCTGAACGATCTGCCCCGGCTGGGCTCAGGCAAGGTGGACCGTCTGGCGCTGGCGCAGATGGAAACAAACCCCACGCTGCCGCCCCCCGCGCCGCTGACGGGCACCGCGAAAACCGTGTCCCGCGTCTGGGCCCGGACGCTGGACGGCGCGGCCCCATCCACAGACAGCGATTTCTTTGACGATGGCGGCGACAGCCTGTCGGCCACGGAATTCCTGCTCGCGCTGGAAAAGGCATTGGGGCGCCCGCTGCCGCCGAACCTGCTGTTCGATGCTCCGCGCTTTGGGGATCTGGTCACCCGGCTGGACAGCCACCCCGCCCCGCAAAAGGCCAGACACCCGGCTGAACGCTTCATTCTGGCCGCTACCTCGGCCTGGCCCGGCACGCGCGCAGGCCCCAACGGTCTGTTGATCCTGCGCAATGCGGATGCCCCCGGAGTGCCGGTTTTCTTCGGTGTCAATGACCGCGCTCAGGCGGATCGGCTCAGCCAGACGCTGGGCGCGGATCGCCCGTTCTATATCCTGCGCTCGCTGCTGCATGGGGGGCGCGCAAAGCTGGGCGGCGAGGCCCGGATCGCCAGGCTGATCGCCAGGGACATCCAGGCCCTGCACCCCCAGGGCCGTCTGGTTCTGGGCGGGTTCTGCGAAGGGGCGGGGCTCATGCACCGCGTCGCCGGACTGCTGGGCAGGCAGGGGCGCACACCCGATCTGTTCCTGTCGGTCGATTGGGAAATCCCGCATCAGACGCCGCTGCCGATGGTCTTTATCTGGACGAATTCGCGCTGGTTTTCCCCCTTTGGGCGGTTCGACCGGCCCGGTCGCGCCCTGCATGATGCCTATCCGAACGGAGCCATCATGCATCATATCCCGCAAGATCACGAACAGGCCATGACCCCCAGGGCCTTTGCCCCGGTGGCGGCAAAGCTGCGGCCCTTTCTCGACGGGCGCAGGCCGCCGCGCTTTCCCAAACGCGAGGACATTCTCCAGCCCGCGCGCGAGGCCCGCTGGCGGGGCCACATCCGCCTGCGCAGCCGTCTGCCGCGCGTTCTGACGGCTGGCTCCACCTACGAGCTGCCAGTCACCGCCACCAACCGCAGCCCGGTTCCCTGGCCGGCCAGCGACACATCCGCCCTGGGCTGCGCCGTGGCCTTTATCGGGCCCCGCTTGCTGTGGCGCGGCCCGCGTTATCCCTGGTATCGGCGCGTTTTTGGCCCGCGTCAGGCGATCAGCCGGTTCCCCACGGCTCTGGCTTCGGGGGGGTGTCAGGATCTGACGCTGCTGGCCCGCGCGCCCCATCGTCCCGGCTGGTATCTGATGCGTATTTCCCTGCTTGAGGACGGATTCAAATATTTCCTGAACGGTCGCCGCACGGGCATTTACCGTCTGGTCCGGGTGGTCAAGCCAGACTGACCCGCATCGCCACAGGCCAGCGGTGGCCGAACCGCGCGTGACAGTGCACGGGGCCCTGATCCACGCGCATAGCCCCCGCCGCGCGCAACGCCTTCAGCATGGCAGAGATCTGCAACAGCCCCAGTTGCGCCCCGATGCAGCGATGCCGCCCACGCCCGAACAGCAGCGGTTCTTCGCCCGTCCGGTTCGGATCGAAACGCAGCGGATCGGGATGCGCCATCGGGTCCAGATTGGCCGCGCCAAGCGCCAGAAACACCGGCGCGCCCTCGGCCAGATCAACCCCATGCAGCGTCATTGGCGTACGGGTCACCCGCGCGATCACCTGCGCCGGAGAGGCAAGGCGCAGGGACTCGGACACCAGCGCCTGAACCGGGCTGTCCGGGGCAATCCGATCCGCATGGCGCAGGGTCAGATCCAGCGCCGTGGCAATCCCGGCCTCGATGTTTTCCACCCCATCGGCCAGCACAAGCAGGGCATTGTCCAGCAGCGCATTCTCCGTCACGCCTGCGCCGCGCAGATGCGCCAGAAAACTGCCCGAGGGGGGCTGCTCCGCCGCCGCAGACAGGGCCGCGCGGGCGCTCTCCAGCGCGGTATTCACCTGGCCGAAGCGCGCGCGATCCGTGATCGGCGCAAACAGGTGGAAAAACCCCTGTGTGGCCTGTTTGATCATCACGCGATCCTCTGGCAGGCCAATGAACCGCGCCATCACCGCACAGGCAAAGGGCTGGGCCAGATGCTCAATCAGATCGAAGCGCTGCCCGGCCAGCGCCGCAACGCGGGCCTCGGCCAGTTCCGGCACCCAGGTTTCCGCCCCCTTAAAGGCCGCATGAAACGCCCCCGACACCGCCTGCCGCGCGGGGACATGTTCGGGTTTATCCAGAAAGGGCGGAATATGCGCGGCCACGGCGGCAGCGGTGCTTTTGCCGCGGTTGCGCGCCGCCAGAACCGAAAACCGCGACGGCTGATTGCCCAGAGCCGGATTACCGAAGGCCTGCACAATATCCGCGTGGCGCGTCAGCACATACCCCCCCGAGGCCACCTGGGCCAGGGGCTGATTTTCCCGCAGCCAGGCCCAGACCGGCGCGGGATCGGCCCACATCGCCGCATCCGCCAGATCGACCGGCAGCTGCGGCGCGTTATTTCGGGCCGAACCGCTGAACCAGCTTCGCCATTTCTTCATTATTTCTGTCCAGATGTTCACGGATGATGGCGCGTTCGTCCGGGCTCAGCGCCGCGCCCGCCGCAAATTTCGCCAGGATTTCAGGTCGGTAATAGCGCACCGCCGCCGACAGGGTGAACACTTCCTCGGTCATGTCGGCGGTGGTCGAGGGCGAGCACATATCCGCGATATTGTCTGAGCCCAGACGGATCGGCACCCCGGCCTCGGCCAGTTCCAGCACCCGCGGGATCGAGTTATACATAGGCGTCGCAATCGCCCGCAGCTGCCGCATTCCGATTGCGGCAGACGGGCAGCAGATCACCCCGATATTCAGCGCCAGCATATCCTGAACGAAGCGTTCCCAGCGGGGCTCGTCATAGGTGGAGGGCGAGATCATATGCACCGTCCACACCAAAGGCTGCCCGTCTGCCCCCTCTAACCGGCCGGTTTCGCGCTGCATGACTTTGATCAGGCGTTCGGTCCCGTCCTCGCCGGGCGAGTTGATCTGATCGGTGTGCACATGCAGGAATTTACCCGTGCGTTTCACCAGATCCAGCATCCGCACGCAATGTTCCTCGAACCCGATATTGTCGGGGTAATCCAGCACGTCGTCGGCCTCGGGCAGGGAACCGATGAAATCGGCCATTTGCACGCCCTGCTCGAAGATGCGCCAGCGCTCGGGCTCGCTGTTGCGGAACCCCAAAGGCGTATAGGCGGCGCAGCGGATCTGAATCTGATCGCGGACCTCAGCGGCCAGGTCCATCAATTGAGACAGCGCATGGGTGCCCACCCTGTCGGCCGTGCAATCCACCATCGTGTCGGCCAGACGCGTGTTGGCCGCTACCATCACATCAATCGTTTCACGCGCGCGGCGATCCAGATCGGGGGGATCATAGGCCGGCCCCTCGTGCACCGTGCGGATCAGCGCGTGTTTTTTCTGGAGCGAAATATGCGAGCTTTCCAGCACATGGACCCGCCCGTGATCCACATAGCCATCGGCCAGCGTGTTGGCCCGGTCCAGGTGAATATGCGCGTTATGCATTCCCCCCAAGGCCGCAATCTGGACCTGAAGGTCCGTATAAAAAGGCGATTTCATCATGAAGTCTTTGCTATAAAATCCGTATCGTCCCCGCGATGATAGCCACAGAACACCCAATAGCGCAATTTCCCCGAGCCCCTCCGCGCCCCTCTGGTGAATTTTACCTCTCTTTGCCCGGTTCCAGCGCTAGCTCGCCGCCGCACAGTCGAAAATCACCACCTCGCGTTCCAGAAACAGCGGCTTGCTGGGGGCGAAGGCCTGCACCATGGCGCAGTCTTTCTCCATCCGTTGAAAAAAGGCGCGGCGGATTTCGGGCTCGGATGAATAGGCATAGGTCTGGAAATCCAGCACGGAAAACACGCTGAACCCTTGCTCCAGCCAATAATCCAGCTGCCATTCCTCTTTTTGCAGGGGCCAGGCGTGGGCCTTGACCTCATAGTCAATGGCGTTCTCGTCCACGTTTTCCAGCCCGTACATCACGCCGGGCATGTTGACGAAATACACCGCCCCCTGCGCCGAGTGCAGGATCAACCGTTCAGAGGCCATGTCCGGCAGATCCACGTTATATTTGCGGGCCAGACGCGCCATCCGGTCCAGCTCGAAGCCCTGCGCCTCTTTTTGTTGCGGGATCGTCAGCGCCATCGAGGTCAGCACCTTGCGATCCGGATAGCGGGCCTGCAAATACCCCCCCACCGCCTGCTGAATGGGCTGGGCGGCCGCCTGTTTCAGCACCACATAGGTGCCATAGGTGCTAAGCATCAGGCCCACGCTGAACACCCCCGCCGCCAGCACGCGGCGCAGGACGGCAGGCTGTTCGGTCAGCTCGATCAGCAGTAACCCTGCGAGCAGCAGGAAACCGGCAAAATTGGCGATCCACAGGTGCTCGGGCTGGCGCGGGCCGGCCATCAGCGCCACGGCCACCGTGCCAATCGCCAAAGACAGCCACACCGTCCACAGCGCCCCGCGCAAGGGCCGCCCGCGCGTGCGCCACAGCATCAAGGGCGTTAGAACCGCACCCACCGTCATCGCCGGGTTCATGCCGAAAACGATTTCAATCGCCCGGTGCAGCAATGTGATCGGCCCGGCCTGCGGGCCCTCGGCGCCCGTGCGCAGGGACATCACCGCCTGAATGCGCTGGTAATCCAGAAAGTTCCGGAAATCCATCAGCAGGCCGATGTTCAGCACCGGCCACAGCACCAGCACCACCAACACAGCCCGCCCGAACGAGCGCAGCGCGGGGCGCGCCCCTTCGGCCTGTATCAGCAGCCCCAGCAGCCCCAGCCCCATCGGCGCCAGAATGAACACCGCCGAATGCTTGAAGCTAAGCGTCAGCACCACAAAAAGCCCCAGCGCCCAGTCCCAGCGCCGATGGCCCTGCACCCGCATCAAGAGCGCCCAGATCACCGCAACCAGAGCCGTTGCCAGCCCGGTATCGCCCTTGGCGATATGCGCCATGAACACGCCCAGCGGAAACAGAACCGCGACCAGAGCCACAATCACGCTGCGCCCCCGGTCCAGCCCCACGGCGCGAGCCACGCCATAAAACAGCGGCGCCAGCAGCGCGCCCGTCAGCGCCGTCACCATCCGGGCCGTCACGTAAAACACGGTAGGATCGGCGAAATACTGCGCCCGGAATTCCCCGGCCCCGCCCCACCAATCGGCCACCCGCCCGACCGCAAACAGCCCGGCCAGCGCCACCGCATTCAGATAGTTGATGAAAGGCGGATAGAAATGCTGCCCCGGCACCAGCTGGCCGGTCAGCACCTTGGCGGCCTCGTTTATGCGTTCGTCCCCATGGAAATACCCATAGTCCGCCGCAAAAAACCGCACCCCAAAGGCCACAAAAAACAGAAGAAAGCACAATGCCGCCGAAGTTTTGTCAAATCTGCTCGTATAACTCACCGGGTGTCTCGCATAATCGGGCATATCTATGTGACGTAACGTAGCCGCTTGGCCCCGGTCAGCGCAAAGAGAAGCTGAAACAATTACGCCGGAATGGTCATTTGGCTGTTTTGATCCGCGTTTTTTGGCAACAATGGTATTGAATGATGACGTCTGTTCCCCCGCATACCCCTTCGGCCTCGGTGCCGCTGTTCGTCGATCTGGACGGAACGCTGGTCCATGCCGATATGGCCGAGGAAATGCTGGCGCGGGGAATGCGTTCGCCTCGGGCGATGCTGCGCGGGTTCCGGGCCTGGCGCGCGGACGGGCTGGGCGGGCTGAAACGCAGCCTGTGGGCCGAGGTCGGCTTGCGTGTCGATCTGCTGCCCTATAACGCGCAGGTGCTGGACTATATCAAAGGCGCGCGGCGGGCGGGGCGGCAGGTGATCCTGGCCACCGCCGCCGACCGCGCCGCCGCCGAAGAGGTCGCCGCCTATCTGGGCCTGTTCGATGCGGTTCTGGCCTCCGAGCCGGGCCGCAACCTGAAAGGCCCCGCCAAGCTGGAGGCAATCCGCGCCATGACCGGCACCGCCCCGTTCGAGTATCTGGGCGATTCCACAGCCGATCTGCCGATCTGGGCCGCTGCCGCCTATCGCGGATTTGCCCGTATTCCATCAGCCGCGCGGGATCTGGCCGCCCAGGCCGATCACGTCACGCTTACCCCCGGCCCCTCGGACCGGCCGGGCAAAGGCCGCGCGATCCGCCGCGCCATGCGCCCGCATCAATGGTCGAAAAATGCGCTGGTGCTGGTGCCGCTGCTGTTTGCGCATCTGTATACCGACCCCGCCAGCATCATGAACGCGCTGCTGGCGGTGATGGTGTTTTCGCTCTGTGCCTCGTCGGTTTATCTGGTCAATGACGTGCTGGACATCGAGGCCGACCGCGCCCATCCCACCAAGAAGAACCGCCCCTTTGCCGCCGGGCATCTGCGGCCACGCACCGGGATATTGCAGGCCGGGTGGCTGATGCTGATTTCGTGCCTGGTAGGGTTTGGCGTGCTGGGGGTGCCCTTTGGGCTGGTGCTGCTCAGCTATCTGGCGCTGACCACGGCCTATTCCTTTGTGCTCAAGGCCTATTCCACCGTGGATGTGATCGCGCTGGCGCTGCTGTATACGATCCGTATCGTGGCGGGGGCGGCGGCGCTGGGGACGTTTCCCAGCCCCTGGCTGCTGACGTTCTCGATGTTCTTTTTCCTCAGCCTGGCCTATCTGAAACGCTATATCGAACTGTCCAAAGCCGTCGGCAATGCCCGCCTGCCCGCCCGTAATTACTGGGCCTCGGATATGACGGTGGTGCAGACCTTTGGCATCGCGAACGGGGCGCTGTCGCTGCTGACGCTGGCCGAATATGTCTCTAGCCCCGAGGTGGTCACGCGCTACAATACCCCCGCGCTGCTGTGGCTGGCGATCCCGGTGATGATGTTCTGGACCTATCGCACCTGGATGTGGGCGACCCGAGGCAAAGTGGGCGACGATCCTGTCGTCTTTGCCATGAAGGATAAAATCAGCCGCATCACCGGGCTGCTTGTCATCGCCATATTCGTGCTGGCCCGCTATCTGAACCTCGACTGGAGCACCCTATGACCCCTGCCGTCTTTGCCACCGTTTTCGTCAGCGTGTCCCTGTCGGCCATTGCGCAGACGGCCTTTAAATACGGGGTGGCGCGGGTGGATCTGCCCGAAACCGCCACCCTGCTGACCAAGGCCATGGCGTTCCTGTTCTCGCCCTTCGTGCTGCTGGGGCTGGCGCTCTACGGGGTGGGCACGGTGCTGTGGCTGTTCGCGCTGCGACAGCTGGATCTGTCGCTGGCCTATCCCTTTGTCGCCATGAGCTTTGTGATGGTCGCGGCCTCGGGCATCCTGTTTCTGGGCGAGCCGGTGAACCCCGCCCGCCTGACCGGGCTGGGGCTGATCGTGCTGGGGCTTTTGGTGATGGCGCGCGCGGCCTGATCAGCCTGGCGTCTGCATATGCGCACGCAGCTGGGCCTCGTTCAGGCGGGGGGCGCCGCCCTTTGATCCCGTGCCGGTCAGCTGCGCCAGCCAGGCAACCGCTTCGGACAGATGCTGAGTGATCAAAGAGCGGTGTTCGTCACTGACCTGCGACAGTTCAGAGAACATGATGGCCATGCGCACGACCGAGTAATCCTCAAGATCGCGGACCACATAGGCCACCGGCAGGCTGGTCAGGCGCGGATCCAGCGCGCTTTTGCGCATGGTGTGCCGGCGAATATCTACCTCGGAAATCCGGTTCAGGTGAATTTCGCGCAAATCCAGCAGAACCGGACTAAGAGACCTGGGCGGGATCGGGTCCGTCGGAACCGCGGCCAGCAGGTCATGCAGTTCCTCAAGCGAGAAAGGCGGGCTGGCCAGAATATAGGTGAACTGGAACTCTTCAACAAAGGCACTGCGCAGCATTTCACCTCCCGAATTGTGATCGTTCATTCAATTCTGTTGCAATGGTCTTGGGAAAATATGCGCGCATATTAATGGGCAATCGGACTTGCGTCCATCGGTTGAACCGCCGCGGTTCGTGACGTTTTTCGCAAAACAGGCGCGACTCTTTGATGCGCCCGCAGGCGCGCCAAGAAACGCGGGGAGCATGGGGCGATCCGCTGCGCCCCATGCCAATACGCGTCATGCCAATGCGCGCTTAGCTGTGCAGCGCCTTGACCGCATCCGACAGGCTGACCTGCCCGGTGATCTGCCCCGCCGCATTGCGCAGCGGCAGCGCCTGATCCGCACTGGCCGTCAAAGGCGCAAGCGCATCCTCCAGCGGGGTGCCCTCGGCCAGGGGTTCGCCCGCGGGCGGCGCCCCGGTTATCTGAGTTTTCAGAGCCCTGACCCGGATCACCCGGCCGCGATTGATCTCGCGCGTGAATTCGGCAATGTAGTCATCGGCCGGACGCAGCACGATCTCTTGCCCGTCGCCCGATTGCACCAGAGCCCCGTCGCGCAGAATGGCAATCGAATCCCCGATCCGCATGGCCTCGTCCAGATCGTGGGTGATGAAGACGATGGTTTTGTGCAGTTCCTCCTGCAACTCCAGCAAAATGGACTGCATGTCGGTCCGGATCAGCGGGTCCAGCGCGGAAAATGCCTCGTCCATCAGCAGGATATCGGCATCCGTGGCCAGCGCGCGCGCCAGCCCCACACGCTGCTGCATCCCGCCCGACAACTGACCGGGATAGTAATTTTCATAGCCCGACAGGCCCACGCGATCCAGCCACTTGGCCGAGCGCTGCTTGGCCTCGTCCCCGTCCACGCCCTGAATGTCCAGCCCGTATTCGACGTTCTGAATCACCGTGCGATGCGGCAGAAGCGCGAATTTCTGGAATACCATGGACATTTTGAACCGCCGCAAATCGCGCAGATCCTGCGCGTTCATCGCCATCACGTCCTGGCCATCCACCCAGATTTCACCGGCTGTCGGCTCGATCAGGCGATTCAGGTGACGGATCAGCGTGGATTTGCCCGACCCCGACAGCCCCATGATCACTTGCAGCTTGTTGGCCTCGATGTCCAGGCTGATATCCTGAAGGCCCAGCACGTGGTTCGTTTGCTCCAGCAGCGCGGGTTTGCCCATGCCATCGCGCACTTTCTGTAGCGCTTTTTCCGGGTTTTTGCCGAAAATCTTATACAGATTCCGGATCGAGATTTTCACGTCACCCATGGTTGGCCTCCCGATAGGTTTGCAGGCGTTTGCCATAGGTCTGGCTGACCCGATCAAAGATNATGGCCAGCGCCACAATCGCCAGACCGTTCATCAGCCCCAGCGCCAGATACTGATTGGAAATTGCACGCAGCACCGGCACGCCCAGCCCCTGCACCCCGATCATCGAGGCAATCACCACCATCGACAGCGCCATCATGATCGTCTGGTTGATACCCGCAAAGATATTGGGCAGCGCCAGCGGGATCTGCACGCCAAAAAGCTTTTCCCGGCTTGAGGCGCCAAAGGCCTCGGCGGCCTCCATCACGTCCTTATCGACCAGCCGGATCCCCAGGTTCGTCAGACGCACCAGCGGCGGCAACGCATAGATACACACCGCCAGCAGACCCGGCACTTTGCCAATGCCCAGCAGCATCACCACCGGGATCAGATAAACAAAGCTGGGGATGGTCTGCATGATGTCCAGAACCGGGGTGATAATCCCCTGGGCGCGATCATAGCGGGCCATCAAAATCCCCAGGGGAATGCCCACCGCGATACACACCAGCGTCGCAACCGAGATAATCGCCAGGGTGGACATCGTGTCCTCCCACATGCCCAGGAAACCGATGGCCAGAAAGGCCAGNACACTGCCCAGCGTGATTTTCCAGGACCGCGACCCGGCCCAGGCCAGAGTGGCCAGGATCAGGATAACAATCGGCCAGGGCGTCGCCTGCAAGAGCTTTTCGAACCAGACCAGAAACTTGAGAAGCGGGTTGAAAAAGCTCTCGATTGCCTCGCCCCAGGTGCGGGTGAACTCGCGAAAGCCGCCGTCGATTCCGCGCCGCAGGGCGCTGAGATCCGAACGCCCGAGCGCGGGAAATTCCGTAAAGAACTCCATAAGTTCTCTCCTTTAGTTATGCGAAAGGCCCGTGCGGGGTGGCACGGGCCCTTGCGGAAGTTGAGAAACTTACAGCGCGTCTTTGATCTTGGCCGCCACGTCAGCCGGCACCCACTGGGTCCAGACTTCGGGGTGTTTGGCCAGGAATTCAAAGGCCGCGTCCTCGCCCGTGGCCTGGTTTTCCGTCATGAAGACCAGCATCCCGTTCATCACGGCACCGGGGAACACGCGTTTTTCGAAATATTCCCTGGCCGGGCCCGCCTTGGTGACGAAATCGTCGGTCACAACGGTGTGGACCTCGGATTCGGTGTAGGACGAAGGCTGCGGATCCGCGCAGTCCTGCTCGGGTTTCACAATGCAGTTGTCCCAGTTATCCGAGCCCCCCCAAGGGGTTTCCCAGGGCAGTTTGATCATGCTGTATTTGCCGATCATCGAGGTGGGCGACCAGTAGTAGCCGAACCACGGCTCGCCGCGTTCCACGGCCTTGGCCATCGACCCGTCCAGACCCGCAGCCGAGCCCGGATCGACCAGCACCCAGCCCTTGGCCTCCATATCGAAGGCGCGGAACAGGTTGGCGTTGGACAGCTGACAGCCCCAGCCTGCGGGGCAACCGACAAAGGCGCCCTTGCTGGCGTCTTCGGGATGGGGGAACAGATCGGGGCGTTCCAGCACCTTTTCCACGGTGTTCAGCTCGGGGTGGGCTGCGGCAAAAGCGGGGGTGATCCACCAGCCCTCGCCCAGATCGGTGATCGGGCCGCCGTTCAGCGACAGCATCGAGCCCTCCTCGATCGCGGCGGTCAGCGGCACGCGCACGGCGTTGATCCACAGTTCGGGCGCGACATCGGGCTGGCCCTTTTCGGACATCGAGGCAAAGGTGGTCTGAGTTGCACCCGGCACCAGTTCCACATCGCAGCCATAGCCCTCTTCCAGAATGATGGCGTCCACATTGGCCATCATCTCGGCCGAGGCCCAGTTCATTTCTGCGATCGAAACCGACCCGCAGTCCGCAGCCATGGCCTGGCCACCGGCCAATGCAACAACGCTGGCGCCCAGGGCGCATTTCAGTTTGGTATTCATCAGAGGATTTCCTCCCAGATCTTTTCGACTTTTCGGGCCGCGGATCTCCGGGTTCACGGCCAGTCACCAACCCTCGCGGTTGATTTCCCAGATCTATTCACCCGAGTGGGGGCGTAAATGCTCCAGGCTGCGGGCTAAGCTCAACATGTGGGGGAAGGTTTGTAAAGGGTCACAAAAGGTTAGGTTGGGGCGCTAGGGGCTATCGGCGGGGGTAACCTTACGGAAGGCACAAGCGGATCCGAACGGTGATTTGCACGCCATCGAGGATGGCCGATCAGCCAAACGCCTGGGACACAAGCGCAAAAACCCTGCCCTTGGCCTGCGGACGCGGACGCGCCTGACGGACCATCGCGGTGCCGCCCCCGGCCAGGTCCATCCCCAGCAACAGAGCCAGATCGCCAAGCGCCGGGCACCCGGTATCCAGCCGCAAAAACCCGCCATCGGCCTGCTGTGCCGCGCCAGACAGCAGGGCGCGGGCCGTCGGCAGATCGGGCGCAACAATCGGCCCGACAACCTGCCCGCGCCCGAACCTGCGGATCATGGCAAAGCCCTCTTCGGTGCGCAGAACCGTCCCCTGCGAGGCAATCGCGCGCAGCAGATCGCCGCGCGCCATCCCCGATGCCGCAGCATCCATCCGCAGCAGATCCGCCAGATCACCCGCCCCGGCAGACACCGGGATTTCTGGCTCTGCGCCTTTCACAATGCCTTGAAATTGTTGGATATGACCGGCCCGCTCGAACCCCATTTTCTGATACAGCGGCAGCCCCTGCGCGGTGGCGACAAGCCGCAGCTCGCGATCTGCGGCGCCAGGAATGACCGCGTTCATCAGCTGCCGTCCCAGCCCGCGCCCACGCATTGCGGCCTCGACCAGGATCATGTTCAGCGTCGCGACCGGCCCAAACAAAGAGACCAGCGCAGTGCCGACCACCCGGTCATTCTCAAGCGCGACAACCCCCTTGGAATGGGCCAGCGCCATCGCCCAGTCCTGGGGGCGGTGCGGCCAGGACACCTGCTGGCTCAGCCGAACCGCCTGAGGCAGATATTCGGGGGTAAAGGGCGCAAGTTGCCATAAGCAGGACGTCATCGGCGGGCCTCGTGGTGGTTTGCCTTCGTCGCGAAGGATCAGACAGAACGCAGCGTCTCTTGTGGCACAGGCCCCGCCCCGGCAGACAGGCTGCGACCCAGGCGCAGCACCATCTGACGGGCGGCCTCCAGCTCGTCGCGCAGCAGGTATTCCTCGGGTTTGTGCGCGCGCGCCATATCGCCGGGGCCGCACAGAACCGAGGGGATGCCGGCCTGCTGAAACAGCCCCGCCTCGGTGCCGAAACTGACAGCCGGAGCGGCGGGATGGCCCGAAATCTGCTGTGCCAGCTGCGCTAGATCTGCGCCGGGTGCCAGCGCCAGAGGCGGATAGGTCGAGAGCCACTCAGCCTGCACATCCGGGCCCAGACTGTCCAGAACCGGCCGGAGCAACGCACGCGGATCCTGGCCCGCGATGGCGCGCGCCTCGATCCGGGCCTGGGCGTGTTCGGGAATGATATTGAGCGCCCGCCCCCCGTCAATCGTGCCGATCTGCACAGTCGAATAGGGCGGCTGGAAACGTGCGTCCTGCGGCCCCTTTTGCAGCGCTGCCGCCTGTTCGGCGGTCGCCGTCAGAACCGGCAGCAAAGCGTGAATCGCGTTCTGCCCCAGATCGGGGCGCGCGCTGTGGCCGGGGATGCCTTTGGCCGTCAGGTGCAGCGCGGCCTTTCCCTTATGCGCCAGCACCGGATGCAGGCCCGTCGGCTCTCCTACGATGCAGCCCAGTGGCGTGGCGCACAGTTCCGGCAGGGCTGCAATCAGATGGGGCACGCCCTTGCATCCGGCCTCTTCGTCATAGGACAGGGCAATATGAATCGGCGCGGCCAGATCCATGGCCAACAGGTCAGGAACCGCCGCCAGAACCGCCGCGTCAAAGCCCTTCATGTCACAGGCCCCGCGCCCGATCAGCCGCGCCCCCTCGCACCGCAGCACGAAAGGATCGCCCAGCCATTCGGGCTCGTCTGCGGGGACAACATCCACATGGCCGGAAAGAATATAGCCCGGCACCGCCGGATCGCCGATCGTGGCAAACAGGTTTTGCCGATCGCCCTCGGGGCCCGTCAGCCGGTGGCACGGAACGCCCAGATCCGCCAGATAAGAGGCGACGAAATCCATCAGATGCAGGTTCGAACGCCCCACAACCGAAGGAAAGCCCACCAGCTTTTCAAGCAAGGAAAATCCTGTCCAATCGGTCATGTCCGCCCCCCGGTCATCTTGTCTGCCCCAGCTATGGCACAGTTTGCCCGCAAGGCAACACCTTGAGGCGCTCTGGGCTGGGCGTGGCCGCAGAGCTGCTGAAAATATGCCCGCGCCGCCAAGGGGTTAGAAAACGGCGCGGGCATGTGAGCGGTTATTGGATACCGCCCAAACACAGGTATTTGATTTCCAGGAAATCCTCGGTCCCGTATTTCGAGCCTTCGCGTCCCAGACCCGATTGCTTGATCCCGCCAAAGGGCGCGACCTCGGTCGAGATCAGGCCGGTGTTGATCCCCACCATGCCCGATTCCAGCGCCTCGGCCACACGCCAGACGCGCGCCAGATCGTTGCTGTAGAAATACGAGGCCAGCCCGAATTCACTGTCATTGGCCATGGCGATCACTTCGGATTCGTCGCTGAACTTGAACAGCGGCGCGACAGGGCCAAAGGTTTCCTCTTTCGCGACGGCCATCTGAGGGGTGACGCCGGTCAGCACGGTGGGCTGAAAGAACGTCCCGCCCAGTTCAGAAGGCGCGCCGCCCATGGCCAGCTTGGCGCCTTTGTCCAGCGCGTCGGCAATGTGGCTTTGAACCTTGTCCAGCGCGGCCGCATTGATCAAAGGCCCGGTGGTCACGCCCTCGGCAAAGCCATCGCCAATGGTCAGCGATTGGGTTGCCGCAGCCAGTTTTTCGGCAAAGGCGTCATAGACACCTTCCTGCACGTAAATCCGGTTCGCGCAGACACATGTCTGGCCGTTGTTGCGATATTTGGCGATCATCGCGCCCTCGACGGCGGCGTCCAGATCGGCATCCTCGAACACCAGAAACGGTGCGTTGCCGCCCAGTTCCAGCGAGAGCCGCTTGATGTCATCCGCGCTTTCCCGGATCAGCCAGCGCCCCACTTCGGTCGAGCCGGTAAAGCTGATCTTGGCGATATC
>PAPN01000011.1 GCA_002708925.1 Paracoccaceae bacterium
CCACGCGCTCGCGCAGACCGCCTTTGACGAATTCGATGGAAGGTGCAGGTGCAGCCATTTTGGAAACCTCTGATAACTTTGGTTTCCTCCCTGCCACTCAATCTAGGTCAGCATCCTTGACTTTACCAATGCGAATTACGCATGGCCGGACTGCGATTGCTGCATCGCAGCATTCATTCGGCCGATTTGCCATTCGGCATGGCCGGAGGCTTGGAGGGCGCGCGGTATTTCCTGGTTTCGGGTGCGTCACTGGTCTTGGATGCTGTTTTTGGCGTCACAGCCGAGGCCGCCTTGGGCGCGGATTTTGCCGCCGTCTTCTTGGCGGCCGTCTTCTTGGCCGCAGTCGTCGCAACGGCCTTTGCCGGGGCCTTTGCCGTTTTTCTGGCCGCCGCCGGTTTAGCCGCCGGTTTCGCCACGGATTTGACCACAGGCTTCGCGCGCGGCTTTGCTGCGGGTTTCGCCACGGGTTTCGGGACGGCTTTAGCGGCAGGCTCCGGCGCTGCGGCCACATCCTTCTTCAGGATCGCCTCACGCGATAGCATCATCGGATTCGACTGGCTGGCCATCTGGGTGAAAAACTGAAACATCTTCACCTGCGTGTCCCACGAATAGGCCGCCAGCCGAAACATCGACGTAGACAGCTGATAGGGATTCATAACATGGATCATCGGTACGGTCCTTTCCGCTTGCATGGCCCGCCGCATCCTAACAACAGAAGATCACTCTTCTACGACAACGTGCATCCGGGCGCTGAGATCACGGCTCTGAGCCTGCCAGAGCTTCCGCCCCGGCCCGACTCTGAAAGCCCCGCCCCCCCGCGCGGGGGCTGCGGAACGCTCAAAAAACGGACTCTTCAGGGCGATTGGACCAGTCAGCGCCTGCAAAAGCGGCACAGTTACCCTGGGTCAGCCAATATGGAACAGCGTGGAAAACAACCAAGGGTCGATGCTTTCGCTGGCGAATGTGTCGCCCTCCATCAGGATCGAGACCGCATCGTGACTGTGCAGGCTTTCCTGATGGCTGGCCACGATGCGGAAATCGCCGATACGCGGGTCTTTGTGCAACTGTTCGCAGAACAGGCGCGCGGCATCCTCGACGAAAATGGGGTTGGCGGCGTTCAGCTCGGCAAAGGCCTGCTCGTCCTCGCGTTTGACCATGACCTGAGTCTCGGTGGGCACGGCGGTGCGGGCCATGTCGATCATATCCTCGAACCACAGGCAATCGCCTTCGTCCACCGCAACCGAGATCCGCGCGACCGAGCGTTGCGAATGCGGCGTGGCCAGCTGGCCGCGGCTCATGCGGGCATGTTCGCTCAGCTCCAGCGAGCAGGGGCAAGTGGACGAATACACATAGTCCAGATGCAGGATTTTCTTACGCAGCCCGCCGGTTTCCACCAGCTCCAGCGCGATGTCGTAATATTGATACCCCATCAGCCCCGAGCGCAGGCTTTCCACCTTCATCGGATAGGAAAAGCGCATCTGGATCCGGGCATCGAAACTGTCCAGATCGGATTTGTAATCGTCCAGCGCGGCCTCGATCACCTCAAAGCTAAAGGTCTTTTCCGCGTGTTTGTAGAAAGAGCGCATGATCCGGGACATGTTGATGCCCTTTTTCTCGGCCTCCAGGCTGACGGTGCCGGTGACGCTGGTTTCCAGCGTCAGATCGCCGTTATCGCGCGTGTGAAACCGGATCGGCAGGCGGAAATTGGAAATGCCGACATGCTGAATCTGCCGCTTCGCGCCCCGGATCAGGCTGGCCGGGCCGTTCTGCAAGTCCGGCAGCTGCGCCTTATAGGCCGCGTCCACCTCAAAATCGGCCGGGTACTCGCGTGACAGAGCCGGATACTCGCCCCCCTGCCCCGGCAGCAATGCCGCGACAGACGGGTCCAGATCGGTGATTTCCTCGGCGCTGGCGGATTTTGCCCAGGCACGCAGCCGCGCCAGCGCCTGAGCAGCCTCGTCACGGGTCATTTCCTTATCCATATCCGGCGTGTGTATGTTCATCGTCGGGCCTTTCGGGTTCCTTCCGGAAGAGTAACTTAGTCACTCTTGCCGGAAATTTCCAATATCGAAAGGGAATACGCCCGATCGGGCGTCTTGGATCAGCTTTTTTCAGGTCAGAGCTGATCCAGCCCGTTCACAATATCCGCGATCAGATCCTCGGCATCCTCCAGCCCTACGCTAAAGCGGATCAGACCGGGGGTGATGCCCAGCTCGGCCTTTTGTTCATCGGGCAGGCGCTGGTGGGTGGTGGTGGCGGGGTGCGTCGCGATGGATTTCGCATCGCCCAGGTTATTCGAGATCACCGCCACCTCCAGCGCATTCAGCACCTTGAAGGCCGCCTGCTGCCCGCCCGCAACGTCAAAGGACACCACGGTGCCGCCCTTTTCGGTTTGCGCGACGGCCAGTTCGTGCTGCGGATGGCTGGGATGACCGGGATAGATCACACGGGCCAGTTTGGGGTGGCCTTGCAGCGCCTCGGCCAGTTTCAGCGCGGTTTCGGCCTGGGCACGCACCCGCAGATCAATTGTTTCCAGACCTTTCAGCATGATCCAGGCGCTGAAGGGGCTCATGGCGGCGCCGGTATGTTTCATATACGGCTCGACGGTGCCGCGGATAAAATCGCGCGTGCCCAGGATCACCCCGCCCAGGGCGCGGCCCTGACCGTCAATATGTTTGGTGGCCGAATAGATGACCACATCGGCCCCCTGCGCGATCGCATTGGAAAACACCGGGGTCGTGAACACGTTATCCACCACAACCAGCGCCCCCACCGCATGAGCGATCCTGGAGACTTCTGTAATATCAACCACTTCCAACGTGGGATTCGAGACGGATTCAAAGAACACCAGCTTTGTGCCCTCGCGCACGGCGGCGCGCCATTCGTCCAGCTGCGCGCCGTCCACCAGCGTTACCTCGACCCCGAAACGCACCAGGATGTCCTCTAGAATATACAGGCACGAGCCAAACAGCGCCCTGGCCGCAACCACATGATCGCCCGCCCTGAGCGCAGACACCAGCGCGCCATTCACAGCCGCCATGCCGCTGGCGGTGGCAAAGGCATCCTCGGCGCCTTCCAGCGCGGCGATCCGGTCTTCGAACATGGCGACGGTGGGGTTGCCGTAACGGGCATAGATGAACTCGTCCGGGCCGGTCTCGATGAACCGCGCCTCGGCCTGCTCGGCGGTGTCATAGACAAAGCCCTGGGTCAGGAAAATGGCCTCGGAGACCTCGTTATATTGGCTACGGCGCGTGCCGCCATGTACCAGTTTGGTGCGTTTCTTCCAGCTGTCGCTCATTTGTCTGTCCTTCTGGCCCTGCCGGCCAATAAAAAAACCCCGAACGCGGTCAAGCGAAAGGGGCTCTCTCATCCTGACCTTTTAGCGGCATGTTTTACGTGGCCCGCAATCCGGTAACAAATCGCCACGCCCGCCTGATACGCCCCGTGCGCAAACAGGTCAACCGTCACGTAGCTTTAACCAAGATTTCATCCACGCTTTGCACGCTGGGCGCACAAAGGGCGCGAAAAGACGCAGGGGGTGAGGGAATGCCACTGCTACGGATCAATGCCACGGACCGGGGGCTTGGCCTGCATGGCTCGGCCCAGCCGGTTCTGCCCAGCCTGCACCGCGCCGCAGCAGATGCGCCGGACGCGCCCGACACGAGGCCGATAATCGTGATGGTCCACGGGTTCCGCTTTGCCCCCGATGCGGGCAACGACTGCCCTCACACGCATATTCTGGCCTCGCATGAACGCCCCCGAAACCGGAAGGCGCTAAGCTGGCCCTGCGCTCTGGGGCTGGTGGGGGCGGATGCGCCGGGGCTGGGAATTGCCTTTGGCTGGAACGCGCTGGGATCACTGTGGCAGGCCCATGCGCAGGCCCGCAGTGCCGGGCTGCATCTGGCGCAGGTGCTAAGCACGCTGCACCGCGCCGCGCCGCGCCGTCCGATCCACGCCATCGGCCATTCGATGGGGGCCCGTGTGATCCTGCAAGCCCTGCCGCACTGCCCGCCCGGAGCCCTGCACCGGCTGCTGCTGCTGCACCCGGCCGAATATCGCTCGGCTGCGGCTCAGGCTCTGGCCACGCCTGCGGGGGCGCAAACGCAGGTCTTCTGGATCAACAGCGCCGAGAACCGCCTCTTTGATTTCGCGCTGGAGCGGCTGATCCCCCCGCCCCAGCCCCAAGACCGCATCAAAGACCCCGATCTGCCAAATCTGCTGCCCGTGCACCTGTCCGACCCGCACACTCTTGAGGCTCTGCACGCCCGAGGCCTGCCCGTCGCCCCGCCCCAGCGGCGCTTGTGTCATTGGGCGGGCTATCTGCGCCCCGGCGTGTTCGATCTGTACCGGGCAGTGCTGCTGCACCCGCAGCGGCACCCGTTCGCGGCGCTGCAAGCCGCGCTGGCACGCCCGGCCCCGGCTGCGCCTTCACGTTTTCTTGCCCCTGTGCGGATGCGGGCTGGGTTGCCTTTGGCGGGCAAAGCCCCATCATGACCCCCTCATACGGAAGGGGAGCCCCATGTCACAACCAATCGATCTCTATTACTGGCCCACGCCCAACGGCTGGAAAATCTCTATCGCGCTTGAGGAAATGGCCCTGCCCTACAGGCTGCATCTGGTCAATATCGGCGCGGGCGATCAGTTCGAGCCCGACTTCCTGAAAATCTCACCCAATAACCGGATGCCGGCCATCACCGATCCTCATGGGCACGATGGCGCGCCCATCTCGATCTTTGAATCCGGCGCGATCCTGCAATATCTGGCGCGCAAGACCGGCCAGTTCTATGGCAAGACGGAACGAGACCGCATCGCCGTGGATCAATGGCTGATGTGGCAGATGGGCGGTGTGGGGCCGATGGCGGGCCAGGCGCATCATTTCCTGAAATACGCGCCCGCGATGGATCCGCCGAACGATCTGCCCTATGCCCAGGACCGCTACCGCAACGAGGTCAGCCGGCTCTATCGGGTGCTGGACACGCAGCTGGCGGAAAATGCCTATGTCGCGGGGGATTTCTACTCGATCGCGGACATGTCTCTGTGGGGATGGGTTTCGCTGTGGGAAGGGCAGGAACAGACCCTGGAGGACAAGCCCAATGTCAAGCGCTGGCTGGACACGCTGGCCGCCCGCCCCGCCGTCCAAAAGGGCCGCGCCCTGGCCGCCGAGCACCGCGGCAATGGCCCGCGCAGCAAAGAGGCGCAAAAGGTTCTGTTCGGCCAGAAAGGCTGAACATGCACGAGACCGGCCCCGGCGCGGGTCAGGTCTCGTCGCTGTCCTCTTCCAGCGCGTATCGTTTGAACACGCTGCCTTGGGTCATGAAGAACGCGAACAGCGCCGCCGTCAGCCCGAAGGTTTTGAAATAAACCCAGGTGTCCGTGCTCTGGGTGCGCCAGACCAGCTCGTTCAGCGCGGCCAGCCCCAGGAAAAACAGGCACAAACGCCGGGTCAGCACCATCCAGCCCGCATCCGTAAGCGGCAACGCGGCATCCATCAGGTCTTGTAGATAGCTCTCGCCGCGCCACAGGCCGAACCCCAGCGCGCCGCCGAACAGCAGATAGATCAGCGTCGGTTTCATCTTGAAGAACCGATCGTCATTCAGCCACACCGACAGCCCGCCGAAAATCACCACCAGCACCAGCGTCACGATCTGCATTTTCGACAGATGGCCCGTCAGTTTCCACAGCACAAAGGTGGACAGCAGCATCAGCGGAATGAACCCGGCCGTGACCAGGATAAAGCCCTCATACTCGGTGCCGCCGATTGTGAACACGCGGTCCTTCAGCCAGACATAGGCGGCAAAGAACACCACGATGGGCCCCAGCTCCAGCCCGGTTTTCAGCATCGGGTTAATCTTCTGTTCGGCCATGCTCAGCCCCCCATTTCCACAATCACGGCCCCCAGCGCGATCAGGGCCATCAAGGCCACCCGGCGCGGGCCGACGGTTTCTTTTAGCACCAGCCACCCGATCAGGGCGGCAAACACGGTCGAGGTTTCGCGCAAGACGGCGGCCTCGCCCACCTTATCCAGACGCGTCGCCAACATGACCGAGCCAAAACTGAAATAGGCCACAAACGCGCCAATTACACCCCTGCGCATCAACGGCCCCAGCGCCGGACGGTCCGTCATCGACCGATAGCGCAGCACCGCGATGGGCGGCATGAAAATCCCGTCAATCATGAAAAACCACGCCAGAAAGGTGAAAGGATCGGCCGTGGCGCGAATGCCGTAGGCGTCATAGGTGGTGTACAGCGCCACAAACAGCCCCGTCCCCACAGCCAGCGCCAGCGCCGGTTTCAGCGTGTCTCGGTTCAGTTCCAGATAGATCAGATTATAGAGCGCCAGCCCGAAAATCCCCGCCAGCAGCACCGCCACGCCCAGCCATTGCACGGCCGAGAACACCTCGCCAAAGACCAGATAGGCGCCGACCACCGCAAACAAAGGCCCCGTCCCGCGCACCACCGGGTAGACGACGGTATAGGCGCCCTTGGTATAGGCCCAGGCCTGCATCAGCTTATAGCCCACATGGATCACGAAAGCGGTGGCAAAGATCGGCCACATGTGCGGCTCGGGCCAGGGCACCACGAACAGGGCAATCGGCGCGGCCATCACGCCGTAGGAAAAATCAATCGCCCCGCGCGACAGCCACGGATCGTGCCGGCCCTTTTGCAACGCGCCGAAAACCGCGTGCAGGAACGCCGCCAGCAGCGCCAGGGCCAATGCCAGAGTGTGCCCCGCCTCGGTCCCTTCCAAAGAGACCAGCCAGGCGCTCATATCACACGCGGCGCAAGCTGCCCCACCTGGCCACGGGTTTGCGCGCGGGTATTGCCCAGCAGATCCAGCACGCGCCCGTTGCTCAGGCGGATGTGATCGCCAGCGATGGGCTCGGCGGCATAGGATTCGGCCAGAACCGTCTCCAGGCTCTCGATGACGAAATCGGTGTGATAGGTCGGCGTCAGACACAGATGCGCCACGCGCGGCAGGCTGTCCTCGATGTGCGAATCCCACAAAAGACGCGCCATTCCAACGACATCATCGCCCTTGGCCAGCACGCATTCGGCACAGACAACGCGCCCGTCGGGCCAGGGCCCCTGATCGGGCCGGGCATCCACGCAGGACCATTCCAGCAGGTCTTCCATTGCTTCGAACAGACCCGTTTCCCCCCAGTCGGCCTGGGATTTCAGGGTCTCGAAAATCTCTAGCATAGTCGTGCCGTCCGCGCCTTTGGCCCCCGGACGCGACGCCCGAAACCCGTGATTATAAGGGCGAATCCCTTAACGGAATCATAGGCCCCACTGTCCAAGTCCGGAATTTCTGACTCGGAGCGCGGCGCGGCGCAACCGGGCGGGCGGAATTAGCTGGGGATAACCCAGGGGATAAGCTGAGGGAATCCTGTGGCAATCGGCCTGAACGGGTTATTCGTCCGATCCGGTCAGCGCGCGGGCAAAATCGGCCGGATCGAAAGGCGCCAGATCGTCGATCTGCTCGCCCACGCCGATGGCATGGATCGGCAGCCCGAACTTATCGGCCAGCGCCACCAGCACGCCGCCCTTGGCCGTGCCATCCAGCTTTGTCATCACCAGCCCAGACACATCGGCCAGCTCCTGAAAGGTTTTCACCTGGCTCAGCGCGTTCTGGCCCGTCGTGGCGTCCAGCACCAGCAAGGTGTTGTGCGGCGCGGTTTCGTCCTTTTTGCGGATGACGCGGACGATCTTGGCCAGTTCCTCCATCAGATCGGCGCGGTTTTGCAGACGGCCCGCCGTGTCGATCATCAGCAGGTCGGCGCCATCGGCCTCGGCGCGGGTCATCGCGTCAAAGGCCAGGCTGGCCGGATCGCTGCCCTCGGGGGCGGTCAGCACGGGCACGCCGGCGCGGTCGCCCCAGACTTGCAATTGTTCCACGGCCGCCGCGCGGAAGGTATCGCCGGCGGCAATCACCACGTTTTTGCCGGCCGCCTTGAACTGGCTGGCCAGCTTGCCGATCGTCGTAGTCTTCCCCGAGCCATTCACCCCCACCACCAGCACGACCTGTGGCTTTTTGGGGTACAGCGGCAGTGGTTTGGCGACGGGCTCCATCACGCGGGCGATTTCCTCGGCCAGAAGGGTCTTTATTTCGGCGGTCGAGACCTTCTTGCCGAACCGCCCCTCGGCGATATTGGACGTCACCCGCAGCGCCGTATCCACCCCCATATCCGAGGCGATCAGCAGTTCTTCGAGCTGTTCCAGCATGTCATCGTCCAGCGTGCGGCGCATGACAGTGCGCGCGTCATCCCGGCCCAGCAGACGGCCGATGAGACCGGGTTTGGGTTCGGATTTGGGCACGGGCTTGGCGGATTCAGGCTGGGCAGGTTCAGGCTGGGCGGTGTCGGGGGCCGGTTCGGACGGCACTACGGGCGCGGTTTCCGGACCAGCGTCTGGCTCAGCATCAGGCCCAACATCTGGCCCAACATCTGCCTCAGGGGCCGGGCCCGGCTGCGGGGCCGATACGGGCTCGGGGCGCGCGGACTGCGGAGGCAGCGCGACCTCTTCTTCGACACCGCCCTCCTCGACAATCGCGTCCAGCCCCTGGTCGAGCTTGGATGACGAGCGGGTCAGACGTTGTTTCAGCTTGCCGAAAAAGGACATGGGGCCTCCGAAGATGTTTCACTTCACCTATCCATTCTGCCCCCGTAATGGAAGCCCTCAGGCCGCCGCAACCTGCCAGAACCCGGCCATGATCAGCGCCTGCGCCAGCCAATACAGCCCCCAAACCGCATAAGAGGCCCAGCGGGCGGTCCACCCCAGGAAAATCAGCGTGGACAAGATCAGATCCGAGGCCACAAAACTAAGCGCCCCGGTCAGCAGGAATTCCCGTGGCAGCCCCGGCAGCGCGGCACAGATCCCCATCCCCAGGATCAGCCCGACATAGATCCGCACAAGGGGCCGCAGCGGGCCGGTATGAGCGGACAGCCACAGCTCGGTCGAGGCACCCAGCGCAATCAGCCCCCCCGTCACCGTCCAGAACAGCAGATCGGGCCGGCCCGGATCGAACAGGCTGACAAACCCCACCACATACAGGATATGCCCCAGCGCAAAGGCTCCGATTCCGGCCTTGAGCGTCAGCTCTGCCGGGCGTGACAGCAGATAATCGCCCAAAGCGCAGGCCCACAGCCCCGCCAGCGCCACCCCCGGCACCCCCATCTGGCCAAGCGCGATGGCCGGCAGCGCCACAGCGCCGGTCTTGATGGCGGATCGCAGCCAGCTGGGATCGCGCCAGCAAAACCAGCCACCATAAACCACGGCCAGCCCGGCCCCGAGTGCGATCAAGATCATGCTGTCCTCCTGTCGCAGAATATCCCTGCACGCGCATCTTTCCACTCAAATTCCCGCCACGCGCAATTGTGACTTGGAGGAAGCCGCCCCATTTGGCATTTTCGCCCCATGAAACAGTTTGCTTTTTTGATCCTGCTGGCCGCCAGTGCCGCCAGCGCCCAAACTCCGATGACAGCCGAGGAATTCGACGCCTACACGCGGGGTAAGACCTTCTATTATGCCGAAAACGGTCAGGATTACGGCGGCGAGGAATATCTGCCCGATCGCCGCGTGCGCTGGTCCTTTCTGGATGGGCAGTGCAAGAATGGGCATTGGTACGAAGAAGCCGGCCAGATCTGCTTTGTCTACGAGGACCGGCCCGACCCGCAGTGCTGGACCTTCTTTGACAGCCCCGCCGGGCTGGTCGCACAGCTTGGGCGCGATCCGCAGGCGACCTTGTTATATGAGACCCGCCAAAGCCCCAAACCCATGACATGCCTGGGCCCTGAGGTCGGAGTATGACTTATCTAAAAGAGTCTTTTTAACCCTACTATCGGCATTAAATGACCCGATAAATATCAAGAACCGATAATTCAGCTTCTGCCTTTGCGTATCGGGCCGCGCGGCGTAACATTGCGCAGAGCCTCTGTTTTCCGTCGGTCCCCCATGTTGCTTTTCTCGCTTGCCACCCTTGTTCCCGCCGCGCTGCTACTGTGCGGTTCGGTGCTTGGCGGCGGCTGGATTCTGGCCGCTGTGCTGCTGATCACCGTGGTCTGCTACCTGATTGACCGGCTGTTTCTGGGCCAGGTCATTCCCCCCCGTCCGGGGCAAGAGTTCCCGGCGGCAGACGGGCTGTCGGTACTTCTGGCGCTGCTGCACCTGCCGATGCTGGGAATGGCGGTTTGGGCAATTAGTGGGCAAAATGCCCTGTCTGGATCGGAACGGGCAGGTCTTTTTATCGGCTACGGCCTGTTCTTTGGGCAAGTGTCCCACCCGAACGCGCACGAGCTGATCCACCGCTCGCATCGCGTTCTGCGCGGACTGGGCGTCATGATCTACGCCAGCCTGCTGTTCGGGCATCACGTCTCGGCGCATCGTCTGGTGCATCATGTGCATGTCGGCACGGAAAATGACCCCAACTCCGCCCCTCTGGGCCGCGGTTTCTGGAGATTCGCCCCCCGTGCCTGGCTGGGCTCGTTCCTGGCCGGGTGGCGGGCCGAACAGCAGCGCCGCGCCCGAAATCCGCAGATCCGCAATCCAATCCATCCATACTTTATTTATGTTTTTACGTCACTTACGACGATAAGTTCATCTTATATCTTGGGCGGTCCGACGGGCATTTTCAGCCTGTTGGCCCTGGCAGGATACGCGCAAATCCAGATCCTTCTGGCCGATTATGTGCAACACTACGGGCTGCGCCGCCAGACGGGCCCCAAAGGACGTGCAGTTCCCGTCAGCGCGGCGCATTCATGGAACAGCCCGCATCTGTGGTCCTCGGCGATGATGCTGAATGCGCCGCGACATTCGGATCATCACTTGCATCCAACCCGCCCCTATCCCGCGCTGAAATTGGATCAGGCGATGCCGACATGGCCCTATTCCCTGCCCGTGATGGCGCTGATCGCGACCCTTCCGCCGCTGTGGCGCAAGATCATGGATCCGCGCGTCAAATCCTTGGAATCTTAGAACAAACTGCCTTGCTCGGGCGGTTTCTGCGTGGTTTGCTTGGCCGGTTTTCGCGCCGTTTTCCCGCCCCCGACCGGCAAACGACCGTCGGTAAACTGGATTTCCAGAGCGTCAGCCTTTCTGGCGGCCCTGGCCGAGGTCACGACGGTTTCACCCGTCCAGACTACGGCATATCCGCGTTTCAAAGTGGCCTCATAGCCCAGAGTTTCCCGCATCCGATCCAGGTGCCCGACCTGCTGACGCCAGGCATCGATCTGCCGCCGGCCAGCCTCGGAGAGGCGTTTTTCAAGCGCGCTCAGATCTGATTTTTTCCGCTTTATATCAGTAGCTAATGGCCCGATCTTCAAGCGATCCGCACGGCGTTCCAGCGCATCCTGGCTGGATCGGATCGAGCGTTCCAGCCCCGTGCGCAAGCGCGCAGACAGGCCCGACAGGCGGGTGCTGTCCGCCTCGATCCGCGCGCGCAGTGCCGAAGGCCGCAGGCCGCCCACGGTTTCGGACAGGCGCAGTTTGCGCGCCTGCACACCCCGCCCCAGCGCCAGAGGCAAACGCGTGCTTACCATGTCAAGCTGCTGACGCGGGCCATCCAGCAAGGTCTCGGCGCGGGGCAAGGCGCGGGACAGATCGAACAGCCGCTGCCCGCGCTGCGCAATGCCCTGGGTCAGGGCGCGGGTCAGACGGGCGTTTTGGTCCTCGATTGCGCTGAGCAGCTCCAGCCGGACGGGGACGGCCAGCTCCGCCGCCGCCGTCGGCGTGGGCGCGCGCATGTCCGACACGTAATCAATCAGCGTCGTATCCGTTTCATGCCCCACCGCCGAAATCAGCGGAATCTCGGATGCCGCCACCGCGCGGGCAACGATTTCTTCGTTAAAGCCCCACAGATCCTCGATCGAGCCACCGCCGCGCGCGACGATCAGCAGATCGGGCCGGGGCAGCGCGCCGCCCGGTGTCAGCGCGTTGAAACCGCGGATCGCATTGGCCACCTCGGGGGCGCATTTCTGGCCCTGCACGGCGACCGGCCAGATCAGCACTTTGCGCGGGAACCTGTCGCGCAGCCGGTGCAGGATGTCGCGGATCACCGCCCCCGAGGGCGAGGTCACCACCCCGATCACCTGCGGCAGATAGGGCAGCGGGCGCTTGCGTTCGGGGGCGAACAGGCCTTCGGCGGCCAGCGCGGCCTTGCGTTTTTCCAGCATGGCCATCAGCGCGCCCATGCCGGCGGGTTTGATGTCTTCGATCACCATCTGGTATTTGGATTGCCCCGGAAAGGTGGTCAGACGGCCAGTGGCGACCACCTCCATGCCTTCCTCGGGACGGGTGGTCAGCCGAGCGGCCACGCCTTTCCAGATCACCCCGGCCAGCACCGCGCGATCGTCCTTCAGATCCATATACACATGGCCCGAGCGCGGCAGCGACACGCGCCCCACCTCGCCCCGGATTCGAACGTGGGAAAACTCGCCCTCGATCATGCGTTTCACCACGCCCGAAATCTCGGACACGCTGAATTCGGGGGCGTTTTGGCCCTCAGGGGCCTGATCAAAAAGTTCCGACATGTGGGGCCTGACTTGTATCCGTGCGCCAGCCACCTTAGAACGCCTCAGACAAGAGGCCAAGCGGAGACATGGCATGAATATCCTCATCCTGGGCGGCGGCGGACGCGAACACGCATTGGCATGGGCCGTCATGCAAAACCCCAAATGTGACAAGCTGATCGTGGCACCGGGCAATGCCGGGATCGCCGCCATCGCCGATTGCGCCAGTCTGGACATCGAAAACGGCGTGGCCGTGGTGAATTTCGCCGAGGAAAACGCGATTGATTTCGTGATCGTCGGCCCCGAGGCCCCGCTGGCGGCCGGGGTGGCCGATGATCTGCGCGCGGCGGGTTTCAGCGTGTTCGGACCATCCAAGGATGCCGCACGGCTGGAGGCCTCGAAAAGCTTCACCAAGGAAATCTGCGACGCGGCGAACGCACCCACCGCGGGCTACGGCCATTTCACCGATGCGGATGCCGCCAAGGCCCATATCCGCGAAAACGGCGCGCCCATCGTGATCAAGGCCGACGGGCTGGCCGCCGGCAAGGGCGTGATCGTGGCGATGGACGAACAGACCGCGCTGGACGCCATCGACGACATGTTCGGCGGTGAATTCGGGGCCGCCGGGGCCGAAGTGGTGATCGAGGAATTCATGGAGGGCGAGGAAGCCTCCTACTTCATTCTGGTCGATGGCGAGGATTGCCTGCCCATCGGCACCGCGCAAGATCACAAACGCGTCGGCGAAGGCGATACCGGCCTGAACACTGGCGGCATGGGGGCCTATTCCCCCGCGCCGGTCCTGTCGGACGACATTGCTGAAAAAGCGATGGCGGAAATCATCCGCCCCACGATGAAGGCCATGGCCGACCGCGGGATGCCCTATCAGGGGGTGCTTTATGCCGGTCTGATGATCAAGGACGGTCAGCCGCGCCTGGTGGAATACAACGTGCGCTTTGGTGACCCGGAATGCCAGGTGCTGATGCTACGGCTGGGCGCGCAGGCGCTGGACCTGATGCAAGCCTGCGCCGAGGGCCGCCTGTCCGAGGCCCGTGTGAACTGGGCCGACGACCACGCCATGACCGTGGTGATGGCCGCCAACGGCTATCCCGGTTCGTATGAAAAAGGAAGCGTGATCAAAGGGCTGGAGGCTCTGCCCGAAACCGCGCATGAGATGTGTTTCCACGCGGGCACCAGCGCCAAGGAAGGTCAGATCATCGCCACCGGCGGGCGCGTGCTGAACGTCACCGCACGCGGCGACAGCCTGCGCCAGGCCGCAGATCGCGCCTATGCCATGGTCGATCAGATCGACTGGCCCCAAGGCTTCTGCCGCCGCGATATCGGCTGGCGCGCGCTGTAAATCCGCTCAGGAACGCTCGCCCGGCTTGCCGGGCGACATCAGCCGCTCCAGATCGGCGCCCGGCATCGCTTGCGCGGCATAGGTAAAGGTGCCGTGCTGGCGCACCTCCTCGGCGGCGCGCATCAACGCCCCAAAGGCCGCACGAGCGAACGAGCCGCCCACGCTGACCCGCCGCACCCCGGCCTGCGCCAGCTCTTCCACCGAATAACCCGGCCCGCGCAGCCCCATCACCACATTCACAGGTTTGTCAACCTCTTGGCAGACTGTGCGGATCGCCTGAATATCTGGCAATCCGGGCGCATACAGCACATCCGCCCCCGCCTGGGAAAAGGCCTGTAGCCGTTTGATCGTGTCCGCCAGATCGCCCTGCCCCCACAAATGGTTCTCAGCCCTGGCGGTCAGTAGAAACGGCAAGCCTTGCGCCGCCTCGGCTGCGGCCTGAACCCGCTCGACAGCCAGCGAGAACTCATAGATCGGTGCATCGGGATCGCCCGTCGCGTCCTCGATCGAGCCACCCACGAGCCCCGTATCACAGGCCTGGCGTATGGTCGCCGCGCATATGTCAGGCGCATGGCCAAACCCATCCTCCAGATCCGCAGAAACCGGCAGGTCGACGGCCCCAACGATCTCGGCCGCATTGTGCAAAATCTCTTCCCGGCTGAGCGCCGCAAAGGAATCGCGTTTACCCCTGGCAAAGGCATATCCCGCGCTGGTGGTGGCCAGCGCCTGGAACCCCAAACTTTCCAGCAACCGCGCCGAGCCCGCATCCCATGCGTTAGGAATGACAAACGCCCCAGGACCGGCGTGCAGCGCCTTCATCCTTTCATATTTTTCACGTTGGGTATGCATGATGCCTCCTGCCGGTTAACAGCAGCCTAATCGCGAAAGAACATTTTGTGAACAAATTTCGCACAACAGCCCATTTGCGCATCGCCCACAGCCGCCCTATCATGGCGCCGAAGCATCCAGGGAACCCGCCAAACCATGTCAGACCACGTTGATCAGGCCTATGCCTCGGGCGATTTCATGGAGCTGATGTTCACCCATGCGCCCATCGGGCTGGTGGTGACGGAAAACCGTGTGATCCGGGACTGCAACCCCACCTTTGCCGCCATGTTCGGATACCAGCGCGGCGAGCTGCGCGACAAGCTGTTCAACATCCTTTACCCCTCCGAGGAAGAGTTCGCCAACATCCGCAATCGCGGCGTGAAGGATCTACAGGAAAACACGGGCTACTGGGATGAACGGGTGATGGCGCGCAAGGACGGGCAGATGTTCTGGGTTCGGGTGCGCGGCCACAGTTTCACCCCCGACGACCCGCTGCAACGCGCCGTCTGGAGCTTTGCAGACCTGTCCAAATCCCGCCCCTATCAGCCGCTGACACGGCGCGAACGCGAGGTGTTCTCGTTGATGGGCGAGGGCAAAACCAGCAAGGAAATCGCGCAGATTCTGGGCATGTCCTATCGCACGGTCGAGGTGCACCGCGGCCGCTTGCTGAAAAAATTCCGGGTCAGCAACACCGCCAGCCTGTTCCAGTCGCTGGGCACACTGGCCGGGCCGCATGTGGTGAACTCGGACCAGTGAGCCGTTTTCGGCTTAGACCCACCCTCCTGCGCCAGAGGCAGGAGCTTCATTTGGAAAACAACATATTACCCGGTAAATTCTGAGTCCTGAACCTACAAGAAGCCACCGGGATAACCTTCGGTCGAGGCTACCACGAATCGCTCATGACAGCTGGACGCAGACAGGCGGGGTTATCGGATTGGGCACAATAGCAGCGCCGGAACCGGGGCCGCGCGCGCGGCGTTTCTGGAATTGACGATTGCGATTTTACGTTGGCTGCGGGCATCGCCCCCGCGCGTCTGGCAGCAAGCGCTTTGCCCGCCGGGCTGCTGATCCTGATCGGAGCGGGTTTCAGCTGGGCCAAGCCCCTGGCTCTCGGCTTCCAGCCTGCCCCCAGGCCGTCCTGATGGCCCGCCTGGACGCCGCTAACGACAGTCCAAAGCCGCGCGCAAACTCGCAGGTCCGCGATAGGGGCCGATGTCCTGCGTGACGATCCCGCCCCCAGCCAAAGCCGAAACCATCAACCGAGACCAATCGCGATTCACCGTGACCATCCGGGGCCCCTCGCCGCAATCCCGCAGACCGCTGAAAATCTCGGCGTCCCCGATGCGGTGATTGGTCAGCCCGTCGCGTTCGGCCACCAGCACCAGCCGCCCCTGATCGAAGCGCCACACCCGCAGCAGCCGCGCCAGATGAGGCCGGTCGATATAGGCGATCTCGATCTTGCCATCACCGTCCAGATCCGCCGCGCCAATCGGCGCCAGCCAGCGATTGCGCCGGCCGATATTGGGGGTGGCGGCAATGACGCCGGTTTCATCCCAGACCGTCAGCCGCGCGCCCAGACTGGCCGAGGTTTCCACCGCGATCACCTCGGCATCGCCATCCCCGTCCACATCCACCAGACGCGGGGCGATGTCCTCGAAAATCTTGGACTCGGGCAAGGTGATCGTCAGCACCCGCCCGTCCGACAGACGCAAGCGCATCCCGCCCCATTCGGGCGTGTCACCCAGAATGTCATGGTGATAGCGATCGACGGGCTGAACATAGCTGGCCTCGACAATCTGCGCGACAGCACCGCCCGCGCCCGCCAGCCCCAAGCACAACGCCGCCACAACGCCGCGCACGCAACGACGCAACGCACGCGCGCGCAGACGCGGCGCCCCTGACCGGCCCAGACCCGCCATCAAATCTGCTTTTCGGGCAGGTTCACGATCAGACCGTCCAGCGCATCCGTCACCTTGATCTGGCACGTCAAACGCGAGGTCTCGGGGTTCGGCTCATAGGCGAAATCCAGCATATCCTCTTCCATCGCGTCCTTGGGCGGCACTTTGGCAACCCAATCCTTGTCGATATAAACATGGCAGGTCGAGCACGCGCAGGCCCCGCCGCAATCGGCCTCGATGCCGGGGATATTATTGTCGCGCGCGCCCTCCATCACGGTCAGCCCGTTGGCCACGTCCACAACATGTTTGGTGCCGTTATGCTCGATATAGGTGATTTTCGCCATCTGGCAGGCTCCTGGTCTTACATCAGTGTCTTAGATCATGTGTCGCCCAGATACCTAGGCAATCTCAGCGCCCGGTGCCAGTGTCTTTTGCGTGATCGCCTGCGCACGCTTCCCCAAAGCGGGCAAACAGGCTACACTGCCCGCAAAAGCCGCAAGAGGCACGAGCAGATGACCCGTTTCAAACTACCGGCCCTTTTGGCCCTGTTCAGCGTTGCCGCCTGCAACGCCAGCCTGCCCGTGCCGCATCTGACGCCCGAACCTCAGGTCACGCGTTCCTATGAACAAGCCCCGCCCGGCGCGGCCCCCGGCACCTGCTGGGGCAAACATACCTCGCCTGCGGTGATTGAAACGGTGACGGTTCAGATCATGCTGCAACCCGCCCAGATCAACAGCGACGGAGCCATCCTGGCCCCGGCCATCTACAAGACCGAAACCCAGCAGCGCATCGTCAAAGAGCGCCGCGACACCTGGTTCGAAACGCCCTGCCCCGAAGAGCAAAGCCCCGAGTTCATCGCCTCGGTGCAGCGCGCCCTGGCCGCGCGTGGCCTGTATCGCGGCAGTATCAGCGCGCAAATGGATGCCCCCACCCGCGCCGCCATCCGCCGCTATCAGCAGCCGCAGGGGCTGGATTCGGGCATTCTGTCAACCGCTGCGGCGCGCAAACTGGGGCTGATCGCCATCCAACGCCCCGCGGATCCGTCCTGACCAACAAAAAGGCCGCCCCAAGCGGGACGGCCTCTTTTGCGATCTCCAGACAGGTTACTTGGTGATCGACAGCGCTACGAAACGCGGCTCGCCTGAGCGGCGGATCAGCAGCAGCAGCGACTTGCGCCCTGCCTCTTGCGCATCCTCAACCCGCGCCTTCAGATCGCCCAGGCTCTCTACCTTCTGCTGGCCCGCTTCGGTGATCAGATCCCCCGCGCGCAGCCCCTTTTCAAAGGCCTCCGAGGTCTCATCCACATCCATCACCACCAGCCCGCGCGCCGCCGGCTTCAGTTGCAGCTCGCCGCGCAGTTCCTCGGTCAGAGGGCTGAGCGTCAGGCCCAGCATTTCCTTGGGGGCAACCTCCTCGGCGGGTTTTTCAACGGCGGCGGGCACCGCCTCGGCGGCCTCACGGCGGCCCAGAGTCACCTTCAGCGTCTGGGTCTTGCCCTCGCGGAACACCACCACGCGCACGGCCTTGCCGACCTCGGTGTTGCCCACCTGACGCACCAGGCTGCGTGTGTCGCTGACCTCTACCCCGTCAAAGGACAGGATCACATCGCCCTGCACCATCCCGGCCTCTTTCGCCGGCCCTTCGGGCACATCCGTCACCAGCGCCCCGGAGGTTGTTTCCAGCCCCAGCGCCTCGGCCACATCGTCGGTCACGTCCTGAATGCGCACTCCCAGCCAGCCGCGGCGCGTCTCACCGAATTCCTTCAGCTGCGCCACCACCTTGCTGACCACATTCGACGCCATCGAGAACCCAATCCCGATCGAGCCCCCATTAGGCGACAGGATCGCGGTGTTCACGCCGATCACCTCGCCATCCATGTTGAACAGCGGCCCGCCCGAGTTGCCCCGGTTAATCGCCGCATCGGTCTGGATATAATCGTCATAGCTGCCCGACAGCGCCCGGTTGCGCGCCGAAACAATCCCCGCCGAAACCGAGAACCCCTGCCCCAGCGGATTGCCCATGGCCATCACCCAATCGCCCACACGCGCCTGATCGCTGTCACCGAACATGACATAATCCAACGGCTCTTCCGCCTCGACCTTCAGCAAAGCAATATCGGTGTTGGGATCGGTCCCCACAACCTTGGCTTCCAGCTCCTCTCCGCTGAAAAACTCGATGATGATCTCATCGGCGCTTTCGATCACATGGTTGTTCGTAACGATATACCCATCCTCGGAAATCACGAATCCCGACCCCAGGGCCGAACTGCGCCGAGGCCGATCCCCCTGCCGGTTCCGATCTTGAAATTCCTTGAAAAAATCCTCAAACGGGCTGCCCTCTGGCACGATCGGGTTTGGCCCCGCCTGCCCTGCCACCACGGTCGAGGTGGTAATATTAACCACCGAGGGGCTGATCTTTTCGGCCAGATCCGCCAGGCTGTCAGGCCGCGCGGCCGCGCTCATTGCCTGCGCCAGAACCAACGCCAGCGCCACCACGCCAAACCAAACTGCCCGCAAACCATTCCGATACGGTTGCGACATTGCCAGACTGCTCACACCCATCTCTCCTTTGATATCCACATCCAGACGGACTCCGATCCCGCCTGTCCCCGCCACCTTTCCAGCCCTGCGCCGAACATGCAACTCAATCCCTCTCGCAACCCCTCAAGAGGCCGTGAACCGCCCGCGAGCCCCTTCTTTGCTCGGCCAATACTCCGGGGTTTGGGGCAGCGCCCCAAGAACCGCACAAATCCCTCACGCCCCCAGCGCCTTGGCCAGCCACACCAGAACAACGCCCCCCGCCACAGCCGCCAGCCCCAGCATCCGCCGCTGCTCCAGCGTCAGGGCCCGCAGCGCCTCCAGCATCGCCTCAATAAGCGAAGGGGCCAGCGCATAGGCCAGCCCCTCGACAATCAGCACCAGCCCAAGGGCCAACAGTGCGATTTCCATCATTGCGCCACCGTGTCGGCCTTCAGATAGTCGAAAAACTCGCTGTCGGGCGTGATCACCAAAGAGGAATTCCCCCCCTTCAGCGCTTTCTCATAGGCCTGCAAGGACCGATAGAAGGCAAAGAATTCGGGATCCGAACCAAAGGCCTCGGCAAAGATGTTGTTGCGGCGCGCATCGGCTTCACCGCGGGTCACCTGCGCTTCGCGTTCGGCTTCGGACAGGGTTTCCACCACGGTCCGATCCGCCAGGGCGCGCACACGTTGCGCCGCTTCGTTACCGCGGGCGATCTCATCGGCGGCCTCACGCTCGCGCTCGGCCTTCATCCGGGCGAAGGTGGCGTTCAGGTTCTGCGACGGCAGGTTGGTCTGTTTCAGACGCACGTCCACCACCTCGACGCCCAGGCTGCGCGCGCTGGCGCGGGCCTGATTGCGAATCCGCACCATCAGCTGACGGCGATCTTCGGACAGGATCGTGTCCGAGGTCACCTGATCGGCCCCCAGAACCTCGCGGATCTGCGCGTTCAGAATCGAGGACAGACGGTCCTCGGCCACACGCACACCGCCCACGCCAACGGCCTGACGGAACTGCACCACATCCGAAATCCGGTAGCGCGCGAAGGCGTCCACCACCAGGCGGCGGTCATCCGAGGGCGTGACCTCGATGGTTTCGGTATCCAGCGACAAGATACGGTCATCGTAAGTGACAACCTCTTGAATCAGCGGGATTTTAAAGCTCAGACCCGGCTCTTCCTTGACGGCCTTGATCTGGCCGAATTGCAGCACCAGCGCCTTCTCGCGCTCATCCACCACAAAAACCGAGGACAGCGCGCCCACAATGGCGATCACCACGATGGGGATCAGAAAAGTCACCTTATTCATGGCTTAGTTCTCCCCTTTGCGAGTTTCGTTCAGCGGCAGGTAAGGCACCACGCCGGTGCCGCCCTGCCCGATCACGCCCTGATCCAGAATGGTCTTATCGACCTCGCCCAGGACTTTCTCCATGGTTTCGAGATACAGGCGTTTCCGAGTCACCTCGGGGGCTTTTTGATACTCGGCCAGAACCGCGCTGAAGCGGCTGGCCTCACCCAGGGCATCGTTGACGACCTGCGCGCGATAGGCCTCGGCCTCTTCCAGTTTCTGGGCCGCTTCACCGCGCGCCTCGGCCAGCACCTTGTTGGCATAGGCATCGGCCTGGCGTTGCAGACGGTCCCGTTCCTGTTCGGCGGCCTGCACGGCGCGGAAACTGTCGATCACCTCGACCGGAGGGTCGGCTTTTTCCAGGTTCACGCGGACGATGTTAATCCCGCTTTCATATTCATCCAAAGTCGCCTGGATGCTTTCGCGCGCGGTATCGGCGATCAGGCCACGGTCGCGGTTCAGGATCGGCGCCAGATTGCTGGCGGCGATGATCTCGCGCATCACCGATTCCGAGACCGCCTGAACCGTCAGACGCGGATCGCGGATGTTGAACAGCAGCTTCGCCGGATCGTTGATGTTCCACACCACCTGGAAATCAATATCCACGATATTGGCGTCCGTGGTCAGCATCAGCCCGGTTTCCTGCGCGCCGCGTGCCACGCCCACGGTTTCCGTCCGCTCGGAGGTCACGTTCAGCACCTCGGCCGTCACGAAGGGCCAGGGGGCAAAGTTCAGGCCGGGGTTGCCGGTGGCATTGTATTTGCCCAGCAGCAGCTCGACCGATTGTTCCTCGGGTTTGACGGTGTAGAAACTGCCAAAGGCCCACAGGCCAATCGCGGCCACAACGGCCAGGCCGATCGTCCCCTTCGAGAACCCAGGCCCCGAGGGACGCCCGCCGCGGCCGCCCTTCTGGCCCCCGCCGCCACCGCCGCCCATCAGGACGCGCAGCTGTTCCTGGCCTTTTTTCATCAGCTCGTCGATCTCAGGGATCTGGGGGCTGTCGTCCTGCGGACGGCGCCCTCCTCCGTTATTGGGGCGATGGTCGTCGCCGCCTCCTCTGTTTCCGCCGCCGCCCCAGGGGCCGCCAGAATTCCCAGCCATAAAGCAGTATTCCTTTTTTCAGTTCTCAACGGACTGCCCATTACCTGTGCAGTCCGCCGCGATTTTCAAGTTCAGGCCGTCCGCACGGGGGCCTTCATCGTCACAATTTCCTCGGACATGGTGGGATGAACCGCCACGGTCCGGTCGAAGTCTTCCTTGGTGGCGCCCATCTTGACCGCGATACCGGCCAGCTGGATCATCTCGCCCGCGCCGGGGGCCACGATATGACAGCCCAGCACACGGCGGGTGTCGGCGCAGACCACCAGTTTCATCATCACACGTTCCGCCCGTCCGGCAAAGGCCGTCTGCATCGGTTTGAACGAGGTACAGTAGACCTCGATCGGGCCCGCCTCGCGCGCGGCCTCTTCGCTCAGGCCGACGGTGCCCATTTCGGGCTGGGTGAAGATCGCGGTAGGGATCAGCTCGTGATCGGGTTTGGTGGGGTTGCCCTTGAACACGGTTTCGACAAAGGCCATGCCCTCGCGGATCGCGACCGGGGTCAGGTTCACCCGGTCGGTCACGTCCCCCACGGCGTAGATCGAGGGCACCTCGGTCTGGCCATAATCGTCCACCAGCACCTGACCGCCCCGGCCCAGCTTCACGCCGGTCTGTTCCAGGCCCATGTCATCGGTGTTGGGCGCACGGCCCGTGGCGAACATCACCTGATCAAAGACGGTTTCATCGCCATTGGTGGCCTTGACCTTGATCCGGCCATCGGCGGTTTGCTCCATCGACAGAATATTGGTGCCCAGATGCAGGTTCACCCCGCGCTGGATCATTTCCTCGGCCACCAGGCCGCGGGCCTCATCGTCAAAGCCGCGCAGGATTTGCGCGCCGCGATAATATTGCGTCACCTCAACGCCCAGGCCATTCAAAATCCCCGCGAATTCGCAGGCGATATAGCCGCCGCCCAGGATCAAAATGTTGCCCGGCATCTTCTCCAGATGGAAGATGTCATTCGAGGTAATGGCCAGCTCGGCCCCTGGCAGATCGGGTTTCACCGGACGGCCACCCATCGCCAGCAGAATGTGTTTCGCGGTCTTACGCTCGCCCGTCGACAGCTCGACCGTATGCGCATCCACCACCCGCGCGCGGGCGTCGAAGCTGTCCACGCCCGAGCCCTTCAGCAGATTGCGATAAATGCCCTCCAGCCGGTCCAGCTCGGCGTTCAGTTTGCCCTTGAAACTGTCCCAGTTGAACGCGCCCAGCGACACGTCCCAGCCATAGGCCGCCGCATCGTCCGCCATGCCCGCATATTCGCTGGCGAAAACCATCAGCTTTTTGGGCACACAGCCCCGGATCACGCAGGTGCCGCCATAGCGGTCTTCCTCGGCCAGGGCCACCTTGGCCCCGGTATCGCCCGCCGCAACACGCGCCGCGCGCACCCCGCCCGAGCCCCCGCCGATCACGAACAAATCATAGTCAAAACTGCTCATCGCTTTGCTTTTCCGCTCTTTGTTGTTTTGTTTCTGTCAGGACGCCTTGGGCGCCGCTGATGATGTGTGTGTTTTGCGCAAGATGTCCAGATTGCAGGTCGTAGCATAGCCCATCGCCCGCTTGATCCCCGGCAGCAGCGCGGCGCCGTTCATCGCATAGGCCAGCTCGATCAGCCCGGCCTCGCCCCAAGCGGCGCGGATGGTTTCGCGCGCGCCGGCGTCATCCTCGTGCTGCGCGGTCACGGCGTCAGCCAAAGCGATCACCGCCGCCAGCTCAGGCGAGATCTGCGCCCCACGCCCGGCCAGAACCTGATCAATCAGGCCATCGTCCAGACCGGCGGCGCGGGCCAGGTTTATCTCGGCCTCGACACAGGTGCCGCAATCGGCCGCCATAGCCCCGCGCAGCCGTGCCGCATGAAAGGCCTGCACCGGCACTTTCTTGTTAGGGTCCAGAAAGCCGAAAATGCGGTTATAGCGTCGCAGCAAACCAAAATCCGTGCGCGCAATCTGCCGGGTATAATCCAGCCCAACGCCCAGACGGCGCTCGGCCTGTCCGATCAGGATCATCGTCATTTTTTGCAACATCTGCGCGCCAATCTCCTTACGCCAAGGCGCGGCTCAATCCGACAGGTCCGTGAACAGGTTGTCCGCCTCGACAAAATCCAAGCGGTCGCTCTGAACGGTGCCTTCGTTAATATCGCGCGTTTCGACCCGGCCATCACCGTACCCGATGACCACCGTGTCACAAATATCAATGAACAGACCGTTTTCAACCACACCGGGGATCTGGTTCAGGGCCATGGACAGCTGGCGCGGATTGCCGATGCGATTGAGATGCAGATCGACGATATGATTGCCCTCATCGGTGACAAAGGGCACATCGCCGTTCATCCGCAGGCTGGTTTCGCGCCCCATCACATCCATCGAGATCAGCAGTTCCTCCAGCAGCGCCTTGGAGGTCTGCCAGCCGAAGGGGATCACCTCGACGGGCAGCGGAAAGGCGCCCAGGGTTTCCACCTCTTTGCTGGCATCGGTGATCACCACCATCCGGTCACTGGCCGTGGCCACGACCTTTTCCTGTAGATGCGCGCCGCCGCCGCCCTTGATCAGGTTGAATTCGGAATCGAATTCATCCGCGCCATCGATGGTAACGTCCAGCCATTTGGCCTCGTCCAGGCTGATCACCTCGATTCCGACCTCGGCGGCCAGAACGGCGGTCCGGGTCGAGGTCGGCACGCCTTTGATGCGTATTCCTTCCTGGCGCACGCGTTCGCCCAGACAGCGTACCATCCACGCCGCGGTCGAGCCCGTGCCCAGCCCCACTTTCATTCCGTCTTCGATGAAATCCACCGCGCGTTTGGCGGCGACAAATTTGGCCTTGTCGATGGGCGACAATTCTCCGGTCATGGCAGCGACTCCGTTTAATTTGGAACGCTTATAGAAAAGATGCGAGTGCAGGGCCACGATGAAAACGACGAAATCCCCCGCCCCTGACCGCCGCCATTGGAATTATTGCCTCAAAGCTGTCTTTCCTCGCATTTATGCCGGTTCCGCCGCGGGCCCCTGGCCAAATCCCAGACGCGGGCGCAGGGGAACCGGAACTGAGCCGCATTCGAACGTGTTTCAGCGCTTTTGATGCGCACAGGATGCGTCCGGAGCCCTTTCAATTTGGTTAACCGCGCCAGAGTTTAGCCGTTTCCCGGCGCGATCGGTCGTATTTGGGGCGTTAGAGCCGCCGCAAAGCGCACTATACTGGGCGCATGAACACGGTGCGCCTTCCTTACGGGCCCGAAAAAGCGGTGAAAAGATGTTCCTGTCGGTGTTTGATATGTTCAAAATCGGAGTCGGCCCGTCCTCGTCGCACACGATGGGGCCGATGGTGGCGGCGGCGCGGTTTCTGGGGCTGATGCGCGCCTCGCCCTTTGACTTTTCCGGCCTGCGCGCCAGCCTGCACGGATCGCTGGCCTTTACCGGGGTCGGGCACGCCACCGACCGCGCGACGATCCTGGGGCTGGCCGGATTCGCGCCCGAAACCTACGATCATGACCGGGCCGAGGCCGCGCTGGCGGACATCCGGGCCACTGGTGCGCTTAGGCATGACGATCTGGGCAGCTTGCGCTTTGCCCCCGCGACGGACCTGATCTTTGACTATGACACGCCCCTGCTCGGCCATGCCAACGGGATGATCCTGATGGCAACCGACGCGCAGGGCGATGTAATCCTGCAAGAGACATATTATTCCGTCGGCGGCGGCTTTGTGCTGACAGAAACCGAGCTGGCCCAGGGCGGCCAGACGGATCACGGCCCGCCCGTGCCGTTTCCGTTTCATTCGGCCGCTCAGATGCTGGAAATGGCCGCGCAATCGGGCAAGACCATCGCCCAGATGAAAGCCGCAAACGAGATCTCTCGGGCCGGTCATGCGCAGATGGACCGGGGCCTGGCCCGCCTGTGGACGGTCATGAACGCCTGCATCACGCGCGGTCTGGAAACCGAGGGCATCCTGCCCGGCGGCCTGAACGTCCGGCGCCGCGCCAGGGCGATCCATCAGGCCCTGCTGGCGGAACGGGGGCTGAACATGACGGCGCCGCATACGGTGAATGACTGGATCAGCACCTACGCCATGGCCGTCAACGAGGAAAACGCCGCCGGAGGTCAGGTGGTCACCGCCCCCACCAACGGCGCTGCGGGGGTTGTGCCCGCCGTTTTGCGATATTGGCTGGATCACGTGCCGGGGGCCACGGTTGCGCGCATTGACGATTTCCTGCTGACGGCGGCAGCGATTGGCGGGCTGATCAAGTATAATGCCTCGATTTCCGGGGCCGAGGCAGGCTGTCAGGCCGAGGTCGGCTCCGCCGCTGCAATGGCCGCCGCCGGGCTGTGCGCGGTCATGGGCGGCACGCCCGAACAGGTCGAAAACGCCGCCGAGATCGCGCTGGAACATCACCTGGGCATGACCTGCGATCCGGTCAAAGGCCTGGTGCAGGTGCCCTGTATCGAACGCAACGGGCTGGGCGCGATCAAGGCCGTTTCAGCCGCTTCCCTGGCGCTGCGCGGGGACGGGCAGCATTTCGTCCCGCTGGACGCCGCAATCGAGACCATGCGCCAGACCGGCCGCGACATGCACGACCATTATAAGGAAACCTCGCTGGGGGGGCTGGCGGTGAATATCCCCAATTGCTAGGCGGGCCAGGCGGGGGCCTCGGTCAGGGCGCGGGCCACTTCTGCCAGCGCCGCGCGCGGCAGCAGACACAGCATCCCCGGCCCATCCATCCGCAACGAAACCGGCCCGGTGGCCCGGTTTGACGTCCCCACCCGCCCGTCCGGCGCAAACTTCAGCCCGGCAATCGGCCATTCCAGCCCCTCCGAGTGCCCGGTAACCGGCCCCATCGGGAACAGCGACACCAAAGAGCCACGCCGCAAGGGCAACCGCGCCGCCGGCGGGCAGTGAAACACCACCTGCGTCCGGGTCAGCAAAATGCACTTGTGCCGGCTTTGCACCAAGACGCTGAAACTGGCCAGCACATGATCCAGCCGGTCTCCGTCAAAGCCCACGCCGATCACCAAAGGCGCCGCGATACTGCGCAGGGCCTTGTCGAAATCGGTGCTGTCCTGCTCTGTGATCGGGTGCACGCTGCCTGCGGGCAGGGCGTTCCGGACCGCCCAGGGCAGCGAATCCAGATCGCCGATCACCGCAGCGGGCCGGTATCCGTGTTGCAACGCATGGCCCGCCCCGCTGTCTGCGGCCACGATTTCGGGCGCCAGCGCGGTCGCCTCGGCCAGATCCCCGGCCCCGACCTGCCCGCCGCCCACCAATGTCACCGCCCCGCGGGACTGAAAAATCGCGTGTTTCATGTATAGTTTAGCGCCCGTTAACCCTGGGGATCACATTATCGCCATAAAATGATACTGTAAAAACCCAAGATTCGTGCCGAATTGGTCTGGTTCCAGATGGTAAACAATAGACCAAAATAACCAGGAAGCGAGTAGTCATGGTCAACACGAGTAAAATTCTGACGGTCTCTTACGGCACGTTTTCTTGTACGCTGGAAGGGTTTGACGACTCGTTCGAGATGATGAAGGCGATCGCCGAGTATTTCCGCGATCTTGCCCAGGATGACCGTTATTTCGGGGCCGAGCCCCCCACCCCGGATGCCGAAATGCTGGCCCGGATCGCGGAACGCGAGGCCGCCCGCCGGGTCGATGCCCGCGAAGAGCAAGGCGCGATCGTTCTGCGCCCCTCGGCCGAGCCGGCCGCCGCCGTTGCCGCCCAGCCTGAGGTTACCCAGCCCGCGCCGGTTATCCCCCAAGCTCCGGCCGCCGAACAAACGGCTGCGCCCGCCCCCGTGGCCGACCCGATCCAGGAAGCCGCGCACCCCGAAGAGCAGCCGGACGAAGAAATGCTGGACGCAGGAATTCCGGACGAAGGAATGCCTGCCCAAGAAACACTGGCTCAAGAACTGCTGGCCGAAGAGCTTTCGATCGAAGCGCCAGCCACCGAAGACGCCCCCGCAGCCCCCGCCTTTGACGAGGAAAGCGTGGCCGCGAAACTGTCTCGGATTCGGGCCGTGGTGTCGCGCGGCAAGGACGAACAGCCCCCCGCCCCCGACTATTCCGAAGATCAGCACGCCGAGGATTTCGAGGACGACACCGCCGCCTCGATCGCAACCGCCCTGCGCGAACCCGAGGCCCCGGCGCTGGATCTGGACGACATGGACGATCTGGACGATCTGGAAAACGAGCCTTTGGAATTTGATGTCGCCGCGGCCGAAGACCCGCAACTGGCCGAGGACATTGCCGAGGCATCCGAAACCCCAGCCGAGGCAGAAGAGCCCCCGCTTCATGCCCGCGTTATCCGCATGAAACGCACCGATTTCGAAGCCGCTCTGGCGGAGGGGCAGATCGAATCCGACGCGCCCACGCCGGTTCTGTCCGACGCGGACGAGGCCGAATTGTTGCAGGAACTGGCCGAGGTTGAGGCCGAACTGAACCTGACCGCTGACCCTGCCCCCGCCGAGCCCCCCGAGGAGGAGCTGACCTCGATCTTTGCCGAGGACACGCAGGAAATCGAAGAGGCCCCGGCCCACACGGGCAAGGCCGAAACCGATGTTGGCCGCCTGATGGACAAAGCCGCCGAGGAAATGGACCGCCCCGATGGCGCCCATCGCCGCAGCGCCATTGCGCATCTGCGCGCCGCCGTTCAGGCCACCCGCGCCGAAACCGAAGCTGGCGGCGGGCTCAATCGCGGCGATGACAGCCTGAACGCCTATCGCGACGATCTGAACCGGGTCGTGCGTCCGCGCCGCCCGCGCCCTGCAACCGGCGCCGATCAGGATCACGAACCGCGCCGCCCCGCGATGAAACCCGCGCCGCTGAAACTGGTGGCCGAGCAGCGTATTGACACCGATACCCCCGCCGAGGCCGCCGTCGTGCGCCCCCGCCGCGTCTCGGTCCACGATGCCGAAGAGCAGACCCCCGCCCCCGATGGCGAGGCCTCCAGCTTTGTCGAATTCGCCCAGCAGGCCGGAGTCAAGGATCTGTCCGAACTGATGGAAGCCGCCGCCGCCTACATGTCTTATGTGGAAGGGCGTCAGAAATTCTCGCGTCCGCAGTTGATGAACAAAGCCCGCCAGGTCGAGGAATATCGCTTTAGCCGCGAAGATGGGCTGCGCTCTTTCGGGCAACTGCTGCGCCAGGGTAAGATCGAGAAACTGAAAGGGGGCCGTTTCACCGTTTCGGACGACCTGATCGGGTTCAAACCGGATGCGCGTGCCGCCGGCTGACGCAGCCACGGCAGCTTCCGCCCTCATTCAGACCCCGGCCCGACCGGGGTCTTTTCATGCGACATGGAAACTGTGGCAGGCCCGGCCCCGGCGCTTGGATGCATAAAGCGCCTCATCCGCATCCTCAAGCAGTTGCTGCGCCGTCGGCGGCATGTAATCCACCGACAAAACGATCCCGATACTGGCGGAAATCCGACATTCTTCACCGCCGAAGGGAATGGGATGCTCCAGCCGTTCGATCAGCCGGGCAGCGATCCGGGATAGGGTTTCGCGATTCTGGATGCCATTCATGATCAGCACAAACTCGTCACCGCCCACCCGCGCCACGGTATCGTCTTTGCGCACCTCTTCGACCATGATCTGTGCCACGCGCTGAAGCACATGATCCCCGGCCGCGTGCCCCATCGTGTCATTGACGGCCTTGAAGAAATCCAGATCCAGATGCATCAGCGCGAACACCTGACCAGAGCCGATCAGGCGCGCCAGGATATGATCCATCGCCCGGCGATTTTTCAGCCCGGTCAGCGTGTCGGTGAAAGCCTGTTCCTCGGCCGCGATCTTGGCGCCTTGCAAGCGCATGTTCAGCTTGCGGCTGGCCTCCATCGCGGCAGATTTCGCCTCGATCAGATACAGCATTTCGATGATCAGATCCGTGGCCGAGAAATCGGCATTCGTGAGGTCATAATCGCGCACGCTGTCCAGAACCGAGATGCCGAAGGACAGATCCAGCACCAGCAGCGGGCCGCATTTGACCAGCACGCCCTTCAGCGCGGTCTGCGGCGCGTCGCGGAATTGCAGGTGCAGTTTTTCGCCCTGACGCGGCAGGATCTTTTCGAAATCTGACAGGCGTGGGCGGGTCAGTTCCAGCAGATCGAAGAGCGCCATCCCGGCGATCTCCTGCTTGGGGCGCAGTTTGCACAATGTCGGGCCGGCGTGCTGGATCACCCCATCCGCGCCCAGCACCAGATGCATCGGGCACAGCGTGTCCAGCAGGTTTTCCAGATCCACTTGCTGCAATCCGGTCATTTTCAGGACTCCGCGCTGAGCGTGAAACTGCGGCCCTCGGCAAAGGCCGCCTCGACCAGGGCAATGTCGATCACGTCGTCGCCCGGCCCCCGATGCCGCAGGTCCAGAAAAACCAGCGCGCCATAGTCATCTGCCATCGTGCGTAACACCCCCAGCATCACATGCCCGAACCCATCATGAGCCGAGCGCACATGCAGATGGATGTGGTTTGCTTCCGCGTCGTGCAGCTCTAGCAGGGGCAATTCCAGATCGGAAACGGCCATGCGCGCGCGATCGGGCAAATCATCCAGCGAGCGCAGAAAATCCATGAAATCCACACCGCCAAACCGCAACAGACGGCGCAGAGCCTCGACCTGCGGATGGGACACCAGATAGGTTCCGATGTCTTCCAGAACCTCTTCGCGAGGCTTACCCAGGGCGCGGACGATACCGGCCAGAACCTGATCGGTCACGGCGTCCTCATAGAACAGCATCGCCTCGAAAGTTGCCCCTTCAAGGTCAGCCCCCCTGGCGATATCCAGCCAGATTTCATTACCATATGTGTCCCGCACAAAACACTGAATTGCGCGGTTAACGAGCCCGTGCATACCACTCACCATCTAAGATTTGTAGCATACACTCTGAGAGAACAGCCGTTAAGATTCCCTCAATAGTTTCAATTGTCGGGAAAAAGCGCCCTCTCGCCGATCTTCAGCACATTGACCTGGGCCGGTTCGGTCTGAAACGCGCCCTCCAGCACCTTCTGGATCGTGTCGGCCGGCAACGTGGCCCCTATGCCGGTGGTCCAGTCGGCCAGCAAGGCGTCGCGCTCCAGCCGCCCGTCCCGCAGCACATAGATATAGCCGCGCACGCGCGTGTCCGTTTCGCGCAGCAGCAGAACGCCCTGAGGCTCGGACAGATGGGGCAGAAAGGCCATTTGCAGATAGACGCAGCCGGGGCGACCATCGTCAAACACTCGCTGGCAGGCCTCGATCGCGCGGCTGACCCGCCATTTGGGCAGGGCGCTGAACGCGCCTGGGGGCAATGTGGCCCCCTGCGGGCGCAGCGGCACCAGCCGGGCCAGCTGCACAGCCGGTTCAGGGCCAGCCGGATCAGGCGCGCGTTTGCTGTATTGATAGCGGGTGTCGGATTGTTCGGCCTTGGCTGCCCAGGCCAGGATCTCTGCGCGGTTGGGATAGTCGGGCCGGGCGCGCAAATCGGCCAGCGCCTGCTGGCCTGCGCCCCCCCATTTATGCGCGAATTCCCACAAGGCAGCCTGATCGGGCCGCACCTGCCCGCTGAGGATCCGCGCCACCTGCGATCTGGCGGCAATCCGCTCGGCGTTCAGAACCGGCGTCAGCCACAGCACGGCCAGCCCCACGGACAGCAGCGCCAGAGCAATATTCACCCCCCGCAAACGCGCCGCCCAATTGCCGGGAAACAGCACCAGCACCGCATAGGAGCCGCCATAAAGCACCACCATCCCGACGCTTAGCGCGGCCAGCAGGCGCTCAGGCGTCCAGCCGTATTCGGCAACGCGAACCCCAATCCCCCAGACCGCCAGCCCGGCCAGCGGCAACAGCAGCACCGCCAGTATCCGGACTGACCAGCGCAGCACACGCGCGCGCACCTGATGCGCGGCATCCCGATCCACCGAGACCGTCACCAATGTGATCCCGCCGATGGCCACCGCCGTCAGCAGCCCGGTCTGCGAGCCAAACTGCACCACGTTCTCCAGCCCGTTCGACAGCACCGCCAGCAAGAACAGCGCCAGCACCGGCATCACCATCGGCACCAGCAGCCGTAGCAGCCGCAGCAACAGATGCGGCGAGATATAATCGCGCCATTCAAAGGCCACAGCCAGCGCCAGCCCGAACACCCCGCCCGAAATCACGAAAGGAACGGGATCGACATCCAGCACGTCCTCGATCACAGAGATATGCACCAGCTCCAGCAGCGCATTGCTTAAGAACAGCACGCCCCAGACAATTGCGGTGAACAGACCCGCCGCCAGAAACCGCACGATGATCGTCCAGGCGGTCTGGAACAGCGCGGCATAGTCTTTCCACGCGCCGCGCCCGTGCTCTAGCATCACCAGAAGAAAGGGAATCCCCACCAGATACAGTACCAGAACGGCCGCCGCCGGGTGCCCGCCCTCGAAGAAGGCGCTGGCGCTGTCGAACCGGAAACTGGCCCAGAAGGTCAGCAGGGCGATGCCCAGCGACAGGCCCAGCCCGCCCAGAACCGCCCGCCCCAGACGCACCGGCCCCATCATCGCCATCGTCACCAGAAAAACGCCCAGAACGGACATCGAGATCAGCAGCCCCAGGCGATCATTGCTTAGCAGATCGGGCAGGACCTCGACCAGCCACCAGGTGGCACCGCCGCCGGCCACGCCCACGGCGCTCATTTCTATGCGGGTTTTGCTCCAGTCATCGGTTTGCTGCATGGGGGTCTCCTGCGCGATCAGCGCCCTCCACGCTATCCGCAGCGGGCAAGGCCGCCAAGTCAGGAATACCTAACGATCCAGCCAGGCCGGGATATGGCCGATATCGGGCAGCACCGCATCGGCCAGCGGCGACAGTTCCGCATGAGTGGCGGTGCCGGTCAGCACGCCCAGCGTCTGCATTCCGGCCGCGCGCCCGGCGCTTAGGTCGTGCAGGCTGTCGCCCACCATCACCACCCGCTGCGGATCCAGCGCCATGTGATCGGCAAAAGCCAGCAGAGGCTGCGGCTCGGGTTTCGCGCCATAGCCGCTGTCGAACCCGGCAATGAAATGGAAATGCTGCGCGACCCCGGCCTCGGACAGCTGCGCGCGGGCGCTGTATTCGGAATCGTTTGTCATCACCCCCAAAGACAGCCCCCGCCGCGCCAGCCCGCTCAGGAACGGGTCCAGATCGACGGCCGGGCTAAGCGTCGCCTCGACCGCGCGGATGCTGAGAAACTGTTCGATCTGCGGCGCGCTGTACTTGGGCAGAACCTCGGCCAGGGCCTGAGCGACCTCATCGTTCGAGCCCGCGATAAACGGGCTGTCGGCGTGAAACCCGCCGCTTTGCAGATCATAGCGTACCGCCTGCGCAACGCGCGCGATCAGCGCGGCATCGCCCGCAGCCAGTTCGGCAATCATCCGCCCGGCCCAGCCATCCCAGGTGGCCCGGAAATCGAATAAAGTGCCGTCCTTATCGAACAAAAACCCCGCGACCTGCATTCCCGTCCCCGCTGTTTTGGGCCTAGCGACAGTGCCAAACTTGCCCAGCCCTGTGGCAATTGGCAACCCTGCAAATGGGCGGCGATTGCTTGACTTTCGCGCGCGGTTCGGGTCGCTTAGCGCGCATGAAAAAAGAACCCCCATATCGGCTGCACACATCGCTGGGCTATCATCTGTCTCTGGCCTCGCGTTTGCAGGAACGGCGCCTGGACGAGCAACTGAAAACGCTGGGTCTGACGCGGACCACCTGGTGTATTTTGCTGGCCGTGGGAAATGAGGGGCTGTGTCAGCCCTCGGATATTGCCGATTTCGTGGGGATTGACCGCACCGCCACCTCGCGCGCGCTGCGCCACATGGAGGATGACGGCCTGCTGGCGCGCAGTTCCGGCACCCAGGATCGCCGCACCCGCCGTGTCGAGCTGACGGCCAGGGGCTGCAATGCGATCAGCGCTGCCACGCCCTTTGCCCGCGAGAACGCTGAAATTCTGTCGGATCTTCTGGACGACGGCGAAGAGGCCGAGCTGAAGCGCCTGCTAACCAAACTGGCCCAGAGCGGCGACGTACAGTTGAAGACGCTGTAGCCCTCAGGTCCAGTGGACCGCCTGCCCGCCGGGCAAGGCCGCGCGGGCCTGCATCAGATGCTCGTACGGGGTGCCCTTCCCATCGCAGAATGCCATCACCCAGGCGTCATCCATCAAGATGAAATCCAGCACCGCCCCCAGAAACGCCGGGTCGCCCGCGCCTGCCTTCAGATCGTCAATTCCGGCCCCGCTGGCCCCCAGGAACACCGGTAGCAGCTCTTCATTTCCGACCAGCCAGGTTAACGCCTCCAAGGCCAGCGTTTCGGCGGAATCCCGCGATAAAGTCATGTAGGCGCGCGTCCTCTTAACGAATGGTTACTCTTTCTTAACCAATCTTCCCCGATAAAGGAGTCCTAAATTCACACCATGCACCTGCATGATCTGTTGGACCCAAGGACCCTATGCCCGGTAAGATTCTGATCATTGACGGAATTGCGACGAACCGCATCGGTTTGCGGGCCCGGCTGTGCTCGGCCTATTATGAGGTCGCGCAGGCGGCCTCGGGGGGGGCGGCGCTGGCGCTGCTGCCGATCGAGCGCCCCGATCTGGTTCTGATCGCCTCAAGCCTGCCGGACATGAGCGCCTGCGACCTGTGCCAGGCCCTGCGCCGCGACCCGCAGCATTGGGATCTGCCCGTCGTCATTCTGGACACGCAGCCCAGCCGCGATCGCCGCCTGGCCGCGCTGGCCGCCGGGGCCGATGACGCCATGCACCGCGCCATCGACAACCGGGTGCTGCTGGCCCGTCTGCGCAGCCTGCTGCGGGACGGCACCAGCCGCGAGGATCGCCGCCTGCATTCCAGCGCGCGGGCCTCGGCCGGGTTTGCCGAACAGACCCCCGGCTTCAGCCATCAGCCGCATATCGCTCTGGTATCCGAGGACAGCGCCCGCGCCCTGACCTGGATGAAACGGCTAGAGCATTTGCGGACCTATCAGTTTTCCCTGCATTCTCCGCGCGCGCTGTCGCTGGATTTCGGGCAGGGCCGCCCCCCCGATGCCATCGTCATTGCCTCGGGCGTGGGGGAAGAGCCTGACTTCGGTGCTGCCCTGCTGGCCGCGCTGGGGGCCCAGCCGGGTTTCCGGCGCTGCAAATTCCTGGTGGTCCTGCCCGACAGCCGGGCCGAACCGGCCACGCAAATGCTGGATCTGGGCGCGCATGATCTGATGACCGGCCCCTTTGACGCCGAAGAGGCCGCGATCCGCCTGGATCAGCTACTGCGCCGCAAGGCCCATTCCGATCAGCTGCATGAAACCTTGCAAAACGGGCTGCGCGCGGCGCTGATCGACCCTCTGACCGGGTTGCACAATCGTCGCTATGCGCTGCCGGAACTGGCCCGTCTGGTCGAAAACACCGGGGGCTCGCAGGGGCGGCTGGCGGTGATGCTGGCCGATCTGGATCACTTCAAACGGCTGAATGACACCTATGGGCACAGCGCCGGGGATGCCGTTCTGGCCGAGGTATCCCGCCGCCTGCGCGACACATTGCGTCCGGGGGATCTGCTGGCCCGGTTCGGCGGCGAGGAATTCCTGATCGCCGTGCCCGACCTGCACAGCGGCCAGGCCCGGCTGACGGCCGATCGCCTGTGCCGGGCGGTCAACGCGGATCCGGTTGCGCTGCCTGGCAATGCGGGGGCCGTGCCCGTGACCATCAGTATCGGGCTGGCCCTGGAGGATCCGGCCGGCGCGGCCGCACGGCGGGCCGAACACGTTCAAAGCCGCGCCACTGGCCTGCTGGATCGCGCGGATGCGGCCCTGTATCGCGCCAAGGCCGACGGGCGCAATCAAGTCGGCCGCGCCGCCTGAAAGAGAAACAGCCCCGAAGGGCTGAGGGGCTGCTCTCTTCGTTAATTCCGCTTGGAGGGGCCGGGCGGCCCGTGGCGTTTCAGCCCGTCCTCCAGCCGGTCCGCATAGGCGGCACGCTCGGCATCGGACATCGCGGACAGGCGCTCGATCAGCAGCCGCTGCCCCAGTTCCTGACGTTCGGCCCCCGCCTGCATCTGCCGCATCAAGATCGCCTCGACCTGCTGCGCATCGTAGGGCCGCGCCCGCAGCGCCTGCAAAACGGTCGAGAATTCGGCGCGAATCTGTTCGCGGCTGGGGCGGTTGTCCCGGTATTCGGCGCGCAGACGCGCACCGATCGCGCGTTTATCCGCATGGCTAAGCGCATGGGTATAGGGCCCCACGATCCGCTCCAGACGGGGCGGGTGCCGCCCATCGCGCCCTCCGTCACGCGGCCCGTATTTGACCGCCGCGCCGATCACCAGACCGGCCACCGCCAGGTTCAACGCCAGCGAGGTAAACAGCACCACCTTCAGCCAGACGCGCATTCCGTTTTTCTTTTCAGGGGGTTGGGTTGTGTTCGTCATGCCTTATCCCTCTGCCAGTGTGAAATCGTAGCCGGGCATCAGATCCACCAGATAAAGATCGGTTTCCGCCCCCAGAAAGGTTTCCGCCGTCGTGGCCAGCGTGTCGGGCGGGTTCACCCCGATCCACAGCCCCGCCACCCCGGCCGTGGCCAGCCCGGCCATCGCAGGCCAGCCGCCCACCGCGTTCAGGAACTGCCGCAACCGCCCGCCCCGACGCCCCCGAGCCACCACAACGGGGCCCACCACAACGGGGCCGGGCTGCGCGGCCAGGGCATCGTCCAGCACCTGCTGCATGAAATCAGCCGAGGGCATGGCATCCTGCGCGCGCGCCTGGGCGAACAGATCGTCCAGATCGAAGCCGTCATTATGCTGGGTTTTCTTATCCATCTCAGTCATCTGTATACCCCAATTCCTCGCGTCGTCCGGCCAAAATGGCCGTCAGAGCCCGTTTTCCCCGTGCGGTCAGGCTTTCGACCGCCTCTGTGCTGATCTCCATGATCTCGGCGATTTCCGGGTTCGCCAGACCTTCGATGTGGCGCAGGCTGACTGCCAGGCGCTGCCGGTCCGGCAATTCCGCCAGGGCGCCTTGTAACGCGGCCATCCGGGCCTTCTGCTGCAAGGCGCCAGCGGCATCCTCGCGGTCGTCCTCGGGTTCGGGCACGGCATCCAGATCGACAGCGCGCTGTTTGCGCAGCCGGTCGGTGCATAGATTGGCCACCACCCGATAGAGCCACGTCGTCACCTTGGCCTCGCCCTGACGCCAGTCGGGCGCGATTTTCCACAGGCGCAGCATGGCCTCCTGGGCGACGTCCTCGGCCTCGGCACGATCTGCCAGCATCCGGTTGGCCTGGCCGAAGGCGCGCGGGGTCAGGCGCACGTTCAGCGCGCGCGCGGCCTCGCTGTCGCCATTGGCATAGAGCACCAACAGCGCCTCGTCAGACACATCCGCAAAGGCATCAAAGGGCATCGTCATCGTCCTTTTGCCGTATCCTTTCGGCGCGCGCCGGGCAAGCCTGCCCGACGCCTTTGTTTCAGCGGATCAGCGGGTTATTGGCGCGGTTTGTTCTGGCAATCGCCGTTGCCCATGCCGTTGCCCATACCCTGGCCCATCATCCGTTTGCCTTCGCCATGGCCGCCGGGGCCGAAGCCGCGTTTTTCCATGCGGTCCTGCATCTGGGCGAATTCCTCGGCCGAGATGGCACCGTCACCGTCGCGGTCCAGCCGGTCGAACATCTTGCCCTGTTTCTTGGGCTGCATTTCCTCGAAGCTCAGCTTGCCGTCGTCATTGGCATCGCGGTCCACGATCATGTGCTTGGCGCGTTTGCCCATGCGCTCGGCCTGTTGAGCCTGCATCTGGGCGGTCATTTCCTCGGCGCTCAGGGTGCCGTCCTTATCGGTGTCGGCCGCATCGAACTTGGCCTTGAAATGAGCGGCGATCTCGTCTTGGGTGATCTTGCCGTCGCTGTTCGCATCGACCTCTTCGAACTGGAACATCTGTCCGCGCGGGCCCATATGATGACCGCCCATGCGATCCTTGCCAAAGGCCAGCGCAGCACCGGCCCCTGCGGTCAGAGTGACGGCGGCGATGGTCGAAATCAGAATGGCGCGTTTCATTTGCGTGTTCTCCGTTTTTGTTTGCTCTGGAAACCGGGTCTTGCCCCGTTTTCTGAGAGCTAAACGCGCCGGATCGGGGTTTCCGTCGGCTGCTGTCGCAAAAAACGGCATTCCTCACGCAGCCGTGATCACAGCCCCCGGCGGAATTTGCGACATCGGGACGCAAGGACAATGCGCGGGCTTTTTATTCATGCGCCGATACCCCAGTTTCCTCGGCTTAGGGAAATGCGAGGGAACCATGTCCGAAACCATTCACGCTGAACCGCGCGAAACCATGCCGGCGCTGATGCACGGCTGGAAACGTAAATGTCCATCTTGCGGCAATGGGCCGTTGCTCAAGGGCTATCTGTCCGTGCGCAAATCCTGCCCGGTCTGCAAGGAAGAGTTTCACCACCACCGCGCCGATGACGGCCCGGCCTATCTGACGATCCTGATCGTCGGCCACCTGATGGCCCCGCTGCTGCTGCTGGTGTTCGAAACCTGGCGCCCCGAGCCGCTGGTGCTGTTTACCATCTTCACTATTGGCACGGTTGCATTGTCGCTCTACCTTCTGCCTCGATTGAAGGGGGCGATGATCGGTTACCAATGGGCGCGTGGGATGTACGGGTTCGGCAAATCGGTCTGATCTCTCTGAGAGGGAGGCAATATGACCATAGACAAGACAGCGCTGCGCAACGCGGCGACGGTGATCGTGCTGCGGGACCGGCTGAACGATCCGCATGTGCTGATGGGCCAGCGCGGGGCCAAGGCGGCCTTTATGCCCAACAAATTCGTCTTTCCCGGCGGGGCCGTGGATGCCGAGGACGCGGACATCCCGCTGGCCTCGCAGATGCCGCAGATCTGCCGGGAACGTCTGCAAGAGGACACCGCGCAGGATCTGACCCATGCCCTGTCCGTCGCCGCCATCCGCGAGCTGTGGGAGGAAACCGGCCTGATCCTGGGGCAGAAAGGCGCGTGGGACATGGCCCCGCCCGCCGATTGGGCCAGCTTTGCGGCCACCGGCTATCTGCCCGCAGCCCATCCGCTGCAATTCGTGTTCCGGGCGATCACGCCTCCGGGCCGGCCGCGCCGGTTTGACGCGCGGTTCTTCATGATTGATGCCGATGAGATCGCCAGCGACCTGGACGATTTCTCGGCCGCCTGTGATGAGCTGTCCCACCTGCAGTGGATACCGCTGCCCAAGGTGCGCGAGTTCGACCTGCCCTTCATCACCGAGGTGGTCCTGGCCGAGGTCGCCAAACGCGCCCATGACCTGAGCGCCCCCGCATCCGTCCCCTATTTCAAGAACAACGAAGAGGCCAACCTGTTCCTGCGCCTCAAAGGAGTAGGACCAATGACAGGACGGACGCACTGATCAGCGCGATCCCGGCGGCCTCGCGCCGGGTGATCCGCTCTTTGAAGAACAGCACCGAGGCCGCAATCGAGAAGATCACCTCGACCTGCCCCACCGCAAAGACATAGGCGGCATTCATCAACGTGAAGGCGGTGAACCAGCCAAGCGAACCGCCCAGCCCGCTCAGTCCCATCCAGACCGAGGTGCGCCAGGATGCCAGCACACGCCCCATCTGCCCCGGCTCGCGCCACAGCAGCCAGCCCGTCAGCCCCAGCGCCTGAGACAGCGTGACCAGCGCCAGCGCCACCAGCGCCCGCATCAGCGGATCGTCACTGCCCACCTGCAATGTCGCCCCGCGATACATCACCGCCGAAACCGCGAAAAACGCCCCCGACAGCAGCCCCAGCCCGGCGCTTTTGTTGATAAAACGGTGCTGGCCCGCGCCGTCCTGCCCCTTGCGATCGGACAAGATCAGCACCCCCACCAGCCCCAGCAGAATGGCCACCATCCCGCCGGTGCTGACCCGATCGCCCAGCACAATGAACCCCACCAGCGCGGTCTGCACCACCTCGGTTTTCTTAAAGGTGATGCCCACCGCGAAATTCCGTTCGGCAAACAGCGCCACCACGCACCAGGTGGCCAGCACCTGCGCCAGAGCCCCCAACAAGGCATAGGGAAGGAAAACCGGGCCCAGCTGCGGCACGCCCTGCCCGCTCAGCCAGATATAGGCGCCCGCCGCCGTCACCACAAAAGGCGCCGAATACAGAAACCGCGCCAGCGTCGCCCCCCCGGCGCTGAGCGTGCCGCCCGCCAGCATCTTTTGCAGCATAAAGCGCAGCGTCTGAAACGCCGCCGCCACGACAGAGATCACGATCCAGGCCATTGGGTCTCCTTTCAGGGGGGGCAGAGCGGCTTAGTCCACGCAGATTTCCAGCGCCTGGCCCTGCCCGTCCAGAACCCCATAGCAGCCAAATTTCGGCGTGATCTTTGAACATGTGCGGCTGCCGGCCAGGCACGCCCCCGTGCAATCCAAGGCCCCCGAGCAGGATTTCCCCGCATCCGGCGTGGGCACAAAACACAGGAAATCCGGGGAAAGCCCGCCGCGCCCATAGGTTCCGCCCCGCGCTGCACAGGCCGCCTGCGCGGCCGGATCGGGCCGGGGCAGCTGCGGATCGCGCGGCTGGCACCCGCTCAGCGCCAGCCCGACAAGCAAAACCCCGAAACGCCGCATCAAAACGGCATTGGATGGGCTTTGTGCGCGGCATCCAGTTCTTTCATGACCTCATCGGACAGTTCCAGATCCGCCGCCTCCAGCGCGTGCTCTAGCTGCGCCAGCGTTGTCGCGCCGAAAATCACCGAGGTCATGAACGGACGTTTGCAGCACCAGGCCAGCGCCATATGCACCGGGTCCAGCCCATACCGCGCCGCCACCGCCAGGTAGGCATCCACAGCCGGCCGCACCCGGTCCGTCATCCGCCCGCCCAATTCGGGCACCAATGACATCCGCGAGCCCTCGGGCACTGCCTGCCCCTGATATTTCCCGGTCAAAAGCCCCACCGCCAGAGGCGAATAGGACAGCAGTCCGATATCCTCGTTGGCGGCAACCTCGGCCAGGTCGGTATCGAACAGACGGCACAGCAGCGAATATTCATTCTGCACCGAGGCCACCCGCGGCCCGCCCGTCTTTTCCGCCATCATCGCCCACATAGAGCAGCCCCAGGCGCTCTCGTTCGACAGGCCGAAATGCCGGATGTTGCCCTTTTCAACCTGCTTTTGCAGCGCGCCCAGCGCGTCCTCCATATGCGCAATGGTCTCGGCCCGGCTCTGCGATGAAGGATCGTAGCGCCAATTCTTGCGGAACATATAGCTGCCCCGGTTCGGCCAGTGAAATTGATAGAGGTCGATGTAATCGGTCTGAAGCCGCTTCAGAGAGCCCTCGATAGTGGCCGCAATCGTGGCCGAACTGATCGGCGCCCCATCCCGCACGGCCTGCAAGCCCTCGCCCGAATGTTTGGTGGCCAGGATATACTCTCCGCGGCGCGACGGGTTGGCGCGGTGCCAATTGCCCAGAATTTCCTCGGTCCGCCCGATGGTTTCCCTGGACACCGGATTCACCGGATACATCTCGGCCGTGTCCACAAAGTTGATCCCGCGTGCCAGCGCCATGTCCATCTGCGCATGGCCCTCTGCCTGCGAAGTCTGCGTGCCAAAGGTCATCGTGCCCAGGCACAATTGCGACACGTGCAGCCCCGTCCGGCCCAATGGGTTGGTTTTCATGCTCCTGCTCCCCTGCTTGCAACCTATGGCGAAGATACTGCGGCATTCGCAAAAGACCAGAAGATGCGGAAAGTATCCCCCGATAATTTGGGGGCCAGCCCCCAAACCCCCGGAGTATTGTCAGAGCAAAGAAAGAACCGGGTGAGCAGGCACGTCACATGTTGGCACACGGCGGGACCGCAGCCGGAGGCGAGGATCACGTAAACCTGTGCGCGCGGCAGCGCGCTCTTTTTGGGAAGAGTTGCGGGCTGGCACACGGGCGCGGCTTGGGGTAAAGGAAGCGGGCAACGCATCGAAGGGCAAGCGTATATGGCACGTCATCTGATCACCTCGGCAATTCCTTATATCAATGGGATCAAGCATTTGGGCAATCTTGTGGGCTCTCAGTTGCCTGCCGATCTTTTTGCCCGTTATCAGCGTGCCCGCGGCAATGAAGTGTTGTTTTTGTGCGCAACCGACGAGCATGGCACGCCCGCCGAGCTGGCCGCGGCCAAGGCCGGGCAGCCTGTTGCGGAATATTGCGCCCAGATGCATGAGGTTCAGGCCAGGATCGCCGAAGGGTTCCGCCTGTCCTTTGATCATTTCGGCCGGTCCTCCAGCCCTGAAAATCATGCGTTGACCCAGCATTTGGCCGGCAAACTGGCTGAAAACGGTCTGATCCGCGAAGTCACTGAAAACCAGATGTATTCCAAGGCCGATGGCCGTTTCCTGCCCGACCGCTATATCGAGGGCACCTGCCCCAATTGCGGTTTCGACAGCGCGCGGGGCGATCAGTGCGACAATTGCACCAAGCAGCTGGACCCGGTGGAGTTGATCAACCCGCACTCGACCATCAGCGGCTCGACCGATCTGGAGATGCGCGAGACCAAGCACCTGTACCTGTGCCAATCCAAGATGAAAAACCAGCTGGAGGAATGGATCGACACGCGCGAGGGCTGGCCGGTTCTGACCACCTCGATCGCTAAGAAATGGCTGAATGACGGCGACGGCCTGCAAGACCGCGGGATCACTCGCGATCTGGACTGGGGCATTCCGGTGAAAAAGGGCGATCAGGATTGGCCCGGCATGGAGGGCAAGGTTTTCTATGTCTGGTTTGATGCGCCCATCGAGTACATCGCCTGTGCCCAGGAATGGGTGAATGCGGGCAAGGGCGACGACTGGGCCCGCTGGTGGCGCACCGACAAGGGCGCCGATGACGTGACCTATACCCAGTTCATGGGTAAGGATAACGTGCCGTTCCATACGCTCTCCTTCCCAGCCACCATGCTGGGCTGCGGCGAGCCGTGGAAGCTGGTCGATTACATCAAATCCTTCAACTACCTGAACTATGACGGCGGCCAGTTCTCTACCTCGCGCGGGCGCGGGGTATTCATGGATCAGGCGCTGGAGATCCTGCCCGCCGATTACTGGCGCTGGTGGCTGCTAAGCCATGCGCCCGAAAGCTCGGACAGCGAATTCACCTGGGAAAACTTCCAGGCTGCGGTCAACAAGGATCTGGCCGATGTGCTGGGCAATTTCGTCAGCCGGATCACCAAGTTCTGCCGCTCGAAATTCTCTGAAACCGTGCCCGAAGGCGGCAGCTTTGGTGCAGCCGAGGAAGCGCTGATCGCCGATCTGACCGGCAAAATCCGCGCCTATGAACAGTTCATGGAGGACAAAGAGGTCCGCAAGGCCGCGCAGGAATTGCGCTCGATCTGGGTGGCGGGCAATGAATATCTGCAAGCCGCCGCGCCCTGGTCCACCTTCAAAACCGACCCCGAGCAAGCCGCCGCACAGGTGCGTCTGGGGCTGAACCTGATCCGGCTCTATGCGGTTTTGTCCGCGCCCTTCATTCCCGATGCCAGCGCTGCGATGCTGGCGGCCATGCAGACCACCGATAGCAGCTGGCCCGATGACGTGCCCGCCGCGCTGAATGCCCTGCCGGCGGGCCATGGCTTTACCGTGCCGGACGTGCTGTTCAGCAAGATCACCGATGATCAGCGCAGCGAATGGCAGGAACGCTTTGCCGGGGTTCGGACCTGACGGCAGCCCTTGGCCTTGGCCGCGAAACATGCAAACTCCCTCTTATAGCGAGAGGGAGTTTTTTCATGAACGGAGCCGAGGCCCTGGTCCAAAGTCTGTTGAACGCAGGCATCGACACATGTTTCGCCAATCCCGGCACAAGCGAGATGCACTTCGTCGCCGCGCTGGATCGCCATCCGGGGATGCGCTGCGTTCTGGGCCTGTTCGAGGGCGTGGTGACAGGTGCCGCCGATGGCTATGGCCGGATGATGGACAAACCGGCCGTCACCCTGATGCATTGCGGCCCCGGCCTGACCAATGGCATGGCCAACCTGCACAACGCGCGCCGCGCCAATACGCCAGTGCTGAATCTGATCGGCGATCAGGCCGACAGTATCGTGGCCGAAGACCCGCCGCTCACCGCCGACACCACCGCTCTGGCGCAAACTCTGTCCGTCTGGACCCGCCGCAGCCACGATCCCGCGCGCGTTGCCGCCGACGCGATGGAGGGCCTGCGCGCCAGTCTCGAATCCCCCGGCGTGGCCTCACTGATCCTGCCCTCGGATGCTGCCTGGACCGAGGGCGGCCAACTGGCCCCCGCCCTGCCCCCTGCCGCCCCCACCGGCCCCACCGGCCTGGCCGTGGACCGCGCCGCGCAAATGCTGACCAATGGGCGCAAAACCGTGCTGCTGCTGTCCAACCGCGCCCTGCGCGAGGCGCCACTGGAACTCGCCGGCCGCATCGCCCACAAAACCGGCGCCCGCCTGATGACCCTGTCGCAAATCCCGCGCCTTCAGGCCGGCCTGGGCCGTGTCCCGATTGAACGCATCCCCTACAATGTGGATCTCTCGATCAAAGCCCTGGCCGGAACCGAGCAGATCATCCAGATCGGAGCCCGCACGCCGGTCAATTTCTTCGCCTACCCCGGCAAGCCCAACACCCCCATGCCACAGGGCTGCACATGCCACCTGGTCACCCGCCCCGATCAGGATCACATGGCCGCGCTGGACGCCATCGCCCAGGCCGTGGGGGCCAAAACCGATGCGCCTCGGCCCGATGTCCCCGATCACGGCCCCCTCACAGGCCGCCCCACCCCCGAGCTTCTGGGCGCAGCCATCCAGCAAACCCTGCCCGAAAACGCAATCATCGTGGACGAAAGCGTCAGCTACGGCCGCGCCCTTCTGCCCGCATTCTGGACAGCCGCCCCGCATGACTACCTGCACCTGAACGGAGGCTCGATCGGCCTGGGCATCCCCATGGCCGCCGGCGCCGCCACCGCCTGCCCGGACCGCCGCGTCGTCGCGCTCCAGGCCGACGGCTCCGCCCTCTACACCCTCCAGGGCCTGTGGACGCAGGCCCGCGAAGGCCTGAACGTCACCACCATCGTCCTGTCCAACCGCAGCTATGCCATCCTCCAGGGCGAAATGACCGCCGTCGGTGCCACCATGGGCGCCGCCGCACACGATCTCTTCACCCTCGACCGCCCAGCGCCCGACTGGCAATCGCTGGCCCGCGGTTTCGGCATCCCCGCCACCCGCGCTCAGACAATCGAAACCCTGATCACACAAATCAACCGAGCCAACGCCACCCCCGGCCCCAGCCTGATCGAACTGCTGATCTGATCCCGTTTCTTTCTGACAGCAATACTCCGGGGTGAATGCGCGCAGCGCAGAGGGGCAGCGCCCCTCCTTCAGCTTTTCCTGACAAACTGCGTCAGGATCACAATGCGCTGCCCATCCACCCGGCCCTCGATCTGCCCGGCATTGTCCGGCACCAGCGAGATATTGCGCACAGCCGTGCCCCGCTTGGCGGTGAAACCCGCCCCCTTCACCGGCAGATCCTTGATCAGCACCACACTGTCCCCCTGCGCCAGAATCGCGCCATTGCTGTCACGATGCGGGGTCGATGCCTCGTCCATCCCCGCCTCGGCCCAGGACAGCACCTCCGGCTCCAGATAGGCGATATCCAGAACATCCGTCGCCCAGGCCGTATTCAAAGCGCGCAGCAACCGATAGGCCAGAACCTGAACCGCTGGCTCGGGGCTCCAGATCGCCTCATTAAGACAGGTCCAATGCGGCCCATCCGTCACTTCTCCGGCCAGGCCCGCGGCGCATGTGGCACAGAGCGCCACCACATCCTCGCGCGGCGCAACCGCATGATCCCAGGCCTCAGCGGCCCCACATAGCTGACAGCTCATATCCCGATTCCCTGCATGTTTCCTGTGTCTTATACCTGCACCTGCGGCTCTGGTCAGACCGTCATCGCCGCCGCCACGGCCCGTTTCCACCGGGCGTATTTTTCTACGCGCGCGGCAGGCGGCATCTGCGGGTCGAACCGCCGCTCGGCCGCCCAGCCCGCCGCAAACCCGGCCCGATCGGGATAGAGCCCCGTCCGCATCCCCGCCAGCCAGGCCGCACCGCGCGCTGTTGTCTCCAGCACTTGGGGCCGATCCACCGGCGCGCCCAGAATATCCGCCAGAAACTGCATCGTCCAATCCGAAGCCGCCATGCCCCCGTCCACACGCAGCACCGTCTCGCTTGCCGAAGGCCAGTCGGCGCGCATCGCCTCCAGCAGATCACGGGTCTGCAACCCGACGCTTTCCAGCGCGGCGCGGGCAAATTCCGCAGGGCCCGAATTGCGCGTCAGACCGAACACCGCCCCCCGCGTCTGCGGCGCCCAATACGGCGCGCCCAGCCCGGTGAACGCCGGCACGATCACCAAATCCTGCGCCGGGTCCGCAGCCCGCGCCAGCGCACCGCTTTCGCTGGCTTTTTCCAGAATTCCCAGCCCGTCCCGCAGCCATTGCACCACGGCCCCCGCAATAAAAATCGAGCCCTCCAGCGCATAGGTTCGTCGCCCATCCAGTTGATAAGCAATTGTAGTCAGTAGCTTATTTTCAGACATAACCGGCACTTCTCCGGTATTGAACAACGCGAAACAGCCCGTCCCATAAGTGGATTTCATCATGCCGGGCTGAAAACATGCCTGCCCGATCGTGGCCGCCTGCTGATCGCCCGCAACGCCCAAAATCGGGGTCCGCGCGCCCAGCAGATCGGTCTCGCCAAAATCGGCGGCACAGTCGCGCACCTCGGGCAGCAGGCTGCGCGGGATGTCCAGAGCGGCGCAGATTTCAGGGCTCCAATCGCCTGTGTGGATGTCAAACAGCAAGGTCCGCGCGGCGTTGGTGGCATCGGTGGCATGAACCCGTCCGCCGGTCAGTTTCCAGATCAGATAGCAATCCACCGTGCCAAAGCGCAGCTTGCCCGCCTCGGCCCGCGCGCGGGCACCGGCGACGTTCTCCAGCAGCCATTTCAGCTTGGTGCCGGAAAAATACGGATCGAGCAGCAGCCCCGTCTGCTGGCGCACGGTCTGCTCAAGCCCCGCCGCGCGCAACGTATCGCACAGGTCCGCTGTCCGCCGGTCCTGCCAGACGATAGCATTGTGCAGGCATTCCCCCGTCTCGGCATCCCACAGCAGGGTTGTCTCGCGCTGGTTGGTGATCCCGATCCCGGCAATATCCGCCCCCGTCAGCCCGGCCTGCGCCACGGCCTGCTGGGCGGACCGGGCGGTGGTGTCCCACAAATCCTGTGGCGCGTGCTCGACCCAGCCAGAGGCCGGAAAATACTGTGGGAATTCGTGCTGGGCCACGGCAATCGCCCGCATCCGAGCATCAAACACAATCGCGCGGCTGGATGTCGTGCCCTGATCGAGCGCCAGAATATAGCCCATCGTTTCCTCCTGAACTGCGTGCAGTCTGCCCCGGAAATCAAGCACTTGCCAAGTGATCTTGCATCCAGGCGTCAATCTGCGCGATCTGATCTTGCGTCAGATGCAGCCCCAGGCGCGTGCGCCGCCAGACCACATCCTGCGCACTGCGAGCAAATTCATGAGCGATCAGCCAGCGTAGCTCGGGTTCGAAAAGCCCCGCGCCGAAATCGCGGCCCAGATCGTCCAGCCCCCTGGGATGGCCCAGAACCTGCTGCACCTCGGTGCCGTAGCAACGGAACAGGCGCTGCACCTGCGCGGGCGGCAAAAACGGCAGCGCCGCCTGAAGATCGGCCAAACGCTGCGCCGTTTCAGCCACGGGAAAATCCCCACCAGCCAGGGGCACCCGCGCAGTCCAGCCCGGCCCCATCTGCGCAAACCAGGGCGCCAGACGATTGACCGCCTGCTCGGACAATTTGCGATACGAGGTGATCTTACCGCCGAAAACCGACACAAGCGGCGCGCCGCTCCGATCCAGTTTCAGCACGTAATCGCGTGTGGCCGAGCGCGCATCCCCCGCCCCGTCATCATACAGCGGCCGCACCCCTGAGAAGCTCCAGACGATGTCCTCGGCGCGCAGTGGCTGGCGGAAATAGCGGTTGGCGAACCCCAGCAGATAATCGCGCTCGGCCGGGGTGCATTCAGCGGCTGTCTCGGCCCCCGGATGATCCTGATCGGTGGTGCCAATCAGGGTGAAATCCTGCTCATAGGGAATGGCGAAAATGATCCGCCCGTCCACGCCTTGCAGGAAATAGCAGCGCGCATGGTCAAACATCCGCGGCACCACGATGTGACTGCCGCGCACCAGACGGACGCGCGCGGTGGGCTGCACGCCCTCGATCCGGTCCAGCACCCGTTCGACCCAGGGCCCTGCCGCGTTCACCAGCGCGCGCGCCTGAACGGTGCGGCTCTGCCCGTCCGTTTCCAGCGTGATCTGCCAGTGATCCGCCGCGCGCCGGGCCGCCGTCATGCGAGTGCGCACCATCACATCCGCGCCTCGCCGGGCCGCATCGCGCGCGTTCAGCGACACCAGCCGCGAATCCTGCACCCAGACATCGGAATATTCAAAAGCCTTGCGAAAATCGGGCCGCAAAGCCCCCCCCGCCGCATCGCGCGACAGATTCACAGACCGCGTTCCCGGCAGCAGTTTGCGCCCGCCCAGATGGTCATACAGAAACAGGCCGAACCGGATCATCCAGGCCGGGCGCCGGCCCTTTAGCCAGGGGAAAACGCTGGCCAGCAACCGCGAGGCCGGGGTCTGCCCCTCGAACCGCATATCCGCGTGATAGGGCAGCACAAACCGCATCGGCCAGGCGATATGCGGCATCGCGGCCAGCAGGGTCTCGCGTTCGATCAGGGCCTCGCGGACCAGGCGCAGTTCGAAATATTCCAGATAGCGCAGCCCGCCGTGAAACAGCTTGGTCGAGGCCGAGGACGTCGCCCCCCCCAGATCGCCCATTTCCGCCAGCCCGACCCGCAGCCCCCGGCCCGCCGCATCGCGCGCAATCCCGCAGCCATTCACGCCGCCGCCGATGACGAACAGATCATAGAGGTCTTTCATGATGCGCTCCTTTGCGATCTACCTGCGCGCGCCGGCGCGGCAGGTCAAGCGGGCCTTCACGTCATGCCGCAATCTTCTTACGGTCTTCATCAAACCGTTACCTGCCGCATTTGCGCCCACTTGCACAAAAATTAGGCCACATCACGCAGGCCGCCCGGAAAGGAACGTCGATCTCTTGTGCATTTGCCCGCAAAGCCATCAAATTAACCTATCCAGGCAACGCTCGACACATGCGAGACCATGAACACGAAACCACACTTCTTCGATGAGATGTTCGACGCCTCGGGATCGCCCCGAGCCCCCTACAGCCTCTATAATGAGTGGTTCGGCCAGGAAGACACCAAGCATCTGCGCAAGAAATCGCAAGAGGCCGAGGCCTTCTTTCGCCGGATCGGCATCACTTTCAACGTCTATGGGCAGCAAGAAGCAGACGAGCGTCTGATCCCCTTTGACATCGTTCCGCGCATCATTTCGGCGCGCGAATGGGCCCGTCTGGAACAAGGGATCGAGCAGCGCGTGCGCGCGATCAACGCCTTCCTTTATGACATCTACCACCGGCAGGAAATCCTGCGGGCCGGGCGGGTTCCCAAGGATCTGATCGCCCGGAACGAGGCGTTCTTGCCGCAGATGATCGGCCTGAACCCGCCCGGCGGGGTCTATACCCATATCGTGGGCACCGATCTGGTGCGCACCGGGGAAAACGAATTTTTCGGGCTCGAAGACAACGCGCGCACGCCCTCGGGGGTCAGCTATATGCTGGAAAACCGCGAGACCATGCTTCAGATGTTCCCCGAGCTGTTCACCAAGCTGAAGGTGCGGCCGGTGTCCTCGTACCCGCAAAATCTGCGCCGCTCGCTGTCCGATTGCGCCCCTGACGCCTGCGTCGGAGACCGCCCCGTGCTGGCCGTTCTGACGCCGGGGATCTATAATTCAGCCTATTTCGAACACGCCTTCCTAGCCGATCAGATGGGCGCCGAGCTGGTGGAATCCCACGATCTGCGCATCGTGGACGGGCGTGTCTGTATGCGCACCACGCGCGGCTATCAGCCGATTGACGTGCTGTATCGCCGTGTCGATGACGACTATCTGGACCCGCTGAACTTCAACCCGGATTCGATGCTGGGCGTGCCCGGCATCATGGATGTCTATCGCGCGGGCGGCATCACCATCGCCAACGCGCCGGGCACCGGGATTGCGGACGATAAGGCTTTGTATTCCTACATGCCTGATATTGTTGAGTTTTACACGGGCGAAAAGGCGATCTTGCAAAACGTGCCAACCTGGCGCTGCTCGGAGCCCGACAGCCTGAAATACGTGCTGGATAACCTGGCCGATCTGGTGGTGAAAGAGGTCCACGGGTCCGGCGGCTACGGCATGTTGGTCGGCCCCGCCGCCAGCAAACGCGAGCTGGAGCGTTTCGCCAGAAAACTGCGCGCCCGCCCGTCCAATTATATCGCGCAGCCCACGCTGGCCCTGTCCACCGTGCCGATCATGGCGAAAAAGGGCCTGGCCCCGCGCCATGTGGACCTGCGCCCGTTTGTGCTGGTCTCGCCCGACAAGGTGCGCATCACCCCCGGAGGCCTGACCCGCGTCGCGCTGAAAGAGGGCTCTTTGGTGGTGAATTCCTCGCAGGGCGGTGGAACCAAAGATACCTGGGTGCTGGGGGATTAAAACATGCTGGGAAAAACCGCTGGCGGCCTGTTTTGGATGTTCCGCTATCTTGAACGCTGCGAAAATACCGCCCGCCTGCTGGACGCGGGCTGGCGCATCGCGCTGACGCGCTCGGGCGATACCACGGGCGAATGGGAAAGCGTGATCAACACCGCCGGAATCCGCGATCTGTACAATCAGAAATACGACAATTTCGACGCGGCCAATGTGATTAGCTTTCTGCTGCGCGACCCGGATAACCCATCGTCGGTGCTGTCCTCAATCACGGCGGCGCGGTCAAATGCGCGGCTGGTCCGCACGGCGCTGTCCTCTGAGGTGTGGGAGGCCGTGAACGAATACTGGATGGCGATGAAGGCCGCCCTGGCCCGCCCGGTGACGCAGAAAAACCTGGCTGGCATCCTGTCCGAAATCCGCAACCGTACCGCCATCGTGCGCGGCACGCTGCATGGCACGATGCTGCGCAACGACATCTATAATTTCTGCCGTCTGGGCACTTTCGTGGAACGCGCCGACAACACCGCGCGCATTCTGGACGTGAAATACTATGTGCTGCTGCCCTCGGCCTCGTTCGTGGGCTCGTCCATGGATAATGCGCAGTGGGAAAATATTCTGCGCTCGGTCTCGGCGGAACGGGCTTTTTCCTGGCTGAACGGAGGCGAGATCACCCCCGTCGCCATCGCCGAATTCCTGCTGCTGGACCGGCGGATGCCGCGCAGCCTGGCCTTCTGCCATTCAAAAATTCTGGAAAACCTGGACCTTCTGGAAAGCGATTACGGCCAGCGCCAGCCCTGCCAGGATCTGTCGGAAAAATGCACCGCTCGGTTCCGAAATCGCCGCGTCTCTGAGATTTTCGAAGAGGGCCTGCACGAATTCCTGGAAAGCGCGATCCACAGCACCGCCCATCTGGCCGCCCAGATCGAGCAAGACTACAGGTTTTACGGGTGACCCCATGCGACTAAGCATTTCTCATTTAACTACATACACTTATGAACACCCTGACAGCTATGCTCTGCTGCAATTACGGCTAAAACCGCGGGATGGGCATGGCCAAACGGTGATCGACTGGAGCACCGAAGTGACCGGCGGCACCCCGCAGCTCAGCTTTGATGATGAATACGGTAACCATGTGGACCTGATCCTGGTGGACCCCGACGCAACCCAGCTGACCATCGCCTCAGAGGGGATCGTCGATGTCGAGGATCACGCCGGCGTTCTGGGCACGCATAAGACATTCACGCCGCTGTGGCTCTATGAGGCGGCCACGCCGCTGACCGCGCCGGGCAAATCCCTGCGCAAGCTGGCCACCCGGATGAAGGCGCTTGCGGACGAGCCCTTGCTGTCCCGAATGCACACATTGTCGGCGCTGATCGCCGAGACCGTCACCTATGAAACCGGCCGCACCGATGCCGCCACCACGGCCGAGACCGCCCTGGCTGCGGGCCACGGGGTTTGCCAGGATCACGCCCATATCATGATCGCCGTGGCGCGGCTGATGGGGGTGCCGGCGCGCTATGTCTCGGGCTATCTGCTGATGGATGACCGCACGCAGCAGGACGCCGCCCATGCCTGGGCCGAGGTCTGGATCGACGGGCTGAGCTGGGTTGGCTTCGATGTTTCGAACGCGATCTGCCCCGATGATCGCTATGTGCGTGTGGCCGTGGGCCGCGATTATCGCGACGCGGCGCCGACCCATGGAATTCGCCACGGTACGGGCGGCGAAGATCTGTCCGTGGCCTTGAAAATCCAAAGCCAGACGGGCCAATAAGAGCACGCGCTTTCGAATCGGAACAGGAAACATGACTTATTGCGTCGGGCTCTGCCTTAACCACGGATTGGTGTTCATGTCGGACACCCGGACGAATGCCGGTGTGGATAACATCTCGACCTTCAAAAAGATGTCCACCTGGGAAATCCCCGGCGAGCGCGCCATCACCATCATGAGCGCAGGCAATCTGGCCACCACCCAGGCGGTGATCAGCATTCTGGAGGAACGCGCCAAAGAGGTCGCGGACCGCGATCCGGGCCTTCTGTCTGCCCAATCCATGTTCCAGGTCGCCACTCTGGTGGGCCGCACCCTCAAAGAGGTCATCGCCACCAATGCTCAGGCCGGCCAGCGCGCTGACAGTGCCTTTAACGCGACCTTGCTGGTCGGCGGGCAGGTGGGCGACGGGCAGATGCGCCTGTTCCTGATCTACCCCGAAGGCAATTTCATCGAGGCCGGCGCGGACACCCCGTTCTTTCAGATCGGCGAGACGAAATACGGCCGACCGATCATCCTGCGGGCCTATGATCCGGACATGTCCTTCGAAGAGGCGATCAAACTGCTGCTGGTCAGCTTTGATTCCACGATCAAGGCAAACCTGTCCGTCAGCCCGCCGCTGGACGTGCATGTCTATGAGAAGGACAGCCTGAAAATCGGCCGCACGTTCCGGATCGAAGGGGATGATCCCTATTTTCTGGAAATCTCGAACGGATGGGGCGTGGCCCTGCGTGAGGCCTTTTCCCATCTGCCGGAATTCACGTTCAAAGACTAAGGCACCTCCGTATTCTGTGCGGCTTTGGGACAGGCTCGCCGAAGCGTCTTAATTTTACGTAAACATCTTGGCGATATCGCCTATGATCTAGCGCAAAGCCTGGATTGCGCCCGGCGGGTATTTTCCCTGGGGTAAGCTCTTCGGGCTTGTAAATCTGGCTCGGCAATCATATTCCAGAGTCAGAATGTGAATACATTGGCACACAGCGCCGAAAGGACCCCACTGATGAAACGCCTGATGACTGCCATTTTGCTGGGGCTGCTGCCCTCGATTGCTGCGGCCGGGGATATTCCGCTGCGCCCCAGCCCCGTCACCGAATGGAAGGCCGTTTATGGCCGGATCGAGGCCCGAGACCGCGTGCCCGCCCGCGCGCGCATCGGCGGCACGCTGACCCAGCTGACCGTCACCGAGGGCGATCTGGTGACAGCCGGGCAGGCTCTGGCCACGATTGTGGATGAAAAACTGGATTTTCAGCTGGGCGCGATTGATGCGCAGCTGACCTCGCTGCGCTCGCAGTTGGAAAACGCCGAAACCGAGCTGCAACGCGGCGAGGAATTGCTGGCGCGCGGCGTGACCACCGTGCAGCGGCTGGATGCTCTGCGCACACAGGTTGAGGTGCTGACCGGCCAGATCGAGGCCACCACCGCCAATCGCCGCGTCATCGAACAGCAAACCGCCGAGGGCACCGTTCTGGCCCCCGCAACGGGCCGCGTTCTGGATGTGCCCGTTACCAAGGCGGCCGTGCTGCTGCCGGGCGAGGCCGTGGCCACCATCGGCGGCGGCGGGTTCTTTCTGCGACTGGCCATCCCCGAACGCCACGCCACGGCGCTAGAGGTCGGGGCCGACATCCAGATCGAGGGCGCGACTGGCACGCTGGTGCGCATCTACCCGCAGATCGAAAACGGCCGCGTGATCGCCGATGTCGAGGTCGCCGGCCTGCCCGATGCCTTTGTCGATGCTCGTGTTCTGGTGCGTATCCCGGTGGGGCAGCGCATGGCTCTGGTGATCCCGCAAGAGCGGCTGATCACCCGGCAAGGGCTTGATTTCGTGGCCGTTCTGCATGAGGGCGCTCCGATTTTGAAAACCGTCGTTCCCGGCGTGGCCCAGGACGGAATGGTGGAAATTCTGACCGGGCTGACCGCCGGTGACGTGCTGACCGACATCCAAGAGGCCAACCATGAGTGAGCCGCAGAAACTGGGCATTGCGGGCGGGCTGACGCGCGCCTTTATCACCTCGCCGCTGACGCCGCTGTTCATCATCGCCGCGCTGGCCGTGGGGATCGTGGCGCTGATCACCCTGCCGCGCGAAGAAGAGCCGCAAATCTCGGTGCCTCTGGTGGACATCCATTTGCAAGCGCCGGGCCTGAAGGCCCCCGATGCCGTCAAACTGGTCACCGAGCCGATGGAGACCATCGTCAAGGGCATCAACGGGGTCGAGCATGTCTACTCGCAGACCGAGGATGACGGCGCCATGGTCACTGCGCGATTTGTCGTGGGCACCTCGGCGGATGCGGCGATTCTGCGGGTGCACGATAAGATCCGCGCCAATATGGATCGCATCCCCGTGGGCATCCCCGAGCCGCTGATCGTGGGGCGCGGGATTGATGACGTGGCCATTGTCTCGCTGACGCTCTCGCCCAAGCCGGGGCATGACGACATCACCGCCAATGACCTGACCCGCATCGCGCGTGAGCTGCGCGCCGAAGTGTCGAAAATCGGCGATGTCGGCCTGACCTATCTGGTCGGCGAAGCCCCCGAGGCAATCCGCGTGACGCCCGATCCGGACCGGCTGGCGCTGTACGGCGCAACGCTGCAACAGCTGGCCGGTAAGGTGCAGGGGGCGAACGCCTCGCAAAACACGGGCAAGCTGCGCGACGCAGGCCAGATGATTGACCTTGTGGCCGGCGAAACCCTGACCACGCCCGCGGAAATCGCCAGCCTGCTGGTCACTACCCGCGACGGGCGGCCTGTCTATGTCAGTGACGTGGCGGATGTGGAATTCATCGCCGACAGCTCGGATCAGATCTCCGCCAATGTCAGCAAACAGGATGGGCAGATCCTGCGCGCCCCTGCCGTCACCCTGGCCGTGGCCAAACGCGCAGGCGCCAATGCCGTGGTCGTGGCCGAGGAAATCCTGCACAAAATCCACATGGCCGAGGGCCGCCTGATCCCCGACACGATCGCCGTGCAGATCACCCGCGATTACGGCGAAACCGCCAATGAAAAGGCCAACGAGCTGCTGTTCCATCTGGGTCTGGCCACCGTGTCCATCATCGGGCTGGTGCTGCTGGCCATCGGCTGGCGCGAATCCATCGTGGTGGCGATTGTCATTCCGGTGACCATCCTGCTGACGCTGTTTGCGGCCTGGATCATGGGCTATACGCTGAACCGGGTGTCGCTGTTCGCGCTGATCTTCTCGATCGGGATTTTGGTGGATGACGCCATCGTGGTGATCGAAAACATCGCCCGCCACTGGGGCATGAAGGACGGGCGCGACCGCAAACAGGCCGCGATTGATGCCGTGGCCGAGGTGGGCAACCCCACCATCGTCGCCACGCTGACGGTGGTTGCTGCGCTGCTGCCGATGCTGTTCGTCTCGGGGCTGATGGGGCCCTATATGTCGCCGATTCCGGCCAATGCCAGCGCCGCGATGATTTTTAGCTTCTTCGTGGCGGTGATGATCACGCCCTGGCTGATGCTGAAGGTGGCAAGCAAGGCCCCAACCCACGCCGAGGGCAGCGAACACGGCGGCCATGACGGCGGCGTCATGGGCCGCGCCTATGCGGCCATCGCCCGGCCCGTGCTGAAATCCAAGGGCATCAGCCTGGCGTTTCTGCTGATCACGGCGGTGCTGTCCTTCGGCTCTTTGGGCGCGCTGTATACCAAGGACGTGACCGTCAAACTGCTGCCCTTTGACAATAAATCCGAGCTGTCGGTGATCATCGACATGCCCGAAGGCACGAGCGTCGAGCAAACCGATGCCGTCGCCCAGGCCGTGGCCCGCAAGGTGCTGGAACTGCCCGAGGTCGTCTCGGCCCAGACCCACGCGGGCACCGCCGCACCGTTCAACTTCAACGGGCTGGTGCGGCACTATTATCTGCGCGAACGGCCCCATATGGGCGACGTGCAAATCCTGCTGACGCCCAAACATGACCGCGACCGCTCCAGCCACGAACTGGCGCTGGAAATCCGCCAGATGATCGCCCAGATCGACCTGCCCGCCGGCGCCAGCCTGAAAACCGTGGAACCCCCGCCCGGACCGCCCGTGATGGCCACCCTGCTGGCCGAGGTCTACGGCCCCACACCCCAGGCCCGGCGCGAAGCCGCCACCAAGATCCGCGCGGCCTTTGAAACCATCCCCTATGTGGTGGATGTGGATGACAGTTTCGGCACCCAGCCGCGCCGCCTGCGCGCCACGGTCAACACCGATAATCTGGAGTTCTTCCAGGTGCAGGAACAGGACGTGTTCGATACCATCGCCTTGTTGAACGCGGGCCAGACCGTGGGCTATTCGCACCGCGGCGCAGGCCGCCACCCCATCCCGATCCTGATCGCGCGGGACAAGGGAATGCGGGTGCTGGACGAAAGCTTCCTGTCCACGCCGATCCCCGCCAACGTCCTGCCCGGCGCGCGCGGCGTGGTGGAACTGGGTGACGTGATCGAGGTCAGCGAAGAATACGCCTCCTTCCCGATCTTCCGCCACAACGGCCGCTATGCCGAAATGGTCACGGCCGAGCTGGCCGGCGATTTCGAGGCCCCGCTCTATGGCATGATCGAGATCGCCGCCGCCCTGGACAAGATGGACTGGCCGACAGGCACCAAACCCACAATCAGCCTCTATGGCCAGCCGCAGGACGAATCCCAAACCACCCTGCTGTGGGATGGTGAATGGGAGGTCACATACGTCACCTTCCGCGACATGGGCGCAGCCTTCGGTGTGGCCCTGCTGGGCATCTATATCCTGGTTGTGGCGCAATTCGGCAGCTTCCGCCTGCCGCTGGTGATCCTGACGCCGATCCCGCTGACCTTCATGGGCATCATCTTCGGCCACTGGCTGTTCAAAGCCCCCTTCTCGGCCACCTCGATGATCGGCTTCATCGCGCTGGCAGGCATCATCGTACGCAACTCGATCCTGCTGGTCGATTTCATCCGCCATGCGGACGAAAGCCGCGGCAAGGTTCAGGTGCTGATCGACGCAGGCGCGATCCGCTTCAAACCGATCCTGCTGACCGCCATCGCGGCCATGATCGGCGCCGTGGTGATCCTGGCAGACCCGATTTTCCAGGGCCTGGCCATTTCCCTGCTGTTCGGTCTTCTGACCTCAACCCTGCTGACAGTGTTAGTCATCCCCGCAATCTACCGCGTGTTCAAAACCTAAAACAGAAAGCGCCCTTCGGGGCGTTTTCTACAGACGAGAGCCACCGGCAATTCACAGCGCTGCGCAATGAGTATTTTCATCAGAAAGAAACAAAGACGCTGATTTCAAGGAACTGCGAGCCGCAAAACGGCGCGGCATTCCGTTTCTTTGCTCTTCAAATACTCAAATCCGAACAGTGCGGCAGGCGCGGCGGGCTGCGCTGTTACGCAACGCTCATTGCCAGGACCTGACTGATCTGCGTCATCGGCCGGCCACTGTCCTTATGCCAGGTGTTAAACGCCCCCTGGACGGCCTTCATCGCGGTTTTTGAGGTCGGCGGCTTGTCCACCACGCCCTCTAGGATCAGGCGTTTGCTCACGTCGCCCGAGGTCACATAGGCATCCCAGCCCATCTGCCGCAACACGCGCATTGCTGTGTTTCCACCCAAGTGGGCACCGCGTTTGCCCAGCATTGTCACCAGTTCGTTCTGCTCTGTTACCGGCCAGCGCGCCAGATGTCCGCTGACATCTTCTGTTTCGGCTTGCAGATCCCGCAGCATCTGTGCGTTGGCGATCACGGACTGGATTTTGCGGCCATTGCGGACGATGCCCGGATCGGACAGCAGACGATCCACATCTTCATCGTGATAGAAAGCCACCCGGTTCACATCGAAATCATCGAAAGCCGCCCGGAAACCGGGCCATTTGGTTTCGATCACCGTCCAGCTGAAGCCCGCCTGAAACACTGCGCGGGCCATTTCCTGCAACCAGTCGCTGGCGGGCCGCCTGGCCAGTTCTTCAACCGGCGCGGGGGATTTCAGCAGTGCTTCGAGCGCGCCCGCACCGCCCTTGCGATCGGCGGCAATTTGAAAGATTTCGTCAAATCTGCGCATCTGGCCCTCCTGCTTGTGTCAACAGTGTAGGGCGCGCGGCGGCTCAGACCAGCCGAAAATCAACCGAACTCGCGCAGCCGCGCCACATAGCGGGCCAGCGTGTCGATTTCCAGGTTGATCCGGTCACCGATCTGCGCCCTGCCCCAGGTTGTCATTTCCTTGGTATGCGGGATGAAGTTGATGCCGAAATCGCAGCCCTGGACCTCGTTCACCGTCAGCGAGGTGCCGTTCAGCGCAACCGAGCCCTTGGGCGCGATGTATTTTGCCAGAGCTTCTGGCGCGCGCAGGGTGACGCGGGTGCTGTCGCCTTCCTCTGTCATCGCGATGATTTGCGCGACGCCATCCACATGGCCGGACACGATATGCCCGCCCAGCTCGTCTCCGACTTTCAGCGCGCGTTCCAGGTTTACCCGGTGGCCCACGGCCCAATCGCCCAGGTTTGTCTTGGACACGGTTTCCGCCGAGATTTCCACGTCATACCAATCGGGGCCTTTTTCGATCACTGTCAGGCAGACCCCATCGCTGGCAATCGAGGCCCCCATATCCACGCTGTCCATGTCATAGCGCGTCTGGATTCGGGCGCGCAAATCGCCGCGTTGCTCCAGCTCGGTGATCTGGCCAATATCGGTGATGATGCCGGTGAACATGTCGCTGTACCCTCTGCTATGACCCGTTGCCAATTCCCTAGCCCGCAGGCTGCCCCCTGGCAAGCCGGGCGGCGGCGTGAAAGGGTCTTATTTTTGCCAGGTATTGGCGGTAAGACTTTGTCAAAGAGGAGAGCATAGACAGACAAGATGGACAAAGACGCCGCACAAAACCGGGTTTTCCTGTTCTTGCAGGGGCCGCATGGACCGTTCTTTTACCGGCTGGGGCAGATGCTGCGCCGGGCGGGGGCGACGGTGTGGCGTGTGGGGTTCAATGCCGGGGATCGGGCGTTCTGGTTCGGTGGGGCGGGGTATCTGCCCTATGGGGGCACGCCGCAGGACTGGCCGGATCGGTTTGACGCGCTGATTGCGGAAAAGCAGGTCACGGATATCGTGCTCTATGGGGATACGCGCGACATCCATGCCCAGGCGATCCAGCGCGCCCGCGCCGCCGGTCTGCGCGTTCATGTGTTCGAGGAAGGCTATATGCGGCCCTTCTGGGTCAGTTACGAGCGCGGCGGCAGCAATGGTCATTCGCGGCTGATGGATCTATCCGTTGCCGACATGCGCAAGGCGCTGGAACAATACGACCCCGATACGCCGATGCCCCCCGCCCGTTGGGGCGACATGCGCCAGCACGTGTTTTATGGCGCGCTTTATCATTGGTTCGTGATGTTCCGGAACGGGGCCTATCCGAATTTCCGCGCCCATCGCGACCTGCCCGTGCACAAGGAATTCCGGCTGTATCTGAAACGCCTGCTGTTGATGCCCTTTCAGGCGGTCGAGCGCGGGCTGGCCACGCTGCGCATCCGCAATGGTGGCTTTCCCTATCATCTGGTGCTGTTGCAGCTAGAGCATGACAGCTCGTTCCGGATGCATTCGCCCTTTGAAACCATGTCAGAATTTCTGGAGCTGGTCCTGCGCGGCTTTGCCGAGGGTGCGCCGCGGCATCACCACCTGGTGATCAAGGCCCATCCGCTGGAGAACGGGCAACTGCCCCTGCACCGCGACATCCGCCATCTGGCAGGCCGTCTGGGCATTCGGGACCGGGTGCATTTCGTGCGCGGCGGCAAACTGGCGCGACTGCTGAACGATGCGCGCAGCGCGGTGACGGTGAACTCCACCGCGGCCCAGCAGGTGCTGTGGCGGGGCATCCCGCTCAAGGCTTTTGGCGCGGCCGTCTTCGACAAGCCCGAGTTCGTCTCGACCCAGCCGCTGCCCGAATTTTTCGCCCGCGCGCAGCGCCCCGATCTGGCCGCCTATCGCGATTATCGCCGGTATCTGCTGGAAACCAGCCAGATCGCGGGCGGGTTTTATTCCGCGCGGGGACGGCGGCAATTGCTGCGGCAGGTCGTCGATATGATGCTGACCCCCGAAGACCCCTATGATGCGCTGAAGGCCGGAACAGCGGCCCCAAGGCAACAGTTGCGTCTTGTCCGATAACGGACACAACCTGTAGCGCTGGATTTTTTATCCCGATTCCGGTACGTTGGACGCAATAATTGAGGCAGAACATAGGTCGAGGAGACCAAGCAGTGAATTCCCAAGCGAACAGCCGGGCGAAGTCTGTCGCCCTTTTGGCTATTGTGGCCGTGATCGTAGCCGCCTGCGGCCTGCCCCGCGTGGGCCCCACCAAAAAAGAAATCTATGCCGGATCCGTCCAACGCGAGGGCGATGCCTTTGTCGTGTCGGTCAATGACCGGGTGACGCGCGCCACCGCCGTTGTGCCGGCCCTGGGCTTTACCGATAACTTCATGCGCGCCTCGCAGCTGGGCTCGGACATCATCCGCCCTGGGGATTCGCTGGGCCTGACGATCTGGGAAAACGTCGAGGACGGGCTGCTGTCGGGCGCTGCCTCGAACTCGACCTCGCTTGAGGAAGTGCAGGTTGACGGGTCGGGCTTTATCTTTGTGCCCTATGCCGGCCGCATCCGCGCCGCAGGCAATTCCCCCGAGGCCCTGCGCCGCATCATCACCAAAAAGCTGGAAGACCAGACCCCGGACCCACAGGTGCAGGTGCGCCGCCTGGCCGGTGACGGCTCGACCGTGTCCTTGGTGGGGGCCGTCGGTGGACAAGGCGTTTTCGCCATCGAGCGCCCCACCCGCACCCTGGCCACCATGCTGGCCCGCGCGGGCGGCGTGACAATCGAACCCGAGATCGCCCAGATCACCGTGATCCGTGGCAAATCGCGCGGGAAAATCTGGTTGCAGGATCTGTATGAACACCCCGAGCTGGACATCGCCCTGCGCGGCGGCGACCGTATCCTGGTCGAGGGGGACACCCGTTCCTTTACTGCCCTGGGCGCGACCGGCAGCCAAAGCCGCGTCAATTTCGAAAGCCAATCGCTGTCTGCAATCGAGGCAATCGCCCAGGTTGGCGGGCTAATCCCCACGGCGTCGGATCCCACGGGCGTGTTTATCTTCCGCAACGAGCCCGCTGAAATCGCCAACCAGGTTCTGGGCCGGGGCGATCTGCAAGGAGAGCAGCGCCTGATCTACGTGCTGGACCTGACCAAGCCCAACGGCATGTTCATGGCCCGCGATTTTGCCGTGCGCGATGGCGATACGCTCTATGTGACCGAGGCGCCGTTCACCCAATGGGATAAGACGATTGCTGCGGCCTTTGGGTCGCTGAACACGGTCAGCTCGATCTCGTCTCTGGGCGTGTCCGGGGGCTAAGGCCCTTGTCGCCAAATACACATGAAACAGCCGCCGCGCAGGGAACTTCGCGGCGGCTTGCCTATTTCAATGCCGGGTTTCTGACGCAGACCCGGATCCGGCGCATCCTGTCGCTGGCCGGCTATGATCTGCACCTGTTCAAGCCCGGCCCGGACGATCTGATCGGCGTCTGGGGGCACACGAAATACGCCGCGCGGGGCGAAACCGTCGCGCAGGAAGCCGGCGCGGGCCTGATCCGGATCGAGGACGCCTTTCTGCGCTCGCTCCACCCCGGCCGGGGCCCCGCCAAAGAGCCCCCCATCGGCCTGCTGATTGACCGTCAGGGGATGCATTACGACCCCGCCCAGCCCTCGGAACTGGAAACGCTGCTGGCCAGCCACCCGCTGGATGACGCCCATCTGCTGAACCGCGCGCGGGCCTGCATCGAACGGCTGCAAGAGGCCGGGCTCAGCAAATACAGCGCCCAGGATCCGGACGCCCCCCTGCCCGATCCGGGCTATGTGCTGGTGATTGATCAGACCCGCGGCGATGCCAGCGTGCGCATGGGCGGCGCGGATGCCAACAATTTCCGCGAGATGCTGTATTACGCCCAAGAAGAAAACCCCGACGCCCGCATCGTGATCAAAACCCATCCGGAAACCGCTCAGGGCCTGCGCGAGGGGTATTTCAGCGCGCAGGATGCCCAGGGCCGGATCAGCCTGTGCGACGCGCCGGTCAGCCCCTGGGCGCTGCTNCATGGCGCGATCCGGGTCTATGCCGTGTCCTCGCAAATGGGATTCGAGGCAATTCTGGCCGGGCACCGCCCTCGTATTTTCGGCCGCCCCTTCTATGCCGGATGGGGCCTGACCGAGGATGCGCACACGATTGCGCGTCGCCACCGGCGCCTGACCCGCGCGCAGCTGTTTGCGGCGGCGATGATCCTCTATCCGGTGTGGTACGATCCCTATCGCGACACGCTGTGCCAGCTGGAAGAGGTGATCGACGCGCTGGAGGCCCAGACCCGCGCCTGGCACGAGGATCGCCACGGCTGGCAGGCCAGCGGGATGCGCCTGTGGAAACGCCGACCGCTGAATGCGTTCTTCGGCCAGCAGCGGGCGATACGATTTTCCGACCGGGCCCCGCAGGATCGGCGGCATATGGTCTGGGCCGGCCGGGCCGGTCTGGCTCCGGATGCCGTCCGGATTGAGGACGGTTTCCTGCGCTCGCGCGGGTTGGGGGCCGATCTGGTGCCGCCGCTTAGCCTGGCCTGCGACGATCTGGGCATTTACTATGACCCTACGCGCGAAAGCCGCCTGGAACGCTGGATCATCAAACGCGCGCAGCTGCGCGGCGATCAGGCAGACCGCGCCCGCGATCTGATCCAGACAATCCGCGCCCATGGGCTTAGCAAATATAACCTGGGGGGTGTTCTGCCCGCGCTGCCCGAAGGCCGCCGCATTCTGGTGCCCGGACAGGTCGAGGACGATGCCTCGATCCGGCTGGGCGCGGGCGATGTGCGCACCAACCTGCAACTGCTGCAAGCCGCCCGGCAGGCCAATCCGGATGCCGTGATCCTGTACAAACCGCATCCGGATGTGGAGGCCGGGCTGCGCCCCGGCGCTGTGGAGGCCGAAGGGCTGGCCGATCTGGTGCTAAGCCAGACCGATCCCGCGGCGCTGCTGTCCCATGTTCATGAGGTGTGGACGATCACCTCGACCCTGGGGTTCGAGGCCCTGCTGCGCGGGGTCAAAGTGGTGACGCTGGGCGCGCCTTTCTATGCCGGCTGGGGCCTGACCCGTGATCTGGGCCCGGTGCCGGAGCGGCGGGGAATTGCGGTTAGTCTCGAAGGTCTGGTGCACGCCGTTCTGGTGGATTATCCGCGCTATCGCGACCCGGTGACCGGCCTGCCCTGCCCGCCCGAAGTCATCGTGGACCGTCTGGCCGCGGGCGATCTGCCCGAACGTGGTCCGGGTTTGCGGATGCTGGCCAAACTTCAGGGGATTTTCGCAGGTTTCGCCTATCTGTGGCGCTAAGGCGCGCGGCGTTGCCAGCGGTGCAGAATATCTGCCCCCACGGCGCGCGTCTCCATCAGAGCAAAGCGCGGCGCCTGCGCCAGACGGTCCAGCCCCAGCGCACCGATCGCCGGGCGCCCCTCGGCCCCCAGCGCCAATCCTGCGGTAAAGCCCACCAGCTCATCCACCAGATCGGCCTCCAGCAGGGACGCGGCCAGCATCCCGCCGCCTTCGCAGAAAACACGGGTCAGACCCTGCGCGCCCAGCTGCTCCAACACCGAGAGCGGATCAATCTGCCGCCCTTGCAGCCGGCATTCCAGCAGCGTCGCGCCCAGCCCCTGCCAGGTGTCGCGCAGCATCGAATCGACGCCGGGGCCGTGGCAGATCCACACCGGCACATCCCTGGCCGTGCGGGCCAGATTGCCCATCAGTGGCAGATCCAGATGGCGGGAAATCACCACGCGCACCGGCTGTCTGGGCGTCGGAAAACTGCGCACCGTCAGGGCCGGGTCATCCGCCCGCGCCGTGCCGCCGCCCACCATCACCGCGTCATGCGTGGCCCGCTGCGCCTGCACCATCTGCCGCGCCTGGGGGCCGGTGATCCACTGGCTTTCGCCGTTGGCTGTGGCGATACGGCCGTCAAAACTGCTGGCCAGTTTCAGGGTCAGCCAGGGGCGTCCCGTCTCATTTCGTTGGAAAAACCCGGCATTGTCGCGCATCGCCTGATCGGCCAGAAGGCCGGTTTCCACCGCGATCCCGGCGGCGCGCAACATCGCAAACCCCTGCCCGTTCACCCGCGGATCATTGTCCATCAAGGGCGAGACAACCCGCGCCACGCCCGCCTCGATCAGGGCCTGAGAACACGGCGGGGTCTGCCCGTGGTGGCTGCATGGCTCCAGCGTGACATAGGCCGTGGCCCCGCGCGCCAGATCGCCCGCCTGCGCCAGCGCCTGCGGCTCGGCATGAGGCCGCCCGCCCGGCGCCGTCCATCCGCGCCCAACGATCCGCCCGGCGCGCACGATCACGCAGCCCACAGCGGGGTTGGGCCAGGTATTTCCCAGCCCGCGCCGACCCAGGGAAAGGGCCAGCCGCATGTACCGCTGATCGGTGCTCACTCTTCCGGCGGCACGTCTGGGCGCAGCTCGGATACGAATTTATCGAAATCGTCCGCCGCCTGGAAGTTCTTGTAAACGCTGGCAAAACGCACATAGGCCACGGTGTCGATCCGGGCCAGGGCCTCCATCACGATCTCGCCGATTGTCTTGCTGGGGATGTCGGTTTCGCCCATGCTTTCCAGCCGCCGCACGATGCCGCTGATCATCTGATCAATGCGTTCGGGCTCGACCGGGCGTTTCTGCATGGAAATCCGGATCGAGCGCTCCAATTTATCGCGATCGAAATCCTCGCGTCGGCCATTGGATTTCAGCACCACCAGATCGCGCAATTGCACGCGTTCATAGGTGGTAAACCGTCCGCCGCAGGCCGGGCAGAACCGCCGCCGCCGGATCGAGACATGATCCTCGGCCGGGCGTGAATCTTTTACCTGAGTGTCAATATTTCCGCAAAACGGGCAACGCATTGCAGGCCCCCTTTTCTCTTCACCGCCTCGATGGTGTTGGGTTCATGCCCAACTTATCCACAGCCACTATAGGCCAGCCTCTAGGATTTGGGTAGAGGAGAAATGCGACCGCTAGATTAAGGGGTGCGCGACCGTTCAGCCCAGATGCGCCGCCACCTGACGCAGATGCGGCGCGTCGCGGTGCTCAAACAAGTAAATGCCCTGCCAGGTGCCCAGAACAGGGCGCCCGCTGGCCACCGGAATGGACAGGCTGACGGGCATCATCGCGGCCTTGATATGGGCGGGCATGTCGTCGGGGCCCTCATATGTATGGGTCAGATAGGACATGCTGGGATCGGTTGAGGGCGGCACCAGACGGGCGAAATAGTTGCGCAGATCGGTCTGCACCTGCGCGTCCGCGTTTTCCTGAGTCAACAGGCTGCACGAGGTATGCCGGACGAACAGCGTCAGCAGCCCGTCCCCCTGCCCCGCCGTCCAGCGGGTCACATCGCGGGTGAATTCATACAGGCCCTGCCCGCGGGTCTGGAGAGAGAAAGTAGTTTGCACGTCATTCCCGAACAATCAAAGACTTCGGAAAACTATCACGGCATTTTCTCAAAGCAAAATTGCCGTGCGCTGCTGACGGACAGATTATACCCCGGATCTTTGATCGACACGGACCAGCCGCTGTGCTGATAAATCCCCACAACGGGGTGATCAGGGTTAACGGTAAAGGTCACAGCGCTCGCCCCCGGATCCGTCACCGAGGGCGCACGCCCCTGCACCAGATAAATCCGGTCATTCAGCCCCAGCTTGCGCAACGCATAGGTTCCCGCGCCGCACCAGAACAGTGCAGGCCCCGTGCCGGGGCGGTTGATCACCTCGAACTCTTGCCCACCGGGAAGCGGCTTGGCCTGCAAAAAATACTCAAGATTACGAGCCTGAGCGGGCATTGCCACCAGCACCGACAGGGTGAAAGCGGCAAGCTTTGCTGAGAGTTTCATAAGATAGCCTCGCATTTTAGGTTTTGCGAGACTATCTTATACCGTGTCAGGCACAACCCGAAAACGCGCCTAAGTTACTGATCCAGGAAGCTGCGCAATTTGCGGCTGCGGCTGGGGTGTTTCAGTTT
>PAPN01000012.1 GCA_002708925.1 Paracoccaceae bacterium
GCACCGCTGCGACCGGGTCAGAAAAGGTGACATTGTCGCCGGGGCTGGCGAGCTCATGGGTATCCTCTGGGGTCAGACCGATCAGGCCAATTTTTTCTCCCCCCTTCTCGATCACGGTGGATTTGGCCAGCTTGTCGGCCAGAAGCGGTTCGCCCGAGACATCGGCGTTGGACATCAGCACCGGGAATTCCACCGCATCCATAAACCCGCGCAGAACTTCGGGGCCATCGTCGAATTCATGGTTGCCCACGGTCATCGCGTCATAGCCCAGCTTGTTCATGAACTCGGCCGCCATTTTGCCCTTGTAATAGGTATAGAACAGCGTGCCCTGGAACTGATCGCCCCCATCCACCAGAATCGTGTTCTGCGCCCGCGCGCGCGCATCGGCGATGGCCGTCACCAGCCGCGCGGTACCGCCGAAACATTTCCCCTCGGCGTTCTTTTCCGCCGAGCAGCCGGAATCGTATTTGCTGATCGGCTCGAACCGGGCGTGGAAATCGTTGGTGTGCAGAATGGTCAGGGCATATTCAGCCGCCGCCGCACTGGCCGAAAACGCCAGCGTCAGCGCGCCAAGCCCGGAAAGAACACGTGAAAACATCGCAAAGCTCCTGTTGAACGGGAATAGAGCCAGCCTGCCTGCGAATCCCGCCCCCTGTCAAAATCCTTCTGGCTTGACCACGCGGCAGGGGCGCGGCATGTGGGGGATATGCTGATTTACAAGATATTCCGTGCCTCAGAATGGGCACAGTTGCAGGAGAATGGCGAAACCCTGGGCGCGCCGGTCGATCTGGCCGATGGGTTCGTGCATTTCTCCACCGCGCAGCAGGCTGCCGAAACCGCGGCCAAGCATTTCGCCGGCCAGGATGGGCTGCATCTGCTGGCCGTTCAGGCCGACAGCCTGGGCGCGGCGCTGAAATGGGAACCCTCGCGCGGTGGTGCGCTGTTTCCGCATCTTTACCGCCCCCTGAAACTGTCAGATGTCCTATGGCATCGGCCTCTGCCGCTGGTGGACGGGGCGCATCAATTCCCGGAAGGACTGGAATGAACCCGCTGGAGAAACTAGGGCTCTTTGCCCTGCACAAGGTTGACCCCGAAACCGCGCACGGCCTGTCAATCAAGGCGCTGCAACTGGGGGCCGCGCCGCTGGCCGGGCTGGTCACGTCGGATCGTCTGCGCACCACGGTGGCCGGCCTGAACATGGCCAATCCGGTGGGGCTGGCCGCTGGGTTCGATAAGAACGCGCAGGTGCTGTCACCCCTGTCGCGCGCGGGCTTTGGGTTTATCGAGGTGGGCGCCGCCACGCCCCGCCCGCAGCCCGGCAACCCCAAGCCGCGCCTGTTCCGCCTGTCCGAGGATCAGGCCGCGATCAACCGCTTTGGCTTCAACAACGACGGGATGGAGGCGATCGGTGCCCGTCTGGCGCAGCGTCCGCGCGACATGGTTCTGGGCCTGAACCTGGGTGCCAACAAGGACAGCGAGGATCGCGCCGCCGATTTCGCCCGTGTGCTGGCCCATTGCGGGCCGTATCTGGATTTCGCCACGGTGAATGTGTCCTCGCCCAATACCGAAAAGCTGCGCGATTTGCAGGGCAAAGAGGCGCTCTCGGCGCTGCTGGCCGGGGTGATTGCCGCGCGCGCCGAATTGGACCGCCAAATCCCCGTCTTCCTGAAAATCGCCCCCGATCTGACGCCGGAGGAACTGGAGGACGTGGCCGAGGTCGCCCTGACATCCGGCATCGACGCGGTGATCGCCACCAACACCACCCTGTCGCGTGACGGCCTGCACAGCCCGTACCGCGATCAGGCGGGCGGGCTGTCCGGTGCGCCTCTGTTTGAAAAATCCACCCGCGTGCTGGCCCGCCTGTCCGTACTGACCGAGGGCAAGCTGCCCCTGATCGGCGTCGGCGGGGTGTCGAACGCCCAGCAGGCCTATGCGAAAATCCGCGCCGGGGCCTCGGCCGTGCAGCTGTATACCGCGCTGGTCTATCACGGGCTGTCGCTGGGCGCCGAGATCGCCAAAGGGCTGGACAAGCTTCTGGAACAAGACGGCTTTGATAACGTCGCCCAGGCCGTGGGCACCGCCAAGGAGGACTGGCTATGATCACCATCTGGCACAACCCGCGCTGTTCGAAATCGCGTCAGACTCTGGCCCTGCTGGAGGGGCGCGAGGTTGAGGTGCGCAAATATCTGGAGGACGCGCCCTCGGTTGACGAATTGCGCGCGGCGCAGGCGGCTTTGGGCCTGCGCGCCATCGACATGATGCGCCCCAAAGAGGCGTTGTTCAAGGAATTGGGCCTGACCAAGGACACCCCCGAGGCCGCCCTGCTGGACGCCATGGCCGCCCATCCCAAGCTGATCGAGCGCCCCATCGTCTTTGCCAATGGCAAGGCGCGTCTGGGCCGCCCGCCCGAGCAGGTGCTGGAAATCCTTTAGCGCTCGGCGGCGGCCTCAAGCGCGGGATAGCGAAGCCCCAGCGTGATCCCCCGCGCCACAAAGGAAATCAGCAGGGCAATCCACAGTCCGTGATTGCCAAACAGCGGCAGCAAGACCGCCAGCGCGACCAGATACACCACAAAGCTGACCGCCATCATGTTGCGCATGTCCTTGCCACGGGTTGCGCCGATGAAGATCCCGTCCAGCATCCAGCTGGCCGAGCCCAGGATCGGTGCCATCACCATATAGATCAGGAATATGCGCGCCGCGCTGCGGACGCCCTCGGCTGTGGTCATCAGGTCGATGATCAGCCCGCCGGCCAGCGCGAAAACCAGCGTCAGCGCCATGGCAATCCCAACGCCCCAGAGGCTGGTCAGAATCGCGCTGCGGCGCAGGGCCACGCGGTTGCGCGCCCCCATGGCCGCACCCACCAGCGCCTCGGCGCCCAGCGCGAATCCGTCCAGCGCATAGGCGGTGATATAGAGGAACTGCATCAGCACCTGGTTGGCCGCCAGCACGTCGTCTCCGAAATCGGCGCCCAGCATCAGGAATGAGATAAAGATCACCTGCAACAGCAGCGACCGCAGCAAAATATCGGTGTTCACCGACATCATATGCGTCAGCTTGGCCCGGTCGAACACCCGCGCCCAATCGCGCCAGGCAGGCACACGAAAAGCCCCCCGACAGAACCACAGCGCCACCGCCAGCCCCGTCCATTCCGCGCAGAAGGTGGCCAGGGCCACGCCCTCGACGCCCCAGCCCAGCCCCAGAACGAACCACAGGTCCAGCAGGATATTCACCCCGTTCGTCCACAGCTGTATCGCCAGCACAGCGCCGGTGCGTTCCTGCCCGATCAGCCAGCCCGTCACCCCATACAGCCCAATCGCCGCCGGCGCCGAGAAGATCCGGATCTGCATGTAATCGCGCGCCAGGGACTCGACCTCGGGACTGGCCGGAGACACCACGAACGCCGCCCAGAAAATCGGTATTTGCAGCGCAATGACGGACAGCCCGGCCAGCGCGGCAATCATCAGCGCGCGGGTCAGCAAAGCAGCGACCTCTCGTTCTTGTCCCGCGCCACGCGCCTGGCTGGTCAGCCCGGTGGTGCCCATCCGCAGGAACCCGAACATCCAGTAGACCCCCGTCAGGACGATTGCGCCGATTCCGACGGCACCGATTGGCGCGGCCTGTCCCATCTGCCCCACAACGCCCGTGTCCACGGCCCCCAGAATGGGCACCGTTGCATTTGACAGCACAATCGGCAGAGCGATCTTCAGCACCCGTCGATGGGTGATCCGGGGGGCGTTCCGGGGGGCGTTCTGGGCGGGCGATACGGCGTCAGCCATCCGATTGCGGCATCAGGAAATGTCCGGTGGCCTGCGCAAAGTTCCGGTGACGATTGTCCTGCCAGGCCTCGACATGGACGCTGGCATAGCGCCGCCCCGACCGATTGATCTGCGCCCGCGCATAGGCATCGCGCGGCAGACCCGAGCGCAGATAGTCCACGGTGAAATCAATCGTTTTGGGCAGGCGCGGCAATTGCCCGGCCACCAGTTGCTCGGCGTCCAGCCTGCCGCTTTCGATGTCGTCCCACAGATAGGCCCAGCTGAGCCCGATGATCGCCGTCACCTCAAGAAAGGCCGCCGTTACACCGCCGTGAATCGCGGGCAGCATCGGGTTGCCGATCAGAGATTCCTGAAAAGGCAGAACCGCTGTCAGCTCATCCCCGCGCCGGTCGAACTCGATTCCCAGGAACTGAATATAGGGCACACCATGGACCAGCGCATTCAGCGCGGCATCGCGGCGCTGCTTGACCACCTGCATCGGTTCGGGTCTGGGGCGTTTGTTCATGACTGCCCCCCCTCGACCGTAAAGGCCCCCGAGGCCGTGGCGACAGGCAGGCTGTCATCGTCGTCCAGCGCCTCGGCGCGGACAAAGGCCACGGTTTTGGTGATCCGATAGCAATGGGCGCGCGTCCGGATCGCCTGTCCGGGCGTGGCCGCGCGCATGTAGTCGATCCGCAGGTCAATCGTGGCGGTGCCCCCCGGCGCCTTGGGGTGGCTCATGACCGCGGCCCCGCAGGTGGTATCCAGCAAAGCCGACACCGCGCCGCCGTGGATCACTCTGGTTTTCGGATCCCCGATAAAGCGCTCGTCATAGGGCATCCGCATCTCGGCACGTCCGTCGCCCACTTGGGTGAACGCCATTCCCAGCGCCCTGGCGTGGGGAATCGCCTTGATGAATTCGCGGGCGAACATCTGATTATCGGGTGCCATATGCGCCTCCGAGCCTGATTTGCGTGCTTTCCCCTATCTATTCGGCCCATCCGGGCAGAGTGCAAGAGTTTGTTCTTGCAATTGCGAGTAATTCGCATATGCAGGTAAGCATGACACAGATGGATTCTCATATGCCCGCCTCGTTTCAGCCCGGTTTTCTGGGGCCTTTCCGGACGCGCCGGCTGCCTTATGCGCTGCTGCTTCTGGCGCTGGCCGTCGCACCGGGCGAGCTGGGCCCGCTGACACGAGAGCTGATGCTGGACGCCTATTTCCAGGTTTCCGTCTTCGTGGCGGCCACTTTGATGCTGTTTTATGGGGCGGAACGGCTGTTTAACTTCAACATCGGCAGCGCGCTGCAAAACGCCCGCTGGGCGCAGGTGCCCATGGCGGCCCTGCTGGGCGCGACACCGGGCTGTGGCGGCGCGGTGGTTGTGGTTGCGGCCTATGCCTCGGGCAATGTCGGCTTCGGAGCGGTCGTGGCCACGCTAACCGCCACAATGGGTGACGCTGCGTTCCTTTTGATCGCGACGCGGCCGGATGTGGCGGCTGTGGTGCTGCCTTTGTCCTTTGCGGTCGGGATTCTGTCGGGCTGGATCGTGGATGCGTTGCGGATTCTGCCCCCGACGGCCTACAGTGGCAGCTGCGCCATGCCGCATCGGATTGGTAAGCTGCGCGCCCGCGACTGGGCCTTTCTGGCCCTGGCCCTGCCCGGTTTCGTGATGGGCGTTCTGCAACTGCTGCAATCGCCACTTTATGATGCGATGCCCCATTCCGTTCTGCTGGCTCTGGGGTTGGGCGGCACGGCCATTGGGCTGCTGATCTGGACCACCTCGCCGCTTGAGGCAATGACCAATGCCGCAGACAGCCCCCCCACCCGCATGGCCGAAGAAACCAGTTTCATCGCCGTCTGGGTGATCGGAGCCTATCTGGCCTATGACTATCTGGTTGCCTTCCTGGGGCTGGACCTGAAGGCCGCCTTTGAAACCGTTGCACCGTTGTTGCCGCTGATCGGGATCGTGGTGGGCTTTGTGCCCGGATGCGGGCCGCAGGTGCTGGTGACAACGCTATACATCAACGGAGCGCTGCCGTTCTCGGCCCTGATCGGGAACGCCATCTCGAATGACGGGGATGCGCTGTTCCCGGCGATCGCGCTTAGCCCGCGCACGGCCATTCTGGCGACTGCGGTCTCGGCCGTGCCTGCGGTGATCGTGGCCTATGGGTTCTATTTCCTGGCGCCGGGCTTTATGGCGCCGTGACGCAGCGACGGGACGGGGCCAGTTTCTTCTGCGCTGCGGAAAGGGGGTGGCCAAAGCCTATCCGCCTGTTGCAGACTGCGTGAAACTATAAGCAACCGAATGACGCCGAATGTCTGAGACCCGCCTGACCTTCAAAGAAATGTGCGCAAAGTTCGATGTGACGCCGCGCACCCTGCGCTACTACGAATATATCGAACTGCTGGAACCCGACCGCGAGGGGCGCTCGCGTTTCTACGGGCCGCGCGAAATTGCCCGGATGACTCTGATCCTGCGGGGCCGCAAATGGGGGTACTCTCTTGAAGGGATTCGCCAGTGGCTGCTGATCTACGACAACGAAGGCAACGAAGCGCAGATGCGCGCCTGGGTCGAAAGCGCGGATCGCAAGCTTGAGGAACTGGGCCAGCAGCGCCAGCAGCTGGACGAGGCCATCGCCGAGTTGCAAGAGTCGCGCGACCGAACGGCTGATGCTGTGAAAAAGCTGTAATCGCCCCTGATTCAGGGGGAAAAGGCGGGGTTTTCCCCGCTTTTTTCGTTTTTCCAGTGTGACGTTGCGAAAGGAAATTGCGATTTCCGTGGGGTTACGTTGCCTTATCTTACGTCAATCCACAAGTGACGTGACGTATCAATTACGTCAACCTCGACTGCTGTTGTATCGAAAGGGAAGTCGCAGCAACTTTTGACCATCCGTTAAATCTTCTGAGGGCACAAAGATGTCTGTGACAAAAGAAACAACAATGACGATTCGCGAGATGTGCGATGCCTTTGAGGTCACCCCGCGCACCTTGCGGTTCTACGAAGCCAAGGAACTGCTGTTCCCGATCCGCGAAGGCCAGAAACGCCTTTTCACCCATCGGGACCGTGGCCGGCTGAAACTGATTTTGCGGGGCAAGCGCTTTGGCTTCAGCCTCGAAGAGATCCGCCAACTTCTGGATCTCTATAATATGGGGGATGCGCAGCTGACTCAGCTGGAGCGAACCTTCGAAGTGGCGCAGGACCGTCTGCGCGACATGGAACAGCAACGCGATGAGCTGGATCAGGCCATCGAAGAGCTGAAAGAACAGATGTCCTGGGGCGAGAAGATGATCGCCTCGCTGAAGACAAAACAGAAGGCTGCCGAGTAACCCTGACACAGGGCCCCGGCATCAAGTGGGAGAGAGACCATGCCGAGCTATACCGCACCCGTCAAAGACATGCAGTTCGTACTGCACGATCTGCTGAAGGTCAGCCAATCGGACATTCCGGGCTATGGCGATCTGGAAGCAGACTTTACCAGCGCCGTTCTGGAAGAGGCGGGCAAGATCACCTCTGAGGTGCTGGCCCCGCTGAACGTGGTGGGCGACAAAGAAGGCTGCGTTCTGGAAAACGGCGTGGTCCGCGTGCCCACAGGTTTCCAGGAAGCCTTCGATCAGGTGCGCGAGGGCGGCTGGACCGGCCTGGACCTGCCCGAGGAATACGGCGGTCAGGGAATGCCCTATGTGATGGGCATCGCGGTGGGCGAAATGTTCAGCTCGGCCAACCAGGCGTTCTCGATGTACCAGGGCCTGACCCACGGCGCGGCCTCGGCCATTCTGGCGCATGGCACGGACGCACAGAAAACCACCTATCTGCCCAAAATGGTGTCCTGCGAATGGACCGGCACCATGAACCTGACCGAGCCGCATTGCGGCACCGATCTGGGCCTGATGCGCACCAAGGCCGTCCCGCAGGACGACGGTAGCTATAAGATCTCGGGTCAGAAGATTTTCATCTCGGCTGGCGAACACGAGATGGCCGACAACATCATCCATCTGGTACTGGCGAAAATCCCCGGCGGCCCCGAGGGCATCAAGGGTGTCTCGCTGTTCATCGTGCCCAAGTTCATCGTCAACGAGGACGGCACCCCCGGTGCCCGCAACGGCGTCAGCTGCGGCGCGCTGGAAGAGAAAATGGGCATCCACGGCAACTCGACCTGCGTGATGAACTATGACGAGGCCACCGGCTATCTGCTGGGCGATGCGCATAAGGGAATGCGCGCCATGTTCACCATGATGAACGAAGCCCGCATCGGCGTCGGAATGCAGGGCCTGACCCAGGCCGAGGCCGCCTATCAGAACGCTGTGATCTACGCCAAGGACCGGCTTCAGGGCCGCGACGTGACCGGCGTGAAAAACCCCGATGGCCCCGCCGATCCGCTGATCGTGCACCCCGACATCCGCCGCAACCTGATGGATCAGAAAAGCTTTACCGAGGGCGCGCGCGCCTTCATCCTGTGGAGCTCGACCCTGATCGACCAGGCGCACCGCAGCGGCGACAAGGATGCCGACGGGCTGATCAGCCTGCTGACCCCGGTCATCAAGGGCTTCCTGACGGACGAGGGCTATGACATGACCGTGCAGGCGCAGCAGGTCTATGGCGGCCACGGCTATATCGAGGAATGGGGTATGTCCCAGTTCACCCGCGACGCCCGGATCGCCATGATCTATGAAGGTGCCAACGGCGTTCAGGCGCTGGATCTGGTCGGCCGTAAACTGGCCGCAGACGGCGGCAAACACGTGATGGCCTTCTTCGAGATGGTGAAAACCTTCCTGAAGGAAAACGACGGCAACGAGGCACTGAAAAAGGACTTCCTGGATCCGCTGAAGGCGGCCTCGAAGGATCTTCAGGCGGCGGGTATGTATTTCATGCAAAACGGCATGAAAAACCCCAATAACGCGCTGTCGGGCTCGTATGATTTCATGCACCTGTTCGGCCATGTCTGCCTGGGCCTGATGTGGGCCAAAATGGCCAAAGTGTCGATGGAAGCGTTGGAAAACGGTGCCGAAGATGCCACTTTCTACGAAACCAAGATCACGACCGGCCGTTTCTACATGGCCCGCCGCCTGCCCGCCACCGCAATGCACCTGGCACGGATCAACAGCGGCGCGGACACGGTGATGGCTCTGGACGCGGCCAACTTCTGAGTGCAGGCCGCGGCCTGTACCCGCTGACTAGGGGCAGCGCCCCGCTCGCACTGGCTGGCATGGCACGAACCATACCAGCCAGTGAGACCAAAGGAAGAGATATGCCAAAACGATTCCGCCTGACCCGCCGCTTCAACGCCGCAATGACCGAGGACGGCTATCGCCGGCTCAAGAGATTCGCGCAGGAATCCGGCCTGAACGAAGGCGAAGCGCTGTCCTTTCTGTTCGAAAACTTCGACAGCGTGATCAACGAAGACACATATGGGCATCGGCTGCGGCTGTTTCTCGCCGAACTGGACGCCCGCAAGCCGTAAGGAGGCGCGAACCGGCCCCGTCCGCTCAGGGCAATCAGGTCGGGGATATTTGAGTATTTCTGGCAAGATGAAAACAGTGTCACGAGGGCCCCACCCCAGGCGCGGGCCAACTGGCATCAGGCCGGGGCGGGGTTTCACCTTGCACGTCCATCGGCTCTCCAGCCTGTAACGCAACGTCTGGTGTACACCATTAACCTTAACGGTACGTTACGAAGGGCAGGTCTGCCTTTTCATCTTGCCAAAAATACTCACACTTCGAACGCAACCACATGCGCGCACAGGGAGGATTGGGCATGACGATGAAACTCTACTGCTTTGGCGAAAGCGGGAACAGTTATAAGGCGGCGCTGCCGCTGGCACTGAGCGCACAGGAATGGGAGCCGGTCTGGGTAGATTTCTTCAATGGCGCCGCGCGCAGCGATGCATACCGCGCTTTGAACGTGATGGGGGAGGCTCCGGTTCTGCTGGATGGTGAGCAGACACTGACTCAATCGGGCGTCATCCAGATGTATATCACGGAAAAATCCGGCAAATTCGGTGGCACCACCCCTGCCGAGGCGCGCGAGGTGATGCGCTGGATGTTCTGGGACAATCACAAAATGTCCAGTCAGGCGGGGATGACCCGGTTCCTGATGAATTTCCTGCCCGAAAAGCACCGCGATCCGAATGTGATCGCGTTCAATCAGGGCCGTCTGCGCGCCGCGTTTCAGACTCTGGACGCCGCGCTGGAAGGGCGTGACTGGCTGGTCGGAGCGGATGTCACCAATGCAGACCTGAGCTGCTGCGGATATTTGTACTACCCCGAGCCCTTTGGCTTTGATCGTGCCGCCTATGCAAACATTGACCGCTGGCTGGGCAACATCAGTGCCCTGCCCGGATGGCAACATCCCTACGATCTGATGCCGCGCTCGGGTGGCGAATAGTAAGGAGCCGAAAATGCCGAACCGGATAGACAAACCGTTCTTATTGCGATCGGGCATCGCAGGGGCGTTTGAAATTCGGCCAGGCTTAACGATGTTCCAAACCAACAACGAGGATGCGCCTTGGGGGCTGAAATTCTTTACCCTGGGGGCATCCAATACCAGAAAATCTCGCGATCAGATGCTGACCGTTTGACCGGGATTCTGAATCTCTAGCCGGAAAGAGGAAGGCGAAAAATGACCGAAGCCTATATCTATGACGCCGTGCGCACGCCGCGTGGCAAGGGACGCCCGGACGGGTCGCTGCACGAGGTAACCGCGGTGCGGATGTCCTCGGGGGTGCTGAACGCGCTGAAGGACCGCAACGGCCTGGAAGGCCATGCCGTCGAGGATGTGATCTGGGGCAACGTCACCCAGGTGATGGAACAGGGCGCCTGTCTGGCGCGGACCGCCGTTCTGGCCTCGGATCTGGATGAATCCATCCCCGGCCTGTCGATCAACCGTTTCTGCGCCAGCGGCATGGAGGCCGTGAACCTGGCCGCCAACCAGATCAAGGGCGGCGCGGGCGAGGCCTATATCGCGGGCGGTGTGGAAATGATGAGCCGCGTGCCCATGGGCAGCGACGGTGCTGCGGTGGCCGTGGACCCTTCGGTTGCGCTGGATCGCTATTTTGTCCCGCAGGGGATTTCGGCCGATATTATCGCTACTGAATACGGCTTTAGCCGCGATCAGGCCGACGCGCTGGCCGTGGAATCGCAAAAACGCGCCAAGGCCGCCTGGGACGACAACCGTTTCGCCAAGTCCATCGTGCCGGTGAAGGATCAGAACGGTCTGACCATTCTGGATTACGATGAATTCATCCGCCCCGGCACCGATATGCAGGGGCTGGGCGCGCTGAAAGCCTCGTTCAAGGACATGGGCGAGGTCATGCCGGGCTTTGATAAGGTCGCCATGCTGAAATACCCGCATCTGGAGCGGATCAACCACATTCACCACGCGGGCAACAGCTCGGGCATCGTGGATGGCTCGGCCGGGGTGCTGATCGGCAACGCCGATTTCGGTAAGAAATACGGTCTGAAACCGCGCGCCCGTATCCGTCAGACCTGCAAAATCGGGCTGGACCCGACCATCATGCTGACCGGGCCGGTTCCGGCCACGCAGAAGATTCTGGCCGACAGCGGCATGGCCTTTGGCGACATCGACCTGTTCGAGGTCAACGAGGCCTTTGCCAGCGTCGTACTGCGCTTCCAGCAGGCGTTTGACGCGGATATGGACAAGGTGAACGTGAACGGCGGCTCGATCGCGATGGGCCACCCGCTGGGCGCCACCGGCGCGATCATCATCGGCACCCTTCTGGACGAGCTGGAGCGCCAGGACAAAGAGGTCGGCCTGGCCACCCTGTGTATCGCGTCCGGCATGGGCGCAGCCACCATCATCGAACGCGTATAATTCGGGGCAGGAGTGACAGAAATGACTGATTTCACCATGACCAAAGACGCCGAGGGCGTCGCCACCATCACCTGGGATTGCCCCGGTAAATCCATGAACGTCATGAGCGCCGAGGCCCTTCTGGTGCTTAGCGATCTGATCGACGACGCGCTGGCTGACGAAGCCGCCAAAGGCGTGATCATCACCAGCGGCAAGAAGGATTTCGCCGGCGGGATGGACCTGAACGTGCTGGCCAAAATGAAGGCCGACGCGGGCGACGACCCGGCGCGCGGCCTGTTCGAGGGCACCATGAAAATGCACGCCCTGCTGCGCAAGATCGAACTGGCGGGCATGGACTTCAAAACCAAGAAGGGCGGCAAACCGATTGCAGCCGTTCTGCCCGGCACCGCCGTCGGCATCGGGCTGGAACTACCCCTGTCCACGCACCGCATCTTTGCCGCCGAAAACCCCAAGGCCAAGATCGGCCTGCCGGAAATCATGGTCGGCATTTTCCCCGGCGCGGGCGGCACCACCCGTCTGGTGCGCAAAATGGGCGCGATGGCCGCCTCGCCCTTCCTGCTGCAAGGCAAGCTGGTGGACCCGAAAAAGGCCAAAGGCGCTGGAATCATTGACGAAGTTGCCGCAGACCCGATGGCCGCTGCGCGCGAATGGGTGCTGAACGCCAAGGACGCCGATCTGGTGAAACCCTGGGACGCGAAGGGCTATAAAATGCCCGGCGGCGCGCCCTATCATCCTGCGGGTTTCCCCACTTTCGTAGGGGCCTCGGCCATGGTGAACGCCAATACCAGCGGCGCTTTCCCAGCTGCCAAGGCCCTGCTCAGCGCCGTCTACGAAGGCGCGCTGGTGCCCTTTGACACCGCCCTGAAAATCGAGGCGCGCTGGTTCACCAACATCCTGATGAATCCCTCGTCCTCGGCGATGATCCGCTCGCTCTTCCTGAACAAGGAAGCGCTGGAAAAAGGCGCCGTGCGTCCCAAGGACGTGCCCGACCAGTCGGTCAAGAAAATCGGCGTTCTGGGCGCGGGCATGATGGGCGCGGGCATCGCGCTGGTCAGCGCGCAGGCCGGGATGGAGGTTATCCTGATCGACCGTGACCAGGATGCGGCAGACCGCGGCAAGGCGTACTCGGAAACCTACATGGACAAAGGGATCAAACGCGGCAAAGNCACCCCTGAGAAGAAAGAGGCCCTGCTGTCCCGCATCACCGCCACCCCCGATCTGGACGCGCTGAAAGGCTGCGATCTGATCATCGAGGCGGTGTTCGAAGACCCCGGCGTCAAGGCCGAGATGACCAAAAAGGTCGAGGCGATCATCCCCGAGGACTGCATCTTTGCCTCGAACACCTCGACTCTGCCGATCACCGGCCTGGCCAAGGCGTCTGTCCGCCCCGAGCAATTCATCGGCATCCACTTCTTCAGCCCGGTTGAAAAGATGTTCCTGGTGGAAATCATCAAGGGCAAGGAAACGGGTGATCGCGCGGTGGCCAAGGCGCTGGATTACGTGCGCCAGATCCGCAAAACGCCGATCGTGGTCAATGACGCGCGGTTCTTCTACTGCAACCGCTGCATCATCCCCTACATGAACGAGGCCATGCGCATCGTCACCGAGGGCACCCCGGCGGCGATGGTGGATCACGCCGCGCAGCAGCTGGGCTTCCCCGTGGGGCCGATCCAGCTGACAGATGAAACCTCGGTGGATCTGGGCGCCAAGATTGCCCGCGCCACCAAGGCCGCGATGGGCGATGCCTATCCCGAAAGCCCCTCGGACGATCTGATTTTCTGGATGGAAGAGCTGGGCCGTCTGGGCCGCAAATCCAAGGCGGGCTTCTTTGATTATGACGAGAAGGGCAAGCGCCTGGGCTATTGGAAGGGGATCACCGAAAAATACCCGGCCGCGCCCGAGCTGCCCAGCCTTCAGGATGTGAAGGACCGTCTGATGTTTGCTCAGGTGCTTGAGGCCGTGCGCGCGTTGGAAGAGGGCGTTGTCGAGGACATCCGCGAGGGCGACGTGGGCGCGATCCTGGCCTGGGGCTTTGCCCCCTGGACGGGCGGGCCTTACAGCTGGCTGGACATGCTGGGCGCGGAATATGCCGCCCAACGCTGTGACGAGCTGGAAGCGGCCTATGGCGCGCGGTTCAAATGCCCCGATCTGCTGCGAGATATGGCGGCCAAGGGCCAAAGCTTCTATGGCCGGTTCGACCCTGAGGCAAAATCCGCAGCCTGAGCCGGATAGACAAAAAAGCGCGCGCCCGGAGACGGGCGCGCGTTTGTTATTACGCGGACTGCGCTGACGCGCAGGCTGGATCAGCCCTTCGGGCCGCTGGCATTGCGTTGCGCGCGTGGGGCTATTCGTAGCTGTAGCCGAAACGGGCGATGTCGGCGGCGCAGACCCGCGCGATCAGATCGGTATCCTGAGCGGTGTAATAGCGGTGATAGTCCACCCGGTTCGAGCGGTTCGCATGTTGCAGGTCCAGCTGGAACCCAAGGTGTTCCCAGAGCGGCTGTGCATCGCGGTGGAGATGTTCCAGCCGGATATAGGCCGTGCAGCGTTCCTGACCGCGAATATCCGTCATGTAATAGCTGGCCGGGGCCGACCCGAGTGAGGCCTGGGTATGCGGATGGTTGATGAACTGCGTAAAGCTGGTGGCCTGCGCCAGCCGCACGGCCGGGTGATCGAAGCTTTGCGTTTGCAGCCAGTGATAATAGCTGACCACCCGATCCCAGGGATTCCGCACCAGGGTGAAGGTGAAATAACCCTCGATCTGCTGCGACGAGACCAGCCCGTCAATATCGGCCAGGGTGGAATGTTTCCACAGCCTCCCCGCCGTCTGCACATCGCGCACGCGGCCGCGGCGGCGTTTGGCCTTGGGCGTGTCGCCCAGCAGGATGTCATCCTTCTTGGCCCGGCTTTCCAGCGCCAGCGCCATCGAGGTGCCACCCGTTTTCGGGATATGGATGAAGATATATTTGCGGCCAGTGGACAGGATCATGGGGCGACGCTAACGGATTGACCCTTCTGAGAAAAGACCATCTACGGGTTCCTACGATATTGCCCGGTGCGCGCGGGTCCATATACTCGCGCGCGAAGGCATCACAGCGTAGGAGGACCACCCGATGGGTTGGATGGCAGATGAAAGCGGACTTGAGAAGAACGCGGCGAATTACGTGCCGCTGACGCCTCTGTCCTGGCTGAACCGGGCGAAGGATGTATTCCCCGATCTGTTGGCCGTGGTCTATGGCCAGCACCGCAAGACCTATGTGGAATATCATCAGCGGGTGACGCGACTGGCCTCGGGTCTGGTGAAACTGGGTGTGCAGCCGGGCGATGTGGTGGCCACCGTTCTGCCGAACATCCCTGCCCAGGCCGAAGCGCATTTCGGCGTGCCCGCCTGTGGCGCTGTGCTGAACACGATCAATACTCGGCTGGAATCCGATACGATTTCCTACATTCTGGATCACGGGCAGGCCAAGGTGGTGCTGGTCGATCCGCAATTCCTGCCCGTCGTGGCCCAGGCGATCGAGGACATGATCGGCCCCGCCCCCATCGTGATCGAGGTGGCCGATGATTTCGCCGGGGCCCATGCCCACGGGCACTATATGGAATACGAAGAGCTGCTGGCCTCGGGNGATCCGGATTTCCAGTGGATCCTGCCGCAGGACGAATGGGAAAGCATCGCGCTGAACTATACTTCGGGCACCACCGGGCGGCCCAAGGGCGTGGTTTATCATCACCGCGGGGCCTATCTGAATGCGATGGGTCAGGGGATCAGCTGGCGCCTGCCGATGCACCCGCATTACCTGACCATCGTGCCGCTGTTTCACTGCAACGGCTGGTGCCACACCTGGCTGATGCCGGCCTATGGCGGCACCGTCATCTGCTGCCGCGACATCACCGCCAAGGCCGTCTTTGACGCCATCGCGGATGAAAAAGTCACCCATTTCGGCGGCGCGCCCATCGTTCTGAACACGCTGGTGAACGCCCCCGAAAGCGACCGGCGCGATTTCGATCACGTGGTCGAGGTCTTTACCNCCGGCGCTCCGCCTGCCCCGGCCACCCTGGCCAAGATTGAACCGATGGGCTTTAACGTCACGCAGGTCTACGGCCTGACCGAGGTCTACGGCCCCGCCACCGAATGCACCTGGAANNNCGNNTGGGANCCGCTGCAAGACGACGACCGCGCCGCGATCAAGGCCCGCCAGGGGGTCGCGATGCCGATCATGGAACATATCACCGTCGTCGATGAAAACATGCAGCAGATCCCCATGGACAGCCAAACCCAGGGCGAGATCATCATGCGCGGCAATGGCGTGATGAAGGGCTATCTGAAAAACCCCAAAGCAACCGCCGAGGCCTTTAAGGGCGGCTATTTCCACACCGGAGACATCGCTATCCAGCACCCGGATACCTACGTGCAGATCGCCGACCGGGCCAAGGACATCATCATCTCGGGCGGGGAAAACATCAGCTCGGTCGAGGTCGAGGGCGTGTTGATGTCCCACCCTGATGTGCTGCTGTGCGCCGTGGTCGCCAAACCCGATGAAAAATGGGGCGAGGTGCCCTGCGCCTTTGTCGAACTGAAAGACGGGCATAGCACCACCGAGGCCGCGCTGATCGCCTTTGCCCGCGAACGTCTGGCCGGGTTCAAAACACCCAAGAAAGTGGTGTTTCAGGAATTGCCGAAAACCTCGACCGGGAAGATCCAGAAATTCGAGCTGCGCACCGTGGCCAGATCCCTGTGATCGCCTCTGGCTGATTGCCTCAGGGGGCGGATGGACGCCCCCTGCCCGCCCGTGCTATCACTGACGCACAACAGAGGCAGGGCAGCCCGCAATGACAGCACTACAGAAATACCAGCGGATCGAAGCCTCTGGTCTTTGGCGCCCCAGCCCGGATGCGCAACGCCGCGAGGTGATCGTCTCGATCGGCGAGGCAACGCTGGTCATCACCGATACCAGGGATCAGCCGCTGACCCATTGGTCCCTGGCCGCGATTGAACGCACGAACCCTGGCGAGCTGCCCGCGCTCTATTGCCCCGATGGCGACCCGGACGAGACGCTGGAACTGTCCGAACAAGAGGCCGAGATGATCGGCGCCATCGAAAAGCTACGTCAGGCCGTCGGGCGTGGGCGGTCCAAACCGGGACGGCTGCGCCTGCTGATCCTGGCGGGGGCGATGACCGCGCTGGGGGCTTTGGCCGTGTTCTGGCTACCCGGAGCCATGCTGAATCACGCCGCCCGCGTTGTCCCTGCCGCAAAACGCCTGGATCTGGGCGAACGGCTGCTGACCCATGCGCAACGGGTGACGGGCCAGGCCTGTGTCTCTGCCGGAACGGGCAAGGCGCTAAACGCTCTGGCGGAACGCACCGCGCTGCCTGAAACCCGCGCCAGCCGGGTGGTGGTGATGCGCGGCGGGGTGCCGGATTCGGTGCTGCTGCCGGGGCAGATTCTGCTGATCAGCCGCCGCCTGATCGAAGACCACGAGGACCCCGGCGTCGCAGCCGGCTATATCGTGGCCGAGCTGCTGCGCGGGCAACAGATCGACCCGCTGAAACAGTTGCTCGAAGCCGGGGGGTTTATGGATACGCTGCGGCTGCTGACCACGGGCACGCTGCCCGATCCGTCACTGGCGGCCTATGCGGAAACCGTTCTGGCCCAGCCGCGCCCCGCTTTGACCGATGCGCAGGTTCTGGACGGGTTCGCGCTGGCTCGGCTGTCGTCCCTGCCCTACGCCTATGCGCTGGATGTCTCAGGAGAAACCACCCTGGGCCTGATCGAGGCAGACCCGATGCGCGGAAAAACGGCGCCGCCTGTGCTTAGCGACGCCGATTGGGTGCGGCTTCAGGAAATCTGCAACGGCTAAGCCCTAACGGACAAAGGCATCCCGGAATCCGGCCCGGCGCGCGGTGTTCAGCGCCGCATTCAGCTGCGCCCCCGAGGCAAAGGGCCCCGCCATCACGATCTGATACTGCTTCCCACCCTTCGAGTATCGGCCCATCCGCACCGGCAATCCGGCGCGCTGCAACTGGGCCGCAGTGCGCTGCGCATTGGCCGGAACCCCAAAGGTGCCGACCTGAACATATTTGCGGCCCGTGGCCTTGGGCGCGGTATGGACCGGGGCCGACCGGGTCGAGACCACAGCGCGCGCTTTGGTCTTGGCCTGTGCTTTCACCTGTCCCTTGGTCGCGACCACCGGACGTTTCATATGTTTATAGGCGTCCTGCTGCTGCTGCACCGCCAGATCGGTATAGGGGTACACCAAGTTCGGATGAGCGCGGCTGACGTCCTTGCCCGTGTTGCGATCCACCAGCTTGCGCGGCACGGTGTTTGTCCAGACCAGATCCATCTGCGCTTTCCCGGCAAAGGTGCCGTGGGCGCGTTTCGGGTTCAGGCGGTCATCCTTCCACACGGGGCGATAGCCTTTGGGGATTTTGACGCCCGTCGTGGTCTCGACCTGTTGTTGGTAGACATGTTTGGGGGCAACCCGTGTGTTGGGCGATACGGTGCCAGGCGTCACCGTGGCCACGCTTGCCACACGCCCCTGAGCCGCGCCATAAGACACCGGCGATTCCGCCTGCGGGCCGCAGCGCAGCCCCTGGCCCTGCATGAACCGGCCGCTGGGGCCGAACTGCGGGCACCCGGCCGCAGCCGCAGGGGCCGCCATCCGGACCGGCGCCACCCGTTTCGGCGCAGCCACCGGCACGACAGGTTTCGCCTGCACGATCCGTTTGGGCGCCGTGGTCACCGAGGCCACCGTCCGCATCGGAGCCTTGGCCGGTTTCACAACAGGCTTGGCCGTGGCCACTTTGACAGGTTTTTTCTGAACCGGCGCGGGTTTGGGCTTGGGCGTCTCAGCCACTTTGACGGGCGCGGGCGTCTTGGCCTTGGCAAAGGTCGGCTGCGCCCCGCAGATCGGCTGACGGCTGCGCGTCACCCGCGGCACCCAGGTGACATTCCCGGCAACACCGGCGCGAATGTACACGCAGCCTTTGCTATCGACATATTGTTTGCCCTTATAGCTGCTGGGCGGGAACTCGGCCGGCAGAGCCGCCCCCAACACCTGCGCGGACACCGAAGCGCCCCCCAGAAAAACAGCAAGAACAGCAGAAGAAACGACTTTTGAAACAGGCATATGGCCCCCCAAGCAGGCTTTGCAAGGCAGGTTGCCCGATTCAGCGTTATTAGTAAAGGGTTTGGCTTATTTTGTGCCGAACATTCGGTCACCCGCATCACCTAGTCCCGGCATGATGTACCCTTTTTCGTTCAAACAGCGGTCCAAAGAGGCTGTGACGATGGGCACATCGGGGTGTGCCTCTTTCATACGCGCAACGCCCTCGGGGGCGGCCAGCAGGCACATGAAGCGGATGTTTTTCGCCCCGGCCTTCTTTAGCAGATCAATCGCCGCAACCGAGGAATTGCCCGTCGCCAGCATCGGATCCACGGCAATGACCAGACGGTCCTCCAGATTTTCCGGCACCTTGAAATAGTATTCCACCGGCTCCAGCGTTTTTTCGTCACGGTAGAGCCCGACAAACCCGACGCGCGCCGCCGGGATCAGCTCCAGCACGCCATCCAGCAGCCCGTTGCCCGCCCGCAGGATCGAGATCAGCGCCAGTTTCTTGCCCTCCAGAACGGGGGCCTCCATCTGCTCCATCGGGGTGGCGATGGTTTCGCTGGTCATCTCCATTTCGCGGGTGATCTCATAGGCCAGAAGCTGGCTGATTTCACGCAAAAGGCGGCGGAAACTGGCGGTCGAGGTGTCCTGCTTGCGCATCAGGGTCAGTTTGTGCTGCACCAGCGGATGCGTCACGATGGTCAGGTGCTCGGTCATGCTGTCTCCAGTTTTTTCTGAATGCGCGCGCGTGTTCCTTCGTCGCAGAAGGCCGCGTTGATCGCCGTGTCGTTCAGTTGTTTCAGATCCTCCGGCCCCCAGCCGAATGCCTGTTCCAACGCTTCGAATTCCCGCGTCATCGTCGTGTGGAAAAACGGCGGGTCATCGGTGGATACCGTCACCTTTACCCCCGCATCGCGCAGGCGCGCAATGGGGTGGGCGGCGAAATTCCGATACAGCCCCAGCGCAATGTTCGAACCTGGGCAAAGCTCAAGCACAACGCCCGTATCGGCCAGAGTTTCGACCAGCGCGGGATCCTCGATCGCACGCACGCCGTGGCCGATCCGTTCAACCCCCAGTTCCAGCGCCTGGCGGATCGCGGCGGGCCCGCCCCATTCCCCGGCATGAGTCGTCAGCCGCAGCCCGGCCTCGCGGGCGCAATCGAAGGCCCAGGCGAAATCGCCCTGCCGCCCCATGGTTTCATCGCCGCCCATTCCGAACCCGGTGATCCAGTCCCCCGCTGTTTCGGCAGCGCACATCGCGGTTTCCCTGGCCTTTTCGGGGCCGAAATGCCGGATGCAGGTGACGATACCGCGCAAGGTGATGCCCATCTCGGCCTCGGCACGGTCTGACTCTTCACGGATGGCGGCCAGGTAGTCCCGCCATGCCGCCAGATCGCGCCCACCGCAGAAATCGGGCGACACAAAGGTCTCGGCATAGATCACGCCATGTTCAGCGCATTGCTCCAGCACGGCGCGTGTCAGCCGCTGATAGTCGCGCGGGGTTTGCAGAACCTGTGTCGCGGCCTCGTAGACTTGCAGAAAATGCGGGAAATCACGATAGGCATAGGCCCCCTGTTCGTCGAAAACGCGCTCTAGGCTGACCGATTTTTCCTGCGCCAGGCGACGAATGAACACCGGAGGCGCCGCGCCCTCTAGATGCAGATGCAGTTCGATTTTCGGAAGCGTTTTCCAGCTCATAAAAAGGACTTTCCCGGCCCCTGCGCGGGGATGTTCAAATGCGCCGCAATACTGGCGGCGATGTCGGCGAACATGACGTTCCCAATGGCGCGCGCCCCTGCCCCATAGCCCAGAACCGGAGTGCGTTCACGGGTGTGATCGGTGCCGCTCCAGGTGGGATCATTGCCATGGTCGGCCGTGACGATCAACAGATCATCCACGCGCAACTGCGGCAGCAGCCCGGCCAGCGCCGCATCGAACCATTCCAGATGCCGCGCATAGCCCGACACGTCCCGGCGGTGGCCATAAAGGCTGTCGAATTCAACAAAATTCGCAAAGGTCAGGCTGGTGTCCTCGGCGGTTTCAATCAGCCGGTGCAGGTGCTCCATCAGCTTCGTATCGGGGCCCTTGCAGACATCCGCAATACCGCGCATCGAGAAGATATCTCCAATCTTTCCAACGGCATGAACGGGCACACCCGCCGCGCTGGCCCAGTCGCACAGCGTTGGGCTGGGGGGCGCAATGGCATAGTCATGGCGGTTTTGCGTGCGGGTAAACCCCTGCTGAACAGAGCCCACGAAAGGCCGCGCAATCACGCGGCCAACCCGCATCCGGTGCAGCACTGGCGCAAGCTCTTGGCACAGGGTCAGCAACCGATCCAGGCCAAAATGCACCTCATGCGCGGCGATCTGAAACACGCTATCCGCCGAGGTGTAGCAGATCGGCCAGCCGGTTTGCAGATGCTGCGCGCCCAGCTCAGACAGAATCTCTGTGCCCGACGCGTGCCGGTTGCCCAATATCCCCTCCGTGCCGGCCAAAGCACAGACTTGCGCCGTCAATTCCGCCGGAAACGCGGGCGTCTGATCGGGGAAATAGTGCCAGTCCCAGGGCACCGGAACCCCCGCGATTTCCCAATGCCCCGAGGGCGTATCCTTGCCGGGGCTGATCTCGGTTGCGGCGCCCCACAGCCCCGTCGGCGCGGCGCCCAGCCCAGGGGCCTGCATCCCCGACGCGACCCGCAGCGCGTGCCCCAGCCCCAGCCCATCCAGACAGGGCAGTTTCAATAGCCCCGAGCGCCCCTGCTCGGCCCGCCCTTCGGCACAAGCCTGCGCAATATGGCCCAGCGTATTCGCGCCCGTATCCGGGCGATCCCCGTTGAAAAAGCGCCCTGCATCCGGCGCTCCGCCAATGCCCACACTGTCAATCACCAGCAAAAACGCGCGGGGCATCAGCCGATCCTTTCGTAAATAAGCTGCGGGGCGACCGGCACCTGGCCGCTTATTTCCACAGCCAAGAGCACCTGCCGAACGGCCTGATCCGCTGCCGCTTCGCGCGCTGCATGAACCCGCGCCAAAGGCTGACCTCGGTGCAGGAAACTGCCGATCGGGGCCACATCGGACAGGCCCACCGCAGGATCCACCACATCTGTTTCCACATGCCGCCCGCCCCCCAGATCGACCACCGCCAGGCCCAGCGCCTGACCGTCCCAAGCGCTGACATATCCTGTCTCGGGCGCGGGGATTTCCCGAATGACCGGAGCTTCGGGCAGAAAACGCTGCCAATTTTCGACAAATTGAACAGGGCCACCCTGCGCGGCCACCATCCGGCCAAACACCTCGGCGGCCTGCCCGCTGGCAACAGCCGCCCGGATCGCTTTGGCCCCGCCAGAGGCCGTATCCGCCAGCCCCGCATTGTCCAGCAGCACCCCGCCCAGCGCGGCCGAGATGTCCAGCAAACGGTCCGGGGTCTCTGGGGGCGCCCCGGTGGCGCTGCCGGTCAGCACCTCCATCACGGTGGCGATCTCAAGCGCGTTGCCCAAATTCGATGCCAAAGGCTGGCTCATATCCGTGATCAAAGCCGCCGTCGGACACCCGGCCGCATTGGCCGTAGACACCAGGGCCCGCGCCAGCTCTGTGGCCTGCGCGGTAGTTTTCATGAACGCCCCCGAGCCAGCCTTGACATCCAACACCAGCCCATGCAGCCCGGCGGCCAGTTTCTTGGACAGGATCGAGGCGGTGATCAGGTCCAGGCTTTCGACCGTGGCGGTCACGTCCCTTATCGCGTATAGGCGCTTATCCGCGGGCGCAATCGCCCCGCTGGCGCTGACGATGGCACATCCCGTCTGGGTGACAGTCTGACGGAACCGATCCTGCGACAGGCCGGTCTGAAACCCCGGAATCGATTCCAGTTTGTCCAGCGTCCCTCCGGTATGCCCCAGCCCCCGCCCCGAGATCATCGGCACATAGGCCCCGCAGGCCACCAGCGCGGGCGCCAGGATCAGGGACACGCAATCGCCCACCCCGCCGGTCGAATGTTTATCCAAAACCGGGCGATCCAGATCCCAGTGCAACACATCCCCGGAATCGCGCATCGCCTGGGTCAGCGCCACGCGGCCGCGCTCGCCCAGCCCGTTCAGCAGCACCGCCATGGCAAAGGCGGCCGCCTGCGCATCCGTCACGGTGTCATCCGCCAGACCCGCCGCAAACCACGCCAGATCGGCCGGATCGACAGGCTGCCGATCCCGAACGCGGGCTATGATTGCGCGGGCATCCATACCGCTTAGCTGCGCTCCATATGCGACGGATCGAACGCGCCCGGCAGCAGCTCGGCGATGGTCATCGTTGTCTCGGGGCCATCGACCGAGGCCAAACGAACGGGCACATCGCCGCGCCCGAACTCGGCCAGTTTCTGACGGCAGCCACCGCAGGGCGTGACAGGTTGAGGGCTGCCCGCGATCACACAGACCTCAACCAGTTCGGTCTCGCCTGCGGCCACCATCGCGGCGATGGCCCCGGCCTCGGCGCAGGTGCCTTCGGGATAGGCCACGTTTTCCACGTTACACCCGGTATAGATCTGCCCCGATACAGACCGGATCGCTGCTCCCACTTTGAAGTTCGAATAGGGCGCATAGGCGTTTTCGCGAACAGATCGGGCTGCATCCAGCAGGGACATCGGTGTATTCTCCGGTTTCAAGAGACAAGGTTTGGAAAACTGTGATCCCGCAGGCCAGGTTTTGCAAGTCCGCGCGCAGGCCGGAAAACAGCGCCTTCCCTTTGGTCATCATTTAGTTTAACGCCAAACTATCCGATCACGCAGGAGGCCCCAATGTCCGATACATCCAAAGAATCCCTGCGCCAAGCCGCGCTTTTCTATCATGAACACCCCAAACCGGGGAAGCTTGAGATCCGAGCCACCAAGCCCCTGGCCAACGGGCGCGACCTAAGCCGCGCCTATTCCCCCGGCGTGGCCGAAGCCTGCCTGGAAATCAAGCAAGACCCTGCAAACGCAAGCAAATATACCGCACGCAGCAATCTGGTGGCCGTTGTCAGCAACGGCTCGGCCGTTTTGGGGCTGGGAAATATCGGGGCATTGGCCAGCAAACCCGTGATGGAGGGCAAGGCCGTCCTGTTCAAAAAGTTCGCGAACATAGATTGTTTTGACATTGAACTAAATGAATCCAACCCCGAAAAACTGGCCGATCTGGTCTGCGCGATGGAACCCACTTTCGGTGCCATCAATCTAGAAGACATCAAAGCGCCCGACTGTTTCATCGTGGAAAAACTGTGCCGCGAACGGATGAACATTCCCGTTTTCCATGACGATCAGCACGGCACCGCCATTGTCGTGGGGGCCGCTGCGAAGAATGCTCTGCACGTCGCGGGCAAAAAATTCGAGGACATCAAGATCGTCAGCACTGGCGGCGGTGCCGCAGGGATTGCCTGCCTGAACATGCTGCTGAAACTGGGCGTAAAGCGTGAAAACGTCTGGCTGTGCGACATCCATGGGCTGGTCTATGAGGGCCGGACCGAGGACATGACGCCTCAGAAAGCGGCCTATGCGCAGGCCTCGGACAAACGCACCCTGGCCGAGGTGATCGAGGGTGCCGACATGTTCCTGGGCCTGTCCGGTCCTGGGGTGCTCAGCCCGGATATGGTCTCGAAAATGACGCCCCGCCCGGTGATCTTTGCACTGGCCAACCCGACCCCGGAAATCCTGCCCGAACTGGCGCGCGAGGTCGCCCCAGACGCCATCATCGCCACCGGCCGCAGCGATTATCCCAACCAGGTGAATAACGTGCTGTGTTTCCCGTTCATCTTCCGCGGGGCGCTGGACGTCGGCGCAACCGAGATCAACGACGAGATGCAGCTGGCCTGTATCGACGGCATCGCCGAACTGGCCCGCGCCACCACCAGCGCCGAGGCCGCCGCCGCCTATCAGGGCGAACGCCTGACCTTTGGCGAGGATTACCTGATCCCCAAACCGTTCGATCCGCGCCTGTCGGGGGTGGTGTCTTCCTCGGTGGCGCAGGCAGCGATGGAAACCGGCGTGGCCACCCGCCCGCTGGAGGATCTGGAGGCCTATAAGGCCAGCCTGAACCAGACCGTCTTCAAATCCGCCCTGCTGATGCGCCCGGTGTTCGAGGCCGCCCGCTCGGCCAGTCGCCGCATCGTCTTTGCCGAGGGCGAGGACGAACGCGTACTGCGCACCGCTCAGGCCGTGCTGGAGGAAACCACCGAACAGCCCATCCTGATCGGCCGCCCCGACGTCATCGAGGCCCGCTGCGAACGCGCCGGCCTGAAAATCCGCCCCGATGTGGATTTCCACGTGGTGAACCCCGAAAACGACGCCCGTTACCGCGACTATTGGACCACCTATCACGAGGTCATGGCCCGGCGCGGTGTTACTCCGGATCTGGCCAAGGCGATCATGCGCACGAACACCACCGCCATCGGCGCGATCATGGTTTATCGCGACGAGGCCGACGCCCTGATCTGCGGCACTTTTGGCGAATATCGCTGGCACCTGAACTATGTCACGCAGCTGCTGGCGGATAAGGGGCGCCAACCCTCGGGGGCGCTGTCGCTGATGATCCTGGAGGACGGGCCGCTGTTCATTGCGGACACGCAGGTCAGCATTGACCCCACCCCCGATGAAATCGCCCAAACCGTGATCGGGGCGGCACGCCATGTGCGCCGCTTTGGCCTGGAACCGAAGATCGCGCTCTGTGCGCAGTCTCAGTTCGGGAACCTGAACAGCGACACCGGCCGCCGCCAACGCGCCGCACTGGAGATTCTGGACAGCGCCCCGCGTGATTTCTGCTATGAGGGCGAAATGAACGTGGACGCCGCGCTGGATCCCGAATTGCGCGAACGGATTTTCCCCGGCAGCCGGATGCAGGGCGCGGCCAATGTGCTGGTCTTTGCCAATGCCGACGCGGCCAGCGGGGTGCGCAACATTCTGAAGATGAAAGGCGACGGGCTGGAGATCGGCCCGATCCTGATGGGCATGGGCAACCGGGTGCATATCGTCAGCCCCTCGATTACGCCGCGCGGGCTGCTGAACATGGCCGCCATCGCCGGCACGCCGGTGGCGCAATACGGCTGACTCTGGCCATGCCAGCACCGTGAAACCGGCCGCAAAGAGAGAGCCTTTGCGGCCGGTTTCCGCCCTGGGCCGCGGCCTGCGCCGTGAGTCGTCAAATTTGCGGTTCAGACTTTGCATTTTTGCAAAATAACGTGCTTTTCGCTAATTTTCAGCATGTCTCATGGGGAGTTTGCAAAACCCTTCGGCCAAAATCTTTCGAATTCTGCAAATTTCTTGCGTAATTCTGTCGCCCCCCATGCATAATTCTTGCGGGATTCTACGACCCTACGTAATCAAGATCACAACCCAAAGGAGGAGGCATACTATGGCATACAAAGACGTTTACGCCGCGTGGAAATCGGACCCGGAAGGGTTCTGGATGGACGCAGCCCAGGCCATCGACTGGGACAAAAAGCCCAGCAAGGCCCTGTTCGATGAAAACGCGCCTCTGTACGAATGGTTCAAGGACGGCATGGTCAACACCTGCTGGAACGCCGTTGACCGCCATGTCGAAGCGGGCCGGGGCGAGCAGACCGCCATCATCTATGACAGCCCCGTCACCCATACCAAACGCACCATTTCCTATGTCGAGCTGCGCAACCGTGTCGCCAGCCTGGCCGGCGCCCTGCGCGCCAAGGGCGTGGAAAAAGGCGACCGCGTGATCATCTACATGCCGATGATCCCCGAAGCCCTGGAGGCCATGCTGGCCTGTGCCCGTCTGGGGGCTGTGCACTCGGTCGTGTTTGGAGGCTTTGCCAGCAACGAGCTGGCCGTGCGCATCGACGACGCCAAACCCAAGGCCATCATCGCCGCATCCTGTGGCATCGAGCCGGGCCGCGTGGTCCATTACAAACCGCTGCTGGACGGCGCGATTGAACTGTCCCAGCACAAGCCCGACTTCACCGTGATCTTCCAGCGCGAACAGGAAGTCGCCCATCTGGAAGAGGGCCGTGATTTCAACTGGCACGGGTTCCAATACGGTGTGGAACCGGCCGATTGTGTCCCGGTCGAGGCAGATCACCCCGCCTATATCCTCTATACCTCGGGGACCACGGGCCAGCCCAAGGGCGTTGTGCGCCCCACCGGCGGGCACCTGGTGGCGCTGAACTGGACGATGAAGAACCTCTATAACGTCGATCCGGGCGATGTGTTCTGGGCGGCCTCGGATGTGGGCTGGGTCGTGGGGCACAGCTACATCACCTATGGGCCGCTGGTGCATGGCAACACCACCATCGTCTTCGAGGGCAAACCCGTCGGCACCCCCGATGCGGGCACCTTCTGGCGTGTGATTTCCGAACATAACGTCAAATCCTTCTTCACCGCGCCCACCGCCTTCCGCGCGGTGAAACGCGAGGATCCGACCGGCGAATACGTCAAGAAATACGATCTGTCCTGCCTGAAACAGGTCTATCTGGCCGGTGAGCGCGCCGACCCCGACACCATCGTCTGGGCGCAAGATCAGCTGGGCGTGCCGGTGATTGACCACTGGTGGCAGACGGAAACCGGCTGGGCCATCGCAGGCAACCCGCTGGGGATCGAGGAAATGCCAGTCAAGCTGGGCTCGCCGTCTGTGCCGCTGCCGGGCTATGACGTGCAGATCCTGGACGAGGGCGGCCACCCCGTCCCCACCGGAGAGCTGGGCGCCATCGCGATCAAGCTGCCCTTGCCCCCCGGCACCCTGCCGACCCTGTGGAATGCCGAAGATCGGTTCAAGAAATCCTATCTGGAGCATTTCCCCGGCTACTATGAAACCGGCGATGCGGGCATGATCGACGAGGACGGCTATGTCTATATCATGGCGCGCACCGATGACGTGATCAACGTCGCCGGGCACCGGCTGTCCACCGGCGGGATGGAAGAAGTCCTGGCCGGTCACCCCGATGTTGCCGAATGCGCCGTGATCGGCGTCACCGATCAGCTGAAGGGGCAGATGCCGGTTGGCTTCCTGTGTCTGAATGCCGGCGCGGACCGCGATCACGCCGAGGTGGTCAAGGAAGTCGTCAAACTGGTCCGCGAAAAAATCGGCCCCGTGGCCGCCTTCAAACTGGCCGTCGTGGTGGACCGCCTGCCGAAAACCCGCTCGGGCAAGATTCTGCGCGGCACCATGGTGTCCATCGCAGACGGCAAGGAATACAAGATGCCCGCCACCATCGACGATCCGGCCATCCTGGACGAAATCAAAGAGGCCCTGCAGACCATCGGTTACGCAAAATAGGCGTCTTCACAAAGTTAACCCCACCTGGCCCCGCTTTTTGCGGGGTCTTCTTTTTTGGGATTGCGGCGGCGGGGCAAATAAAACAAAAATAGAACAAATGACATTCGAGCCCGCTGCCATGATGCTCTTTGACGATTTCACCCCCGAGCCGATCCCCGAGGTGCCAGCCCCCGCGCGCACCGTTATTCCGGGGGCGCATGTATTGCGGCTGCCGCTCTCGGCGCGCACGCGGGGGGTGTTGCTATCCGTCCCCGCCGCCGCACAGCCCTGCCGGATGATCCTGCGCACACGGGCGATGGGGGCGCATCAGGGCTATGTGCGGGATTTCTCGGGCCTCGAAACGGCGGGCACGATCAATCTGCTGCTGACCGAGTTTCAGCCCGTCGGCGGCGTACTGCGCCGCCTGCCCCGCCCCGAGGCAATCCATAGCTATGCGCTGCACGGCCCGCAGGGCGCAGCGCTGGCCTGCACGCGGGTCTGCTTTTATTAGACGAATTGTTCGCGGATCAGCCGCTCTTCCAGCCCGTGCCCCGGATCGAACAGGATGCGATGCGCGATGTCCGGCTCGGACCGGATTTCGACCGCCACCACATTCTCGACCGAGTTACTGTCTGCATCGGCCATCACCGGGCGTTTCTCTGGGTCCAGCACGTCAAAGCGAACATGCGCGGTTTTCGGCAAAAGCGCCCCGCGCCAACGCCGGGGCCGGAAGGGGGCAATCGCCGTCAGGGCCAGCACATCCGCGCCGATCGGCAGAATCGGCCCATGCGCCGAATAGTTATACGCGGTCGAGCCCGCAGGCGTGGCGATCAGCGCCCCGTCGCAGACCAGCTCCTCCATCCGCAGGCGCCCGTCGATGGAAATCCGCAGCTTCGCCGCCTGAGGCCCCGCCCGCAGCACCGAGACCTCATTAATCGCCAGCGCACGATGGATGGTCCCATCCACACAGGTCGCCACCATGGACAGCGGATTGATGACCGCCTCTTCGGCATCGGACAGCCGGTTCATCAGATCGGATTCGGCATATTCGTTCATCAGGAACCCGACGGTGCCGCGATTCATCCCGTACACCGGCACATCCAGATGCTGCGTGCGGTGCAGGGTCTGCAACATGAACCCATCCCCGCCCAGGGCCACGATCACATGGGCCTCTTCTTCGGGGGCGTTACCATAGCGCCCCACAAGGGCGGCGCGGGCGGTCTGGGCAGTGTGGGCCTCACTGGCCGCAAAAGCGATGCGCAGGGACATGTCAGCCGGTTTCCTGTTTCCAAAGCGTCTCATACGGTTCCTAATCGAACCACAAGTTCGCATTAGGTGCCAGCCCCGCCGCCATCAACTGCCGCATGGTCGCATTCGGGTCTTTCTTCTGTGCCCTGTTTCCTTTAGGTACGCGCCATCCATTTGCCACGACGGAGCAAAGCCATGTCCGATTCCGGTTTCTTCACCGAAGCGCTCGCCTCGCGCGATCCCGAACTGTACCAGTCGATCACCGACGAGCTGGGCCGCCAGCGCCACGAGATCGAGCTGATCGCGTCCGAAAACATCGTCTCGGCCGCCGTGATGGAGGCCCAGGGCTCTGTCATGACCAACAAATACGCCGAAGGCTATCCGGGCCGTCGCTACTATGGCGGTTGCCAGTATGTCGATGTGGCCGAGAACCTGGCCATCGACCGCGCCAAGCAGCTGTTTGGCTGCGAGTTTGCCAATGTGCAGCCCAACTCGGGCAGCCAGGCCAACCAGGGTGTCTATCAGGCGCTGCTGAAACCCGGCGATACCATTCTGGGCATGAGCCTGGATGCAGGCGGCCACCTGACCCACGGTGCCAAGCCCAACCAATCGGGCAAGTGGTTCAACGCCATCCAATACGGCGTGCGTCAGCAGGACAGCCGCATCGACTATGAGCAGGTGCAGGAACTGGCCACCGAACATCAGCCGAAAATGATCATCGCGGGCGGCTCGGCCATTCCGCGTCAGGTGGATTTCGCCAAAATGCGCGAGATCGCCGACAGCGTTGGCGCCTATCTGATGGTGGACATGGCGCATTTCGCCGGTCTGGTCGCCGCGGGCGAGCATCCCAGCCCCTTCCCCTATGCGGATGTGGCCACCACCACCACCCACAAAACCCTGCGCGGCCCGCGCGGCGGCATGATCCTGACAAACAACCCGGACATCGCGAAAAAGGTCAACTCGGCCATTTTCCCCGGTATCCAGGGCGGCCCGCTGATGCATGTGATCGCCGCCAAGGCCGTCGCCTTCGGCGAGGCCCTGCGCCCCGAATTCAAAGCCTACCAGAAACAGGTGCGCGCGAACGCCGTGGCCCTGGCCGATCAGCTGATGAAGGGCGGGCTGGACATCGTGACCGGCGGCACCGACACCCACGTCATGCTGGTGGACCTGCGCCCCAAAGGCGTCAAAGGCAACGCCACCGAAAAGGCCCTGGGCCGCGCGCATATCACCACCAACAAAAACGGCATTCCGTTTGACCCCGAAAAACCGATGGTCACCAGCGGCATCCGTCTGGGCACCCCGGCCGGCACCACTCGTGGCTTTGGCGAGGCCGAGTTCCGCCAGATCGCCGACTGGATCGTCGAGGTCGTGGACGGGCTGGCCGCCAACGGTGAAGACGGCAACGCCGAGGTCGAAGCCAAGGTCAAAGCCGAGGTCGAAGCCCTGTGTCAGAAGTTCCCGCTCTATCCGAACTTGTAACCTGAACACATAGACATTTGACGCCGCCGCTGGACACTCCTGCGGCGGCGTTTTTATATGGGCCATTCCGAAATTGATTTTGTTAGACGATTATGCCCGAACACGCCCCTCAAACCCTTGGAATTGAACGCACTTTAGGCGACTGGATGCGCGCACGTCTGCCCCATTGGGCGGCCGAGTTCGTGATGTTCGTTCTGAAACAAGGCTGGGCCTGCCTGTTTGGCATCTGCCTTTTGGGCGCGATCCTGCTGACCCGTGCGATCTGGCAGCCGGACTGGGCGCTGCATCGCTATGACTTCTTGGTTATCGTCGCCGTGGGCCTGCAAGCGCTGTTTCTGGCGCTAAAGTTAGAAAGCTGGGACGAGGCCCGCGTAATCGCCCTGTTCCATCTGACCGGCACCGCGATGGAGCTGTTCAAGGTCCAGGCCGGCAGCTGGTCCTACCCTGAGCCGGGCGTGCTGAAACTGATGGGCGTGCCGCTGTTTTCGGGCTTCATGTATGCGTCCGTCGGCAGCTACATGGCCCGCGTGATCCGCCTGTTCGACATGCAATTCGCGCCCTACCCCCCGTTCTGGAGCACGCTTATCCTGGCCTCGGCGATCTATGTGAACTTCTTTGCCCACCATTTCCTGCCTGACATCCGGCTGGCCCTGTTCGCGGCCACGCTGATCCTGTTCCTGCGCACCCGCATCTGGTTTCGGATCGCAGAGAACTGGTACTGGATGCCCCTGCCGCTGGCGGCCTTTCTGTCCAGTTTCTTCCTGTGGCTGGCCGAGAATATCGGGACGATGACGGGCACCTGGCTCTATGCCGGGCAAAACCCGTTCGAACAGGTCAGCTTTGCCAAGATGGGATCGTGGTATCTGTTGCTCTACGTCAGTTTCGTAACGGTAACCTTGGTGTTTCGCAGCGCTCTGCACCGGGGGCCGTGGGTTACAGAAACCCGCGCCAGACCAGCCACAGCATCACCAGACCAAACACCACCAGCAGGCTGAAACTCAGGCTTCCCAGGATCGACAGCACCATCCCCTTGCGCCGGTCGGCCACATCAATCGCGCGGAAATGAGCGCGCAGTATCTGGAAATCCGCGTCAATGCCACCGGGCTCCATCAGGCGCATCAGCTTGGGATTGCCCATCTGCACCCGCGCGACAACAAACCTGTCCGCAGCCCGGCGCACAGAGCGCGGCGCGCGGCGCAGGGCTTTGGCCAGGCGCTGCTCGAACCGCCCCGAGCGCAGCCCGTGCTTTTCGNCCAAGAGCTTCTCCAGCTCGGCCTCCATCTTTAGAAATGCTTTGTGCTCAATCACTTGCCTACCACTGACCCGCCTCTGGGACGCAGAATAGCCCAGCCCCGGCAACCATACAATGACGCTGGCCACGCAGCGCCAAGAACGCTATCAAAGAGCCATGCTAAACCAGATCATTCACGGTGAAAAAACCGACCAGCCCAGCCTGCTTATCGTCCACGGTCTGTACGGATCGGCGCGTAATTGGGGGGTGATTTCCAAACGTCTGTCCAACGAACGGCAGGTCATCGCCGTGGATCAGCGCAATCACGGCTATAGCGGCTGGCAGGACAGTCATTCCTACCTGGACATGGCCGAGGATCTGGCTCAGGTGATCCGCGCGCATGGGGCGCCGATGGACGTGCTGGGCCATTCGATGGGGGGCAAGGCGGCCATGGTCTGCGCTCTGAAATACCCCGATCTGGTGAACCGGCTGATCGTCGCGGATATCGCGCCTGTGGCATACAGCCATACGCAGGGCCAATACATCACCGCGATGCAGGCTGTCGATCTGGAGAGGGTTGAAAAACGCTCGGACGCCGAGGCGCAGCTGCGCCAGATGGTGGACGATCCTGCCTTGCCCGTCTTCTTTACCCAATCTCTGGATGTGGCCGCGAAACGCTGGCGGCTGAATCTGGACGTTCTGGCCCGCGAAATGCCCAAAATCCTGTCCTTCCCAGAGATCGAGGCCACTTATCAAGGCCCCGCCCTGTTCCTGTCAGGTGGCGATTCCGATTACGTGAAACATGAGGACCGGCCCCGGATCAAAGCCCTGTTCCCGCAGGCCAGCTTTGCCAAAATTCCGGGCGCGGGCCATTGGCTGCACGCCGAAAAACCCCGCGAATTCGAAGCCGCCGTGCGGGTCTGGCTGAATCTGTAAATGGGCGACGGCGGCCCCAACGGGGACCCCTCCCACGTACCGCCGTCGCCACCGCTTCGCCGAGGCGAAACCCGAATTCAGCTATGCGTTCAGGTGTTTCCCATAATGCCCTTGGTCACCACCCAAGTGATCGGCAACGCCAGAGCAAACCCGATCGCCGCAGCCGCCACGATGGGCTTTAGCGTATCCAGCCCCATCGTCAGGGCGACAATCACCAAAGTGCCGGCCACTGTCGTGCCGATCAGGGAATAAAGAATAGAGGCGAGTCTAAGCATAGTTTCCTCGTAGATTCCGGCGCGTCTCCCTGAAGAATACATAAGGGATTCGGAATATCAGGTCTTTGATCTGCATCAGGCGCCGCCCCCGCGCACTGTCGGCGTGGACTTGCGCCCCGCCATGCGATAGCCAGCCGGGTATGGAATTCGACGACGATTATGATGCCTCGGGGCTGATCTGCCCCATGCCGGTGCTAAAGGCGCGCAAACGGCTGCTGGCGCTGGCCCCCGGCCAGGTTCTGCGCCTGACGGCGACCGATCCGGTGGCGGTGATCGACATTCCGCATTTTTGCACAGAATCCGGCTATGAGCTGGTGCAGATGCACGAACGGGCCGGCGCGCAGGTCTATTTCATCCGAAAGTACTGATCCCCGCGTAACAGAGCCCGCGCCTGGCGCAGATCCTGCGGCGTATTGATGTTGAAAAACGGATCCACCCCCTGATCCGCAAAGAGAACCGGCTCCAGCCCATGAGGCTGCGCCCATTTGCGCACCNTGCGTTCGCCCTCGGCCAGGGATGTCCGCAGATCCTCGCGCAGCGCGACAGGCCACAATGCGCACACGGGCTGCAAATGCCGATCCGAGCCCGGCATTTCACTCGCCGCCATGGCCACGCCGGCTGCCCCCTCCGCAGCCAGCCTGTCCACCAAATTCAACGGAATGAAAGGCGTATCCACCGCAATCGTCACAACCCGCCCGGCCCCCAGACCGGCGGCCCAATCCATTGCAGCCAGAATCCCCGCCAGAGGCCCCAATTGCCCCGCCGCACTGTCGGGCAAAACCGGCAGGTCCAGCCGGCCAAAGCGCCCTGCATCGCCATTCGCATTCACCGCCAGCCCGCTGCATTGCGGCCCCAGCCGCCCGATCGCCCGATCCAGCAACGTCTGCCCCCCCAGTCTGAGCAGAGCTTTGTCCTGCCCGCCCATCCGCTGGCCTTGGCCTCCGGCCAGGATCACTCCGGGAATGTTCACGCTGTCCCCCATTTGCCGCAGGAGCGGCCTCTTTTCCGACGCGCGGCTATCCTGTAATCCGGACGGGTCAGTTGCAAGAGGCGTTCATGCTGGGCTTTGTCATTTCCGAAACTCCGGGTCAGGCCGAGACCCTGCTCAGGCAGGTCGCACAGGCCCTGTGTGCCTCAGGGGTGGCCGTCACTGGCGCCACGCAGCGCACGGATCGCGATACCAAAGATGCGCGGCAGAAAATGGTGCTGTCCGTGCTGCCCGCTGGCCCCGATATCACCATCAGCCAGGATTTGGGCGCTTTGGCGACCGGGTGCTCTTTGGATCCGGACGGGCTTGAGCAGGCGGCAGGGCTGATCGCCGCCTCTTTGGACCATGCGCCGCAGATTCTGCTGCTCAACAAGTTCGGCAAACAAGAGGCCGAAGGCGCGGGGTTTCGCGCCGTGATCGGCCAGGCTCTGGCCCAAGACATCCCCGTTCTGATCGGGGTGGGGCGTGAAAAACTTCCCCTATTCCAAGAGTTTGCCGGTGATCTGGCCGAAGAGCTGCAAAAGGACGAGGCCACCCTGCTGCGCTGGTGCCAGGCCCATATTTCGGCCGGCTAATTGCAGGGGGACGTACCCGCCTGCACGCGCCAGGAAGAAATTCGCAGCCATCCAATGCCCTCGGCCATCAGGCCCGAGGTCCACAGAATGGGGCGCTCTTCGGTTATGACAGGATCGCTCCGTGCACCAGCGCCTTCAGTTCCGCACGCGAAGGGTAGGAGCTGGACGGTGACAGCTGTGTCAGGAAAACGACGCTCAGGTCCAGCACCGGATCGACCCAGAAGAAGGTCGAGGCCATACCCCCCCAGCTAAAATCGCCCACGCTGCCGGGCACGCGGGTCCGTCCGGGCTCTAGCACGACAGAGCCGCCCAGCCCAAAGCCCATGCCCTCCATCGGTTGCTCGGCAAAGCTGGCCGGCCCCATCGAGGCAATATCCCCCTTCAAATGGTTGCGCCGCATGAAGGCCACGGTTTGCGGCGACAGGATTCGCGCCCCAAACGAGCCGCCACGGCGCAGCATCTCGGCAAACTTCATATAATCATCCAGGGTGCTGATCAGCCCGCCGCCACCGGAATACATGCTGGCCGCCAGAAACGGAGACGTCGCCGGATCATCCACGCAGCGCAGGGTTTCCTCGCCCTTTTGCGCCGTGTTCAGGGCCATCGCATCCCCCACCAGAGGCGTATAAAGCGCGGCAAACCGATCCCGCGCCGGGCCGGGCACGGAAAACCCGGTCTCGGTCATACCAAGAGGGCCAAGGATTTCATCCGCAAAGAACTGCGCCAGGCTCTGCCCCGATACGATTTCGACAATGCGGCCCAGAATGTCGATCGACACCGAATATTCCCACCGAGCCCCCGGCTCAAACGCCAAAGGCAGGGCGGCGACCTGAGCCACCATATCCGCCAACACTCCCTGTTTGGGTTTGAACATCAGATCGTCCACATCCATCGCCTGCGGC
>PAPN01000013.1 GCA_002708925.1 Paracoccaceae bacterium
GCGAGGAAAAATCATCATAGGTCAGCGCATAGGCCGAGGCCGAGCCGTCATTGATGCCATACATCTTGCGGAAATCGGCGCCGGTAACGTGGGGCACCTGCCCCTTGGCCGCGCCCACGCCCAGGTTGATCTCGGGCTCGCGGAAATAGATCGGCTTCAGCTGGGCGTGAATATCGGTGACGTGGATCAGCGACACATTGCCGAAAGTATCGAACTGCAACAGCTCGTCCTGGGTCAGTTTCTGCTGGGCGGCCAGGCGGGCCCAGTTACCAAACCCCGAGGCCCCATACATTGCGGATGCGGCCATACTTACCTGAAGGAAATCGCGGCGAGAGATCATAGCTCATAACTCCGAGCGGTTTGAGTGTTCCAATTCCCTTGGCGCGGATTGTCCAAGGGCTAGGCTATTTTAGCCTTTTGCGTCAATGTGTTGCGATTCTTGTGGGCCGGGGGCAGCGCGCCGCCCCCAGCGTTTTGTCTTAGTTCCGGACCGAGGGGCCTTCGACCGACAGGCCGTTGCCGCGGCTGGCGACATACAGTTCCAGAGCCACAAACTCGGGGCTGCCGGGGCTGTAGGTTTCGGCGCGGGTGTCGCGTACACAGCCTTTGAAACGCGCGTGAACCGAGTTCAGCTTGGCGTTTTTCAGACGGTAGGCCGGGAAGCCGTTGATCTGGCCCTGGCTCAGGTGGTCGGCGCGGATCATGTTGCCATAGTTATCTTCGTGGCAGTTGGCGCAGGACAGATCCAGCTGGCCGGTGCGGCTATAGTACATGTCCTTACCTTGCAGCCACATGGCCTCGGCCGGGCCGTCAATCGCAACATTGACGGGCATCCCGCGCGATTGCAGGCTGATCAGAGCGACCATGTTGGTCAGCTTACCGGAGGTGTATTTCAGCTTCTCAGCGCCCATACGGTTTTCGCGGCAGTCATTGACCTGCATTTCCAGCGTGCGGACCTCTTCGGCCCCGTCGTTCCACTTGGGATAGACGGCGCGCACGCCCTTCATGCTTTCTTCGGCATCGCCGTGGCAGGACGCGCAGGATTTACCTTCGGATCCTTCGACGGTTTCCCAGTCATCCAGCGCGGCCTCGACGGCCAGCATACCGGGGTTGTCGAAGTCATCCGCCTGCATCACCTGCGTGTTGTCCGAACGGAAATGCCAGCCCGACATGACCTCGTCCAGCGCGTCCGACAGATGCGCCGGCGCGGGGGCTTTGGTGACGATTTCCAGCTCTTCGTTGACCACCAGCTTGTCGTCATCCGCATCCGCGAATGCCACGGCCGGCAGGGGCAAGGTCAGTGCCGCAATCGCTGTCAGTTGCTTGAATTTCATCTAGCTTCCTCCCTGAAGCGACCCTGCCCCCACATGGGAAGCAAGGCGCTTTGTTTTCATTCGTTTAGGCGATCGCAACCTTCTTCGAGGTCTCATAGACCGATCCGTCATCATCGTACCAGGTGAACTTCAGCTCGCCTGCTTCGGGGATGGTGGCTTCGAATTCGAAGTAGGGGTTGGTCGAAATTGCGGGCTCCAGGGTCACGTCGATCACCGAGGTGCCGTTGAACTCGCAGGTGAAGCGGTTGATGATCGAACGCGGGATGACCGAGCCATCCTTGTTCTTGCGCTGACCCGATTCCATCTTGTGGCTGATCAGGGTTTTCAGCGTAACGGCTTCGCCAGCTGCGGCCTTTTTGGGGGCCTTGACGCGGGGTTTTACACCAGATGCCATTTTGTCTCTCCTATGTCCTGATTAGCCGCCGCAGCCGCCGATGGTGACCTTCACGGTCGAGCTGGCCTTGGCGAAGCTGCCGTCAGCCATTTTGGCGATGGCAACAACGTCCTGGGTGCCGGCCAGGCGGATCCGGGTCGAGGCCGATTGCGAACCGGCCAGTTCACCGAAGTTGAAAGTAGCCACGCCCGGCGTCGGGTTGCCGGTGGCCAGCAGCAGGATGGCGGTGGCGCCGGCCGCCTCGACCGAAACGGGCACGGTGTTGCCGTTTTCGGCGATTTCCGGGGCGGTCAGGGTCACGCCGCCTTCGGCCATGTCTGCGCCGCCGGTGAAGGTGGCGATTGCGTCGTCAGCAGCTGCATTGACCTGGATCGGCAGAACGGTCAGCGCCGCGGCCCCCAGCCCAAGCGCCAGCGTATCGCGTCTTGAGAATTCCATTTTCGTCTCCTTGCTCAGAATTGCCGTGTCACTTCAGCGTGGACAGGAAGGCAATCACATCTTCGATTTGTGCAGCCGACAGCAGCGGATCCAGAGGGCCATCCGCAGCTTTGCCGGTATAGGCGTTGCCCGGACGGGTGAAACCATCGACTTTGTAATAGGCCGGCATCACTGTGCCCTCGAAGGTCATTTTCGAGTTCACCAGAATGCCGCGCAGCTCGGCGATGGTGCGGTTTTCGCCTACGCCGTCCAGAATGGGGCCAACATTGCCCGGAAAGGTCAGATCCGTGCGTTCCTCGATGTTATGACAGGCAATGCAATTGCCTTTTTTCTTATTCGAGAAGACGTCGAAACCTGCGTCCGCGTTTCCAGCTGCACCCGTCAGAGACTGTTCGACAGCCCCGTCCTCGGTGAATACCACATCTGCGGGCGCAACCGGGTTGGCAAATGCCGCGCCAGCAGCAAGGCTTGCCGCCAGTGTCAGAGTAGTTAGCCTCATGATTCCTCCCATGGGTCGTTATGGCTGTTATAGCTCGGTATACCGTAGTTCACCGCCCGCGCGGAACGCAACAACAAATTCACACTTGTGAATTTTTTTGGATGTTGCGCTGCGGGTCAGTCAAATTTTCCATTGTTGCGCTCTTGGATTCGTCGCGCGTGATAGCGTTGGAAATCTTCCCCATTATCAAGCAAGTATCGCTTCTCGGCAACCCAGGTATACATATCCGTCGTGGTGCCCCTGGCAAAGGCGCCGGGCATCATGGCGACGGTGGCCTGAGGGGCCGGAACGCCTTGGGGGACGTCCTCGGGGAAAAACAGCACGGTGGGCGTGAACAGAATCCCCCATTTGCGCATCAACGCCGACTGAGACATCTCCTGGCCATCGAAATCAATGGCCGCGTCACTGCCGTGCAGGTTCATTTGCACCACAAAGAAATTGTCCGCGATGAATTGCGACAGCGCGGGGTCCGAGTACACTTCCTCGTGCATTTTCTGGCAATAGATACAGCCGCGCTGTTCGATGATCACGGCCAGGCGTTTGCCTTCGGCATTGGCCTCGGCCAGATCTTCGCGCAGGTCTTTGAACGTGTCACGCATCCACGGTGTTTTATGCAGCCCGTCATCGCCGATTTCAGCCATCGCGGATGTGGCCAGCCCGATCATAGCGGCCAGCGTCAGTAGCAGTCGTTTCATGTCCTTCCCTCCCTTAAAAAGCTTATCCCACGCTGCCAAAGGCCGGGAACCAGCGGATCATCGCATCCGCGATCAGATTAACGGCATTCGTCGCGATCAGAATGGCGAACAGGATCAGCATCGCGCCCATCGCCTTTTCAACATAGCCCAGATATTTCCGATGTCTCTGCATCCAGCGCAGGAAAGGTTTGGCAAAGAGCGCGGCCACAATAAACGGCGCAGTCATTGACAGACCGTAAACCAGCAGCAACAAACCGCCGCGCCAGATGTCCCCCATCCCGCTGGCGATCATCAGGATCGAGGCCAGCGCCGGCCCCACGCAGGGGGTCCAGCCAAACCCGAAGGCCAGCCCCATCACATAGGCGCCCAGCACCGTCGTGGGCTCGGCTTTGCTTTCGATCTTGGCCTCGCGATACAGCAGGCCGATTTTCAGCACGCCCAGGAAATGCAGGCCAAAGACGAACAGCACCGCCGCAGCCACATAGCTCAGCGGCTGTTTCCACTGGGCAAAGGCCTGCCCCAGCGCCGTCGCCCCCATCCCCAGCATCACAAAGATCGAGCTAACCCCCAGCGCGAACATCACCGCCGAGACCACCAGCCGCCGCTGCGCGCCCGGCGCAATCGCGCCATCCTCGCGCAGTTCGGACATGGAAATTCCGGCCATATAGCACAGATAAAACGGCACCATCGGCAGAATACAGGGCGTAAAGAAGGACAACAGCCCCGCTAGCGCCGCCCCCGCAAAGGAGATATCCAACATCCGCGCGACTCCTTGAATAATTCACATATTCATATTATGTTGTGCGACAACTTGTCGTCAATCCGGGGGGCCACGCCCATGCGTCTTTTTCTGATTTCCGTCCTGACCTGGGTCAGCATGACGCTTTCTGCTGGCGCTGTCGAGCTCCTGATGGTTGAACGCCCCGGTTGCCATTACTGCATTGAATGGAAAGACAAAATCGGCCCCATCTACCCCAATTCCGCCGAAGGTAAATACGCCCCGCTGCGGATCATGGACATCTCGGATAAGGCCGAAGGCATCCAATTCGCCCGCAAGGTCGTCTACACCCCCACCTTTGTCCTGCTTGAGAACAACCAAGAGATCGGCAGAATCGAAGGCTACCCCGGCGAGGACTTCTTCTGGGGGATGCTGGAAATGATGCTGAAGGCCAAGACGGATTACCAGAAAAGCGCGGGCTGACGCTACGTCCGCTGCGACGCGGCGTCCCCATGGACTTGGCCCACGAAATAGTTGATAACCTCAGTCAAGAGGTCAATACGCCCAGAGGGACAGGCAATGGCACTGCCGGTGTTCACCAACACCATAACCGAAGACGAGATGGATCGCATCGTGGACAACGCCACCAATGCGTCCAACTTTCTAAAGGCCGTCAGCCACGAAGGACGGATGTTGATCCTGTGCCACCTGGTCACCGGCGAAAAATCCGTGACAGAGCTGGAAACCCTGCTGTCCGCGCGTCAGGCAGCCGTGTCGCAGCAGCTGTCCCGCCTGCGGCTGGAGGGGCTGGTTGTGCCCCGCCGCGAGGGCAAGGCCATCTATTACCGTTTGGCGGACGACAAGCCTCGGCGTATACTGGAACTGGTCTACGATCTGTTCTGCGACGACAAAGACGCCTGAAACAGCCTAAGATAGACCCGCGTTTGATCTGGAGAGGAGACGGATCATGCAGGAAATGCTGACCGAAGAGGTGCTGGTCGCCCTGGTGGGCCTTGGTGGCGGTTTGCTGCTGGGGCTGGCCGCGCGTCTGGGCCGGTTCTGCACCATGGGTGCGATTGAGGATCTGCTCTATGGTGGATCCAGCACACGGATGCGGATGTGGGCGCTGGCCATTGGCGTGGCCGTGCTGGGCAGCTTTGCGCTGTCGGCCATGGGCTGGCTACAGACGGAAACCTCTTATTATCTGTCGATCCGCTGGATGCCCTTTGCCTCGGTGCTGGGGGGGCTGATGTTCGGCTATGGCATGGCGCTGGCCGGCAATTGCGGCTACGGCTCGATTGCGCGGCTGGGCGGCGGCGACATGCGCGCCTTTGTCATCGTTCTGGTGATGGGCGTGTCGGCCTATGTGGTGCTGTCGGGCCCGCTGGCGCCGCTGCGGGTGATGATTTTCCCACAAGAGGATGTGGTGAATGATCTGCCCCCCGGTATCGCGCATCTGCTGAGCAGCTGGACCGGGGGCTCGGTGGATAGCATCGGGATGGCGATCGGCGCGCTGATCGTGCTGGGCGCGCTATCCAACAAGGCCTTCCTGACCGAGGGCAAGGCGATTTTCTGGTCCGTCGTTGTGGGCGTGGCCATCGTGTCGGGCTGGGCGGGCAGCCATTGGGTGGCCGCGACGGGATTTGCGGATATTCAGGTGGTCTCGCACAGTTTTTCGGCCCCCGTGGGGGAAAGCCTGCTGTATTTCATGACCGCCTCGGCGCGGGCACCGTCCTTTGCGGTGGGCTCGGTTGCGGGGGTGATCACGGGGGCCTTTATCGGATCGCTGATCAAGGGGCATTTCCGCTGGGAGGCCTGCGAAGACCCGCGCGAGCTGCGCCGCCAGATCACCGGGGCCGCGCTGATGGGCGCCGGCGCCGTGCTGGCGCTGGGGTGCACCGTCGGCCAGGGGCTGAGCGCGTTTTCGATGCTGGCCTTTTCCGCGCCGGTGACGTTTCTGGCGATTTTTGCCGGGGCGGCGCTGGGGCTGCGGCAGTTGATCGAAGGGTTTCAGCCAGCGGAGTGACATGAGGGGCGCTGCCCCTCTGCGCTGCGCGCATTCACCCCGGAGTATTTGTTTGAGCAAAGAAAGGATAAAGGGGCCACGCGGGGGCCCCTTTGCCGTTTCAGACTTTTTGCTGGGTATATTTGCGGATTTCCGTCCGGGCGATTTGCCGGCGGTGCACTGCGTCGGGCCCATCTGCAAGGCGCAGGGTGCGCACGTGGGTCCAGGCGTGGGCCAGCGGGGTGTCCTGGCTGATGCCCTGAGCGCCATACATCTGGCTGGCTTCGTCGATCACCTTTAGCGCCATGCGCGGGGCGACCGTTTTGATCATCGAGATCCAGGGGGCGGCGGCGCGTGCATCGCCCTGATCCATGTACCAGGCGGCCTTGAGGCAGAGCAGGCGGGCCTGTTCGATCTCCATCCGGCATTCGGCGATGATGTCATAATTCGCGCCCAGATGGGCCAGCGGTTTGCCAAAGGCCTCGCGGTTCAGCGCGCGTTTGCACAGCAGTTCCAGCGCGGCCTCGGCCTGGCCAATGGCCCGCATACAGTGATGGATGCGGCCCGGCCCCAGACGGCCCTGAGAGATTTCGAAACCGCGCCCTTCGCCCAGCAACAGGTTTTCCGCCGGGATACGCACATCGGTAAAGCGCATATGCATGTGGCCGTGGGGCGCGTCATCGTCACCGTAAACCTGCATCGGGCGGAGGATCTCGATCCCAGCGGCATCGGCGGGCACCACCACCATCGAGTGCTGCCTGTGTTTGGGCAGATCGTCATCGCCGGTTTTGACCATGACGATATAGACGGCGCAGCGCGGATCCCCTGCCCCCGAGGCCCACCATTTTTCGCCGTTCAGAACATATTCATCCCCGTCCCGCACGCAGGACATCGCGATATTGGTGGCATCCGAGGACGCGACATTGGGCTCGGTCATGCAATAGGCCGAGCGGATTTCACCGGCCAGAAGCGGCTCAAGCCATTGTTTTTTCAGCGCTTCGGTGCCGTAGCGTTCAAACACCTCCATGTTGCCGGTATCGGGGGCCGAGCAATTGAACACCTCGGCGCCCAGCGGGGTTTTGCCCATTTCCTCGGCGAAATAGGCGTATTCCACCGTGGTCAGGCCAAAGCCCTTGTCACTGTCGGTCAGCCAGAAATTCCACAGCCCGGCGGCCCTGGCCCTGGCTTTCAGCCCTTCCAGAATTTCCGACTGGCGTTCGGTATATTGCCAGCGATCGCCTTTGGCGACTTCGGCTTCGTATTCCTCGGCCAATGGGGCAATCTCGTCACGAACCATCGTGGCGACACGCTCCAGCAGCTTTCGGTTCTCCTCCCTGATCCCGAAATCCATCTCTCTCCCTCGTTCCTCATTGCAGAAATAGTTTCCACATGAACTACAGCACGGCCCCCAAGGCAAAGAAAAGCGCAAAGGCGCGATTTGGCAAAAGACGTGGGGTCATAGATGTCAGCGCCCCGCAGCAAAGAGCCCCCACCGTTCACTGTGCGCAGACACCCGGCTGGAGACGCCTGAGCGCCTCGGCAGTGTTTCTTATTGCGCTCAGACGGTCGGGCAAAGCATAGAGCGTCAGCCCCCAGGGGACGTTTTGCGGCGTTCTGCCGAAGGGCACCGTCAGCGCGCATAATCCCAGGGGATTGGCGAAGTTGGTGTAGGTGCCATTGCGGAAATTCGGGCCCAGCGGATCTGCCTTGCACATCGCGCGGGTCACCAGCGCCCCCACGGTTGGGGTGATCAGCACATCATGCGCCTGCCAGAACGCTTGCGTGACATGGCGGGCCTCGGCGGTTTCGTAAAGCGCACGATAGGCGTCTGCGGCGGTAAACGCGCGGCTGGCCTGAATCATCGGCCCCACCACCGGGTGACAGTCCCTGGGATGAGCATCAATGAAGGCCCCCACGGACACGTCACGCTCGGCCAGATAGGGGCCAAAGAACATCAGGTCGTTGATCGCCTGAAACGAGGCAAGGTCCGTGTCGGTGGCGCCCAGCCGATCCGTCAGCAGCGCATAGGCCTGCCGATAGAGCCCGGCGACATCCGCATCGCCGAAAGTGTCAATCCGGTCCGGCGGGGCCATCGCCACACGGGGGGCAGCCACGTCAATTCCTGCGCAAACCTGGCCCAGAGGATCCTTTGGGTCGGGGCCTTGCACGATGCGATCAATCGTCAGCGCATCTTCCAGAACGGCGCTGAATACAGTTGCCGTATCGAAACTGCGGCAGGCATATACCATTCCGTGGCGGCTCCAGGCGCCGGGGGCGGGTTTCAGCCCGTAAATACCGTTATAGCTGGCCGGCACCCGGCCCGAGCCCCCAGTATCGGTGCCAAAGGCAAAGGCCACCATCCCTGTCGAAATCGACACCCCCGCCCCCGAAGACGAGCCACCGGGAATATAATCCGGGTTGAACGGGTTGCGGGCCGTACCATAGGGCGAGCGCACACCGACCAGCCCGGTCGCGAACTGATCCATGTTGGTTTTGCCCATGCAGATCGCGCCCGCAGCCTCGACCCGCGCCACAACGGTGGCCGATTCCTCGGGGCGATAGGCATAGGCGGGACAGGCGGCGGTGGTGTCGAACCCGGCCGTGTCGATATTGTCCTTCACCGAAAACGGAATGCCATATAGCGGCAGATCCCTGGCCGCCGGATCGGCCTCAAGCGCGGCGCATTTGGCAGCCAGCACGTCGGGCGCGATGGTTGAGATCCAGACCCCCTCTTGATCGGGGTCCGGGAACCGGCGGGCGAGGTCCGGCAACACTTGCGACGGTGTTGCCGAACCTTCCGCATAGGCGCTGCGAAGCGCACCTATGGTCAGGGGACGCATCATTCGGCTGCGACGACGGTTTGCAGCCACGAGGCTTCAAGGAAGGTTTCAAACACCTCGCGGCTGGGCGCTTCGGGCAGGCGATCCTGGCTGACCAGGAAATCCGAAGTGGCAATCAGCGTGTCCACAAAACCACCGGCGGCCTCTTCCGTGCCGATATATTGCGCGGTCAGCTGCTTTTCGCAGGGCACCATTTCCGTGCCGCGCATCATCCGGGTGGCATCCTCCAGCGACAGTTCCAGCTCTTCGGCGATGATCGCGGCGGTTTCAGCGGGGTTGCTGATCCAGTAATCAATGCCTTCACATTCCGCGGCGATGAATTTCTCGACATAGGTTGGATATTTGTCGGCAAATTCGTTCATCACAACGCCCACATCCCAGGTGGGATAGCCGCGTTTTTCCATGATGCCCGAGGTCATGAAGATATGGCCGCCATCTTTGACCGCCTTGTCCAGATTGGGCTCCCAGAACCAGGCCGCGTCAATATCCCCGCGCGACCAGGCAACGGCAATGTCATTGGGCCGCAAATCGAGGATTTTCATGCTGGCCGGGTCAATGCCTTCATCCGCCAGGGCCTGTAGCAGCAGGTAATGCGTGGTCGAGCCAAAAGGCGCGGCGATGGTCTTACCCTCAAGATCCTTGAACGATTTGATCCCGGCATCGGTGCGCACCACCATGGCTTCGACGAAATCCAGCATGTTCAGCACCATCGTGCCTTTGATCGGCAATCCGCGGGCCACGCCGATCGCGGTGGGCGGGTTGCCCAGACCGCCAAAATCAATCTGATCGGCGGCAATCGCGCGCAGCATGTCTCCGCCACCGCCAACCTTGATATAGTTGATTTTCACCCCCGGCATATGTTTGGCCACCAGGCCCAGGTTCTTAGTCACCAGCTGGGCGTTCACCAGGTTCAGATATTCGGCAGGCAGCGGAAGTACTATCCATCACCCCTTCGGCGCTGAATCGCCGTGTCATCGCCCTGGAAGAGGAACTGGGCGTTCCGATCTTCGAACGACTCGGGCGGGGGGTGCGGCTCAGCACCGCCGGAGAGCTGCTGGTGGATCTGATGCGCAAACACCTGGCCGAAACGGCGACGATGAAATCACGCATCGCGGATCTGTCCGGTTTGCGGCGCGGGCATATCTCGGTGGCGTGCAGCCAGGCCGTGCTGCCCCACTTTCTGCCCGAACAGATCGAGCAATATCAGACCGAATTTCCCCAGGTTACCTTTAGCGTCACAAACAAGGACGGGGCCGAGGCCGCCGCGGCCTTGCTGAACTACAGCGTCGATCTGGCGATCGTGTTTGAATCCCTCAAACACTCGGAATTTCAGACCCTGTTTGCCGTGCCCCAGCCGATCTATGCGTTCATGTCCGATGATCATCCATTGGCGCGCAAACCTACCCTGAAGTTCAGCGACTGTCTGGACTATCCGCTGGCGCTGCCCAGCAATCGCTACGCCGTGCGCAAGGCGATTCAGATTATGGCGGATCGGGGGAATACTTCGCTCAGCCCCGCGATTGAGGCCGACAGCTATGTCCTGTTACAGGCCTATGTTTCCAAAACCAATGCAATCGGATTTGAGCTACAGATCGGCCTGCCTTCGGAATTCGACGCCGCGCTTGTTGCCCGCCCGCTAGAGCAGCCCCGCCTTGCGCCCGGATTGCTGTATATCGTTCAGCGTAAGGATCGCACCTTGCCCGTTGCCGCCGCCCGTTTCGCGCAACAAATGACCGAAGCCCTGGCCAGCAGATATGACCCCGATCAGCGCTGATCAGGCCGGGATCGCAACAGCAACAGCCAGAACCGCCAGGCTGATCAGCACAAGCGTCAGCACCGCCATCAATCCGAAAACCGGCCCCCCGCCCGAGGCAATCAGCCTGGGCGAAGACGAAATCCCCAGCGCCGCGACAGACATCGCCAGCAGGCTAGAGGATACGGTTTCGGCGCCGCTCAGCAGCGGCGCGGGCAAAGGCAGCAATAGACGCAGCCCAACGCAGGCCGCAAAAGCCCAGACAAACCACGGCATCTGCACGCCTTTGGCGCTTCGCCCATTGCCCGCCGCGACCAGCAACAACAAAACAGGCAGGAAAGAGACCCGGATCAGCTTGACCAGCGTCGCGGTGTCGCCTGCCTCGGTCGAGACCGAATACCCCGCCCCCACCACTTGTGCCACGTCATGGATCGAAGCGCCCAGCACCACGCCGGTCTGAAAATCCGAAAACCCAAGCTGGGCAAGAACCACCGGATAAAGCACCATCGCAATGGTAGACAGAACCGTCGCCCCGGTGATCACCGTCACGGTATGTTGGGTTTTCGTTTTTTCGCCCATGGTGACGGCGGTCAGGGCCAGAGCCGCCGAGGCCCCGCAGATCGCCACCGCGCCGGTCGCGATCAGACTGCCCGCGCGGCCCAGCCCAAAGATACGGCCCAGCCCCCACCCCAGCACAAGTACCGTGACAAGACAGCCAAGCGTGATACCCAGAATAACCGGGCCCAGCGCGATCAGCGGCTCAAGCGCGATGCGCAGCCCCAATAAGGCCACCCCAACCTTCAGACCCGTTTTCGCAACCGTGTCGATCCCCAGACGCAGCCGCGTGTTTTCGTAAAGAAACGCCAAGGACAGCCCGAACAGCAACGCCATCAACATACGCGGAGCGCCATAGCGATCCGCCACAAAGGCCGCGGCCAGCGTCACCATCACCGAAATGACGACACCGGGTGCCAGCTCTTGCAGATGATCCTTCAACGTGACGACGGATTTGGGATCGGCGTGGGACATCACTCTTCCAGCTGTTCCAGATCGTGGATGATGATCTCCGTGCGGGTGATCTCAACCACGCCCGCCGTTCTGAGCTTGTCCAGAGATTGAGTCACCCATTGCCGCGTGGCCCCGACGATTGCGGCGATCTGCTCATAGGTCACGGTGCGTTCAACCACGATGGTGTCGCCCTCGGGACGGCCCCTGGTATTGGCCAGGATCACCAGCAACTGGCTCAGACGTTCTGACACCGACCGCGTGCCCAGCATCTGAATCAATGCCGAATAGCTTTTGCCCTTAGCGATCAGGCCTTCGATGACGCCCACCGCCACGTCAGGCACCTCGCGCACCAGTTTAAGCAGGCTGGTGCCCGACAGGAACAACAGCTCGCACGGTTCCAGCGCATCGGCCGACCACATATGCCGCCCGCGTGCAAATACCTCGGGGCCGCCAACGAAATGGCCGGCGCTCCAATACGCCAGGGTGATCTCACGCCCCGACGGACCGGCGTAATAGGTCCGCACCCGGCCGCGTTCGATGATCCACACGCCGGTATGCGGGGCCCCCTGATGAAAGATCCCCTCGCCTTTTTCAAAGCGACAGCGCGATCCAAGGCTGCGCACCCGTTTCTGATCATCGCCGGACAGGCCCGTCAGGAACCCGGCGCCTTCGTTCAATTCGGCGAAATATTCCGACAGAAAGATCGCGCTCAGCTGATTTGATTGGGGGTCAGTTCGTTTATTCATGGGCGGGGTTGCGCCGCAAGATAGCGGGCGATGGCCTCTATTTCAGTGTCTTGCGCGGGCATCATGCTGCCAGGAGGCACACAGGCTGCATGGGTTTTTCGCCGTCCATCCCGGAAATCTTTCATCTGTTTGGCCAGATAGCCCGCATGTTGGGCGGTCAGATGCGGCACCCCCAGAAAGGCGGCCCTGGCACCGTGACAGGCCCCGCAGCCAAGCTGCGTGAACAGGGTCTCTCCGGCGGCATCCCCATGTCCCGAGGGCGCTGGGGGCTCTTGGCCAGCGAACCACGCAACCACCACGGGGATATGTTCAGGGGACAGCTCGGTCACGATCTGGGCCATTTGACCGCCGTCGTTATGACGCTCTCCGGCCAGAAAAGCGCGGATCTGCATGTCCAGATAGGTTGGATCCTGCCCGCCCAGATTGGGGAATCTGGCAGTGGCGGACACCCCAGACAAGCCATGGCACAGCGCACAGATTTCATAGGGCGGATAGGCCTCGGCATCGAAATCGGCCCAGACAGGCATCGCGGGCACGACAGCCATGGCGCTAAGCGCCAGTATGGAACAAAGCTGCCTAAGACCCATGCCGGTGCAGCCGCATGACTTTGGCTATGACGGGCTGAACCGCGCCATTGGCGAATTGCAGCGACAGGGCGACGGTATCGCCCTCGGCCAGCGCGGCCTTGGGGTGCATCAGCATGATGTGCAGCCCACCATAAGCAAAGGTGACGGTCTGGCCCGGCGCGATCTCGATCAGATCGACGCTGCTCATGGTGGCGATCCCGTCTTGCTCGGCGGTTTGGTGGATATGGGCCATGGCATAATCGGGGGACGAAACCCCAACCAATTGCCGCAGGCTGTCGCCGGTATTGGAGATCTGCATAAAGGCCGCATGGGCCATCACCCCCGGCGGGGCCAGCGGCACCACGGGGGCCTCAATGGTCAGATCTGCGGCGCAGGCAAGCCCCGGCAGGCATATCAGTGCCAGCAACACGCGTTTCATTGCGACAGCCCCCTGCGATAGGAAATCTGAAGACGCGCCAGAAACTCGGCCGTCAGGCCAGGGTCAAAGGGCGGTTGCAACTTGGCCCGCAGGGTGCCGTCGGGCGCGATGACCGACACGGCCGAGCTGTGCTGGACCTCGTAATACCCGGACGCGTCGGGGGGCATCAGGCGATAGAAACTGTCCGTGGCCTCAACCATCGCATCAATCTGATCGCGGGTGCCGGTGAAGCTGCGAAAATCGGGATGAAAGAACTTGGCATAGTCGCTGACGCTATCCGCATCGCGATCGGGATCGACCGAGATGAACACCACCTTGGGCACATTGTCAGGGCGATCATGCCGACGCTCTGGAATCCCATCTGCGAAGTAATGAGGACGTCGCTAAGCTGGTGCCCAACCATGATACCCTGCTGCGTGGTCGCGGCGTTGCGCTGCATGGCAGCGGTGTGCTGGTCTACCGCCGCTGACGCGGCTCCCAACTGTGCCGCTGCACGGGCGCGGGCCTGTTCGGCAACCTGCGCCGAAATCGCGCCTTCGCGCTCTGCAAAGCTGATCTCTTCAAGCGCGGATTCATACTGCTTGGAAGCTGCATAGAGCGGATTGTACTTGGCCCGCAGGCGTTCCAGCGTCTCGCCCTGCGCCGCAGCGGCGCGGGCGGAATCTGCCATTTCCCGCGCAAGCTGGGCCTGTTCTCCGCGCGCGTATTCGGCGGCGACGGTGGTCTGCAGAAGTGAGCTGCGGAGGTCATCAAACTGGGACTTGGCGGCGCGCACGTCCAGCGTTGACGTGGCATTGGTCAGGGACATGCGCATGCGCTGCAGGGCGGCTTCAAGCTGTGCGATGCCGCTGGTGTTCCCAAGGTCGCCCATGCGGAGCGCAAGACGCTGTGCCGCCTGTTCAGACGTGCGCAGGGCAGAGGCGGATGCGAGGGCCGTGCGCTGGATATTTGCTGCGGCCTTGTCGGTCGAGGTGGTGAGCTTGTCCGTTTCGTTGCGTGCCCGCGTCAGCGGCGTCACGTCAATTTCAGGCTTGATGCTGCGGAGCTTGGTGAACGCCCCGGTGGCGTCCTTGTCGAGGTCCCGGACCGCCGCCTTGACGGCCTTGATTGCGGACGTGAACTGCCGCGCGCCGGACTGGGCTGCGCCTGCGTCGATCTTCAAACGCAATTCGTGCGTTTCTGCCATTTTTATTACCTGCCTGTTGTTGGATTGCCCTGCCTGCGCGGTGGAAAAGTGGCGGACCGGGACAGGAAACCGGCCCGCCAAAGTGATGCGCGATCTAGGAGAAGATGCTCGCGCGACCGCTGCGCTACAGCGGTCTGACTGTGCCCCCATTTTACCACAAGAGCGGTGACGGACCTAGCAAACGGCCCGGATCGGGTCAGGCTGCGGCTGCAACTATAATCCGGTTTTCACAGAAATTTTTTTGCGGCCAATCGCGAAACGCGATAGGGGTCTTGATCTGCGCCGTGGGTCCCTCCGCTTTGCGGATCGACGCACCTCTTCGGAGTGTCTTCGAAGCCGCAGGCGGTCCTTTGCAGTGTGAAATCTTACACCGGGCAAACGATTGGCGATGCGCAACAAAACCGGGGAAAACGGTGCCGACTGCAGCAGAAGTACATAATGTGGTTACACAGGTGCTGACAGCACCTGCGCCGGATTTGGGGGTATTGGGATACCCCTCAAGGGACCCTATAAAATTAAATAAAAACAATGACTTATCTGCATTTAGGGTCTTGCCCGCTAACGCGGGCTTTACCGTCTCACTGGCGCGCAGGCCCGCCAATGTCCCGTTATGCCGCCTGAGCCAATCTAGCCTTCATTCGGGCCACCGAATTGGCGTGCCAGCGTCCGCCGCGTGCTGTCTTGATGCCGCGCTTGTTCAGCTCTTTTGCCTGTGCGCGCAGGGTGGTGAAACCCATCTTTTCGAGGTCTTCCAGCACGTCCGAGAGGTCGTTAGCGCGTGTTAGCGCGGCGTCTCGCTGAGCCTCACAGGCGGCTGTATTACCCTTTCCAGCGCGGCGCAGTGGCGCGGAGCCGTTGGGGTTACCGAATGTCTTTCCGCGCGCTTTCGCGGCCTGCATTGCGGCCTTGGTACGTTCGCTGATCATCTTGCTTTCCTGCTGTGCCAGCACAGCCATAATTCCGACCGTGAACGGGGATGCGTCGGGCATGTCGCAGGCGGTAAAATCAACGCCAGACTCTTGTAAATTAAGAAGAAAAGCGGCATTTCGGCTGAGACGGTCAAGCTTAGCGATCACCAGCTTGGCCCCCGTCACACGGGCGTGCTTGAGAGCCTTTTGCAGCTCAGGGCGGGCGTTGTTTCTGCCGGACTCAACCTCTTGGTACTCCGCCAGCGTAACCGCGTTAGTGGTGTTGGCATAGGCCGCGATAGCGGCGCGCTGAGCTTCGAGGCCAAGACCACTGCGCCCCTGTTTGTCGGTCGATACCCGGATATAGGTCACGATTTTCATGCTTTCCGCCTCCTGTCACAATACCCCTACGGGGCCTTAGGTAAGTTGTAACAGGTGACAGGCATGATTCGCGAGTCTTTTCAATAGGATAGGCGGAAACAGTGCGTTTCCCGCCCGAAATACATGAGTCTTTTAGTGGGTTAATAATAGATCAGTATTGCTTACATACTTTTGGGTGTTGCACGCGCTTGGGCGCGTGGCGGCTAGAAAGGGATTTCGTCATCAGTGATGTGTGCAGGTGCAATATGCTTGAGCTTTATATCTCCCTCCACAATAGCGAACACGGTCTTTCCAGAATCGGCAATTCGGTGACGCCGCGCCAACCTTTTTCCTGCGTCAGTGAAGGGTTGTTCACCCTCTGAAACCATAAGGCCAACTTCAATGTAGTAACTTACTAGCCGCTCCAAGGTGTTGCGGGAAATTGTGTATAGCCCCTTTGTATCAAAGGTCCCGAGTTCTGAGGCTAAGGCTGCACCTATTGCGTGGCATGACTCGTCCTCTTCTCTATAGTAGCATGTTTCGCCGCCCCAGTCGCTTGTTTGCCACTGAAATGAGCTAAAAAACACGGGGAAAGCACTGATCCAAGTGCACTTAATGCGGGCGTAGGTGCTAGTGGTATCTCCGCCGTATCCCCCCCGAACCGTCACAGGAATTAGGTCTATCTCAAGGCCGTCATCTGCGGCAGGGATTGGCGGCAGAGCCAACTCAATTTCCAGATGCCCTATTGCATCACGAAACTTTTCATTCTCCTTCCGGACCTCGTTCATCTCGCGCAACAGGGCCGCACTTGCCGTAGTATCCCCTCGCACCCAACCAACACCCGGTCGAGTGGCTTTGGCATTATCTAGGGCATCGCGCACAGCGTGCTTCAAGTCACCGGTGGTGAGCCATGTCTTTCGCAAACGCCCATTGGAGACTTCTTGCACGAACTGGGCCAGACGGGTTTTGCCGTCATCACTGCTTTCGGTTTTGTCTGCAGAAATACTGCCGGGGTTTCCATGGAGCATTACCAAAATTGGTATCTTTTTCGATTTTGCGTAGTGATATTCCTTTTCCGTATAACTCACCCCATCAGCGGCGGGCGTCCCGTACCGCCCTGCAACAATCAGAACATAGTAGTCGCAATTGTCTATCAGGGTTTTGATGAATTCAAACTGGTCCTCATCAGCGGCCGGAAATGATTCCATTTGAACCGGGAAATCCCCCGCACCTAAAATGGCATCCTGAACTGCCTGTCTCTCTTCCCTCAGGTCGTCGAAGGTGGAGCTAATAAATACCGAGTAACGCTTGTCGCTCATTGCTATCCCTTCTTTGGCTTAATTTCTTCTTGGATGCTTTTCGCAAGCTCTTTCATCTTCTGTGCGTCATTTTCGAAAAGCTGTTTCAATACGTAAGAATAGATTTCGAGTGCAGCCAAGTAATGTTTGGCCTTAACCGTTTCGCCATGAGATCCGAGGTTTCCGACCTCTTTCAACGAATAACATAGCTCTGCGTGGTCTTTGTGGGTGTCTGACCAAGCATCAAGCCTGCGATGTAGGCTCATTCTTATTGTATCGCCCTTCTTGCTTTTTTGTTGGGCTGGAACTTTCAACTCGTCTAACAGAGCTTCAAGGCTCGCCCGCAACGCATTTGCAGCAGCGGACACTTCCACCCAATACAGAGAAAAACTCTTCTTAAGTTGACGTTCTACATCGTCAGGTGTTTCGGGAGGGATGTAACAGAGGTGAGGCGATGGGACAAACGACTTGATGATGAAATGCTCGTAATACTCCGGATGTCCATCATATCCGTACCGCTGATCGACGCTGCCTTTTCCTGAGACAAAAGCAACCTCGCCGCAGTCGTGCTTGTTGCATACACACATGACTGAGAAACGGTATTCGATCCAGTCTGGATCAAAAGCTTCATGCCCGTGTGCTGCGGCTGAGTGCGTAGGCTCAATCTTGTTGAATGTGTTTTGATCAGGTACGAGAAACCCGACATTGCATTCGGGGCAAACGTACTCAAAGTCCGGGGCGTCCGAGAAGTATTTGGGCGCAGCGATGGCAAGGGGCATGGCAACTCTATTTTTCTTTGGATAACGTCCAGTATCTTCGTCGGCAGAGGCGAACTTAGCAAGGTCTCTAATTCAAAACCTGATTTATGGTGTGGGCCGTTTCGCCGACCCCCGCGCCGACCTTGCGCCGACCACTGCGCCGACCTTATAGCCATATAAATAAGGGTTGCGCCGACCGCGCCGACCACTTTTGCAGGGCGGCGGTGGATTACCGGCGGTGGGGAGCGGCAGAAAGGGCGTTTTTTAGAAGACACACTATAAAATCTAATTTTGGTCGGCGCGGTCGGCGCAGCCTTATAAATAAGGGGTTTGAGGTCGGCGCAGTGGTCGGCGCAAGGTCGGCGCAGGTCGGCGCGGAAACGAAAAGGGCGGCTAACGCCGCCCCTCACCAGTTCCTTCTTTCCTTCGGCGTTCAAATCCCCAGCGCCTTCCGACACAACCTGATATTCCGAACCGCTGCGCCTTCCTCGCCTGCGCCTTCTGCAAGTTCCTTCGGCAACTGCCGGAAGGTGTTCCCCTTGCCGCTAGGTTCAATCAATACGCCCATTTCCTTGAGCTGGCGCAGCAACTCTTCACGCTTGCCGATGTCCACGCCCAAAACGGACGGGTCCTTGATCTTGGAGCTATCCAGATAGATCACATCGCGATCCGCCCATCCCAGATTGTTACCATAGCCAGCTCAATCAGCGCCCCTTCGCGTGCTTCGCGGATCGTCTTTTCGATCAACATTTTGTGCCTCCTGTGCTAAGTGATGACCCCTAAATATCAGCGATTTTTCATCTCACAAGAGGGCGTTGAAATTAGCACAACCCATTGAAAATGCACATTTACGCTTGAAGCCTAAAAGGCACTTTCAAGGGTAGATTTCAAATTCAGCTTGAAGCCGAATTTGAACTATATGTTGTGCTCCTGCCGAAAGGCGCGACTATGATCTGTCGCCAATATGGAAACGGTCTGTTGTCTAAACAGGGCGGTGAAAATCGACTACGTCCACCAACGTGTCGAGGTCGAAGACGTCTTCAAGCTCCCAGCAACCCCGACGGTAAATCCAGTCTCCCTCAGTTGAGGGCGTGAACTTCGCAGCGGTCAAGACACGGCGTGCAAGCGCCGGATCGTCATCAACGTGCGCAACGAAGCGGTCGAAATTAACCCGGAAGCCGCCAGCGGCGACCTTGCGCTTGTTGCGGCCAATAACGCCGCACAAGATTGCAGTCAGCTCCGCTGCAAGGGCGTCTTCGCCACGCTTGCGGTTGCCATGGCGGTCAAGGGTGCGGGGCAGCGCCCCATTCCGATGATTGTTCATGTTTTTCCTGTCTTTGTTGGTGGTCTGTTCAGAATCCTTCGCGCGACAACGTCGCTGCGATAGCCCGTTCAATCGCGGGACAGCTCTGTCGAAATGTCTCGTAGGTCGGACACGCCGCCCTAGCCGCGCGCCAGAGGGAGGCACGGCGGCGCATCCGGTTCATTGCCAAGTTCAAGCGGTCACGCTGCATCTCGCTGGCGCTCCCATTCGGCGATCTCTGCCGCGATCCTGCGGGCCTCTTCTTCATGCTGGGACTGAGTCCAGTTTGCCCGGACACTCTGCGCCCGCTGCCAGCGCTCCTGCCGCGCGCGCTTGCGCTCAACAGCCTTGCGGCGCTCTCCCTTCGGCAAGTGCATGAAATCGCCGGACGCATCATAACCAGTCGACCCCCAGCCCGCGCCGGTTTCGTTCATGACTCCATCGTCTACAAAGTCAGCGGCCACGGCGCCGCACTCCTGCATCGGACGCATCCGCAATTGCGCGGAGCTTGTTGCGCTGGCGCTCAGCCGGGGTCAGAGCCGTGCCGCCGTCCGGCGTGCTCAGACGGCGCTCAAGGGTCCGGTAGTCCTGTTCGGTCAAAATACGGCGTGGGTACAGGACACAATGCCAACCCGCGCCGTGGCGGCGGAACAGGGTCTGCCAGCTTCCGCGCTGCGCGCGGACGGCGGCTTCGATCTGGTCAAGGGTGATCATCGCGGGGACCTCCTAAACCAGCCCGTGGCGGCGCGCGTAATTCATGCGCTGCTGCGGGCTGAGTGACGCCAGAACGGCCTGATGCTCGTTCATGGTCATGGTGCTAGCGACGTCATCACGCGGCTTCGTCAGACCGCGTTCACGGGCATATTCCATGCGCTGCGCGCGGCTCATATGCGCGGTGTCTTCCTTGATCTTGGAGACTTCCGCCGCCTTCACCTCCGCCGCAATCAACTGATTTGAAATTGAAGGTTCCTCCTTGAGCGCGTCCAGCGCGGCGGACATATCAAGTTCCACGTCGCCGCCGCTCAGGACGTGGTCCCGAACCTGCGGAAGTGCCGCGATTACCTGCGGGTCAACTTCAATGGTGGTCCGTGCGGCGAATGCTGCGCCGATGGACCCTACCGCCTTCATGAAGTTGGCGCGGTCGCTGTCTTCCATGTGCGTCAAAAGCTCTTCAATGTTCATGCTGCTACCTCGTGATTTTCGGCGGGATTTACGGCCCAGAGTGCCTTGGCAAAGGACTGCCAGCCTGCATCCCCGGCGGGCAGTTCATCTGCAGCGCCGGACAAGATGAAACGGACGATTCCGGGCTGCATAAGGGCGATCTGCCCCATCCGAGAAATGGCGGGCACACCCGCAGCCGCAGCCGCGTTGCGCATGGCCTTCATGCACCCCCGCGCACGTTCGGTTTCTTCACCGGTCAAGGCGGCAAAGAATGATGCTGCGCGGCCCTGCGCATCATCGCCCAGCCACAGGCACTCCGCCTGACGTGCGGCGCGCGTCTCAGTATCGAATGCCAGCACGCGGGCGAGGTCTTCTCCGCTCAGGCCCAAATCGCGGCGCTTACGCAGGCGGGCGACGATTTCAGGGAGGGCATAGGTGCGCCCGCGCGGTGCGGTTTCTGAAAAATGGTTCGGAGGGTACGGGTCGGACAGCCACCGCCACAGAGTGCGGTAGGGAGCGGCCAACAGGTCGCACAGGTCCGATGACCGCAGAGTCGCGGTTTCAGGGTTCATTGGGACTCCTAGGTTATGTTGGGGGAGGTCTGGTCTCGCTTGAGACCTTAGGCAGCGCGCGCTGCTGGACTTTACGGGTCCTGCCTAACACAAATCACTTGACACTGCAAATTTTCGATCAGAACGGTCACGCGTTTGATTCGGCACGATGGTTGGTAGACAAGAAAAAGGCCCGCCGATGCGGCAGGCCTGACCATGCAAATTGCTATGCCGCGCTCAAGACGCAAGGGGATCAACCCACATCAGGAATCACGCCTTGCTACACACTGCTACAGCTCAGCACGTCTGCGTAGCAATTTTGTAGCAGTAGCAGCGAAGCGCTGCCTGCCAACTGTGACTACAATGCGAGTTTATTAATGAAATCAAGATGGTGCGGGTGGAGGGACTTGAACCCCCACGCCTTGCGGCGCCAGAACCTAAATCTGGTGCGTCTACCAATTTCGCCACACCCGCATTGTCCAGCCCCAGGGCCGGTCCGGCGATGATTAGCAAAGAGTTTTTCCGAAGGCGAGAGCAAAAATCATCTTTGCTCGGGCTGCTGCGCCTGCGCCTGCAAAACCCTGGATAAAATCTCGGGCAGGATCTCGGGCAGATCCTCGGCGATCAGACCGGGCCCAAAGGCGCGCGCGCATTCGACATGCAGCCACGCGCCGGCCTCGGCCGCGGCCATCGGCTCAAATCCCCGCGCCAGCAGCCCCGTGATGAACCCGGCCAGCACATCCCCGGACCCGGCCGTCGCCAGCCAGGGGGCCGCGCGCTCGTAAACGGCGGCATTCAGACTGCACCGCCCGTCCGGCGCGGCAATCACGGTATCGGCCCCCTTGAACAGCACAACACAGCCCGCCCGCGCGGCGGCCTCACGCGTGGCATCGACCTTGGAATAGGCCGGCCCTTCGGAGCAGCCGTCCGCCAGCTTCGCCGCAATATCCGGAAACAGCCGCGCAAACTCCCCCCCATGCGGCGTCAGCACCACCTGCCCGCCCCGCGTCAGATCCAACAAAGCCTCAGGCGCCCCGGCAAAAGCCGTCAGAGCATCCGCATCCAACACCGTCGCACGCCCCCCGGCCAAGGCCACCGGCACCAGATCGCGCGCCCGCCTCAGGCCCATTCCCGGCCCCAGACACAGCGCATTCAGTCGCGGATCCTCCAAAACCGCCGCCAGTTCCTCTGAGGTGCCGGCCCGCTGCAACATGATCGCCGTCACCTGCGTGGCAACCTCCAACTGCGCCGCGCCGGGCACCCCCAGCGTCACCAGACCAGCCCCAATCCGCAGCGCCCCCCGCGCCGCCAGCCGCGCCGCCCCGGTTCTGCCCGCCCCCCCGGACAGGATCAGCGCATGACCATGCGCATATTTATGCTCCCCGAACGTCCATAACGAACGGATACCTGCCCCCGTCGCTTCCCGGCACGCAACACGCCCCAAGCCTCGCTCATCATATGCCGCCCTCCCCCCGGTATGAGAAAGCGACGCCGCCTGCTGGCCAGACGACAACCCGATATCCACCACACGAACGGTGCCACAACTCGCCGGGCCATCCGCCAGCAGATGCCCCAGCTTTCGCGCATGAAAGGTCACTGTAAGATTTGCAAGATTGGCAAAATCGAGCGGCCGCTCCTCCCCCAGCCAAACGCCTGAATCCGCACACATCCCGCTTGGAACATCGACCGCCACCACTTTGGGAAACACACCGCGCGTGGCGGCCAAAGAGCTGGCCGTATTCAAGGCGATCGACATATGCCGACACTCTAAAAAGGGCCGTCCCAAACCAGTCCCCAAAAGAGCGTCCACAATCAAACAGACCCCCTCCCGCCCGCCGGGCCAGCCGTCGAACTGATCGTCCTCAAAAGGCGCAACACCGCCCAACGCACACCACCGCTCATAATTCACCCGTGCATCGGGCGGCAGCCTCTCGGCCTCCCCATACAGGAACACCTCAACGCCCCACCCAAGCTCACGCAGCACCCGCGCCACCACAAACCCGTCCCCGCCATTATTTCCGGGTCCACACAACACCACCGCGCGCTTCTTTTTGACCGAAATACTCTGGGGGGAGGCCGCAGGCCGGGGGGCAACGCCCCCTTCATCCGCCTCCTCAACAGCCCCTTCAGCCAGCTCCGGCCACTCTTCGAAAATCGCCTCAACCACGCCGCGCCCGGCCCGTTCCATCAACGCCAGCCCGGTGGCCTCTCCCGACTCGATAGCAGCCTGCTCGATGCTGCGCATTTGTGCAGCTGTTAGAATTTCGGTCATAAATTCGGACCTTTTGTTTGCAAAGTGATGCCTTTTTGCGCATTGCGCATAAAGTTTAGTCATTCTATGGGCTTTGCCATGCCCCTGCCCGGCGCTGCGATCATACTCAATTGTGGCCACCGGGGGAAAGTGTTCTGTCGCTTGTCGACAAGTCTGGTGAGGAGACCCAAGACGATGAAAAAAATCGAGGCGATCATCAAGCCCTTCAAGCTTGATGAAGTGAAAGAAGCGCTGCAAGAGGCCGGGATCCAGGGCCTGAGCGTGATTGAAGTGAAGGGTTTTGGTCGTCAGAAAGGCCACACGGAACTCTACCGCGGCGCCGAATATGTCGTGGATTTCCTGCCCAAAGTGAAGATCGAGGTCGTTCTGGACGACGATCTGGTCGACGGCGCCATCGAAGCCATCATCGACGCAGCGAAAACCGACAAGATCGGCGACGGCAAGATTTTCGTCAGCCCCGTCGAACAAGCTATTCGCATCCGCACCGGCGAGGCCGGCTCGGACGCACTGTAATACCCCAAAAATAAACTGAAAGGGATTAAGGGAATGAGCAAGGACGCAGTTCTTAAACTCATCGCGGACGAGGAGATCGCATATGTCGATATCCGCTTCACCGATCCGCGCGGCAAACTGCAACACGTAACCGTGTGCTCCGATCTGGTTGACGAAGACTTCCTGGACGAAGGCTTCATGTTCGACGGCTCGTCGATCGCTGGCTGGAAATCGATTGAATCCTCGGACATGAAACTGATGCCCGACACCGAGTCGGTCTACATTGATCCGTTCTACGCCGAGAAAACCCTGTGCATTCACTGCTCGGTTGTCGAACCCGACACCGGCGAAGCCTACGAGCGTGACCCCCGCGGCACCGCTCAGAAGGCCGAAGCCTACCTGAAATCCTCGGGTATCGGCGATGTGTCCTACTGGGGCCCCGAAGCGGAATTCTTCCTGCTGGACGACGTGCGCTACTCGGTCACCCCGTCCAAAGTCGGCTATGCCATCGACGCCGAAGGCGCCGCCTGGAACACCGACGCGGACATCGAGCACGGCAACCTGGCGCACCGCGCGGGCCACAAGGGCGGCTACTTCCCTGTGAACCCGATCGACGACGCACAGGACATCCGCGCCGAAATGCTGACCACCATGAAAAACATGGGCATGACCGTCGACAAGCACCACCACGAAGTGGCGACCTGTCAGCACGAGCTGGGCCTGGTCTTCGGCACCCTGACTGCTCAGGCCGATAACCTGCAAAAATACAAATACGTGATCCACAACGTGGCCCACGCCTATGGCAAATCGGCCACCTTCATGCCGAAGCCCATGGCCGGCGACAACGGTTCGGGCATGCACTGCAACATGTCGATCTGGAAAGACGGCAAGCCCCTGTTCGCAGGCGACAAATACGCCGATCTGAGCCAGGAAGCCCTGTATTTCATCGGCGGTGTTCTGAAACACGCGAAAACGCTGAACGCCTTCACCAACCCCTCGACCAACAGCTACAAGCGTCTGGTTCCGGGTTTCGAAGCCCCCGTTCTGCGCGCCTACTCGGCCAGCAACCGTTCGGGCTGTGTGCGTATTCCGTGGACCGAATCGCCCAAAGCCAAGCGCGTCGAGGCTCGTTTCCCCGATCCCGCGGCCAACCCCTACCTGTGCTTTGCGGCCCTGCTGATGGCTGGCCTGGACGGTATCAAGAACAAGATTGATCCCGGCGAAGCCATGGACAAAAACCTGTATGACCTGCCCCCCGAGGAGCTGGCCGACATCCCGACCGTCTGTGGTTCGCTGCGCGAAGCCATCGAATCGCTGGAAGCCGATCACGACTTCCTGCTGGCCGGCGACGTGTTCACCAAGGATCAGATCGACGGCTACATCGAGCTGAAGATGGAAGAGATCCACAACTACGAGCACACCCCGCACCCGGTTGAGTACCAGATGTACTACAGCTGCTAATCGCAGCCGCAGACAGAGTTCGGAAAGGGCGCCTTCGGGCGCCCTTTTTGCCATCTGCCGCCTGCAACCTGCACGGTAGCCACCCAATGTTTTCGCAAGGGCGAATCAACTCTGCCGTGCGCAGGCCCAGCCGGCAATCCCGCCCCCGCCCCTGCTTTGGACGCCAAAACCTTTGTGAATTTGCGGTTAACTGTTCATGCAGGGCGAACAGTCCGCCCTATTTGCCCCGATTACCCCGTGGACACCGAAATTCCGTCATATTCTTTCCCTTTTTCCGGGTGACAGTCAGAGCAGATAAAAGAACCGCACACTGGAGTCTCGTGATGGACACCCAAGAACACCGATACACATCCGGCCTGGTCTTTCTGGCCTCGCGCAATTGCGACACACTGGAGCTGAGCGCCAGCCTGCAACGCGTGCTAGAGGCAAACGGCCACCGCATCTGCGGCGTTCAGGTGCAATCGGAAACCCAGGTGCAGGTGATCTCGGATATTCTGACGCTGGAGCTGACGGTTCCCGCGGGTGAGGGCAAACCGGCCGGCAAAACCTTCGATACCGATCTGGATACGCCGCAGGACATCATACAATCGGCCGGTCTGGTGATCGAGATCGCCCTGACCCAGCCCCCCGAAAAAGGTGCCGCGCCCACCAAACGCGCCACGCAGGCCACGCTGGCCAGCCTGACCTGCCAGATGGCTGTCTGGCTGGAGCCCGACTATATCCGCTGGCTGAACGAGGACACGCTGCTGGACACCGCCGATTTCGTCAAAGCCGTCGCGCGGGTCATGCACCGCCGCGTCACCCGCAAGGATCACAAATCCGCCCCCCGCCCGGTTGCGCGCCCCATGCCGCCAATGCCCATGCCGCAAGCGCAGATGGCGCTGGCCAGCGGTCCGGCTGCCGCGCCCGTTCGCCCCATCCCCCCCGAAGGCGCCCACACCGCGCGCCCAGCCCCGGCCCCCAAGGCCGCGCGTTTTCCGGATGTCGATCTGACCTCGCGCCGGCTGGAGCAGGAATACGACACCCGCAACCGTGACACGCTGGGACAGGCCGATCTGCACGAGCTGTCCGACCTGCGCTCGAATTTCCACGATGAGGATGCAGCGCTTGAGGCCGCCGGCATTGCCTCGGCGCGCAATACCGTTGCGCGTATGGCCACCTGGTTTGTCGCGATTACCGTGGGGATTTTCTCTCTGCCGCTGGCGGCTTTCCTGATGGTCTGCAACCTGTTCCGCGGCGAGGATTTCCGCCTGTCCGCGCAGGCGCTGTCTCTGACCGGGCTGTTCACCGCGCTGAATGCGAATGGCGCAACCGCCGAAGTCGCCCAGATCCTGAGCAAGTTTACCGGCTAGCCCCGCGCAGACTTGCATACGAAGAGTCAGCCACCGCGTTATGCGGTGGCTTTTTGCGTTCTGGCAGCTGTACACCGTGGCTCAACTTCCCGTGACGGGATGATACAATATCTGGCAACGCGCACGCGCCGTGCCTAGTCTTGAAGCCCAACGCACGCGGCCCAGATCATGCCGCCCAAATCATTCAGACCGGAGACCCATATGCCATCAGAACGCCTTAGCTTTGCCGGTCATGACGGGGATATGCTGGCCGCGCGGCTGGATCTGCCCGAGGGCACGCATCAGGCCACCGCGATCCTGGCTCATTGTTTTACCTGCACTAAGGATCTGGCTGCCGCCCGTCGCATCAGCCAGCGCCTGGCCGGGCTGGGCATTGCTGTTTTGCGCTTTGATTTCACGGGGCTGGGCCATTCCGGGGGCGAGTTCGCCAACACCACTTTCAGTTCGAATGTTGCGGATATTCGGGCGGCGGCGGATCATCTGGCGGCGCGCGGCATGGCCCCCAGCCTGCTGATCGGGCATTCGCTGGGCGGGGCGGCCGTGCTGCGCGCCGCGGGCCAGATCGACGGGATCAAAGCCGTCGCCACGCTGAACGCCCCAGCCGATCCGGCCCATGTGCTGCACGCGTTTCAGGGGGATCTGGCGCAGATCGAAGCCGAAGGGCGCGCGCAGGTGCAGCTGGGCCATGGCGCGTTTCCCATCACCAGGGATTTCATTCAGGATGTCTCGGCCAGCAACCTGCAAGAGGCAATCTCGGGGCTGAACGCGGCGCTTTTGGTGCTGCACGCCCCGCTGGATCAGACCGTGGGGATAGAAAACGCCACACAGATTTTCGTAGCGGCCAGACACCCCAAAAGCTTTGTGACGCTGGATGGGGCGGATCACCTGATCTCGGACGCAAAGGATGCCGATTACGCCGCCGAGGTGATCGCCACCTGGGCCAGCCGCTATCTGGACCTGCGCCACCCTGCCCCGCCCCCCGGTGCCCCCGAAGGCGTGGTGCGTGTCTCCGAGGCCGACCCCGCCGGGTTCCTGCAAGACGTGCAATCCGGGCCGCATCATCATGCGCTGGCGGACGAGCCCCTGGCCTATGGCGGCACCAATCGCGGCATGACGCCCTATGGGTTTCTGTCTGCCGGTCTGGGGGCCTGCACCACCATGACCATCCGCATGTATGCCCGCCGCAAGGGCTGGCCGCTGACCCATGTGCGCGCGGATGTGACCCAGAACAAGGTTCACGCGCAGGATGCCGGCAGCGCCGAGAAAATCGACCAGTTCACCCGCACGATCTATCTTGAGGGGCCGCTCAGCCCCGAGCAGCGCGAGAAGCTGCTGCAAATCGCGGATAAATGCCCGGTGCACCACACGCTGACGCGCTCTAGCCAGGTGGTGACGCACCTGGCGCAGTAGCGCGCGGAACAAGGCCGTAGGCCGCCGCGCGATCGCCAGACCGCCCCCCGGTCTGCCGATTTCAAACGCGCGCCCATGCAATAAGGGCACAGTTTGCAAAACCATAAAGGACCAGACGGCGACATTGGTCGCCAGCCCGCGGTCTGCCGCTCACGCTCGTGTTGCCGCAGATAGGCCCCCCACCCTTGCCGCGCGGCACACCTGCGGGTAAAGACACGGCAAAACCTGCAATCCCATAGGAACAGCCGATGATCCCTCGCTATGCCCGCCCGCAGATGACCGAAATCTGGGAACCCGCCACCAAGTTCAAGATCTGGTACGAGATCGAGGCCCACGCCTGTGACGCGCAGGCCGATCTGGGCGTGATCCCGCGCGAAAACGCCGAGGCCGTGTGGAAGGCCAAAGACGTGGAATTCGACGTCGCCCGCATTGACGAAATCGAGGCCGTCACCAAGCATGACGTCATCGCCTTCCTGACCCATCTGGCCGAACATGTGGGCAGCGAAGAGGCGCGTTTCGTCCACCAGGGCATGACCTCTTCGGATGTGCTGGACACCTGCCTGAACGTGCAGCTGGTCCGCGCCGCCGACATCCTTCTGGAAGACATGGATAAGGTGCTGGCCGCGCTGAAAAAACGCGCGATGGAGCATAAGAACACCGTGCGCGTCGGCCGCAGCCACGGCATCCACGCCGAGCCCACCACCATGGGCCTGACCTTCGCCCGTTTCTACGCCGAAATGGACCGCAACAAGGCCCGCCTGGCAGCCGCCCGCGAAGAGGTGGCCACCGGCGCGATTTCCGGCGCGGTGGGCACCTTTGCCAACATCGACCCGGCGGTCGAGGAACATGTCTGCGCCAAGCTGGGCCTGAAGCCCGAACCGATCAGCACGCAGGTCATCCCGCGCGACCGCCACGCCATGTTCTTTGCCGTTCTGGGCGTGATCGCCAGCAGCATCGAAAACGTCGCGATCGAGATTCGCCACATGCAGCGGACCGAGGTGCTGGAAGGCGCCGAGTTCTTCTCGATGGGCCAGAAAGGCAGCTCGGCGATGCCGCATAAGAAAAACCCGGTGCTGACCGAAAACCTGACCGGCCTGGCCCGTCTGGTGCGCATGACCGTGATCCCCGCCATGGAAAACGTGGCGCTGTGGCATGAACGCGACATCTCGCATTCGTCCGTAGAACGCGGCATCGGCCCCGACGCCACCGTGACGCTGGATTTCGCTCTGAACCGTCTGGCCGGCGTGATCGACAAAATGCTGATCTTCCCGCAGAACATGCTGGACAACATGAACAAATTCCCCGGTCTGGTGATGTCTCAGCGTGTGTTGCTGGCCCTGACGCAAGCGGGCGTCTCGCGCGAGGATGCCTATTCCATGGTGCAGCGCAACGCCCTGAAAGTCTGGGAAGAGCGCCTGGATTTCCGCGAACTGCTGCTGGCCGACGAAGAGGTTGTGAAGGCTCTGGGCGTCGATGGCATCAATGAAAAATTCGACATGGGCTATCACACCAAACACGTGGACACGATTTTTGCCCGCGTCTTTGGCGAGAGCTGATTTCGAAAATCGCCCGATTGTGCTATGCTCCCTGCCATGTCACCCATTGGCAGGGAGTTTTCATATGATCCGCACCGTTCTGACCGCCTTGATTCTGGCCGCCGCGCCCGCTGTCGCCAGCGCCGAATGCAGCCGCGGCCACCAGCAAGCCATGACCTGCGCCGATGGCATGGTCTGGGATAAAGACGCCAAAACCTGCACCGCCACGACCAGCTAAAGCAATTGTTCACCCTTCCCTGCTTATCTGTCCACGAACGACAGTCACGAGGGACGGATGAGCAACTCTACCCAACTGGCCCGCATCACCCCTGTTCAGAAAGAGGTGGCGGTGCCCCGCAATGCGAAATCGGCGGGAAAATCCGGTAAAAAACCGGGCCTGACGCGCAAGCAGAAGGCCGCGATCATGGTGCGTTTTCTGCTGTCAGAAGGTGCCGATCTGGATTTCAGCACCCTGCCCGAAACGCTCCAGGCTGAACTGACCCGGCAACTGGGTGATATGCGGCTGGTGGATCGTCAGACGCTGGCCGATGTGGTGGCCGAATTCGCCGGCCAGCTAGAGCAGGTGGGCGTGACCTTTCCGCATGACCTGGCCGGCGCGCTGACCATTCTGGATGGGCGTATCCACCCGCGCACCGCCGCCCGTCTGCGCAGCCAGGCCGGTGTGCGCCAATATGCCGATCCCTGGGATCGCATTCGCGCGCTGGACGCGGACGCCCTGGTCCCCATTTTCGAAGAGGAATCGACCGAGATTGCTGCCGTCGTCCTGTCCAAACTGGATGTCGCCCGCGCCGCCGAAGTGCTGGCACAACTGCCAGGCGACCGCGCCCGCCGGATCACCTTTGCCGTGTCGCTGACCGGGGCCGTGACCCCCGATGCGGTGGACCGGATTGGCCTGTCCCTTGCCGCGCAGCTGGATTCGCGCCCCGAACGCGCGTTCGAGGATGACCCCGACAAACGCGTCGGCGCGATCCTGAATTTCTCGCCCTCGGCCACGCGCGATGACCTGCTGGCCGGCCTTGAGGGCGAGGATGTCGATTTCGCGGCCCGCGTCCGCAAGGCGATTTTCACCTTCAACGACATCCCCGCCCGCATCACCCCGCTGGACATATCCAAAATCACCCGCGCGGTGGACCAAAGCGCCCTTGTCATCGCCCTGGCCTACGCCAAGGCCAGCGACAGCGATGCCGCGGCCGAGCATATCCTGTCCAATCTGTCGGGCCGCATGGCCGATGCCCTGCGCGAGGAAATGGCCGAAGCCGGCACAGTCAAGACAAAACCCGGAGAAGAGGCCATGTCCGCCGTCGTCACCGCGATTCGAGAGCTAGAGGCCGCAGGCGAAATCACCCTGGTGCTACAGGATGAGGAGGAATAACCCTAGACACGAACAATTATGATCCATAACGTCCCCGCACACCCATATATCCGGGGATTTTCATGCACAGCCTTTCGACGCAATCCAAGGCCATCCTGATGATGATCGGGGCGATCTTCTTTTTCTCGACGATGGACGCCACGGCCAAAGAGCTGACAAAACACATCGGCACCGTTCCCACCATCTGGGCACGCTACGCAGGTCAAAGCGTCCTGGTGCTGTTGATGGTATCCCCGCGCCTGCGCAGCGTGGTCAAAACCCGCTATCCGGGCCTGCAACTGGCGCGTGCGCTTTTGCTGATGTGTGGCACCGGGTGCTTCTTTTTCGGTCTGGCCCATATCGGCCTGGCCGAGGCGACCGCCATCATGGACATCAACCCTGTGCTGATCACCCTGGGCGCGGCTATTTTTCTGGGAGAAAAGCTGGGGCCGCGGCGGCTGCTGGGCGTTCTGGCCGCATTAATCGGCGCGTTAATCGTGATCCGCCCCGGCTCGGGCGTTTTTTCCGCCTATGCGCTGTTTCCGCTGGGCGCGGCGATGGCCTATACCGCCTACAGCCTGGTAACGCGCTTCGTGGGCATGAACGAGGATCCCTGGACCTCGCTGCTCTACTCGGCCATTTTCGGCGCGATCATCCTGTCCTGCATCGTTCCCTTTTTCTGGGTGACGCCCTCTGTGACTGCCTGGGGGCTGATGGGGCTGTTGGCCATTGGCGGCACGGCCTCGCAATTGTTTCTGATCCGCGCGCTCAGCATCGGCGAGGCCGCGATGCTGGCCCCTTTTGCCTATAGCGGCCTGATTTTCGCGACAGTCTGGGGAATCACATTATTCGACGAATACCCTGACCTGTGGACAATCATCGGCGCCCTTGTGATCGCGCTTTCCGGCATTTATGTCTGGCATCGCGAAACACGGGGTGGAACGTGACGAAGAAAGCCAAGAAACACGGCGGCTGGCAGGATTGGATCGTAGACCGGATCCTGCGCGGGCTGATCGGCACGGCGCTGGCCCTGCCGTGGACGCTCCGGATTCGGCTGATGGGGCTGTTCACACGCCGCGTTCTGGCACCGATCGCCGGCTACCGCAAACGCGCCCTGGCAAATCTGACCTATATTTTCCCCGACATGCCCGAGGCTGAAAAACGCCGTATCGCAGATGCCGTTGCCGACAATGCCGGGCGCACGATGATCGAGAATTACGACACCGCCGGGCTGCTGGAACGCACCAAAACCCAGACCATCGGCGGGGCCGGGCTGACCGCGTTGGAAACGGCGCGCGCCAATGGCACTCCGGTGCTGATGGTCACGGCCCATTACGCGAATTTCGAGATCCCGCGCGCCGCCCTGGTGAATCGCGGGTTCCAGATCGGCGGGCTGTACCGGCCCATGTCGAACCCGTTTTTCAACGCCCATTACGCCGAAAACATGAAGCGCCTTTCAGGCCCCGTGTTCGAAAAGGGGAAGCGCGGTACCTTGGGGCTGATCCGTCACATTGCGAAGGGCGGGATTGGCGTTCTGCTGTTTGACTTGCATGACAAATCCGGGCAACCGATTGATTTTATGGGAAAACCCGCGCCCACACTGACTTCGGCCGCTGAGATCGCCATGCGCACCAAAGCGCTGCTGGTGCCCTTTTTTGCCACGCGTCATGCCGATGGCATTCATTTTGATGTCGAGATCGAAGAGCCAATCGCCCATACCGACCCGCTGACCATGACCCGCGAAATGACCCGCAGGCTGGAGGCACGCGTGCACGCACATCCCGAACAATGGTTCTGGATTCACCGCCGCTGGAGCAAGACGCTCTAACGCAGCTGTGCCGCGGCCAGAATCGCGCCGGGCCCTTTGGGATGCTGTTCCTGCAAGATCACCACAACCGGCGCATCCCCCGTGACTTTGCCTTCGGTTTCAAGAGGTTGGCGCGTATCCCATTCCCCGATCTGATGCCATTCCGTCACGATGTTCGAATAGCTTAGCGTGCGACCTGCGTTCTCTCCGCGTTTGATTTTCACCCGCGCCGAGGGCAGGTAGCGCACGATTTGCACCATCACAGGCCGGTTCAGGGGGCGCTCAGTGCTGGCCTCGATCTCCAGCCGGTCGCCCTGGCGTGCGATCTCGATCCGGACGGCGGCAGGGGCGGCCGCATGTTTGCGAATCAGCGCACCGACATCCTTGGGGTGATTGCCCACCACATGTTCCTGGCCGCCGACAATCATCTGCGGCGTATAGACCGACCGGCGCCCGGCCGAGATCGCATAGGCCTTCTGCCGGGCGGTATAGCGCGGATCGGCGAATGCGTCCTTCCAGCCGATATAATCCCAGTAATCCACATGCAGCGCCAGCGCGATCACATCCTCGCGCGCGGCCAGCTTTGTCAAAAACGCATCCGCAGGCGGGCAGGACGAACAGCCCTGCGAGGTGTAAAGCTCGACCACAACAGGATTATCCTGGGCCAGAACCGGCCCGGCCACCGTCATCAAGACGGCTGCTCCGAGAGCGAGTAGCTTGCGCATGGTCACAGATTTCCCCATTTCTTGCTGCCTGTGCAGTGATATTCAGATTCCCCTGAAATAACCAATCAAGGTTTTGTCAGCCAAGGGTGAACCCCCGAAATTTCATTATAGATGCGGCAGATGCGCGGGTTCCCCTTGATCACGCCGCCTGCGTGGCACAGATTTGATCCATAGCCCTGTTTGCCAGCCAAAGGAGCCCGCGATGCCCATCACCGTCGGCCAAGACACCGCCCAGACCCGCCGCAGCCTGACTGTGGGGGATCAGACCCTTGCCTATTACGCGATCCCCGCCGCTCAAGAGGCCGGCCTGGGCGATTTCAGCCGCCTGCCCGCCGCGCTGAATGTGGTGCTGGAAAACCTGCTGCGCTTCGAGGATGACGGGTTTTCCGTGTCCGTGGACGACATCAAGGCCTTCGGTACATGGGCCGAAAATGGCGGGCGCAACCCGCGCGAAATCGCCTATCGCCCGGCCCGCGTTTTGATGCAGGATTTCACCGGGGTGCCCGCCGTGGTGGACCTGGCCGCGATGCGCGATGGGATCAAGGCGCTGGGGGGCGACGCGCAAAAAATCAACCCGCTGGCGCCGGTGGATCTGGTCATCGACCACTCGGTCATGATTGACGAATTCGGCAATCCCCGCGCCTTTCAGATGAACGTGGACCGTGAATACGAACGGAATATGGAGCGTTATCAGTTCCTTAAATGGGGTCAAAGCGCCTTTGACAATTTCCGCGTCGTCCCCCCCGGCACCGGGATCTGCCATCAGGTGAACCTGGAATACCTGTCCAAGGCCGTCTGGTCCGACACCGATCAGAATGGCGATACGGTGGCTTATCCCGATACTCTGGTCGGCACCGACAGCCACACCACCATGGTCAACGGTCTGGCCGTTCTGGGCTGGGGCGTCGGCGGGATCGAGGCCGAGGCGGCGATGCTGGGCCAGCCGATTTCCATGCTGATCCCCGAGGTTGTGGGCTTCAAGCTGACCGGCGAAATGATCGAGGGCACCACCGCCACCGATCTGGTGCTGAAGGTCGTGGAAATGCTGCGTGAAAAGGGCGTGGTGGGTAAATTCGTCGAATTCTACGGCGAGGGGCTGGACCGCCTGCCGCTGGCCGATCGCGCCACCATCGCCAATATGGCGCCCGAATATGGTGCCACCTGCGGATTTTTCCCGATTGACGGCGAAACCCTGCGCTACATGCGCAACACGGGCCGCGATGAGGACCGGATCGCCCTGGTCGAGGCCTATGCCAAGGCCAACGGGCTGTGGCGCGGCGCGGATTACGACCCGATCTATACCGACACGCTGCATCTGGACATGGGCACCATCGTCCCGGCCATTTCCGGCCCCAAACGCCCGCAGGATTTCGTGGCGCTGACTCAGGCGAAATCGGCCTTTGCCGATGAAATGGCCAACACGTTCAAACGCCCTCTGGACAAACAGGTGCCGGTAGAAGGCGAGGACTATACGCTATCGTCTGGGAAGGTGGTGATTGCCTCGATCACGTCCTGCACCAACACCTCGAACCCTTATGTGATGATCGGTGCCGGGCTGGTGGCGCGCAAGGCCCGCGCGCTGGGGCTGGATCGCAAGCCTTGGGTGAAAACCTCGCTGGCACCAGGCAGCCAGGTGGTGACGGAATATCTGAAGGCCGCNGGGCTACAGGACGATCTGGACGCGATCGGGTTCAATCTGGTGGGCTATGGCTGCACCACCTGCATCGGCAATTCAGGCCCCTTACAGCCCGAGATCAGCCAGGCCATCGCAGAGGGCGATCTGGTGGCCACATCCGTTCTGTCCGGCAACCGCAATTTCGAGGGCCGGATCAGCCCCGATGTGCGCGCCAACTATCTGGCCTCGCCGCCCTTGGTGGTGGCCTATGCCATCGCGGGCGACATGAATATTGATCTGACCAGCCAGCCTTTGGGCCAGGATCAGAACGGCAATGACGTTTTCTTGCGCGACATCTGGCCCAGCAACGCCGAAATCGCTGAACTGGTGGAAAAAACCGTCACACGAGAGGCCTTTGCCAGCAAATATGCCGACGTATTCAAGGGCGATGAGAAATGGCGCAGCGTGCAGGTGCCCGATCAGGAAACCTATGACTGGCCCCCTGCATCCACCTATATCCAGAACCCGCCTTATTTTCAGGGGATGGGCCCGGACAAAGGCACCATCCAGAATATCGAGCGCGCCAAGGTGCTGCTGGTGCTGGGCGATATGGTCACGACCGATCATATCTCGCCGGCCGGCTCTTTTGCCGCCTCCAGCCCGGCGGGGCAGTATCTGACAGAACGCGGCGTCCCCCCGCGCGAGTTCAATTCCTATGGGTCCAGACGCGGCAATCACCAGGTCATGATGCGCGGCACCTTTGCCAATATCCGCATCAAGAACGAGATGCTGGATGGCGTCGAGGGTGGCTATACCAAGGGCCCCGACGGCCAGCAAACCAGCGTCTATGAGGCCTCGATGGCCTATCAGGCGCAGGGCACACCGCTGGTGGTGTTCGGCGGTGTTCAATCCGGGGCCGGTTCCTCGCGCGATTGGGCCGCCAAGGGCACCAATCTGCTGGGCGTGAAGGCGGTGATCGCTGAGTCGTTTGAACGCATCCACCGCTCAAACCTGGTGGGGATGGGCGTGGTGCCGTTTGAATTCACCGGGGGCGAGACGCGCAAGACGCTGGGCCTGACGGGGGATGAAACCGTTACCATCACCGGGCTGGACACTGTTGAACCGCAGCAGATTCTGCCCTGCCAGATCACCTATGCCGACGGGACGCAGAAAACCATCCAGCTGAAGTGCCGGATCGATACCGCCCCCGAGATCGAATATGTGGAAAACGGCGGGGTGCTGCATTACGTGCTGCGCAATCTGGCGAAAGGCTAATTACCCTGCCGCAGCGGGAACTCTTGCAGGGTTTCCGCCTGCTGCGGGCAAAGCGCCCGAACCGGCACGATCTGCGTATGAATCGAGAACACAACCGCCCGCGTTTGCGGCAGGCGGAACAGGCATTGGCGCTCGGCCCGGATGAAATCGGCGCTGTGCGGCGCGGGGCTGGGCTGGCCCTCGGGTCGGGCATCGAACAGGGGCTGATCGGAATAAGAGGCCGTCCCCCGCATCAGCCCGCGCCCCACCTGCACCCCGTCCAGCAGACGCTGCACCCGTTTGGCCAGATCCTGCCCGTAATGCGGCACCGGGCGGTGGATGCGCACCATGGGCGACATGAATTTCTGCCGCAACGACCAGCCCGCCGGAAAACACAGCACGGCCCCGGTAAGCACGCTTTCCTCTGATTTTCCGGTGGGGTCGGGCTGCATCAGGCACAGATCGCATTGCACCAACCGGCCCAGCGTGGCCAGCGGTTCCTTGGGGCGCAGCGGCACGGTAACGCCATCGGGGCGCGTCACCTGCGCCGCATCCACCTGATAGCCCAGATCCGGCAACAGCGGCAGGATCGTGTCATACAGCTCGGCCGCGGCGGGGCGCGCGCTGTCATGCAGCGCCAGAACATCCCTGGGCTGCGTCTCCAGCAGATGCCCGCGCACCCCCATCTGCCCGGCAAAGGCGCTGTCTACCTCTAGCCAATCCTGCACCGAAACCGGCACGATCCCCGGCAGACGCCGGGTGCGCGGATCGGCCCAGGGCGCGAAACTGAGCGATGATTGCAGAATCTGTTCCATTGGGGGATGCTGCGCGTGAAATCTTGGCGCGTCCATGGCTGAATTGACGCATCCCCCACCTGCCCGCGCGTCAAGCGGATTTGGCGATGGACCTGGGCCCGCGCATTCCGTTAACTCCCTTCACCTTTGACCGGAAAGAAACCATGCAATACGCCCCTGTTGCCCGGATTTTGGCCTTCCTCTCGATCGCGATGGGCGTGGCCATGCTGCCGTGCCTGATCATGGATGGCGTCACTGGCGATCAAAGCCTGAGCGTGTTCGCCACGTCCTCGGGGCTGACGCTGCTGGTGGGGGTGATGATCGTGCTGTCCACGCAGAACCGCCGCAATCAGCAGTTGGGCATCCGCGAGGCCTTTTTGCTGACCACGGGCACCTGGGTGATCCTGCCGATGATCGGCGCGCTGCCGCTGATGCTGGGGGCGTCGGACTCCAGCTTTACCGACGCCTATTTCGAGGCCGTCTGGGGCATGACGACCACCGGCTCGACCATCTATCGCAATATCGAGGATCTGCCCGCGGGCATTTTGCTGTGGCGGGGGATTCTGCAATGGCTGGGCGGTCTGGGCATCGTCGTGGTGGCGATGATCTTTCTGCCGGTGATGCGGATCGGGGGGATGCAGTTTTTCCGCTCCGAAGGGTTTGACACGCTGGGCAAGGTCATGCCCCGCGCCCCTGACATCGCGCGCAGCCTGCTGGATATTTACATCGGCCTGACGGTGCTATGCACGCTGACCTACATGCTATTCGGCATGGACGCGTTCGAGGCCACGGTGCACGCGTTCACCACCATTTCGACCGGCGGGTTTTCCACCTCGGATGCCAGTTTTGCCCGCTATGAGGGGCCGCTGGAATATGTGGCCTCGGTCTTTATGTTGCTGGCATCCCTGCCTTTTATCCGTTTCGTGCAGCTGTCGCGCGGGCAGACCGCGCCGCTGCTGAATGACGTGCAGGTGCGTGCCTATCTGCGCTGGACGGCCTATGCCATCATCGCCGTGGTGATCTGGCGCGTGCTGCACGAGGACACCGGGTTCCTGCATATCCTGCGCGAAAGCATCTTCAACACGATCACGCTGTTTTCCGGCACCGGCTATGCGTCCGAGGACATCACCGCCTGGGGGGCCTTCCCCTTTACCATCATCTTCCTGACCGGGCTGATCGGGGGGTGTACCGCCTCGACCGGGTGCTCGATCAAGATCTTCCGCTGGTTGGTGGTGATCGAGGCGATCAAGACTCAGGTCCGACGCATTCAGCACCCCAACGCCATGCTGCGCCCACGCCTGGGCCAGCAGGTGATCGAGCAGGACGTGATCGATTCGGTGATCGCGTTCTTTGCGCTGTTCGTGCTGACCTTCGGTCTGCTGATCGTGGCGCTGGATCTGGCCGGGCTGCATACGAAAACCGCGATCACGGCCGCCTGGACGGCCATCGCCAATGTCGGCCCTGCCTTCGGCCCCGAGGTCGCCGCGGCCGGGTCCATGGATGGCTTCCCTGAGATCGCCAAATGGCTGATGATTTTCGGGATGCTGGTGGGACGGCTGGAAATCCTGTCCGTCTACCTGCTGTTCACCCGGAAATTCTGGGCGGATTGATCCGCGGCGGTCCGGCGGGCGGCTTAGCTGCCGCCCTGCTCTGTCTCTGCGGCCAGGGCTTTCTGAACCGCCGGCACCAGCGTCGATTCCATCACCCGCTGCGTCAGCGGCCCGGCGATGCGCAGCAGCACGTTGCCATCCTTGTCGATCAAAAAGGTCTCTGGCGCGCCGTAAACGCCCCAGTCGATCTTGGTGGCCTTGCTCAGATCCTTGCCCAGCGTGGTAAAGGGATTGCCCTCTTCGGCCAGGTATTTTTCCGGCGCGCCCTCGATGGTTTCGTCGAAATTCACGCCATGCAGGGTGACGGGCAGCAGATCCTCGATCCGCAGCAGCATCGGGTGCTCGGCCCGGCAGGCCACGCACCAGGTGCCCCAGAAATTCACCAGCTTCAGCCCCGGCTGGCGCACCACTTCGTCCGTCAGCAGCGGCGTGCCCTCAAAGGCGGTCAGCGTCAGCGCCGGGGCCTGTTTGTCGATCAGCTGCGAGGGCAGAACATCGGGGTTTTCCCGGTTCATCCCCAGCACGAACATGGCGGCCAGACCGGCGAAAATCAGCGGCGGCGCCACCATCAAAGGCGAGAATTTAGCCATTGCGACCCTTTCGTTGTTCAACCTCATCCAGCGCGGCACGAGTCCTGCGGGCGCGCGCGATGCTCACCAGCACCAGCGCCACGATCAGCAGGATCGACACCACATAAGAGGACAAGACCTCGGTCTGATATTTGCCCAGATCAGGGATCATTGGTTCAGCCTTTCGCGTGCCAGCAGCGCCCGCATACGGCGCGCCCGGATTTCTGTTTGGGTGCGCAGGAACACCAGCGCGATAAACAACAGAACAAACCCCGCGATACACAGCAACAGCGGGTGATAGAACACGTCGGCGACGTGCTCTTCCTTGTCCAGCGACAGCGACGCGCCCTGGTGCAGGCCCTGATTCCAGAAATTCACCGCATAACGGCTAAGTAGCGCGAACACAGACCCTACCAGACACAGGATCGAGGTCAGATCGGCGGCCGTGTCGTCATTTTCAATTGCCGCCCACAGCGCCATATAGCCCAAGTAGAACAGGAACAGGATCAGGAACGAGGT
>PAPN01000014.1 GCA_002708925.1 Paracoccaceae bacterium
TTTCGTCGCGGGCAAAAAACGCGTCCCCAGGCCGGCAACAGGAAAAATCGCCTTCGTAACCTTACGTGTCATCATCAAGTCCTTTGGAATTCCTCATGATCCAGAAAAACGGAAACTATCCCCGAGATATGGCGCGGTTTTGGGCAAAAGCCGATCAAACAGGCGTCTCTTTATGCGAATTGGCGGCGTGATCCGCTTTTTCGATGAAAACTTAGGCGATCTCTCGCCATTTCCTGACCCGGTTTCGTTCCTGCCGCAGCCGGGATTTCCGGCTGATCAGGCGGAACAAGGCCGTGCCCCGGTTGCTTCTTCCGAATTGTCCTCCTGTTTGTAACCAATACCCATCTGGCAGAAATTTAACAGTATGGAAAACCGCCGTTTTCGTCAGACTATAGGCCGAAACAGTATGCCCCTGGGCGGCCAGATCACGCGCCTGTTGCATCATCTTGCGCCGCCCCAACCGACCCGAGCAAAGCGTGATCGCCTTACCCGTCGCCAGGCTGGGAAACCGCAGAAAATCATCGGGGCGGCGGGCAATATGCGTTGGTGGCACCTGAAGGGCGACAGCCCCCTCGGTCAGTCCGGTTTGCAAGGATTTCAGCGCGGCTCGGGCGGCGCCGGGCTCTAGCAGGCCTGCGGTCATCTGGCGCAGAACGCGTTTGCGCTGCTCGGTTTCCAGATCGGTGCGAAACCTGCCCCGGTCTTGATGTAAGGCGTGTTTGCGCCAGAACAGAGCCGAACTGCGCCCGATATCCGACAAATCCAGAACCGCCCGGTCCTGACGACGGCGCGCGCTGGGGGCATAGGCATGGTGCACAATGGCGGACGGCACAATCGCCGTCGCAATCCCCAGTTGCGCCAGACGCATGTTCAGATCGGTTTCATCCATGTAGAAGCGAAAATTTTCGTCAAACCCGCCCAGTTTCTTCAGCACCCAGCGCCGCACGGCCATATTGGTGCCTTCGGTTTTCACGGCCCGCCCCGCCGAGGGGTGCAGGACAGTTGTCACGCTCTCATCTACATTCAGAGCGCTGGCTTGCCCGCCGGTATTCAGCGCGCGGGCCTTCCATTGCCAGGAAATCCCGTTCCGCCCGATGACAAATCCTCCGGCAGCGCCCACTTTGGAATCCGAAAATGCCTCGGCCAGATGGGTCAGCCAGGTGGGTTCGGGCACGGCATCATCGTCAATAAAGGCCACGATTTCCCCGGCCGAAGCCGAAATCCCCAAATTCCGTGCACCCGAGATATTCGCCACCTCATACGGGATCAGCTTCAGGTGCCGGGCAAACGGCAAAGCGCGAGCCGCAGACAGCCCGGCGGCATCCGCGACGACGATAACCTCATGATTACGGTAATACAGCCGCGCCAGGCCGGTCAGACACAGGGACAGGCTGGCTGGCCTGCCCCGGCTGACCACAACAACACTGATGGGCGGCTGATCCATGGTCCTCCTCGGCCAGGCCGGGTGATCCGCCTAGGCCTGCTTTAGCGCGACACTCGGAGAATAGGCGATGAAGAACGGGTTGGCATAGTCCTCTTTGCCGTAAACCAGCGGGCTGTGATCGTCGAAACGCACAACCTTGCCACCTGCGCCATGCAGAACGGCGTGGCCCGCGGCGGTGTCCCACTCCATCGTGCGGCCAACGCGGGGGTAGATGTCGGCCTCGCCCGTGGCCACCAGGCAGAATTTCAGCGACGAGCCCGCGCTTTTGGAATCCGCCACCGCGTATTTGTTGATGTAATCGTCCGTCGCCTGATCGCGGTGCGATTTCGAGGCCACGACCAGCAGCGCCGTATTATCCGCGTCCGAGACCTGAATCGCAGTGGTTGCCCCCATCGCGTCCTTGGCGAAATCGCCTGTTTCCTCAACCGAGGAGCCATCGGCCAGCGTCAGGAACATCCGATCCTTTGCCGGGGCATAAACGACGCCGCGGGTCGGCACGCCGTTTTCCACATAGGCGATATTGACGGTGAAATCGCCGCGGCGGTGGACGAATTCCTTGGTCCCGTCCAGCGGGTCAACGATCAGAAAGGTTTCGGCTTTGGCGCTGTGGCTGTCGGCTTGTTCCTCGGTGATCAGGGTTACATCGGGGAATTCAGCGCGCAAGCCGGCTGAGATCAGAGCATCCGCCGCTTCGTCTGCTTCGGTCACGGGGCTTTCGTCGGATTTGGTTTTCACCTCGAAATCATCCGAGTTGTAAATCTCCATGATCTTGTCGCCTGCTTCCAAAGCCAGACGGCGCATCACGGTGGTCAGTTTTTCGTAATCCAAAGCACTTGCCCCAGTTTTCAACCCACAAGAAACGGGTTTTGTTGATTATTAACGTCATCCCCCTTATGATATTCTGCTAACGGAACGGCAAGAATTCCATGCGAAAAAACCTTTGAAACGGCAGATCGGCGCGGAAATGTTCCACCAGACCAAGCGAACGTCCAATTTGGGATCGGCATTAACGATTGCCGAACTGATTTATCATTCCATCGCGCGCTCGATCCGGAAAACCCACGGCAATGCGTTCATGTCGCTGTTCATGAACATGCTGCAAGTGATCATTTTCGTGATGGCCTTTTATGTCATGTTCTCGGTTCTGGGGCTGCGGTCTGCGGCGATCCGGGGGGATTTCCTACTGTATCTGATGTCTGGGGTTTTCCTTTATATGACCCAGATTAAGACCATCGGTGCCGTTGTCGGATCCGAGGGGCCGACCTCGCCGATGATGCTGCACGCGCCGATGAACACAATTATCGCCATCGCCGCCGGCGCGCTAAGCGCGCTTTACATTCAGGTGCTGTCTCTGGCGGTCATTCTGTTTGTCTACTATGTAGGCTTTCAGCACTTCACCATCGAACAGCCGGTCGAGGCGTTTGGCATGTTGCTTTTGGCCTGGTTTTCGGGGCTGGGCATCGGGATGGTGCTGCTGGCCGCGAAACCCTGGTTTCCGACGCCAGTGCGGATTTTCACCATGGTGTATCAGCGGGCGAATATGATCGCCTCGGGGAAGATGTTCGTGGCCAACTCGCTGCCCTCGTTCATGTTGGCCATGTTCGATTGGAACCCCTTGTTTCACTGCATTGATCAGTCGCGCGGGTTCGTGTTCATCAATTATGTGCCGCGCAATACCTCGGCGACATATCCGTTTTATTTCGGGCTGGTGTTCCTGATGATCGGCCTGATGGGTGAGTTTTATACCCGCCGGCATTCCTCGGTCAGTTGGGGCGCGCGGCGTTAATCGACCACACGGCACGTCAGGTTTATGCGGCCGCCTTTGGGCAACAACCGGGACGAGCCGAACCGGATTCGATCCACCCCGTGATAGGTCAGCCGCGCGGCGCCGCCCATGACCACCACATCCCCTGAGTTCAGCCAGATACTCTCGGTCTTACCGCCGCGCGTCTCGTTACCGATCCGAAACAGCCCCTCGTCCCCCAGGGAAACAGACAGAACCGGCCAGGTGAAATCCGCCTCGTCCCTGTCCTGATGCATCCCCATACGCGCGCCTTCGCCATAGAAATTGATCAGGCAGCAATCCGGATCGCGCTCAGCGCTGACCAGCGCCCGCCAGATTTGCAAAATCGCCTCGGGGATCGGCGGCCATGGCCCGCCCTGCGGGTGACGCGGCCTGTAACAATAGCCCCGGCGATCCGCATACCAGCCGTAGCGCCCGGCCGAGGTCATCCGGACGCTCATCGGCTTTCCATAAGGTGTCAGCGGCGAAAACAGGGGCGCGGCCAGGATCACCTGCCGCAAATCCTGCACCAGCGATTCCTGCGCCGCGCCCTCCAGATACCCCTGCAAAATCCGAAATCCCCGGATGTCGATCTCTGCCATTTTCATCACCTTTTACCCGAAATTCATACCCTGACGCCATTTTCACGCGGAATCGTAAAATCCGCCGCGTCGCAATGCTTGCAGGGTGCTTTCGCCCTCCTTATATACGCCCAGAAGCGCGGTGAACCCAATCCGGAACGCCGCAAAACAGGATCGGGGCAGGATGCCGTAACGGGTCCACGTCTCGTGTCATCGCCTTGAATATGAAGGGATCGAAAACATGGCTAAAGTCATTGGTATTGACCTTGGTACCACCAACAGCTGCGTCGCAATCATGGACGGCTCGCAGCCCAAAGTTATCGAAAATTCCGAGGGTGCGCGTACCACCCCCTCGATCGTTGCGTTCACGGATGACGAACGTCTGGTCGGCCAGGCCGCCAAACGCCAGGCCGTCACCAACGCAACCAACACCGTTTTCGGTGTGAAACGCCTGATCGGCCGCCGTGCAGATGACGCGGATCTGGCCAAGGACAAGAAGAACATGCCGTTCAACGTCATCGACGGCGGCAACGGCGACGCCTGGGTCGAGGCGCAGGGTGAAAAATACTCGCCCAGCCAGATTTCGGCGTTCATCCTGGGCAAAATGAAGGAAACGGCAGAATCCTACCTGGGTGAAGACGTCACTCAGGCCGTGATCACCGTGCCCGCCTATTTCAACGATGCGCAGCGTCAGGCCACCAAAGACGCCGGTAAAATCGCCGGTCTGGAGGTGCTGCGGATCATCAACGAACCGACCGCCGCGGCTCTGGCCTACGGTCTGGACAAAGAAGACACCCACACCATCGCGGTCTATGACCTGGGCGGCGGTACCTTCGACGTGACCATTCTGGAAATCGACGACGGCCTGTTCGAGGTGAAATCCACCAACGGTGACACCTTCCTGGGTGGTGAAGACTTTGACATGCGCATCGTCACCTACCTGGCGAACGAGTTCAAAAAAGAGCACGGCGTTGACCTGACCGCCGATAAGATGGCTCTGCAACGCCTGAAAGAAGCCGCTGAGAAAGCCAAGATCGAGCTGTCCTCCAGCCAACAGACCGAGATCAACCAGCCGTTCATCGCGATGGATCCGAAATCCGGCGCGCCGCTGCACATGGTCCTGAAACTGACCCGTGCCAAGCTGGAATCGCTGGTGAGCGACCTGATCAAGGCCTCGATCAAGCCCTGCCAGGCTGCTCTGAAGGACGCGGGCCTGACCACCAGCGACATCGACGAGGTGGTTCTGGTCGGCGGTATGACCCGGATGCCCCGCGTCATTGAAGAAGTGACCAAGTTCTTCGGCAAAGAGCCCCACAAAGGCGTGAACCCCGACGAAGTGGTTGCCATGGGTGCCGCCATTCAGGCCGGTGTTCTGCAAGGTGACGTGAAAGACGTGGTTCTGCTGGACGTGACCCCGCTGTCGCTGGGGATCGAAACGCTGGGCGGTGTGTTCACCCGCCTGATCGACCGCAACACCACCATCCCGACGAAGAAATCGCAGATCTTCTCGACCGCCGAGGACAACCAGTCGGCCGTGACCCTGCGCGTCTTCCAGGGGGAGCGCGAGATGGCCTCGGACAACAAACTGCTGGGTCAGTTCAATCTTGAGGACATCCCGCCCGCACCGCGTGGTATGCCCCAGATCGAAGTGACCTTTGACATTGACGCCAACGGCATCGTGTCCGTGGCCGCCAAGGACAAAGGCACCGGCAAAGAGCAGTCGATCACCATCCAGGCCTCGGGCGGTCTGTCCGACGAGGACATCGAAGCCATGGTTCAGGACGCCGAGGCCAACGCCGAAGCGGACAAAGAGCGCAAGGAACTGGTCGAAGCCCGCAACCAGGCCGAAAGCCTGATCCACTCGACCGAGAAGTCGATGGAAGAGCATTCGGACAAGGTGGACCCGACCACGATCGAAGCGATCGAACTGGCCATCGCCGCGCTGAAGGACGACCTGGAAAAAGAAGACGCCACCGCCGAGAAGATCAAGTCGGGCGTCCAGAACGTGACCGAAGCGGCCATGAAACTGGGCGAGGCGATCTACAAAGCCAGCCAGGACGAACCCGTTGACGAACCTGCCGCAGCCGATGCTCCGGGTGGGGACGACGATATCGTCGATGCTGACTTCGAAGACCTGGGCGACGACAAGCGTTCGTAAGAATCCGTCGGAACCATATGGGGCCGGTCCTGACCGGGCCGGCCCTTTTCGTTCCTGAAAGGGGAATACCCAATGTCAAAACGTGATTACTACGATGTGCTTGGCGCGTCCAAGGGTGCCTCTGCTGACGAAATCAAAAAGGCCTATCGCAAGAAGGCCAAAGAGCTGCACCCCGACCGCAATGCCGACAACCCGGATGCCGAGGCTCAGTTCAAGGAAGTCAACGAGGCCTATGACTGCCTGAAGGATGCCGACAAAAAGGCAGCCTATGATCGCTATGGCCACGCCGCCTTTGAGGGCGGAATGGGCGGCGGTCATCCCGGAGGCGGCTTTGGTGGCGGCAATCAGGGCGATTTCGCCAGCGCGTTCTCGGATGTGTTCGACGATCTGTTCGGTGATTTCATGGGGCAGCGCGGCGGCGGTGGCCGTCAGCGGGCAACCCGTGGCGCTGACCTGCGGTATAACATGCGCATCACCCTGGAAGAGGCCTTTGCCGGCGCGCAGAAAACCATCAATGTGCCAGGCTCGACGGCCTGTGACGCCTGCGATGGCACCGGCGCCGAGGGCGGCGGTGAACCCACCACCTGCCCCACCTGTTCGGGCATGGGCAAGGTGCGCGCGCAGCAGGGGTTCTTTACGGTGGAACGCACCTGTCCGACGTGCTCGGGCATGGGGCAGATCATCAAGAACCCGTGCAAATCCTGCAACGGCCAGGGCCGCATTCATACCGAACGCTCGCTCAGCGTGAACATCCCGGCGGGCGTGGAAACCGGCACCCGCATTCGCCTGTCCGGCGAGGGTGAAGCCGGGATGCGCGGCGGCCCTCAGGGGGATCTCTATATCTTTATCGAGGTCGCCAAACACGAGCTGTTCGAACGCGAGGACATGAACCTGTTCTGCCGCGTGCCCGTCAGCATGACCGCCGCCGCCCTGGGCGGTGACATCGAAGTGCCGACGATTGACGGCGGCCGTTCGCGCGTGAAAATCCCCTCGGGCAGCCAATCGGGCCGCCAGATGCGCCTGCGTGGCAAGGGTATGCCCGCCCTGCGCGGCGCTGGCAGCGGGGATATGTTCATCGAATTGGCGGTTGAAACGCCCGTGAACCTGAATTCAAAGCAGAAGGAATTGCTGCGCGAATTTGAGGCGCTGAGCGACGATAACAACCCTGAAAGCTCGTCCTTCCTGTCGAAAGCCAAGAGCTTTTTTGAACGGATGAAGGGCTGATTTCAGGCCTTTGTTAACCAAACCGTAAGCGAATCGGCGGAGCCTTGGCACATGTCACGGCTCCGCTCTTCTTTTCAGGAAATGCCCTCGCTGTTTTCCTTCGATCCCGCCCCGGATGAGGCGGCGGTCAATCCCAGCGTCAAACAGCCGTCCTATATTCGGGATCACCGCAAACGCCTGCGCGAACGGTTTCTGGAGGGGGGCGCAGGGGCATTGCCGGATTATGAACTGCTGGAACTGGTTCTGTTCCGCGCCATCCCCCGCCGCGATGTCAAACCGCTTGCGCGCAGCCTGCTGGACATATTTGGCGATTTCAACGGCGTGGTCTCGGCCCCCCGCGCGCGCCTGGCCGAGGTGCCGGGCATCGGTGAGGCCGTCATCTGCGAACTGAAGATCATCGAGGCCGCCGCCCACCGTCTGGCCCGCGCACGGGTGCTGCGCAAACAGGTGATCTCTAGCTGGGATGCGCTGCTGGATTACTGTCACACCTCGATGGCCCATCGTGAGACCGAGCAATTCCGTATCCTGTTCCTGGACCGCAAAAACATCCTGATCGCGGACGAAGAGCAGGCCCGTGGCACCATTGATCACGTCCCCGTCTACCCGCGCGAGGTGATCAAACGCGCGCTGGAACTGAACGCCGCCGCGCTGATCCTGGTGCATAACCATCCCTCGGGCGATCCGACGCCTTCGGAATCGGACATCACCGTTACCAATCAGATCCACGATGCCTGTCAGACCATGAACATTGTGCTACACGATCACCTGATCATCGGGCGTTCGGCCGAACTGAGTTTTCGTTCGGAGGGGTTATTGTGAGGGCTGCACCCAGACCTCGACCCGCCGGTTGACACGCCGCCCCCAGGCACTGTCATCACAGGCCATGGGCATGGCCTCGCCAAAGGCATCGACATCCAGTTGCAGCCGGTCGAAATTCGCGGTTTCGGCGGCAGACATCACAGCCTCGCGGATTGCTTCGGCCCGGCGCAGGGCAATGGCCAGATTACCAGCGGCGGGCCCTTCCCCATCGCTGAACCCAACGAAAAGCAACCGCTGCATATCATACTGACCGGCCTCAAGCGCCTGCGCCAGTTGGCTCACATTAGACCGCGATTGCGCATCCAGACGGGTTGACCCCGCTTCGAACCGGAAAGTCGTGGTCAGCCGCTTCATCGGGGCCAAAGCCGCCACCATACGCTGCAAATCTTCCAGCAAGATCTCTTTGCCCGATTGCGCGATGGCGTTGGCAAATCGGTTACCCTGATCATCAATGGGCACCAATTCGGGCGCCTGATCTGTGTACCCGGCCCGCCGGATCACCATCTGCGCCGAAGTCCCGCGCGTGAACACCATGAAATCACGCGCCAATTTCGGCAAACGACGGGCGGGTAAATAAAGGAAAATGGGCGCGGTCAGCGGGTAATCCTCGGTCTTTACCGTCTTGCGCTCGGCGGTCAGGATGAAACCGCAATTGCCGCTCAGGGGCACGGGGCGCGCCTCGCCAATGCCGGATTCACTGGACAGGCCGATCCCAAACGGATCGGCAACAACGGCGCGGGCCAGGGCCTGATTGGATTTATGCCGGATCGCTCCGGGCAGCAGATCGGCCCCCACGGGCGACAAAAGCCGATCCACAGCCGCCTGCCCCAGCCCCGACTGACCGTCCCGCAGATGTACAGTGATCGGAGCATCCGGACCGCCCAGCTCCTTCCAATTCCTGATCCGACCCGAGAAAACGCGGGACAGTTGCGGCGTCGTGATACTGTGCAGCGGATTTTCCGGCGCGACGATGGGCACAAACGCGTCCAGGGCCAGCACGCGACTGCGCCCGACCTCCTGAAGCCTGCCCAGCCCGGCCTCTCGCGCCAGCCGGGCCTCATTTTCACGAATCTCGCGCAGGGACATCACGATATCGGCCTCATTCGCCAGCAGATCGGCAAAGCCTTCGTCCGTATTCGTCGCCCGCACGGTGAACTGGCCCACCACCTTCCGTGTGGCACGATTCGTCAGGGTGAACAGGGTCTCTTCTTCGGTTTGCTGCGTGCGTCGGACGGCCAGCCCGGACCTGAGCGCAAAGGATTCGATCAGCGCTGGCATCAGTACCGCCCCGATTGCGCGCTCGCCCGACAGCGCCAGCTCGGCCACGAAATCCTCAAGATTAGGACAGGCCGGCCCCTCACAACGCACGCCCGAGCCATCGACGGTCAGCTCGCCATAGATCGTATCCACCCGGTAATACTCGCCATCGAATCCCAACAGAGTGCCGCTGATTTCGACCTCTCCATCCGGCGAAAGCAGCGTAACATCCTGGGCCATCGCGGCCGAGAGAACCCCAAAAAGAAAAAGTGCGGCGAAGACCACCGCACGCGCCGGTTTCATGAAATCCAGTCCTGACCTAACAAATCACTTGGATGCGACTTTCAGGTCTTCAAGCACGTTTTTCAACACCAGAAAATCACCAACCGCATCACAATCGGGCATACTCAGCGCCAGATCCTGCACACGGGGCTGGCCTGCCTCGGAAATTTGCATGGACTGCGCGCTGATGTCGCGGCCGCAATTGGCCTGGGTCACTTCTGCCTCAATCTCAAGCACGATATCGCCCGCACGCGCCGAGGTGCCGGACGGATAGGTGTAAACCTGCGCTTGCAGGCTTTCGGTGATGTCCGGATTCCCCATCTGAGTCAGGAAACCGCCCTGACCGCGAATGGTTTTTTCCAAAGATCCGGTCTGCTGATCCCAGACATGGCCCTCTTCTCCGAAGGCGGCACCGAATTCCATCGCGTGCAGGTGAATGCCCGCATCACCCTGCCATTGCACCAAAGCACGGTCGTAAAACTCCAATGAGGGCACTTTGACCGTCACGTTGGCAATCTTACCGTCCCCCAAATCCGCCATGAAAACAGCGGTTTCGGCCAGGGCGGGGATGGTCAGGAACAGCTCGCCCCGGTCATCGGTCATTTCCGATACCATCAGCCCATTATGATGCAACGTCACACGGGTATCGGGCAGGCAGGCGGCCTTGATGTCAATATTCACCAGCGCGGCAATGGTGGCCTCGGCGGACATGTCGATCTCGCAGGCGAAACCACCCTGCGCGGGCACGGTTTCGGGGATCACGATTTCTGCTTCGCTGATGGCCGCCGGGATAACATCGCGCTGCGGCATGTTCAGTTCCTGAAAGATATCCGCGGGGATTTCCGGCAGGGGCGAGGCAGTCAGCTCGACTTGATCCAGCGCGACATGCGGGGCCGGGATCGCTGCCACCTGGATCGGGGCAGGTTTCACATTGCGTGACACGGTTGGCGCGCTGTTTTCCATGAAATAGCCCGAGCCAAGCGCAATGCCGACGGTGCCGACCATCAACGCGATACTGGATGCTCTTTTATGGATCATGTCTGCCTCCAACCCAATTCAGGTTGAAGGCAATGTCTCAGGGAAAAATGGCGCGTATGTGGCGCCTTGGCGGAGTCAATCGGGCCATTTCAGGCCCAATCGGATCAGGCCAGACGACCGTGGCAATGCTTGAATTTCTTGCCCGAGCCACAGGGGCACAGCTCATTCCGGCCCGGATTGCCCCAGGTCGAGGGATCGTTTTCATCGAAGCCCTCTTTGGCCTCTCCGGCGGGGGCTTCGGGGACGGCGGGGGGCTGCATCGCCTGCTGCTGCGCCGCCATCTGAGCAATCATCTGCTGCTGCTCTTCTTCGGTCAGCGGACGCACCTGGCCCAGCTTCTGGCTGACGTCCTCGCGCAGGCTGTCCAGCATGTTTTCGAACAGCTGGAAGGCCTCGGTTTTGTATTCGTTCAGCGGGTCGCGCTGCGCGTAGCCACGGAAACCGACAACCGAGCGCAGATGCTCCAGCGTCAGCAGGTGTTCGCGCCATTTGGTGTCAATCGTTTGCAACAGCAGCTGTTTTTCGATCTGGCGCATGTTTTCCGGGCCAAAGGCTGCGGTCTTTTCGGCCATGGATTCGTCGGCAGCATCGGCGATGCGTTCGATCACCTCTTCGCCGTCCACGCCCTCTTCGGCGGCCCATTCGATCACCTTGGTATCCAGGTTCAGCTTTTCCAGAATCGCAGCATAGAGCCCCTGCACATCCCATTGATCTGCATAGGTTTTCGGCGGCATGTACTGGTCCACCAGATCACCGATCACCTCGTGGCGCATGTCTCCGATGATCTCGGACAGGTCGGCGCTTTCCATGATTTCCAGGCGCTGTTTAAAGATCACCTTGCGCTGTTCGTTCATCACATCGTCGAATTTCAGCAGGTGTTTGCGGATGTCGAAGTTGCGGCCCTCGACCTTCCCCTGCGCACGCTCCAGCGATTTGTTGACCCAGGGGTGCACGATGGCCTCGCCCTCTTTCATGCCCAGCGTGGACAGCACCTTATCCAACTTTTCGGATCCGAAAATACGCATCAAATCGTCTTCGAGCGACAAGAAGAAGGACGAGCGCCCCGGATCCCCCTGACGCCCCGAACGGCCGCGCAGCTGGTTATCGATCCGGCGCGATTCATGACGTTCGGTGGCCAGAACGAACAGGCCACCGGCATCCTTGACCGCTTGTTCATCGGCCTCGTGCGCGGCTTCGATCTGCTCGCGGATCTCATCGGGGTTGCCGTCGGGATTGGCGGCGATGGCCTCCATCACCTTGAATTCGACGTTCCCGCCCAGCTTGATGTCAGTGCCGCGGCCAGCCATGTTGGTGGCGATGGTCACCGCGCCCAGCTTACCGGCATCGGCCACGATCTGGGCCTCTTTTTCATGCTGGCGCGCGTTCAGAACATTATGCGGCACACCGGCCTGCGTCAGCATCTGGCTGAGGAATTCCGACTTCTCGATCGAGGTGGTGCCCACCAGGATCGGCTGGCCCTTTTCATGCGCTTCCTTGATCGTGTCCACGATGGCCTGGAATTTTTCCTGAGCGGTCCGGTAAACGGCGTCGTCCTCGTCCAGGCGGGCGATGGGCCGGTTGGTGGGCACTTCGACCACGCCAAGACCATAGATTTCCTGGAATTCATCCGCCTCGGTGGCGGCGGTGCCGGTCATCCCGGCCAGTTTGTCATAGAGGCGGAAATAGTTCTGGAATGTCACCTGCGCCAGAGTCACGTTTTCGGGCTGAATCTGGCAGCCTTCCTTGGCCTCGATCGCCTGATGGAGACCATCGGACAGACGGCGGCCCGACATCATCCGCCCGGTGAATTCGTCGATCAGCACGATCTGACCGTCCCGCACGATATAGTCCTTATCGCGGATGAACAGTTTATGCGCGCGCAGGCCCTGATTCACATGGTGCACGATGGTGGTGGATTCCGGATCATAGAGCGTCTGCTCTTCCTCCAGCAGCCCCATTTCATGCAGGCGCTGTTCCAGAAACTCGTTGCCCTCGTCGGTATAGGTGACGTTTTTCGTTTTTTCGTCCAGGGCGTAATGTTCTTCGGTCAGCTCGGGGATCAGCTTGTCCAGCGCGACATAGAGATCCGAGCGATCCTGCGACGACTCCGAGATGATCAGCGGCGTGCGCGCCTCATCAATCAGAATGCTGTCCACCTCGTCCACGATGGCAAAATGATGGGCGCGCTGGCTCATGTCGGCCAGTTCCGATTTCATATTGTCGCGCAGATAGTCAAAGCCCAGCTCATTGTTGGTGGCATAGGTAACATCGCAGGCATAGGCCTGTTTCTTCTCATCCTCGGGCTGCTGCGGGTATACAACCCCGGTGGTCATGCCCAGAGCGCCGTAGACTTTGCTCATCCATTCGGCGTCACGGCGGGCCAGGTAATCGTTGACGGTGACGATATGCACACCCTTGCCGGTCAGCGCGTTCAGATAGGCCGGGAAGGTGGCGACCAGAGTTTTCCCCTCGCCGGTTTTCATCTCGGCAATGTTGCCTTCGTGCAGGAAAATCCCACCCAGAAGCTGCGTATCAAAGGCCCGCAGCCCCAGGGCGCGTTTGGCGGCCTCGCGGCAGTTGGCAAAGGCCTCGGGCAGCAGCGCGTCCAGGCTTTCGCCCTCTGCGACACGGGATTTGAATTCCTGGGTCTTCTCGATCAGCCCCGCATCCGAAAGCTGTTCGAATTCGGGCTCCAAGGCGTTGATCTTGGCCACCAAGGGGCGCGTCGCCTTTACTTTGCGGTCATTCGGCGTTCCGAAAACCTTTTTGGCGATAGTTCCCAAACCCAGCATATCTATTCCGATCCGGTCGTTGACATCATCGTGCGCGGCATCTGCTTGCCCGCTGAAACCACAGCGCCTAAAACATTGTGGAAATCCAGCGTTACAAAGGCCTCAAGGCGATGTAAGGGCCGGGTGGTGCAGTGTCAACGTCGGCGCCCTTAGTGCCGCAACCAAAGGACAAAACTAATGTCAAAACGTCTCACTTTTCTGTCGGGTATGGCCCTTTCCTTGTGCATGGCCCTGCCCCTGGCCGCAGAAGAGACCCCGACCGCCGACACGGTTGTCGCCACGGTAAATGGCACCGAAATCACGCTGGGCCATATGATCCTGGTGCAGCAAAATCTGCCGCAGCAATACCAGACCATGCCGTCCGAAATGCTGTTCACCGGCATTCTGGATCAGGTGATCCGCCAAACCCTGCTGATGCAGACCGCCCCGGCCGAGGATTCCCGTCTGGTGCGCCTGTCGGTCGAAAACCAGCGCCGCAGCCTGAAATCCGGCGAGGTGCTGCAATCCGTCGTCGAAGCAGCAGTCACGGACGAAGCGATCAAGGCCTATTACGACGAACATTATCAGGGCAAACCCGGTGCGCCCGAATTCAAGGCCTCGCATATCCTGGTGGACACCGAAGAAGAGGCCAAGGCCCTGATCGAGCGGCTAAATGCAGGCGAGGATTTCGCCGAACTGGCCAAGGAAAAATCCACCGGCCCCTCGGGTCCGAACGGGGGCGCGCTGGGGTGGTTCGGCCCTGGTCAGATGGTCAAGCCCTTCGAAAACGCCGTGATGGCGCTAGAGCCCGGACAGATCTCGCAGCCGGTGAAAACGCAATTCGGCTGGCACGTGATCCTGCTCAGCGAGACGCGCAAACAGGACACCCCACCGCTGGAGGTGGTTCAGAATGAAATTCGCGCGACGCTGGACAACCAGGCCGTCGATGACAAAGTGACCGAGCTGACCAACGCCGCCAAGATCGACACCTCGGGTGCCGAAACCCTGGATCCTGCGCTGATCAAGCAAATCGAACTCCTGCTGGAAGAGTAACCATGGGAAAAACCCTTGCCGTATCGCCTCTGGCGCCTGCCTCTTTTCCGAAACTGCCGGTCATCGAGGGTGCCCGCTTTGCCACCGCGCAGGCGGGTGTGAAATACAAAGATCGCGACGATGTGATGCTGGTCAGCCTGGCGGACGGAACCGTGATGGCCGGGGCGTTCACCCGGTCGGCCACGCGCTCGGCGGCGGTTCTGGACTGCCAAGAGAAAATCACACTGCTCGATAGCGGCCCCGCCGCGATCATCGTCAACTCTGGCAATGCAAACGCCTTTACCGGCAAGAACGGCACCGAGTCCACGCACGCCGTGACCTCGGCCGTGGCCCAGGCGCTGGAGATCGAAGAGAACCGGGTGTTTTCCTCGTCCACCGGCGTGATCGGCGAGGCCCTGCCGCATGACCGTATCACAGCCAAACTGGCGGAAATGGCCGCCGCGCTAAGCCCCGCCGCAATGGAGGCCGCCGCCGGGGCGATCCGAACCACGGACACTTTTGCCAAAGGTGCCACCGCCGAAATCGAGCTGGACGGCAAAACCGTGAAAATCGCTGGCATCGCCAAGGGCTCGGGCATGATCGCGCCGGATATGGCGACGATGCTGGTGTATATTTTCACCGACGCGCAGGCCGATCAGAAAAAGCTGCAAAAGCTGCTGAACAAGCTGACCGACACGACCTTTAACTGCATCACCGTGGACAGTGACACCTCAACCTCGGACACGCTGCTGCTGGCGGCGACGGGGGCCTCAGGGGTGAATGTCGATGACAACGCCGCGTTTGAAGAGGCTCTGCACAAGGTGATGCTGGACCTGGCGCATCAGGTGGTCCGCGACGGCGAAGGCGCTACGAAATTCGTGGAAATCAACGTCACCGGCGCGGCCAGCGATGCCGATGCCCGGACCCACGCGATGGCCATTGCAAACTCGCCCCTGGTGAAAACCGCTGTTGCCGGCGAAGATCCGAACTGGGGCCGCGTTGTGATGGCGATCGGCAAATCCGGCGCTGCCGCGGATCGTGATCTGCTGAGCATCCGCTTCGGTGACATTCTGGTGGCCGACAACGGCTGGGTCTCGCCCCAGTATAAAGAGCAGCTGGGCGCCGATTATATGAAAGGCCAGGAGCTGGCGATCAATGTCGATCTGGGCCTGGGGAAGGGCAAATCCACCGCCTGGACCTGCGATCTGACGCATGGCTACATCACAATCAACGCGGATTATCGTTCGTAGGAGGACGCATTGAAAACGGTTCTGGTTTCAGCCGTCGCGCTGATTGATATGGACGGGCGGGTGCTGCTGGCGCAGCGCCCCGAGGGCAAATCCATGGCCGGCCTGTGGGAGTTTCCGGGGGGGAAAATCGAACCCGGAGAAACCCCCGAACACGCCCTGATCCGCGAACTGGAGGAAGAGCTGGGCATCAACACCTGGTCCAGCTGCCTTTCTCCGCTGACTTTTGCCTCGCACAGCTATGACGATTTCCACCTGCTGATGCCGCTGTTTGCCTGCCGCAAATGGGAAGGCATCCCCACCCCGCGCGAAGGGCAGGTTCTGAAATGGGCCCATGCCCGTGATCTGAACAGCTATCCGATGCCCCCCGCCGATATCCCGCTGATTCCGATTCTGCGGGATCTGCTTTGAGTGCATAAAAACTGATCAAACCCTCCGAAAATACGGGATTCCCACAAGATAAAGCACGGTTCACACGGATCTTTCGTATACTTTGTGTGTAGAATACATGTTTTTTAGGTGATTTGTTTACCTAGCTGCTCTAGCATCTCAGGACGTCAACATCGTTTGGGGAGGTTTTGACATGCTAAGGACGATCATTATTGGAAGCTGTGTTTCTGTTCAGGGAACCTTTGTTCGTGGGCTTCCGGATGGCAAGATTCTGGTACGCGTCGGAGACCGCGAATTCGCGGGAATGCCGGTACCGGCCCGCGCTGCGTAACACCATCAAGTACGAACGAAAAAAGGGACGGTTCTCACCGTCCCTTTTTGTTTGTCTGATGCGCGGCGCGGATCAGTCCAGCTGACGCTCGACCTCTTCGCGCTCAAAGATCTCGATCACATCCTGCGGGCGGATGTCGTCGTAGTTCTCGAATGCCATACCGCATTCCTGACCCGACTGAACCTCTTTGACTTCGTCCTTGAAGCGTTTCAGCGTCTTCAGCGTACCTTCGTGGATCACCACGTTGTCGCGCAGAAGGCGCACACCGGCGCTGCGGCGGGCCACGCCTTCGGTGACGATACAGCCGGCAACCTTGCCAACACCCGACACTTTGAAGACCTCTTTGATCTCGGCATAGCCGATGAAGTTTTCACGGATTTCAGCGCTCAGCAGGCCGCTTGCGGCGGCTTTCACGTCGTCCACCAGGTCATAGATCACCGAGTAATAGCGGATTTCCACGCCCTTCTGGTTGGCCGAATTCCGCGCCGAGGCATTCGCACGGACGTTAAAGCCCATGATCGGCGCACCCGAGGCTTCGGCCAGGCCGACATCGGTATCGGTGATCGCACCCACACCATAGTGCAGCACGCGCACGCGGACCTCTTCGTTGCCGATTTTTTCCATCGCCTGCACGATGGCCTCGGCCGAGCCCTGCACGTCAGCCTTCACCAGAATCGGCAGCTCGGCGACGTTCTGGTCGTCCTTGGCCTTCTGCATCAGCTGTTCCAGGGTCGTCGCGGCACCGGCGGCAGCGCGTTTTTCCTTGGCCACGCCGATACGGTAATCGGCGATTTCACGCGCTTGCGCCTCGGTTTCGACCACGTTCAGCACGTCGCCCGCTTCGGGGGTGCCGTTCAAGCCCAGAACCTCGACGGGGACGGATGGGCCGGCCTCTTGGACGCGATCACCCTTGTCATCGACCAGCGCGCGGACTTTACCCCACTGCTCGCCCACAACGAAGATGTCGCCCTGGCGCAGCGTACCTTTCTGAACCAGAACGGTGGCAACGGGGCCGCGGCCCACGTCCAGCTGAGCCTCGATCACGGCGCCTTCGGCGGCACGGTCGGGGTTGGCGGTCAGTTCCAGAATTTCGGCTTGCAGCGCGATGGCTTCCAGCAGTTCGTCCAGGCCCTGGCCGGTCTTGGCGGACACTTCGACGTCCTGAACCTCGCCCGACATGGCCTCGACCACCACTTCGTGTTGCAGCAGTTCGGTGCGGACCTTCATCGGATCGGCCTCGGGGCGGTCACATTTGTTGATCGCGACGATCATCGGAACGCCAGCGGCCTTCGAGTGGTTAATAGCCTCGATGGTCTGCGGCATGACCGAGTCATCCGCCGCCACAACCAGCACCACAATATCCGTCACCTGAGCCCCGCGCGACCGCATCGAGGTAAACGCCGCGTGGCCGGGCGTATCCAGGAAGCTGAGCACAGCGCCGGATTCGGTGGTCACCTGATAGGCGCCGATGTGCTGGGTGATGCCGCCGGCCTCGCCTGCGGTCACGTTCGCGTTGCGAATCGCATCCAGCAACGAGGTTTTGCCGTGGTCCACGTGGCCCATGATGGTGATCACGGGCGGGCGCGGCTTCAGATCGGCCTCTTTGTCCTCAACGGTGTCGATCACATCCTCGACGTCCGAATCCGATACGCGCACCACCTTGTGGCCGAATTCTTCGACGATCAGTTCTGCGGTATCGGCGTCGATGGATTGGTTCTGCGTGACCATCATGCCCATTTTCATAAGCTCTTTGACCACGTCAGCCACACGTTCGGCCATACGGTTCGCCAGTTCGGACACCACGATGGTTTCGGGCACCTGCACATCGCGCACGATCTTCTCGCGCTCTTGCTGGCCCATGGCTTTCTGGCGCAGACGCTCCTGTTTCCGCTTCATCGCGGCCAGGGATTTCTGACGCCCGCCTTCACCGCCGGACAGCGCCTGATTCAGCGTCAGCTTACCCGAGCGCCGACCGTCATCGCGGCCTTTGCGGCTACGGTTCTGATCGTTGTCGCGGTTGTCCTTACGACCTCCGCGCGGCGCAGCGGCCGGAGCCTCTTTGGCCTTGCGCGGTGCGGCTTTATCCTCGGCCGGGGCGCTGGCCGCCGCCGCCGCCTGAGCAGCCGCGCGTTTGGCAGCCTCTTCGGCCTCTTTCTTTTTACGGGCCTCTTCTTCGGCCTTGGCCTTCAGTGCCTCTTCGCGCTCACGCTCTTCGCGTTCCTTGGCCTCAGCCTCGGCACGGCGACGTGCGCGTTCTTCCTCGCGGGCCTTTTCCTCGGCTTCGCGCTTGGCAATCTCTTCGGTCTCGCGGGCCTTGGCGGCTTGCAGGGCCTTCAGGCGGCGCTGCATTTCCGCGTCGGAAATCCCGGCGGGACGTTTCTTGGGGTCACCCAGTGCCGGATTGCCCGAGCCGCCGGACTTGGCCGCACCAGGCTTGGGCACCACAACGCGCTTGCGCTTGGTTTCCACCACGACGTTTTTGGTCCGGCCATGGCTGAAGCTTTGCTTCACGTTGCCCGCACGGGGGCCTCCACCACGGACGCCCAAAGTCTTTTTACCGTCGTTATCGCTCATGTGGCTCTTCTATCCTTTCCGGCGGTCGGATCCGCCGTCCGAAGCACGCAAACCTTTAAGTCTTGCGGCCTCATCTACAACACGTCGCGTCAAACCTCCAGCGCCTAGCGCAACGTGAATTACAGTTTGTCGCCCAAAGGCCTGCCCCAGCTCGTCTGCCGTCAGCCATCCAATGAACGAACCGCCATAGGGCGTGCTCAGCTTGGACTTACCGCGACCCGAGCCATCAGAGGCCTGAATCAGCACTTCGGCTTCGTCTTTGCTCAGCCAATCCTTGACCTTCTCAAAGCCCGAGACCGCCCCGCCGCCCTTGCGCGCCAGGCTGATCAGGTCGATCACCCGGCGGGTCAGCAGCTCTTCGGTCTGGGCGATCAGATCGGTCGAAACCTGCACCTGCGCCTTGGCCGAACGCGAGAACATCTTCTTCGCGATCGCCGTCTCCAGCACCTTGCGATCGGCCGAGACCCAAATCCCCCGACCCGGCAGTTTTTCTGCCAGATCGGGCACAGCCTGCCCTTCGGGGCCCACGACGAAACGGATCAGCCCATGTTTGGGCTGAACCTCGCCGGTGGCGATGCATTTGCGTTCAGGACCATCGTCCCGATGCTTGGTTTTTCCACCACGCGTCATGCGTTTAGGCCCCTAACTACAGGTTCAGGCTTCGTCGCCTTCGGCGTCGGCAGCGTCTTCTTCCAGCTCTTCTTCGTCAGCTTCCAGCTCGGCCGGATCGACCCAGCCCAACGCGATGCGCGCGGTCATGATCAGGCTTTGCGCTTCTTCCAGGGACACGTCGAAAGGCTCCAGCAGGCCGTCATCCTTGACGCGCTCGCCCTCGACAGTGGTCCAGCCGCCGGCCAGTTCCCAGTCGGCACAGGTGGCAAAGTCTTCCAGCGTTTTCACGCCATCCTCGGCCAGGGCTGCAATCATCTGGGGTGTCAGGCCGTCAAAGTCAACCAGGCTGTCCTCAACGCCCAGTTCGCGGGCGCGCTCCAGGGCGGCGTTGGCTTCGGCCTCCAGCACGTCACGCGCACGCGCCTGAAGCTCACCTGCGGTGCCTTCGTCCACGCCGTCGATGTTCAGCAGCTCGTCAAGCTCGACATAGGCCACCTCTTCGAGGTTGGTAAAGCCTTCGGCCACCAGCAGCTGAGCAAAGAATTCATCCACATCCAGCGCGTTCATGAACAGCTTGGTGCGCTCTTCGAACTCTTTCTGACGTTTGATGCTGTCCTCGGATTCGGTCATGATGTCGATGTCCAGGCCGGTCAGCTGGCTGGCCAGACGCACGTTCTGACCGCGGCGGCCGATGGCCAGCGACAGCTGTTCGTCGGGGACAACCACCTCGATCCTCTCGGCGTCTTCGTCCAGAACCACCTTGGATACCTCGGCCGGTTGCAGCGCGTTCACCAGGAAGGTCGGCGTGTCCTCGTTCCACGGGATGATGTCGATTTTCTCGCCCTGCAACTCATTCACGACGGCCTGCACACGGCTGCCGCGCATCCCCACACAGGCACCCACCGGATCAATCGAGCCATCATAGCTGATCACGGCAATCTTCGCGCGCGAACCGGGGTCGCGGGCGACGGCTTTGATTTCGATGATGCCGTCATAGATTTCCGGCACTTCCATCTTGAACAGCTCGGCCATGAATTCCGGCGCGGTGCGCGACAGGAAGATCTGCGGGCCGCGCGTTTCGCGGCGCACGTCCTTGATGTAGCAGCGGATGCGGTCGTTCGGGCGGTATGCCTCGCGGCCGATTTTTTCGTTGCGGCGCAGGATCGCCTCGCCGCGGCCCACGTCCACGATCACGTTGCCGTATTCTTCGCGTTTCACGGTGCCGTTGATGATGGTGCCAACGCGATCTTCGAACTCGGCGAACTGGCGATCACGCTCGGCTTCGCGGACTTTCTGCAAGATCACCTGTTTCGCGGACTGCGCCGCGATCCGGCCCAGTTCAACCGGAGGAATTTCTTCGACATAGGTGTCGCCGACGGCCGGGTCAGACATGTATTGCTTGGCCTGTTCGACGGTCAGCTCGGCCTGGTAGTTTTCCAGCTCTTCATCCTCGACCACGGTGCGGACGCGGGTAAAGGTGGCCTTGCCGGTCTTGCGGTCGATGGACACGCGGATGTCCATTTCGCTGCCGTAACGAGACTTCGCGGCACGGGCCAGCGATTCTTCCATCGCTTCGACGACCAGACCGGGGTCGATCATCTTTTCGCGGGCGACGGCCTCGGCGGTTTGCAGCAGTTCCAACTGGTTTGCAGAAGTGATTGCCATTGGTTTCAGTCCTCCTGGGAACCGGGATCGGTTTCGATATCGTCAAAATTGTCTTCGTCCAAGGTGCCCGCCGCCTTGCGCTGGCGCAGCATTTCCTTGATCAGATCGTCGGTCAGAACCAGCTTGGCATCGGCCAGCCAGTCGAATTTCAGGCCCACGGTGACGGTTTCGCCGTGTTCCTCGATGTTGATCAGAACCTCGTCGTCTTCGGTGCCGGCCAGCTCGCCCTTAAAGCGTTTGCGGCCCGCAACCATGTCGGCGGTTTCCAGCTTGGCCTCGTAGCCCTCGAAGGTCTCAAAGTCCTTCATCCGGGTCAGCGGGCGGTCGATACCGGGGCTGGAGACCTCAAGCACGTATTGATCCACCAGGGGATCCTCGACATCCAGCAGAGCGGAAACGGCGGTGCTGATGTCCGCGCACTGGTCCACTTCGATCCCGCCTTCGGGGCGTTCGGCCATGATTTGCAGCGTGTTCGTCTTGCCGCCCATCAGGCGCACGCGCACCAGTTCGAATCCCATGTCCTCGATCACGGGGCCGACGATTTCAGCCAGACGGCGGTCAATCGCGGTTTTGGCTATCAGGTCGTTGCTCATGCTTTATCCACGCCTTATTCATTCAGGCACAAAAAAACGGGCCAGCGGGGCCCGTCGAAATTTCCGATGGAGCGTCAGGGCCAGGCCCCAGCGCACCGCTGTTAACAAGGCATATACGCCTGTTCTGCCCATAGTGCAAGTCCTGCTTCCCTTGCTTGTGGGAAACGCAGCGATGGGTAGGCTCTTGGTGTTTGCTTTCCTTGCGCACACCGGAGGTCTCATGCCCGAGCAAACCCGAGACGAGCTGGTCTTGTCCTATCTACGCGTCCGCCAGGCTCTGGGTATTCTGGGGATGGTTTTTCCTGTTCTTCTGATCGCCGGAGGCCTGATCGCCCAACATGGTGTCGCGCCTTCGGTCAGCGATTATTATCACACAACGATGCGTGATATTTTCGTGGGCTGCCTGTTTGCGATTGGCGTGTTCCTGATCTCTTACAAAGGGTATCGCCGGAAGGCAGGCGAATGGCTGTCGGACGATCTGGTGGGCACGATCGCCGGAATCGCTGCCTTTGGCGTTGCGATTTTCCCCAATGAAACGGTGATCCCCGAAAAGGCCGCGACGCTATCACAGGTGCTGCTGGGGCATAAACTGGCCGCTTTTGCGCATTATGCCAGTGCGATGCTGTTTCTGGGGGCTTTGGCCTATTTCTGTCTGGTGAAATTCGCCCGCACGGCCAAGCCACAGCGCAAACGCGTCTATCTGCTGTGTGGCTGGTTCATTCTGCTGGGCGGGGTGCTGGCCACGGTGGCCTCTTATCAAAAGGTCTACGGATCCCCTCGGGCGCAGGCTTTTGTTATCGAAAACCGCGTGGTTTTCTGGGTCGAGGCGATGGGCATCTGGGCCTTTGGCCTGTCCTGGCTGACCAAGGGCAAGGCCGAATTCAGCCGCGTCCGCAGATTGCTGGGCACGCGCGGCTAGGCCAGCCCGCCCTCTTCGGCGATACGATCCATGGTGCGGACCAGTTCGGCGCTGATGCCTGGCTCGCTCAGGGCATGGCCGGCGGTGCGGATCATCTTTAGCTCTGCATTGGGCCAGCGCCGCGCCAGAGTCCACGCACCATCGGGCGGGCAGATCATGTCATAACGCCCCTGCACGATCACACCGGGGATATGGGCGATTCGCTCCATCTGATTCAGAATCTGGCCGTCCTCCTCAAGGAAGGCCCCATGGGTGAAATAGTGATTTTCAAGCCGCGAGAACGCCCGCGCATATTCGCCCGGTGCCTCGCCTCCGTGGCCAGTGGAGCTGACCGAGGCCAGAGCATTTTCCCATTGCGCCCAGGCCCGCGCGTATTTGACCTCGGTGGGCATATGGCCGCTGAACAGGCGTTTGTGATAGGCGGCGATCATGTCGTGCTGTTCGTCTGCGGGAATCAGATCCGCGAAACGCGCCCAGGTTTCGGGCCAGAACTTACCCGCGCCGCCACCGTAGAACCAATCCAGCTCGGCCTGCGTGGCCAGGAAAACACCGCGCAAAATCAGCGCCTGCACCCGGTCTGGATGTGCCTGAGCATAGATCAGCGCCAGCGTCGCGCCCCAACTGCCGCCAAAAACGATCCAGTCAGGGATTTCCAGCGTCTCGCGGATCAGTTCAATGTCACGGACCAGATGCCAGGTCGTGTTATCCTGCACCGACGCATGGGGCTGCGAGCGCCCACACCCGCGCTGATCAAACAGGACAATCCGAAAAGCGCGCGGATCGAAATAGCGGCGCATCGCAGGGCTGCACCCCCCGCCTGGGCCGCCATGGAACACGACCACGGGGATACCCTCGGGATTTCCCGATTGCTCAAGATAAATCTTGTGCCCGTCGCCAACATCCAGCATCCGCTGATCAAAAGGATCAACCGGCGGGTACAGATATTGAACTGCGCTTTTTTGGCCCGAGAATTTGTCCATAATCATCCTATATAGGGATCTAAGACCAAAAGAGCATATGGAGAGCAGAATGCAAACCGCTCAGACCACAGTTGACCCGTCCGAAGTGGCGAAATTCGAGGCAATGGCCGCCGAATGGTGGGATCCCAAGGGCAAGTTCAAACCCCTGCACCTGATGAACCCCTGCCGCCTGGACTATATCACCCGGCAAATCGCGGGCGAGTTCGGCCGGGATCTGACCCAACCCGACCCGTTCAAGGGCCTGCGCCTGCTGGACATCGGCTGTGGCGGCGGGCTGCTGTCTGAGCCGATGGCTCGTCTGGGTGCCACCGTTGTGGGGGCCGATGCGGCCGCCGGGAACATCCCCGTCGCGCAGGTCCATGCGCAACAATCGGGGCTGGAGATCGAGTACCGCAACATCACCGCCGAAGAAATGGCCGCCGCGGGCGAGCAGTTCGATGTGGTCCTGAACATGGAGGTGGTCGAGCACGTCGCCGATCCGCTGGCCTATCTGACCGCCTGTCATAACCTGCTGAAACCCGGTGGGCTGATGATCTGTTCAACCATCAACCGGAATGCCAAATCCTTTGCCGTGGCCATCGTCGGCGCGGAATATGTGATGCGCTGGCTGCCCAAGGGCACGCATGAATGGAACAAATTCATCACCCCGGATGAATTGTTCGGCCTGATCTCGAACGCGGGACTGGAACCCGTGGACCGCAAGGGGTTCGTGTTCAATCCGATCTCGTGGCAATGGTCGATTTCCGATCGCGACCTGTCCGTCAACTACGTCACCGCCAGCACAAAGGCCCAGGCATGAGCATCATCCCCGAAGGGCATTCCCTGTTCATCGTCGATCTGGAATACACCGTCCCGATGGAGCAGATTCAGGCCGTGTTAGAGCCACATCTGGAATTCGTCCGCGCCGCCTATGGCCAGGGTCGTTTCCTGGCCTCGGGCGCGAAGGTGCCGCGCACCGGCGGGGTAATCGTAATGCACGCGAAATCCCTGTCAGAGGCAGAAGAGTATCTGGCTGCCGATCCCTTCGTCACCGCCAATGTTGCCAGCTATTCCTATACGGAGTTCCTGCCCAGCAATCTGCATGATGCGCTGAAATAGGGTCTAATTCTCTTCCAGTTTGACCCGCAATTCCCGCAGGATCGGCAGCGCGGCGCGGACTTTTTCATCGCCCAGATCGCGGACCAGTTCGTTAATCATGGGCGAGATCGCGGCCAGTGCCGCATCCCGCGCCTGACGGCCCGCCGGGCTGATCGCCACCATTTTCCGGCGCGCGTCATCCCAGTCAGGGCGGATGTGGACATAGCCCGCCCACTCCAGCTTGTTCAGCGTGTTCGTCATCGCACCGCGCGTGACATGGAAGCTTTTGGCCAATTGCGCGGGGCTGCGTTCCTCGGTTGCGCGGGCCAGATGGTTCAACACGGAAAAATGCGAGATTTCCATGCCCTTGGGCAACACTTTGCTCAGCCGGTTGCGCACCAGCTGGTCGGCGGTCAGCAACTCGCTGAACAGGGCAATCGCAAGGGCAGAGCTGGGATCGTTCATCAGGGGCCGTCAAACTTTCGGTCATGTGTCAGCGCGGGAACGCGCGCTTGTGCTTGTGCCACGGCAGACAGATCAAGATCAACGAATGTAATACCAGTTTCCGTTCCCGCATCGGCCAAAACCTCACCCCAGGGCGCAATAACCATGCTGTGCCCATAGGTTTGGCGTGGTTTGCCCTGGGTTGCTGTGTGGGTGCCAGTCTGCGCCGGAGCCAGAACAAAGCACCCTGTCTCAATCGCGCGGGCCCGCAGCAGGGGCTCCCAATGGGCGCGGCCAGTCACAGGCGAAAACGCCGCCGGAACGGTCAAAATCTGCGCCCCGGCCTGCGCCAAAGCGCGATAGAGATAGGCAAACCGCACATCATAACAAATACTTAGACCGATTTTGGCAAAGCCCGCATCCACCACCACCGCCCGCGTTCCGGGGCGGTAACCGGCAGATTCCCGGTAGGTCTCGGTTTCTGACACCTGCACATCGAACATGTGAATTTTGTCATACTGCCCGGCGATACTGCCCTCAGGAGAAATCAAAAACGAGCGATTGGCAAACCGCCCGTCCGGATCGTCGGTCTTCACCCCAAGCGAGCCGATCAACAGCCAAATCCCCAGCTCTTGTGCCTGCGCGCGCAGGGCGGCCAGGGTCTCATCCCTGTCCTGAGGGCGCAAAACCTGTTCCTGATGCGCCCGGCTGGAGGACAGGCAATTCGTCACCTCGGGCGTCAGCACAAAACCGGCCCCGCCCTGCGCGGCCTCTTGGATCATGGCGCGGGTGACGGTCAGGTTTGCCCCAGGATCATCCGAGACATTCAGCTGCAACAGAGCAACACGCATCAGGCCAGCAATGCGTCCAGTTTGCCGCCCTGCTCCAGCGCGTACAGATCATCGCAGCCACCAACATGCGTATCGCCAATGAAAATCTGCGGCACGGTCCGCCCGCCATTGGCGCGCTGGATCATCTCGGGTTTGCGATCCGGCGCCTCAAGCACGTCAATTTCGGTATATTCCACACCTTTCTGGTTCAGCAGCCGTTTCGCAGCATGGCAAAACCCACAAAGCGGGGATGTGTAAATCTCAACAAGTTTCATTCTGGCGGTCCTTGGGCTTGTTCCGAGCATGTTCGCTGTTTGCGCTGAATCTAGGGCCTATTGGTTACGCGCGCCAGTACCAGTGCGGAAACATCGCAAGCCCCGGCCGCCAAACACGCATCTGCGGCGGCCGTCAGCGTTGCCCCTGTCGTCATCACATCATCCACCACAATGACATGCCGACCCTGCAATCTGTCCCGCCTTTTGGGGTGCAGCTTGATCGCATCCTGCATCTGGGCGAACCGTTGATCGCGGCCTTGGCCCTGCGTGCTCAGCGTCCTCAGCGGTCGGATCAGCAGATCCGGGCAACACTCTACCCCCGCGTTCCGCGCCACCGATTGCGCCAGCAGGGCGGCTTGATTGAACCGCCGTTTCAGCAGCCGCGTCCAATGCAGCGGAATCGGAGCCAGCAGGCAATCGCCCTGCATCAGCTCGCGTCCGGCGCGGGCCATCCACACCCCAGCCCCCCGCGCGATTTCGTGGCGATCCCCGTGTTTCAGATCCAGCACCAGCCGCTTGCCGTTCCCATCATACAAAAACACCGCGCACCCGCGTGACCAGGGGCGCGGAGTGGTCAGGCAATCGTCACACAGTTCGGCCTCAGACGATTCGCCGGGCAGAGGCACCCCGCAAGCATCGCACGTCAGCCCGGTGATAAACGGCGTATCGCGCCAGCAAGTGCCGCACAGGCCGAACTCGGATTCCACCATATCACCGCAACACAGGCAACGCGGCGGATATATCGCACGTAACGCGGTTTGAAACTTTGCCATCATCGCTTTATCTGTGCGCCCATGACTGAGATGCCCAAACTAACCGACCCGGCGGCCCTGGCCCGCAACCGCGCCCGCGCTTTGCGCGATCCGGCGCTGTTCCTGCACGAAACCGCGTGGGAGGAGTTTCAGGATCGGCTCTCTTTGGTTAACAGAACCTTTAAATTTCCGGCGATCGTGACAGGTTTTCCCGATTTCTGGACCAACACCCTGCCAAACGCCAAGATCGTCGCGGATACCGACGTGCTGGAGCTAAAGCCAGGTGCCCACGATCTGGTGCTGCACGCGATGTCGATGCATTGGGCCAGCGATCCGGTGGGGCAGATGATTCAGGCCCGGCGCGCGCTGAAACCGGACGGGCTGTTCGTCGCGGCACTGTTCGGCGGGCAGACTTTGCACGAATTGCGCGCCGCGCTGGCCGAGGCCGAAGCCCGCATCTGCGGCGGTCTGTCCCCTCGCGTCGCCCCCATGGCCGAGATCCGCGATCTGGGCGGTCTGCTGCAACGGGCCGGATTTGCCCTGCCGGTGGCAGATAGCGTGCCGCTGGATGTCAGCTATCGGTCGGCCTTTCATCTGATGCGCGATCTGCGCGCGATGGGCGAGGCAAACGCCCTAGACGCCCGCCTGCGCCACCCAACGCGCCGCAGTCTTTTCCAAACCGCCGCGCAGATCTATCAGGACAGCTTTGGCACGGATGGGCGCATTCCGGCCACGTTCGAACTGATCTTCCTGCTGGGCTGGGCCCCCGACGACAGCCAACCGCAGCCCCTGCGCCCCGGATCGGCCTCGGCCCGGCTGGCGGATGCCCTGGGCACAACAGAAATCAAGCTTCCGGATTGACCTGTGGCCTCTGGCCTTTATCTGGGGTGATAGCAGCTATGAAACGGAATAGGACCATATGACGGACCAAGCAAAGTGCCCGGCCCACGCCCCGGCGGATCACCCCAAACTGCCCACCGAGAAAGTAGGCGTCTTGCTGGCCAACCTGGGCACCCCGGACGGCACCGACTACTGGTCCATGCGCCGCTATCTGAACGAGTTTCTGTCAGACAAACGCGTCATCGACTATCCCAGCTGGAAATGGCAGCCGCTGCTGCAACTGATCATCCTGACGAAACGGCCGTTTTCCTCGGGCGCGGCCTATAAATCCATCTGGAACGAGGAAAAGAACGAAAGCCCCCTGATGACGATCACAAAGGATCAGGTGGCGGCGATGCAGGACTCGATTGCCCAGCGCTATGGCGACCGGGTGATGGTGGATTTCTGTATGCGCTACGGAAATCCCTCGACCGAATCCAAAGTCCGCGAAATGGTTCAGGCCGGCTGCACCAAGATCCTGTTTGTCCCGCTTTATCCGCAATATGCGGGGGCGACCTCGGGCACGGCGAATGATCAGTTTTTCCGCGCCCTGATGAAGGAAAAATGGCAGCCTGCCGCGCGCACCATCCCTGCCTATTTCGATGATCCGGCCTATATCGACGCTCTGGCCCAATCGGTGGAGCGCGCCTATGGCCAGCTGGACAAACGCCCCGACATTCTGGTCGTATCCTATCACGGGATGCCCAAACGATACCTGCTGGAGGGCGACCCCTACCATTGCCAGTGCCAGAAATCGACGCGCCTGCTAAAAGAGCGCCTGGGCTGGGAAGACACTGAAATCACCACCACGTTCCAATCCGTTTTCGGCCCCGAGGAATGGCTGCGCCCCTATACCGTGGATCACGTCGCCGACCTGGCGCGCGAGGGCAAAAAGAACATTGCCGTGATCGCCCCCGCGTTTTCAGCCGACTGCATCGAGACCCTGGAAGAGATCAACGAAGAGATCCGCGAAAGCTTTGAACATGCGGGCGGCGAGGTCTTCACCTATATCCCCTGCCTGAATGACGAACCGGCGCATATCGCGGCGCTGACTGGTGTCATTGAACGAAACCTGAAGGGCTGGCTGGACTGACACCCGAACCCAGAACATAAAAAAGGCGGTGGAAGTGGACCACCGCCTTTTTATTTTTTGCCTGCGCGACTGAATTAGTCAGCGGCGATCGCTGCGATCACGGCCAGGATAACCAGCGGCACCAGAACACCACCAGCGGACGAGCTGGAAGCTTCTTCAACGATAACCGGGGCTTCGATCACGGGCTCTGCCATGTTGCCGGCAAATGCGGTCGAAGCAGCGGCGGTCAGAGCAGCGGCGAGAACGAGTTTCTTCATAGTATCCTCCAGATATAAGCCCACCACGCATTGCGCATGGCAAGCACCCAAGACTTACCTCGTATTTCTGGTCTAATCAGTATTCTGATTTAATTGCAAACTTTACTTCGCGCACAGTCAGCCGTGACGGACAAATTGTCGTCAAATAAGCAACACCTGTGTGCCAATTTTCGCCAGAGCGAACAGCTCTGAGATATGCTCATTATACAAACCGATGCAACCGTTAGAGGAGCGCCGGCCGATCTTGCGCGTGTCATGTGTGCCATGAATGCGATAGTAGGTCCAGCTCAGATACAGCGCATGGGTGCCCAGCGGATTGTCCGGCCCCGGAGGCACATAATCCGGCCATTCGGGATTGCGCTTTTTCATTGACGGAGTCGGCCGCCAGCTGGGGCCATCCACCTTGCGCACGACTTTGGTACGGCCGCGGCGCGTCAAATCCTCGGTCAGCGGCACGCTGGAGGGATAGAGCTTGTAGATCGTCTGATCCTGAGACCAGTAGTGCAAAGCCCGCGAATCGATATCCACCAGGATGGCACCATTGCGCAGATTGTCGAAATAGGGCCGCCAGTCCAGCGAACGAAAGCTGGAAATGTTGCGACGAACGACCTGGGTAATATCGCGCTCCACCTCAACAGTGTGGTCTGCGTCCAAATCCTGATCCTGTGCAATTGCCGGCGCGCCGATCAAAGCGGCACTACCTGCCAGGAAGTCTCTGCGTTTCATTTTTATACTCCTCGGCGGGAAATCCTTGCTGCCGCCGTCCTATCCGGTTATCGCGCGATATTATGGCCGGAAAGCCGCAGTCGCAAATCAAACCCCCGTTAACAGGCCAACTCTCGCGGATGTGAGTTTGATCGGCAACGCAAGACGCGCTAGAGCGGTCAGGTACTAAATTAGGAAATTCACTATGCTGCGTCTTTTGGTTTTGCTGCTTATCGGATCGCTAAGCCTGTCAGCCTGCACCACCACAACCGCGCCGACATTGGGCGCCGACGGCAAACCTCTGCCACGTCTGTACCGGATTTCGAAATCAGATGAGGGCCGGATTCAGTATCGGATGCTTGATTCGGTTAATGCTCTTAGGCAGGCGTCGGGCGCGCAGCCCGTGGCGCTGGACGCGCAGCTGACCGCCGCCGCCGCGACGCATTCGCGGGACATGTCGGTGCAAAATCGCCCCTGGCACTTCGGCTCTGACGGCTCCTCGCCGCTAGAGCGGGTCGCTCGGGTGGGCTATGGCGGGCAGCTGGGGGGCGAGAATATCTCGGAAACCTATGAAACCGAGCTGGAAACCCTATCGGCCTGGATGGAACAGGATGACACCCGCCGCGTGATTCTGGACCCGAACAGCGATCAGATGGGTTTCGCCTGGTACCAAGAGGAAAACGGGAAAATCTGGTGGACCCTGGTCATGGGCCGGTCGCTGGCCGCGATCCCTCAGGGATAAATCGAGATCGGCGTCCCGTTCTTCACCATCGCATAGATTTGCTCCATCTCGCGGTTTGAAACCGCAATGCAGCCGGCTGTCCAGTCGCGTCCGGCATTTCGGTATTTCTTGGGCTTACCGTGGATGAAAATATCGCCGCCCGGACTTTTGCCCGAGGCATTGGCCCGCGCGCGATCCAGTGGATTTGGGTACGAAATCCCCACGGACAGGTGAAATTCGCTATTAGGGTTGCGGCGGTCAATGACATAGTGGCCCTCGGGGGTTTTGCCATCACCTTCGAAACGCTTGTGCCCCTCAGGTGCAAAACCCAGGCCCATATCATAGGATTTAAGCACCTTTTCATGGTGCAGCAGGTGCATTCTCCGGTCCTCTTTAAGGACAACAACCCGCGTGACCTCGGGGCCGTGATAGGATCTGAACTTGGATGAACACCCCGCCAGCCCAATCAAAATCAGCCCGATCATCAGGAATTTCATGTTCCGCATCTGCTCTGCCCCGGTTTTGTTTTGCGGGGAATGTAGCTTTTTTTGCCGCCTGCGGGTAGCCCCGACAAACGGCTCACGCGGATGTGAGGGAGAAACTACCGACCAGTTCCACATGCGAGGACCAGCGGAATTGATCCACCACCTGCACCCAATTCAGCCGATACCCCGCCGCCAGCAAAATCCTGGCATCCCGCGCAAACGTCACGGGGTTACAGGACACAAAGGCAATCACCGGAATGCCGGACTGCGCCAGTTCCTGCACCTGAGCCTCGGCTCCAGCGCGCGGCGGGTCAATCACCGCAGCCCCGAATTTGGCCAGCTCATCCGGCAGCAAGGGGCGGCGAAACAGATCGCGCGCTTCGTGGGTGATGCGCTTTAGCCCCGTTCCTTCGCGCCAGGCGCGATCCAGCGCAGCCATCATATCGGGCGCACCTTCGACGGCATGAATCTCGGCCGCGCGCGCCATGGGCAGGGCAAACGTCCCGCATCCGGCGAACAGATCCACAACGGGATCACAGCCCGCAACGATTTCCTGAACCGCGCTGCGCAGCGCTTCTTCTCCGTCTTTGGTGGCCTGAAGGAAGGCGCCAAACGGCGGCACAACCTGCACACCCCCCAAATTCTGCACCGGAGGATGGCGCATCGCGACCACCTCATCCCCCCAGGCCAGACGCGCAAGCCCGTGTTTTTCAGTCTGTGCGGCCAGATCTATACGCAGCTGCCCATCCAGCGGCTTACCACCCGTGACGGCGATATCCAGACCGGCCTCGGACATCGTGGCCAGAACCGATAATTCACCCTTGCGGCTGCCACCGATCTGAGCCAGCTCTTCGGCCACGGGAACAGCAGCCAGCAGCGCAGGCTCGATCAGCTGACAATCGGGAATCGCCACAATCGTATCCGAAGCACGCGCGTGAAACCCGGCCATCGCGCCTTTCTTTGTGCGGCGCGCCGAGAAGCTGGCTCGCCGCCGCGTGCCAGGGGCCGAAGTCAGGATTGGGCGAAACGCGGTCTCAATCCCCTGCGCGGTCAGGGCAGAGCGAACAACCCCGACTTTCCAATCCGCAACAAAATCATTGCTGGCATGTTGCAGCTGGCAGCCACCGCAGGCCTTGAAATGCCGGCACGGCGCAGACACCCGATCCGAAGAAGGCGTCACAACCCGAATATCCGTCAGCTTTTGCCCGCTCAGAGTGCCCGTCACCACCTCACCCGGCAAGGTCAGCGGAGCAAAAATCGGGCCCGCAGCGATCCCGTCGCCTTGGTGCCCCAGTCGAGTAATTGTGTAGTCTGCCATACCCTCAGATAGCGCCAAGTCAGCCGCACCGAAAGCCCTTATAGCATCTCCAGCAGCTGCTGTTTGCTTAGCGCAAAGCCTGACGCGATCCAGGCTTGCTCTAACCGTTTGAGCGCCGCCCCCAATTCCGCACCCGACAGCCCAGGCATCAGATCGCGCCCCGTAAGCGGGAAAATCGCGGTGGCGGCGCGATCAATCTGCGCACGGTCCAGACAAACCGGCGTTTCAAACGCCACCGCCCGCAACAAGGCCACATCCACAGCCATCTGCGGCCCCTGCCGATAGGCGATTTCAGGCAAGGTTAGGGTCGATTCAATGCCTGATCTCAATTGCTCCAAACGTCTTTGCTGCGCTTTCGAAAGACGCAGGCGCTGGCCCAGACTCTCGCCCCCCAGACAGGCCAGTCTGCGCAGGGCATCGGGGGGCTGGTGAGCCGAAACCTCTTGATGCACCAGGATCGTCACCCCCCTGGCGTCCGCGCCCGGCACCACCGCTGACAACACAGCTGAGGCTTGCATCGCGGCAACTGCCGGCGCCGGATCGGGGGCGTTCAGCAGTTTCAGAAGCTCTGCGCCAACCCGCTCGGCCGAGAGCCCGGCCAGGCCGTCAATATTCCCCGCGATCGCCGCCAGACCATCCGCATCCAGCCCCTGTTCAGGATCGCCATACCAGGCGTAGAACCGGAAAAACCGCAGGATTCTCAGATAATCCTCTTTGATCCGCTGCTCGGGGTCTTCGATAAAGCGGATCTGGCGCTTGCCCAGATCCACAAGGCCCGCATTCAGCGGATCCAGCACCCTGCCGGCTTTGTCGGCATAAAGCGCGTTCATCGTAAAATCGCGGCGCAGGGCATCTTCGAGAATATCGGTGGAAAAGGCGACAATGGCGCGCCGACCGTCGGTTTCGACATCCCGGCGAAACGTGGTGATCTCATGCGGGATTCCGCCGGAAATCACTGTGACGGTGCCGTGATCTATCCCTGTGGGAACCGATTTCAGGCCTGTTTTCCGGGCCAGACCCAACACCTGTTCGGGCCTTGCGTCGGTGCTGATGTCAATATCCGCGACCTCTGCCCCGATCAGGGCATTCCGCACGCAGCCACCGACAAAATAGGCCTGGTGCCCGCCCTGTTCCAGCATCTTGCACACGGCTTGGGTGGCCGGGTTTTCGATCCAGTCGCCCGAAACTTTCATCCGTTCATCCTATCTGCCAGCCCCCGCAGAATGCGCGCGGTCGCGCCCCAGATGTAATACGGCCCATAAGCGACAGTGTAATAATGCCGGCGCACCCCGCGCCAGCGCCGCCCCTGAATCGAATACCGGCGCGGATCGGTCACATGCGACAACGGTACATAGAAGATCTCGTCTACCTCGCCCGGTTCGGGAACAGGATCGAAGGCGCCAGTCACGCGTGCCAAAACCGGAGTGACGGTAAAACTCGTGACGGTCTCGTGCGCGGGCAGAGTGCCCAGCACCTCGACGCTGCGCGGATGCAGCCCCACTTCCTCGTGCGCTTCGCGCAGCGCGGCGGCCACGACATCTACGTCGGTATCGTCCTGTTTGCCGCCAGGAAAGGCAATCTGCCCAGGGTGATGCTTCAGATGCGAGGCGCGTTTGGTAAGGATCAGGTGCGGCTCTTGTTTGATGTCTACGAAGGCGGCCAACACACCGGCCGGGCGCAGTTTTCGCCCCGCCGGCAGTTTGAAATCCGGGTTCAGATCGAAATCAGAAGAGGACGAACTGGGCCTTGTCAGAGCCTGTTTTATGCCCCTGTACGGATCAGGCATTGGGCGCATCAAACCCCAAAGTCGCCGGATCCAGATCGTAATGCGCCCCGCAAAACTGGCAGTCTGCGGTGACGCGCCCGGCGTCTGTCGTCATCTTTTCGATGTCCTTTTGCGAATAGATCGACATCGTTTGCCGCACCCTGTCCTCAGAGCAGGTGCACCCGAACCGCACGGGCTGAGCATCATAGACGCGCGGAGCCTCTTCGTGGAACAGGCGCACCAGCAAATCGGCGGGCGTGACCGACGGGCCGATCAGTTCAAGATCCTCAACGGAATCCAGCAGAATATTCGCCCGATTCCAGTTTTCCTCGGCATCCTCGTCAATCAGATCGCGTGGGTGCAGCAGGCCGCCCTCTCCGGTTGCCTCTTCGCCTTTGGCAAAGGGCGAAGCTTTGGGCATATGCTGCAACATCACACCGCCCGCGCGCCAATATTCGGCGATGCCCGGCTCTTGTGATTTACCAAAGCTTAAGGAAAACCGCGTGGCAATCTGTTCGGATTGAGCGAAATACGCCTCGGCGCAGGCTGAAATGGACCCGCCCGCCAGAGGGGTCAGGCCCTGATAGGGCGCGGTGCCCCGCCCCTGGTCGATCATGATCGCAAAATACCCCTTGCCGATCTGATCGAACGGAGCGCCCTGAGTCAGGCGATCCGCGTCAAAGCTGGCATAGGCACGGATTTTAGCGGGCTCTCCTTCGTCCGTAGGACCAAAATAATCCGTGGCAATCATGCGCACGGGCCCATCCGACTGCACCTGCAACGACAGTTTCCAGCGCAGTTTGATTGTCTGCCCGATCAGCGCGGTCAGCAGCGCCATCTCGGCGACAAGGGCCTCGACCAGCGGCGGATAATCGTGCTGTTTCAACACGCCATCCAAAACGCCGTCTAAACGGGCAACACGCCCGCGAATGTCCGATTTATCCAGCTGGAACGGCAAAACAGTGTCGTCCCAGGCGAGTTTATTTCCAAGAGTCATGGGGTTTCCTTACAGGCCTTGCCTTGGCATACCGCGTGAATATAGGTGCCGCAAGGCGCAGGCCAAGGTGTAAGAGGTGTCAGAATGATCAGGCGATTCGGTGATCCCCGCAAAGCAGGCGTGAAATACACGCGTCGGCCGGGCGCCTACGCGCTGCTGCCGCTTGGGGATTCCCTCTTGATGACCCACCAGGCCGAACCCTGGCCCGAATTCCAATTGCCCGGCGGCGGCATCGATCCGGGCGAGCATCCGATTGAGGCCCTGCATCGCGAGATTCTCGAAGAAACCGGCTGGTCCGTGTCTCGCCCGCGCCGCGTGGGGGCATTTCGCCGGTTCACCTATATGCCGGAGTACGAAATGTGGGCCGAAAAGCTGTGCGCAATCTATATCGCGCGCCCAGCCCGACAGATCGCCCCGCCAACCGAACCCGGACACACGGCCGTCTGGGTGCCGATCACACAGGCCTTTAAAATGCTTGGCAATGCAGGTGATCGCCATTTCGCCGCGCTATTGGCCAGTCGTGCCCTCTGATCCCTGAAACTCCAACAGAACGGCCGAGACATCATCGGGGAATTCATCCTGCCCGGCGAAATCCGCCAAGCGCCAGATCAACGCCTCCATCAACGCGGTGGCACGCACGTCTTTTAGCTCTTTCAGCAGGTCCATCAGCCCCTCTTCTTCAAGCATGGATTCGTCAGGGGCGGGGCATTCGGTAAAACCGTCGGATTGAATCAGAAGACGCTCTCCCGGTTGTAGTGTGATTTCGAATTGATCGAACGTGACACCCGGTAAAAGCCCAACCGGCATCCCACCGACACCAATGATACTGCTGCTACCATCGACATGCTGAATCAGAGGGTGCGGATGCCCGGCCTGCACCATCTGAACGCGCCCATCCTCCAGGTTCACATCAGCCAGAACCAGGGTGAAATAATGCTCTGTCTCCATCTCCTCCAGAACGATGGTGTTCAGATGTTCAACCACATCAGAGGGCGGCAGGGGCGCATATGTCCCATCTGGCTGTTTTTCCAACGCAATATTCTGCTCCGGAACGGCCGAGGACAGGTATCCCGCCAAGCGCGCCGTCATCAAAGCCGAGCTGATCCCATGCCCTGACACATCAATGGCAAACAGCCCGATTCGCGTATCCGAAATGGGGTACATGCCAACCAGATCCCCGCCTACGTGGCCGCTGGGCCGCAACAGCAATGACACCTGCGCGGCACCGAAATCCCTGTGACGTTCACGTACCAGGGATTGTTGCAGCTTCTTGGCCTCGATCAGGTCACTGTCCAGCGCGTCATACATCGACTGCAATTTCACCAGCGTATCACCGACCAGCTTGTTCTTCTCTGTCAGTTCACGCTCCATCTGAAGAATGCGCTCGCCGGCGTTGATGCGCGCTCGCAGTTCGGCAGCGTTGACCGGCTTAGTCAGAAAGTCGTCCGCGCCGCAATCCAGCCCACGGGCCACGGCCTCTTTCTCGGTTTTCGAGGTCAGAAGGATGAAATAACCATAGCTTTCGCGCTCCATTCGGCGGAAAGTCTGACAAAATTCCAGCCCATCCATCCCTGGCATCATCCAATCACTCAGCACCAGATCAGGCTGGTTGGCAGAGCACAGCTCCAAAGCCTCTTCGGCGGAATTCGCCTCAATCACATTATAGCCCCAGCGCGCCAACGAGGCAGCCAGAATGCGCCGCTGCAAACGGCTGTCATCGACGACCAGCACGTTGTGGATGGCAGCCCCTGCCACCTCTGTTTCCATATGCATTTCCGGGTCTCTCACCCTGATCTCCGCGCTTTGGCTGTTTTCCCTGTTGCTCACGTCATAAACCCCAAGGCTTTAACGACTGGTGAAGCGATCAAATTGACTCGATTTCAGGCATCAGCAGTTTGTTAATCTTTCTGAGTCACCCTGCCCCCAACCACGCAGGAGAGTGCGATGATTGATTGGGACAGGGTATCGGAATTGCGGGATCAGATCGGCGCCGATGATTTTGGCGAAGTGGTCGAACTGTTTCTGGATGAGGTGATGGAAGTGATCACACGTTTACGCACCGCCCCCGAAAAAGAAGACCTGGAGGCGCAGCTGCATTTTCTGAAAGGAAGCGCCCTGAACCTTGGCTTTGCGGATTTCTCTGAGAAATGCCATGTCGGAGAGCGTCAGGCCGCCAATGGGCAGTCCGGTGGAATTGACCTGCAAGCCATTCTGGACAGCTTCGATTCCTCGCATCACCTGTTCACCGAGGAATTGGAAACCCGGTTCGCGGCCTAGATCAGGAACTCGGCCAGGATCTGGTCATTGGTGATGTCACGATAGGTAAACCCGGCAGCATCCAGTCTGGCAAAAAGAACCCGGAAATTCTCGGACTTGCTTGTCTCGATCCCGATCAGGACCGAGCCAAAATTCCGCGCCGTTTTCTTAAGATACTCAAACCGGGCGATATCATCATCCGGACCCAGGATTTTCAGGAAATCCTTCAGGGCTCCGGGGCGCTGTGGCAGCCGCAGAATGAAGTATTTCTTCACGCCAGAATACCGCTGCGCGCGCTCTTTTACCTCGGGCAGACGTTCGAAATCGAAATTCCCCCCCGAGGTCACGCAAACGACGGTTTTACCGCAAATCTGATCCGCGACATCGGTCAAAGCGTCCACTGCCAGGGCTCCGGCGGGTTCCAGCACAATCCCTTCGACGTTCAGCATGTCCAGAATCGTGGTGCAAACGCGATCTTCCGGTGCCAGAATAACATCCGCAGGCTCGACATCCCGGAGGCGGGCAAAGGTTTTCTGCCCGATGCAAGCCACAGCAGCCCCATCAACAAAACTGTCCACCTTGTCCAGAATCACAGGCCGCCCCGCCACCAAAGCCGCCAGCAGACTGCCCCCGCCCGCTGGTTCAACATAGGTAAAATGCGGCCCATCCAGATAGCTGCGAATGCCCGCAGACAAGCCGCCACCGCCGACCGGCAGTAAGATATGGTCAGGCGTTTTACCCAATTGTTCGATCATTTCGACAGCAACTGTGGCCTGCCCCTCGATCACATCTTCGTCGTCAAAAGGCGATAGAAAATAAGCCCCTTCCTGAGCGCAATAGGACTGCGCGGCGGCCAGCGTGTCATCGAAATAATCGCCAATCAGGCGAATTTCTACGTTTTGACCGCCGAAAATCCGGGTCTTTTCGATCTTTTGCTGCGGCGTCGTCACGGGCATGAAAATCACGCCCGAAACTCCATAATGCTTACACATATAGGCCACGCCCTGCGCGTGATTGCCGGCGCTTGCGCAGACAAAAACATGCTGATCGGGGTCTTCTGCCCGCAGTTTGCGCATCGCGTTCAGGGCGCCTCGGATCTTGTAGGATCGCACGGGTGACAGATCTTCGCGCTTTAGCCAGATATCGGCGTTGAAACGCTCGGACAGGTGCGCGTTTCGCTGCAAAGGCGTCGCGGGGAACACCTCGCGCATGGCGCGCTCGGCTGATTGGGCATGGGTTTTGAAATCGGTCATGCTTTTCAGTGGAACAGGCATCGCGCAAAGGCAAGGGGCGTGCGAAAAATAGACCGTGGTACACAATGAATGAGTATTTGGGGAGCAAAGAAAGGCGCGGCGCGCATTGGTGCAATTTGTGCTTGTTAAGCCAGGTGGGGCGGCCCCGTGACCTTGCCCTTAACTGCAAAACCCGATAAGCGCCGGAGAGTTAGCGAAATAAGGGGAATGTGATGTCCGCGCCCAAGAAAGTCGTCCTGGCCTATTCCGGTGGTCTTGACACCTCGATCATCCTGAAGTGGCTGCAAACTGAATACGGTTGCGAGGTTGTGACCTTTACTGCCGACCTGGGCCAGGGTGAAGAACTGGAGCCCGCCCGCCAAAAGGCCGAGTTGCTGGGGATCAAGCCCGAGAATATCTATATTGAGGATATTCGCGAAGAGTTCGTTAAGGACTTCGTTTTCCCGATGTTCCGCGCAAATGCGGTGTATGAGGGGCTGTATCTGCTGGGCACCTCGATTGCGCGGCCGCTGATTTCGCAGCGTTTGGTGGAAATTGCCGCCGAAACCGGCGCGGATGCCGTGGCCCATGGGGCGACCGGCAAGGGCAACGATCAGGTTCGGTTTGAACTGGCCTGCTATGCGCTGAACCCCGACATCAAGGTGATCGCCCCCTGGCGCGAATGGGATCTGACCAGCCGCACCAAGCTGATCGACTTTGCCGAGAAGAACCAGATTCCGATTGCCAAGGACAAACGTGGTGAAGCGCCGTTCAGCGTGGATGCGAACCTGCTGCACACCTCCTCTGAGGGCAAGGTTCTGGAAGACCCGGCCGAAATGGCACCCGAATACGTGTTCCAGCGCACCGATGATCCGGTCTCGGCCCCGGATGAGCCCGAGTATATCGAAATCACCTTTGAACAGGGTGACGCGGTTGCGATCAACGGCGAAGCGATGAGCCCCGCCACCATCCTGACCAAACTGAACGAATATGGCAAAACCCACGGGATCGGCCGTCTGGATTTCGTGGAAAACCGTTTCGTCGGAATGAAGTCGCGCGGCATCTACGAGACCCCCGGCGGCACCATCCTGCTGGAAGCGCACCGCGGCATCGAACAGATCACCTTGGATTCGGGCGCCGGGCACCTGAAGGACTCGATCATGCCGCGCTATGCCGAGCTGATCTATAACGGTTTCTGGTTCTCGCCCGAGCGTGAGATGCTGCAAGCCCTGATCGACAAATCGCAGGAACATGTTACCGGCACGGTCCGTCTGCGCCTGTTCAAAGGCGCGGCCTTTACTGTGGCGCGCTGGTCCGATCATAGCCTGTATTCCGAGGCCCACGTGACCTTTGAAGAAGACGCCGGTGCCTATGACCAGACGGATGCGGCTGGGTTCATTCAGCTGAACGCCCTGCGGCTGAAGCTGCTGGCTGCCCGCAATCGCCGCCTCAAAGGCTGACGCCAAGTCATAATTGTTGAGCTTGAAACGCCCTCCTATTGCTGGGGGGCGTTTTTCATTTGGGGGACACCATGACGCTTTCTGATATTGCCGAGATGATCCGCAGTTCGGTCGCCGCCAGCAACTTTAGCGACAGCCTGAAATTCGACTGCGGCGATCAGGGCGTGCTGGTCATCGCCGACCGCGCCGTGTCATTGGAAGACCGCGACACCGACGTGACCCTGAAAATGTCGGCCGAGAACGTGGAAAAGCTGATCAAAGGCAAACTGAACCCCATGACCGCCGTGATGATGGGCAAAATCAAACTGGCCGGAAACCCGGCAGTGGCGATGAAGCTGAAAGAGCTATTGTAGTATGATAGCTCATGTCTCCTAGAGTTCGGGTTGTCGTCTACATTAAGTGGTTTTTAGACCCTACACTTACGAGATATGGCATACCTCTTGACTCAACCCAAACGATTCATGATCCTGTAGGGTGACTCTAGGGAAAGATGCGCCGCCCAAGCTGGTACCTCGAGCGGCGCGACACTCCCTATCCGCTAGTTCCCAGTAGGGTCGCAGCGGGCATTCGATGAGCACCCTGATTCTCCTGAATCAGCACGATTGTGTCAAGCGACCCTTCGCTAAACTGAAGGATCTCGGCAATGACTGCTGGTTATGAATACTACTATGTAAACGACAACGCTCAACCTAACGGAGAGCACGAAGTACATAAGTCCGATTGCGCTCGGCTGGCTTTGGTAAACTCCAAGACCTACGTGGGGTATTACGACAACTGCAAAGACGCTGTGCGAGAAGCAAAGAACAATCACTACGCAAACTCCGACGGCTGCTACTATTGCTGCCGCGCTTGCCACACTCGCTAAGGCTCAGCGGGGCGGGTGTAGATGTTAAATCTTCACCCGCGCCAAGCGTTCATAATGCGGCCACGCCTCGGCCAGCAGGTCCGCCGCCACCCCCTCCAACGCAGGCAACTCCCCCTCGGCGGGCGCGAATCCCGTCGAGCTATGTACCGCGCCGTACCAATGCGCGGCCCAGACGCCATCCGTCGGATGCCCTCCGCGCGGCCAGGACAGCATCGCTGGATCAAATTCCAACCCGATCGCCGCGCATAATTTGCGCAGCATCCCCTCAGGGTCGCGGCGGATGTCAGAACTGTCCACCACCACCGGATTTTGGCCCAGCGCCCGGCAATACTCAAACAATTCCGTCTGCTGCGTGAACCCGATATCGGACAGCCTGAAGCCATCCCATTTCGCGCCGAAACTGGCGATCACCCGCGCCGGGTGCCGGATCAGGAACACATTCGTGACCTCTGCCATCCAATCCCTAGGCATCCCCAGCACCATATGTTGCGTCATGTGTTTCTGGTAAAAATGCGGCTTTTGCGCCGGAACAGAGCCTAATATCTGCGCCACAACCTCCTCGGCTCCCTCGGGGCGCGAGGCCAAAATCTCCTCCCGCATCGGGTGATCCAACCCCGTCAATCGCAGATATGGGCCATAGAACGGCTCATCCAGCACGGCGCAATCGGGCCGCGCGCCGAAGGAATACATCATCGCCGTGGACAGGTTCCGCGGGCCAGACCACATCGCAATCCGCATCAGGCGCACTCCTTCTCGATCAGGTCTTTGTACAGCGCACGCAGGTGCCGCGTCACCGGCCCCATCTGCCCGTCGCCAATCTGCCGCCCGTCGATCATCCCCACCGGGGTTTGCGCGCCGAACGTGCCGGTCAAAAACGCCTCGTCCGCGCCATAGGTATCGACCAACGAGTAGTTTCGCTCAAAAACCGGGATACCGTTTGCGCGGCACAGCTCGATCACCTTGCCGCGCGTAATCCCGTTCATGCAATAATCGCCCGTCGAGGTCCAAACCGCCCCCTTCCGCACGATAAAAAAGTTACAGGCATTCGTCGTGTTCACGAACCCGTTCACATCCAGCATCAAGGCCTCATCCGCCCCCGCCTTTTCCGCCGCGATACAGGCCAGAATGCAGTTCAGTTTCGAATGAGAGTTCAGTTTCGGATCCTGCGTCATCGGCAGACCCCGGATATGCGGCACCGTCGCCAGGCTGATCGGGCGCGGGATTGAGGGGCGGGAATGCTCCATGATAATCGCCACGGTCGGGCCGGATTGCGACAAGGACGGATGCTGAAACGGCCGCACCTTCAGCCCGCGCGTTACCATCAGCCGCGCATGGGCGTCCGTGACCATGCAATTGGCTTTTTGTGTCTCTAACAAGGCAGAAATCATGCCATTCCGATCCATCCCAATATCCAGATCAATGGCTTTGGCTGCCTCGAACAAGCGGTCCATGTGCTCGTCCAGAAAGGCCCATTTACCATCATACAATCGCAGCCCTTCCCACACGCCGTCCCCCAGCATGAAGCCGCTATCGTAAACCGAAACCCTGGCCTCGTGCTTCGGCACGATTGCCCCGTTCAGATAGATCAGAATCTGCTCGTTCCGGGCGTCCTCTTCGGCTTGATGAGTCGTGACGTGATCTGTCATGCGCGGTCTCCTTCGGGACCAAGCTACATCTGGATTCAACTGGCGCAAGCGGGTTCACGGCGTCTCACCCTTGCGTGACATTCGATTGCAGGGGATTGGCGAACAACTGGGCGTAAGTCATCCTGACACCAAAGGGGAATAGCCATGACCACACATTTCAACACGCTTAAACCTGCCTTATTGGTGCTTGCCATCCTTTTCGGAGTGCTGCTGGAATGCAGCCGCGCCCAGGCCGCACCCACTCAGACTCTGACCGTAGCCGGTGGGTGCTTCTGGTGCGTGGAATCGGATTTCGAGCAGGTCAAAGGCGTGCAAGAGGTTGTCTCGGGTTACACCGGCGGGTCGGTCCGGAACCCGACGTACAAACAGGTGACACGCGGCGGCACAGGGCATTATGAGGCCGTTCAGATCCACTATGACCCTGATGTCGTCAGCGCAGCCCAGCTGTTGAACATGTTTTTCCGCTCGGTCGATCCGACGGACGCGGGTGGCCAGTTCTGTGATCGCGGGGATAGTTATCGCACCGCAATCTTTGTATCCGGCACCAGGGAAAAGGCGATTGCCGAAACTGCGCTAAACCAGGCACAGAAATCGCTGGGGCAAAAAATTGTGACCCCAATCCTGCCCGAAATGCGCTTTTTCAAGGCCGAGGCATATCACCAGGATTACTATAAAGGGGACAAAATCGTCCTGACTCGCTTTGGCCCGGTCAAACAATCCAAAGCGTATAAAAAATACCGCGAGGCCTGCGGACGCGACAAGCGGGTTAAGCAGCTATGGGGAAAGGCAGCGCCCTTCGCACATTAGAACGCCTGCACCTCTTTCAGATCTGGGATGACGTCAGCGGTGCCTTTACGAGTCACCATCAAAGCAGCCGCACGCGTGGCCAGATCAATGGCCTGAGCCGTGGGCAGCCCGCGATCCAGACCCGCCAGAAAATAGCCGGTGAAAGTATCGCCTGCGCCCGTAGTGTCCACAGGATCGACCTTGAGCGCGGGAAAGCTCTGAGGTTCGAAATCACGATGCCGCTCGAACAGAACGCAGCCCTCAGCGCCGCGTGTCACCAAAACCGTGGACACATCCATCTCGGGGCCGGGCACCAGCCCGGTTGCAGAATGCAGCTGCTCCATCTCGATCGCGTTCAGGATCAACATGTCCAGCATCGGCAGAATTGCAGTGATTGCCGCAACGGAAAAAGGAGCGGCGGCATAGGCGATCGTCAGCCCCAGTTTCGAGCCTATTTCAGCGGCAAACCTCTGTTTGTTGGTCTCATTCTGCATCAGCAGAATGTCACCGTGATGTGCTTCGGCCAGGGCCAGTCCCACAACGGATTCAGGAACATCGCGATTGGCACCGGGGTAAATCACGATGGCGTTTTCACCCTCATCATCCAGATGAATGATTGCATGGCCCGTCGGTTCCGAAACCTCGCGAATCCAGCGGGTATCGACACCGTATTCCGTCAGCCGATCCACCGCCCAGCGCCCGTCTGATCCAACCGCCCCGATATGCGCAGCCCGCGCACCGGCACGGGCGGCGGCCACCGACATGTTCGCGCCTTTGCCGCCCAGCCCACGCACCAGCGAAGAGGCCGCAATTGTCTCGCCCGGTTCGGGCAGATGCGGCACGCGATACAGGTAATCGGCATTGATAGACCCGAGGTTCCAGATGGTCATTCGGGCCCTCCCTGGGTTAACCCACCTTACACGCGGCCAGAATGGCCATGTTCAGAATGTCATTTGCCGTCGCGTTGGTCGAGCAAATCTGAATGGACTTATCCACGCCGGACAGGATCGGGCCGATCACCGTGGCCCCTGCCATTTCCTGCATCAGTTTCACGCTGATCGAGGCCGAGTGACGCGCAGGCACCACCAGAATATTCGCCGGGCCGGACAGGCGCTGGAACGGATAGGCCTCGGCGGCTTTGGCGTTCAGCGCCACATCGACGGTCATCTCACCCTCGTATTCGAAATCGACGCCGCGGGCCTCCAGCACTTTGGGGGCGATGTGCATTTTCTCGGCCCGTTCGGACACCGGATAGCCAAAGGTCGAGAAGCTGACAAAGGCCACACGCGGGTCCAGCCCCAGATGCCGCGCCACCCCGGCCGAGCGTTCAGCGATGTTGGCCAGATCCTCTTCGTCGGGCCATTCATGCACCAACGTATCCGAGATCAGCACGATCCGCCCCTTATGGATGATCGCAGTGACGCCAGCCGCGCCATGTTCGGCATCGGCGTCAAACACATGGTTGATCAGCTCCATCACGTGGGCCGATTTCCGGGTCGCGCCAGTGACCAGACCATCGCCATGCCCATGCGCCAGCATCAACGCGCTGAAGACATGCCGGTCACGGGCCGCCAGGCGGTGAATATCGTGCCGGTCATAGCCCTTGCGTTGCAGCCGCTCGTACAGGAAATCCTTGTACGCATCCAAATGGCGGGTGTTGGCGGCGTTCACCACCTCCAGCTCGCGTACCGCATCGCCCATACCGGCGGCTTCCAGCTTTTCCTTCACATCGTTCTGACGGCCCACAACCAGCGCCTTACCCAGGCCCGAGCGTTGATACTGCACCGCCGCGCGCAGCACGCGGGGGTCGTCGCCTTCGGCAAAGATCATCCGCGCCTGCGCGTTCCGAGCGCGCGCGTTGATCCCTCGCAGGATGCTGGCGGTCGGGTCCATCCGGGTTTTCAGCGACACCTCATAGGCGTCCATGTCGATGATCGGGCGCCGCGCGGCCCCCGTGTCCATCCCGGCCTTGGCCACGGCGGGCGGGATCGTATAGATCAGGCGCGGGTCAAACGGCGTGGGAATGATGTAGTCGCGGCCAAAGCTTAGCGCCTTACCATAGGCCATCGCCACCTCATCCGGCACATCCTCACGGGCCAGTTCGGCCAGCGCCTCGGCGCAGGCGATTTTCATTTCGTCATTGATGGCGCGGGCATGAATATCCAGCGCCCCGCGGAACAGATACGGGAAGCCCAACACGTTGTTCACCTGGTTGGGGTAATCCGACCGTCCGGTGGCAACAATCGCATCGGCGCGCACGGCGTGGGCCTCTTCGGGGGTAATTTCCGGATCGGGGTTCGCCATGGCGAAAATCACCGGATTGTCGTTCATGGATTCCACCATTTCAGGCGTTACCGCACCCTTGACCGACACGCCCAGGAACACATCGGCGCCCACCATCGCCTCTTCCAGCGTGCGCAACTCGGTTTTCACCGCATGAGCCGATTTCCACTGGTTCATGCCCTCGGTCCGGCCCTGGTAAATCACACCTTTGGTATCACACACGATGCAGTTTTCGTGCCGCGCGCCCATCGCCTTAAGCAATTCGATACAAGCGATCCCGGCAGCCCCCGCACCGTTCAGCACGATTTTCACATCTTCGATTTGCTTACCCGAGATATGCAGCGCGTTGATCAGGCCCGCCGCACAAATCACCGCTGTCCCATGCTGATCATCGTGGAAGACGGGGATATCCATCTCTTCCTTGAGCTTCTGCTCGATGATGAAACATTCGGGCGCTTTGATGTCCTCAAGGTTGATCCCGCCAAAGGTGGGGCCCATCAGCTTCACGGCCTTGATGATCTCATCGGGGTCTTCGGTATCCAGCTCGATGTCGATGCTGTTCACATCCGCGAACCGTTTGAACAGAACCGACTTGCCCTCCATCACAGGTTTCGAGGCAAGCGCCCCCAGATTCCCCAGCCCCAGAACCGCCGTACCGTTCGAAACCACGGCCACAAGGTTCCCCTTGTTGGTATAGTCATAGGCCGTTTCCGGCACCGCGGCGATCGCCTCGCAGGGAACCGCCACACCCGGCGAATAGGCCAGCGACAGATCCCGCTGCGTGGTCATCGGCACGCTGGGGGTGATGTCAAATTTGCCGGGGCTGGGTTCCAGATGGAAGGCCAGCGCCTCTTCGGGGGTGATGCGGTTTTTCGTCATGTGATCGGGCCTGTGAATGGTTGGGCTCACGCCTCATACATGTCTCTGGCCTCAGTCTCAACACAAACACGTTTTCGGCTTTCACCTGTTTGCGCGGATTTGTAAGGTTTGCCGGAACGAACAGGGGGACGGACGTGGGTAAAGTCACGCCAATGATGGCGCAATATCTGGAAATCAAAGAGGGCCACCCCGATGCCCTGCTGTTTTACCGGATGGGCGATTTCTATGAGATGTTTTTTCAGGACGCCATCGCCGCAGCCGAGGCGCTAGACATCGCGCTGACGAAACGCGGCAAACATCAGGATCAGGACATCCCCATGTGCGGCGTCCCCGTTCACGCCGCCGAGGGCTATTTCCTGACCCTGATCCGCAAAGGTTTCCGCGTTGCTGTCTGCGAACAGATGGAAGACCCGGCCGAAGCCAAAAAGCGCGGCTCGAAATCCGTGGTCCGACGCGAGGTCGTGCGGCTGGTCACCCCCGGCACCCTGACCGAGGAATCCCTGCTTGAGGCCCGCCGTCACAACTTCTTGGCCAGCTACGCCCAGGTACGTGATCAGGCGGCTTTGGCCTGGGTCGATATCTCGACCGGCGAATTCCACGTGATGCCTCTGGATCCGGTGCGTCTGGGCCCTGAACTGGCCCGTCTGCGCCCGTCCGAGGTGATCATTCCCGATAGCGACGATCTGTATATTGCTGGCTCCGATGCCCATAACCTGACCGAGATTATCGACGAAAACGGCGCTGCGGCCACGCCTCTGGGGCCCGCTGCATTCGACTCTACTTCGGCGCAAAAGCGGCTTTGCGCGCTGTTTGATGTCGGCTCGTTGGATTCGTTCGGGCAATTCACCCGCGCCGAGGTGTCCGCGATGGGCGCCACCGTTCAATATCTGGAAATCACGCAAAAGGGCAAACTGCCGCTGCTGCGCCGCCCCCAGCGCGAAGCCGAGGCCCGCGTGGTTCAGATCGACGCCGCGACGCGCCGAAATCTGGAGCTGACCCATGCGCTAAGCGGCGGCCGGGCTGGCTCGCTTCTGGCGGCGATTGATCGCACGGTAACCGCCGCCGGGGCACGCCTGCTTGAGCGGCGGCTGTCCAGTCCCTCGCGCGTGTTGAATGTCGTGCACGATCGCCTGAGCGCCGTCGATTTCGCCTATGAAAACACCCGCGTCGCCGCTGATCTGAATGACGCACTGCGTAAGGTGCCTGACCTGGATCGCGCGCTCTCCCGTCTTGGTCTGGATCGGGGCGGTCCGCGTGATCTGGCCGCAATCCGGAACGGCCTGGCGCAAGCCGGGCAAATCGCGGAAATTCTTAACGGCGCCCCCCTGCCCCAGCTTCTGAACCAGGCCGCGCAGGATCTGATCGGACACGAAGATCTGCTGGACCTGCTGGATCAGTCCCTGGTCGCCGAGCCCCCCCTTCTGACGCGCGACGGCGGCTTTATCGCCCCCGGTTTTGATAACGAGCTGGACGAAATGCGCCAACTACGCGACGAAGGCCGCAGCGTTATTGCCGGAATGCAGCAGGAATACATCGCTGATACCGGAATTAACTCTTTGAAAATTAAGCATAATAATGTTCTTGGCTATTTCGTTGAGGTCACCGCGACCCACGCCGAAAAAATGCTGTCCGAACCCCTGTCGGACACGTTTAAACATCGCCAGACAACGGCCAATCAGGTGCGCTTTACCACAGTGCCACTATCTGAAATGGAGACGAAAATCCTCAACGCCGGTGGCCGCGCTCTGGAGATCGAAAAACGCGTATTCGAGACGCTCCGTCAGGCTATTCTGCACGTCGCGGACAAGGTTAACGCCGCCGCCCGCGCGCTGGCAGAAATTGACCTATCCACGGCTCTGGCCGATCTGGCGCGGGGCGAGAATTGGTGCAAACCCAAGGTAGACAACAGCCGCGCGCTGAACATACAGGGCGGGCGTCATCCGGTTGTCGAACAGGCGCTGCGCAAACAGGGAAATACGCCTTTCGTTGCCAATGATTGTGACCTGACCGCGCAAAATGACAGCGCCGCAATTTGGCTGCTGACCGGCCCGAACATGGCCGGTAAATCGACCTTTCTGCGGCAGAATGCTCTTATTGCGCTGCTGGCTCAGATCGGCAGTTACGTGCCGGCTCAATCGGCGCATATTGGGATGGTCAGCCAGCTGTTCAGCCGCGTCGGAGCCTCGGATGATCTGGCGCGGGGGCGCTCAACCTTTATGGTGGAAATGGTCGAAACCGCCGCAATTCTGAACCAGGCCGACGACCGTGCGCTGGTAATCCTGGACGAGATCGGGCGCGGCACCGCTACGTATGACGGGCTGTCCATCGCCTGGGCCACACTGGAACATTTGCATGACGTGAACAAATCGCGGGCCCTGTTCGCAACGCATTATCACGAGATGACCTCGCTTGCTGAGAAGCTGACCGGCGTGGCAAACGCCACCGTCGCAGTGAAGGAATATGAGGGCGAGGTGATTTTCCTGCACGAGGTGCGCAAGGGCGCGGCGGATCGGTCTTACGGTGTTCAGGTCGCCAAACTAGCCGGTCTGCCCGAGGCCGTTGTCGCCCGCGCGCGGATCGTTCTGGATGCTTTGGAAAAAGGCGAGCGTGAGGGCACCAAGAAAGAGGCGACGATTGACGATCTGCCACTGTTTTCTGCCGCGCCGCCGCCCGCCCCCGTTCAGACCAGGGACTCCGAGGTGGAAAAGCGCCTAGAGGACGTCCACCCGGACACGATGACTCCGCGTCAGGCTTTGGATCTGATTTACGAGCTGAAAGCCCTGAAATGAAAACTCCCGCCAAAGAGCGGGAGCTGACTGTTTCATATGGAACCGCGCTTATGCCGGGGTCGAGGACACGCCCACCTGCGCCGGGCGCAGCAAGCGATCATGCAGTTTGAACCCTTCGGCCGAGACCTGAATGATGTCACCTGCCTTGGTGCCGGGCACGGGGGCTTCGAACATGGCTTCGTGCAGGTTCGGGTCGAATTTTTCGCCCACTTCAGGCGCGATCAGCTCGATCCCGTGCTTTTTGAACACGTTCAGCAGTTCGCGCATGGTCAGCTCGACACCTTCCAGAACGGCGCCGAACTGGTCGCGGTGCTCATCCGTGACCGCATCCAGCGCGCGTTTCATGTTGTCATAAACGGGCAGCACATCGCGGGCCAGTTTCGAGCCGCCGTACTGCTCCCCTTCGCGGCGCTGTTTATCCGCGCGTTTGCGCGCGTTTTCGGCATCGGCCAGCGCGCGCATGAATTTATCTTTGTAGTCGTCGCGTTCGGCACGCAGCGCATCCACCTCCAGCTCGGCGTCCGAGATCTCTTCCATCTCGTCTGCAAAGGCCTCGGCTTCGGCGGTTTCGATGTCGTCAAGAAAATCGTCGTTCTTGGGCTCTGCCATAGTTCTACCTCTAGCTCCGGTCCGAAATCATTTTTCCGACCAGTTGTGCCGTGTAATCCACAATCGGCACGATCCGTCCATAGTTCAGGCGCGTGGGGCCGATCACGCCCACCGCACCGATAATTTTACGATCAGCGTTCATATAAGGAGAAACCACCAAAGAGGAACCCGAAAGTGAGAAAAGTTTGTTTTCCGAGCCGATAAAAATGCGCACACCTTCGCCCGCTTCGGTCAGTTGCAGGAATTCCTCGATGTCGCGCTTGCGTTCCAGATCGTCGAACAGCACGCGAATGCGATCCAGGTCTTCTCCGTTGCCTTCGGGGCTGAGCAGATTCGCACGGCCGCGGACGATCAGGCGCTCGTTGCGGTCGCCCTCGTTTTCCCAGACGGCCAGCCCGCTTTCGACCAGATCGCGCGCCAGCGCATCAATCTCTTGCCGGCGGCTGTCGATGGCCTTGCGGATTTCGGTATGCAGATCGGACAGGGTTTTGCCCTCGATCAGCGCGTTCAGGAAATTCGCGGCCTCCCGCATGGACGAGGGCGTCTGACCGGGCGGCGGCGTGAACAGCCGGTTTTCCACATGTCCATCGGCAAAAACCAAAACCACCAGGGACCGGTCCGCCCCAAGGGACACAAATTCCAGGTGCTTGATCGGCGCCTCGTGTTTTGGGGTCAACACGATCGAGGCCCCCTGCGTCACACCCGACAAAGCCGTGCTAACCCGGTCCAGCAGCCCGCCCACATCATGGGAGTTCGTCGCCAGGGTTTCATCCAATTTCAGCCGGTCCTGCTGATCCAGGTCCCGCACCTCAAGAAAGCCATCCACGAACATCCGCAGCCCCATCTGCGTTGGCACGCGCCCGGCGGACACATGGGGGCTGTCCAACAGGCCCATATACTCCAGGTCCTGCATCACGTTCCGGATGGTCGCCGCGCTGACCTTTTCGCTAAGCGTGCGCGTCAATGAGCGCGATCCGACGGGTTCACCATTATGCAGATAGCCCTCGACAACGCGGCGAAACACCTCTCGCGAGCGGTCGTTCAGCTCTTCCAGAATGTTGTTTTCCGACACCATGGCCCCTACCCTACCAGCACGCCATTAAAGAGCCAACGCGCCAAAGGTCAATCACCCTTGCGTTTCAGAAGGCTTGCCCTGTATCTGACCCTTAACAAAAGGGGAATTATCATGCGTCCATCCGGTAGACAGCTGAACGAAATGCGCACGGTTTCGATTGAAACTGGCGTCACCAAACATGCCGAGGGTTCGTGCATGATCCGCATGGGCGACACCCATGTCCTGTGCACCGCCACGATCGAGGACCGCGTGCCTCCGTTCATCAAGGGCTCGGGTCTGGGCTGGGTGACTGCGGAATACGGGATGCTGCCCCGATCCACCACCAGCCGGATGCGCCGCGAGGCAGCAGCGGGCAAACAAGGCGGAAGAACCGTTGAAATTCAACGCCTTATTGGTCGATCCCTGCGCGCTGGCGTGGATCGCGTTGCCCTGGGCGAACGTCAGATCACCGTGGATTGCGATGTCATCCAGGCTGATGGCGGCACCCGCTGCGCCTCGATCACCGGGGGGTGGGTTGCGCTGCGTCTGGCCGTGAATAAGCTGATGAAGGCCGGTATCGTAAAGACCGATCCGTTGGTCGAGCCCGTCGCCGCCGTGTCCTGCGGGATTTACGCCGGTCAGCCCGTGCTGGATCTGGATTACCCCGAAGATAGCGAGGCCGGCGTGGATGGAAACTTCATCATGCTGGAAAGCGGTCGCCTGATCGAGGTGCAAATGTCCGCCGAGGGCGCCACCTATTCGCGCGACCAGATGAACCAGTTGATGGATCTAGCCGAAAAAGGCGTCGCCGAACTGGCCGCAGCGCAAAAGGCCGCTGTTGATGCGTAAGTTCGACGGCGATCAGCTGGTCCTGGCCAGCCACAACAAAGGCAAGCTGCGAGAAATCGCGGCTTTGCTGGCGCCTTTCGGAATTTCTGTATCCTCGGCCGCCGATCATGGCCTGGACGAACCCGAAGAAACCGAGGACACTTTCGCCGGAAACGCCCGGATCAAGGCGCATTACGCCGCGCAAAAAACCGGCTTGCCCGCGCTGTCCGATGACAGCGGGATTTCCGTGGATGCTTTGGACGGCGCGCCCGGCGTTTACACCGCTGATTGGGCCGAAACACCGAACGGGCGTGATTTCGCCATGGCGATGGAAAAAACCTGGGCCCTTCTGGAGCAGAAAAACGCCCCCTTCCCTCGGTCCGCCGCGTTCAACTGCACGCTTTGCCTGGCCTGGCCAGATGGCCATGATGAACTGTTCGTCGGCAAAGTCGAAGGCCAGGTCACCTGGCCCATGCGCGGCGAACACGGTTTTGGCTACGATCCGATCTTTGTGCCCAACGGGTTCGACATCACTTTTGGTGAAATGGACCCCGCAGAAAAACACAAGATGAGCCACCGCGCCGACGCTTTTGCCAAACTGGTGGCAGGCTGCTTTGATTGAGGATTGGCAGAACGGTGGCTTCGGGATTTACGTCCATTGGCCGTTCTGTCAGGCCAAATGCCCCTATTGCGATTTCAACAGCCATGTTGCCCGAGAAATTGATCAATCCCGCTGGCTTAGAGCCTATTTATCCGAAATTGACCGATACGCCGAGATGTGCGGTGGACGGCCTCTGAACTCGGTTTTCTTTGGCGGAGGGACGCCCAGCTTGATGGACCCCGAGGTGGTTCATGGCATTCTGGAGCGTATCCGCTCGAACTGGTCACTGTCCAATAATGCTGAAATCACGCTCGAAGCGAATCCCGGCTCTGTCGATGCGGGGCGTTTTTCTGGCTATGCACAGGCGGGGGTGAATCGCGTTTCGATGGGGATTCAGGCTCTGAATAACCGTGATTTGCGTCTTTTGGGGCGTATTCACTCTGTCGAAGAGGCCAAATTCGCCTTCGATATCGCCCGCTCTCAGTTTGATCGGGTCAGCTTTGATTTGATCTACGCCAGGCAGGATCAGACCCTGGCCGATTGGCAGGCCGAACTGCGCGAAGCCCTCTCGATGGCGATTGATCATGTGTCTCTGTATCAGCTGACAATCGAGCAAGGTACAGCCTTTGGCGATCGTTATAATCGCGGCGGGCTAAAGGGCCTGCCTGCTGATGATCTGGCCGCAGATATGTACGAAGCGACACAGGACATCTGCGGTGAAGCTGGAATGCGGGCCTATGAGGTATCAAATCACGCAAAGCCCGGCGCCGAGTCCCTGCACAATTGTATCTATTGGCGCTACGGAGACTACATCGGCATCGGCCCCGGTGCGCATGGACGCCTGACGCTAAACGGCCAGAAACACGCTACCGAAGCATATTCGAATCCCCAAAAATGGCTTGATCTCAGCGTGAGCGGACAGACCGAGCGGCAATTTGAACCGCTCTGCCCGCATGACCAGGGGAATGAATATCTGATGATGGGGCTGCGCCTACAAGAAGGTATCTCAGTCTCACGGCTGGAAAATCTGGCGAACCGCCCCTTGAATGCCAAGCAACTAAGCTACCTACAGGATATCGGCATGATCGCGCTGAAAGGCGACAGTCTGTCAGTATCCAAAGAGGGTAGAATGGTGTTGAATACTGTTATCCGAGAACTGTTGATAGACTGACTATGCGCTACATATGGGCCATTTTAGGGTTGATTAGTGTCGCAATCGGGCTTGTTGGGATCATTTTACCTCTTGTCCCAACGGTGCCTCTTATGATTCTGGCTGCGTTCTTTTTTGCCCGCTCTAGCGAGAGGCTGCACAATTGGCTGATCTCTCATCCTACCTTTGGGCCTTCGATCCAGGACTGGCAGGATCACGGAGCGATCAGCGCAAAGGGTAAGCGTATTGCCACTCTTTCAATCGCCGTGGTTTTTGCGATTTCGCTGATCATGGGTCTGCGCCCGATGATCCTGATTATTCAGGCCATCACGCTGGGCGCAGTTCTGACTTTCATCTGGACGCGCCCTAATTCATAGATGACAGAAGGCGGCAAACCTCGTCCAGTTGCTCTAAATTATTGTAGCTGATCGTGACCTTACCGGATTCTTGCCCGTCAGAGTGATCAATCGAGACTTTCATACCCAGATTTGCGCTCAGATCGCCCTCTAATGCGCGGGTATCTGCGTCCTTCTCAGGCTTGGATCGAGCCGTTTTAGGCGATGTTTGGGTCGATTCCTTCGGGCCTTTTGCCAGTCTTTCCGTCTCACGTACCGAGAGATTTCCATTGATCACACGTTTCGCCAAAGCAACCGGATCCTCGGCGGTGATCAGCGCGCGGGCATGGCCGGCCGACAATTTCCCATCGCGGACAAACTCTTGAACCTCTTCAGGCAAGTTCAGCAAACGCACCAGATTGGCGATATAGCTGCGGCTTTTCCCTAAAACCTCAGACAGTTTTTCCTGTGTGTGTCCGAATTTCTCCATCAACTGGCGATAGCCCGCAGCCTCTTCGACGGCATTCAGGTCCGCGCGCTGGATGTTCTCGATGATCGCAACCTCAAGAACTTCGGTATCATTAAACTCACGCACCAAGATAGGAATGCTGTGCAGTTGAGCCATCTGAGCCGCACGCCAGCGGCGCTCGCCTGCGACGATCTCATACTCGCCACTTTTTCCAGGGCGATGGCGCACGATCAACGGCTGAATGATGCCCTTTTCCTTGATCGAGGCGGCCAGTTCATCCAGCTGTTCAGCAGTAAAAGTACGCCGAGGCTGATCCGGATTAGGGAAAATCTTCTCGACTGGAACCGTCAAATCCGCACGTCGCTGACCTCCCTCTTCAGGGGCAGTCTCAGTCGGAGCAACATCAGCCATCAACGCGGACAGGCCACGCCCCAAACCGCGGGGTTTGTTTCGTTTTTCACTCATATCAGCCTCATTTATTTCTTATGCCGCGGCGCGGACGTTATTATTCAAAAGCTCGCGCGCGAGATCCAGATAGGCCAAAGCGCCCTTGGATTTCGGATCGTATTCCAGAACGGGCATCGCAAATGAGGGCGCCTCGCTCACACGGACATTTCGGGGAATGACCGTAGAAAACACCAAATCCCCAAGATTATCGCGCGCGTCATCTTCGACCTGCTGAGACAAGTTGTTGCGTGCATCATACATCGTCAACACAACACCTTCGATCCGAAGGTTCGGATTCGCCGTCTGCCGCACCTCTCGGATGGTCAACATCAATTGCGACAATCCCTCTAGCGCAAAGAATTCGGATTGTAGAGGCACCAGAACGGAATGCGCGGCAACCATTGCATTCACAGTCAGCAAATTTAGCGAAGGCGGGCAGTCAATCAGAACGAAATCAAAGGCATAAGCATCCATCGCGTGCTGTCGCAAGGCATCATGCAGCAGGAATGACCTTTTTTCATTTGAAATCAGCTCTATATCCGCCGATGATAAATCAACCGTCGCCGGGACGATGGACAAATCCTTGGTGTTCGTTTGTTGAATCACCTCTGACAGATCAGCATCGTCAAGCAACAGCTCATAGGTAGTGAATTCACGATCTTCGGTTTCGATTCCCAACCCGGTTGAAGCGTTTCCCTGCGGATCAAGGTCAATAATCAGCACGCGACACCCCAATGCGGCAAGCGCCGAGCCAAGATTGATCGTCGTTGTGGTTTTTCCGACCCCACCTTTCTGATTGGCTACGGCAATGATTTTCGGTCCGGGCGGACGGGTCGGATCAGACACGGGAAATACCTCCGATTCTTAGAATGACGGCCCCTGGTTCCGTTTTACTCTTAGTCTGTTCCCATTCAAAAAACCACGAGGCTTCTGCCGTTTGAACCTCATTTTTCCAGTTGACGCCTTTGGGGAACAAAGCAATGCCCGATTCTTGCATATGACGCTGAGAAAACTCTAACAAAACGGACAAATCCGCCAATGCTCGTGCAGATAGGACATCGGCGTTCAACGGTAAAGTTTGCTCGATTCTATCGGTGATCACCTGGGCATTCAGCCCAATTTCACGAATAACTGTCCGCAGGAAGACAGATTTACGTGCATCGCTTTCAACCAATGTAAACAACGCCTGCGGGTTGCGTCCCTGGGATAATATTGCGCAAACAAGCCCCGGAAAGCCTCCGCCACTTCCCAAATCAACCCAATGCTGAAAATCTACCGGCGCAAGATCGAAAATCTGCGCTGAATCTTGGATATGGCGCTGCCAAACCGCATCAATCGTGGATTTGGACACCAGATTGATGCGGGGATTCCACTTTTTCAGAAGCTCTACATAGGTTTCGAGCTTCTCGATTGTTTCACGTGAAACATCCAGGTCTGCTTTGGTCACGCTGAACGATCTCTCTTTTCCTGCCTTAGCTTGGCCAACAGCAGCATTAAGGCGGCTGGGGTCATTCCCTCGACACGACTGGCATGAGCCAAAGTTCGAGGTCGCGCCAAAGTCAACTTTTTAGTCAACTCATTCGACAACCCCTCTACACCCTCATACGAGAACGCATCAGGAATAACATGCTGCTCATCGCGCTTCATTGCCTCGACATCGCGCTTCTGCCGATCAATATAATTCGCATAAAGCGCATCCTTGGCCAGCTGCGATTTTGTTTCTTCATCCAATTCAGAAACGCTATGATCCAGCTTTTCAAGAAGCCCGAAATCAGCGTCCGGAAAAGCCAGAATCTGGTAAAGATTGCGACGAGCCCCGTCTTGATTCACCTTCATTCCTGCCTTCGCCAAATCCCGAGAAGAGAAATCCGAGCCCTTCAACAGGGCCTCTCCTTTCGAGAGCCTATCAGCTTTTTCCAGGAATATACCCGCACGTTCAGAGCCAACGCATCCAATTTCTATCCCCAAAGGCGTCAGTCTTTGATCTGCGTTATCCGCGCGCAAAGACAGGCGGAATTCAGCGCGCGAGGTAAACATGCGATAGGGTTCAGAAACGCCTCGGGTGATCAGATCATCAATCATGACGCCGATATAGCTCTCTCGGCGACTAAAATGAATTGGATCCTTACCCAGAGCATCGGCCGCAGCGTTCAAACCTGCAACCAGCCCCTGTGCAGCGGCCTCTTCATATCCGGTGGTGCCGTTGATTTGACCAGCCAGATAAAGGCCAGGAACGGTTTTTACCGCCAGACGATCATCCAGCGCACGTGGATCAACATAGTCATATTCGATCGCATATCCAGGCTGTAATATTTCCGCATCCTCAAGCCCATAGATTGACCGTACATAGGATTCCTGAACATCCTGAGGAAGCGACGTAGAGATACCATTCGGGTAAACCGTATGATCATCCAGACCTTCTGGCTCTAGGAAAATCTGATGCGAGGCCTTATCGGCAAATCGTACGATCTTATCCTCAATCGAGGGGCAATATCGTGGCCCTCCCCCCTCAATATGCCCGCCATACATTGCGGACCGAGACAGGTTATCCCGAATGATCTGATGGGTTGTCTCATTCGTGTGGGTGATTCCGCAAGAAATCTGACGAACTTGGGGCCCTTTCGATAGGAAAGAAAACATTGCCGGATCATCATCGCCCGGCTGCGAATCCAAAAGATCCCACTTGATTGTGCGCCCATCCAGGCGAGGCGGAGTTCCCGTTTTCAAACGTCCCAGAGGCAGATCGAAACTATCCATCCGTTCAGCCAAGGGGACTGAGGGGCGATCTCCCATCCGGCCTCCGGGGTGTTGAACATCCCCAATATGAATCACGCCGCGCAGAAATGTCCCGGTCGTCAGGACGACATTCCGGGCGGGTATCATACTGCCATCTTCTAAGATGACCCCGCGAATACGCCCGTTTGACTGGATAAAATCGGTAACCTCGCCTTCCAGAATGGTTAGATTCTGCGCCTCGGCCAGCTCTTTTTGCATAGCATGGCGGTAAAGTTTACGATCCGACTGGGTTCGGGGCCCCTGCACAGCTGGGCCTTTTCTGCGATTTAACAATCGAAACTGAATACCCGAGACATCGGCCACACGTCCCATCACGCCGTCCATGGCGTCAATCTCTCGAACAAGATGGCCTTTCCCAAGCCCCCCAATCGCCGGATTACAGGACATCACGCCGATTCCCGCATAGGTCAGCGTAATCAAGGCCGTCTTTGCACCCATACGCGCAGCCGCATGGGCGGCATCGCATCCTGCGTGACCTCCGCCAATGACAACAACATCGAAGTCGAATTGTTTCACGTGAAACACTCCTTACTTCCCAAGACAAAAACTCGAGAAAATCTCATCCAGAACATTTTCCACATCTACGCGGCCAACCAAGGAGTCCAAGGCACGAATTGCCGTTCGTAATTCCTCGGCTGCCAGATCAGTCATTTCTTCTCCGGATAGGGCTAAATCCCTAGCAACTGCCAGAGACATCGCTGCCTGGATCATCGCAATCCTATGCCGTTCGCGCGTGGCAACCCCAACAGACGAGGCGCGCTCCCCCAGAATTTGAGTAACCTTGCTTACCAGATTCGAAACACCCGCGCCACTGATCCCGGAAATGGCATCCGTCTTATCCTTCAGCAGATCAGCCTTAGCCCGGAAAATCAGATCTTCGGGTTCGGGTTCAAAATCCGGAGGATTCCCGTCCTCAATCAGAAAAACACGCAGATCCGCAAGACGCGCGCGTTCACGTGCCCGCGCGATTCCGATTTCCTCAACCTTATCCTCTGTTTCGCGCAAACCTGCCGTATCCAAGACGGTGACCGGGACGCCGCCCAGATCCATCCGGACCTCGATAACGTCGCGCGTTGTCCCGGCAAATTCAGAGGTGATCGCCGCATCCCGACCCGCCAAAGCATTCAGCAGCGTGGATTTTCCGACATTCGGCGCGCCGACAATCGCCACCTCGAATCCAGTGCGTACCCGTTCAGCAGCCGACGCCCCCTTGACCTCAATATCAAGCGAGGCGACTGTTTTATCAATTAATTCAGAAACTTCGGGCGAAACATCCGTAGGAACCTCTTCGTCAGCGAAATCAATCGTAGCCTCTAACAGAGCAGCCGCACGTATAAGATCAGTCCGCCACACCTCGGCTTTCTTACCCAGATCACCCGAAAAAACCCTGAGCGCCTGACGTCTTTGCGCCTCGGTTTCCGCATCAATAAGATCCGCCAATCCTTCGACCTGAGCCAGGTCCAGACGCCCATTTTCAAGCGCACGGCGGGTAAACTCTCCAGGTTCGGCGGGTCTCAGCCCTTCAATTTCTGCCAGTTCGCGTAGCACCGCCGAGGTGATCGCCGTGCTGCCATGTAGCTGAAATTCGACAACAGGTTCGCCGGTAAAACTGGCTTTACCCGAGAAGACAAGCACCAAGGCTTCGTCCAGTCGCCCACCCTGAGAATCCAGCAAAATGCGCAGACCAGCCACCCGAGGTTTCGGCAGTTTCCCCTCGCACAGGGTTTCCCCCGCATGATGTGCCAAAGGGCCGGAAACGCGGATCACCGCGACCCCGGCCTTGCCATAAGCCGTGGCAAGGGCGAAAATCGTGTCCATCTTCTAAATCCCCTGCCCGCTGGATCAGGCGTTCATTGAATCGAAGAACTCGCTGTTCGTTTTGGTCTGTTTCAGCTTGGAAATCAGGAATTCAATCGCGTCCGTGGTGCCCATCGGATTCAGAATACGGCGCAGGACAAAGGTCTTTTGCAGGTCGATCTTATCCACCAGCAGATCCTCTTTCCGGGTGCCGGATTTCAGGATGTCCATCGCCGGGAAGACGCGTTTATCCGCCACCTTACGATCCAGCACGATTTCCGAGTTACCAGTACCTTTGAACTCTTCAAAGATCACCTCGTCCATACGGCTGCCGGTGTCGATCAACGCGGTGGCGATGATGGTCAGCGAACCGCCCTCTTCCACGTTCCGCGCGGCACCAAAGAAACGCTTGGGGCGTTGCAGCGCGTTTGCGTCCACACCACCGGTCAGAACCTTACCCGAGGACGGCACGACAGTGTTGAACGCCCTACCAAGTCTTGTAATCGAGTCCAGAAGAATCACAACATCTCGTTTATGCTCGACCAGACGCTTGGCTTTTTCGATCACCATTTCAGACACGGCAACGTGGCGCGTGGCTGGCTCATCAAAGGTCGAGGAGACAACCTCGCCTTTCACGCTGCGCTGCATGTCTGTCACCTCTTCGGGGCGTTCGTCGATCAGCAGGACGATCAGATAGCATTCGGGATGGTTGGCCTCGATGCTGTGCGCGATGTTTTGCAGCAGCACCGTTTTACCCGTCCGCGGAGGCGCCACAATCAGCGAACGCTGACCCTTACCAATCGGCGCAACCAGGTCGATGATCCGGGCCGAGCGGTCCTTGATCGTCGGATCCTCAATTTCCATTTTCAGGCGCTCGTCAGGGTACAGCGGCGTCAGGTTATCAAACGCGATCTTGTGACGCGCCTTTTCAGGGCTTTCAAAGTTGATACCTTCAACCTCGGTCAGCGCGAAATACCGTTCGTTTTCCTGGGGCGCTTTCATCACTCCTTCGATCGTGTCCCCGGTCCGCAACGAATGTTTGCGGATCATGTCAGGCGAGACATAGATATCATCGGGGCCGGGCAGATAGTTTGCCTCGGGCGAGCGCAGAAAACCAAAACCGTCTTGCAGCACTTCCAGCACGCCATCACCGCCAATGACCGAGCCATCGTCGGCCATTTCGCGCAGGATCTGGAACATCATCTCGCCCTTACGCATGGTCGAGGCGTTTTCGATCTCCAGCTCTTCGGCCATGGACAGCAGATCTTTGGGGCTCTTGGCTTTGAGTTCAGACAGATTCAGACGTGGTTCGGACATGTAAATAGCACCCTGAACGGCCCCATTGGGCACGCTTCATTTCATATGGATGGAAAATCGCTCCCTCGGACGAGGGGTTGGATAGGTAAATAGGCTGTCCTCGGGACCGAGTCAAATCTTTCGCATTTTCTAAGTTTAAACCGGGATTAACCAATGGGGACTTAGGCTCAGAGGATCAAACCGGGGCTGATCGCCCGGTCCTAAATAAAATATAAAAAGAAAAGAAAGGATGATGATGATTTAGGTATCCAGATTTCCGTGGATTACTGGGTTATTCCACCTGTTATCATCTTTTTCGTACGGGGCGTGAAATCTTAGCCGATTCTGTGCACATTAACTATTTCTATCATAAATTTCATGTACTTAGTATTTTCCCACAGATTGAAGAAGCATGTGGATATCCCGTGGGAAATATGTGGGCAGACAACTTATCCACCGCGCTTTGGTTTTCCTTGTCCTCTTGGGGAAAAACTGTGATCCGGCAGGTGGAAAATGCCTGAGTTTTCAACAGTTCAGAAACCTCGGTGACTTGTCCGAAATCCTTCCTTAAGAAGTTCGATGAGTCTTCCACGAGGTTATCCACATGGCCATGAACCTGATCCTGGCATCCGGGTCTGAAATCCGCCGTCAGCTGCTTATGAATGCGGGCGTTCCCCTGACCGTGCAAAAGGCGCGGATTGACGAAATCATGATCCGCGATTCGCTGCTGGCCGAAGAGGCAAAGCCGCGCGACATTGCGGATGCTCTGGCCCAGATCAAAGCACAGAAAGTCAGCGAAAAGAACCCCGGCGCGCTGGTTCTGGGCTGCGATCAGGTGTTGGAGTTCGACCGGCGCATTTTGTCAAAACCCCACGACATCGAGGAGGCCCGGAACCAGCTGCTTGCCCTGCGTGGGCAGCGTCACATGTTGCTCTCGGCTGCGGTGATCTGCGAGGACGGCAAACCTATCTGGCGTCATATCGGGCAGGTACGTCTGCGAATGCGCAGCTTCTCGGATGAGTATCTAACAGACTATCTGACACGCAACTGGCCCGGTATCGGGGACAGTGTGGGGGGATATAAGCTGGAAGAGGAAGGCGTCCGCTTGTTTTCCAGCGTGGATGGCGATTATTTTAACGTGTTGGGCCTGCCCCTGCTGGAATTACTGAGTTACCTGACCATCCGAGGAGACCTACCAGGATGAGTACGCAAAAGATACCGCTGGCAGGGGTGATCGGTTCACCAATCGGTCATTCCAAATCTCCGCGTTTGCATGGCCATTGGCTAAAGAAATACGGGCTTCCCGGCCATTACATCCCGATGGAGGTTGCGCCGGACGATCTGGAAACCGTGCTGCGCACCCTGCCTAAGGCTGGCTTCGTTGGGGCCAACATCACCGTCCCCCACAAAGAGGCCGCGCTGGAAATTGCCGATGTCATCACCGACCGCGCTACTTTGATCGGAGCGGCGAATACGCTGATTTTCCGCGAAGATGGCAAAATTCACGCAGATAATACGGATGGCTACGGTTTTCTTGAAAACCTGCGTCAGGGCGCGCCTGAATGGGATCCGGTCTCGGGGCCCGCGGTGGTTCTGGGTGCCGGTGGGGCCGCGCGCGCGATTTTGGCCTCGCTTTTGTCGGCCGGTGTGCCTGAAATTCTGCTGACCAACCGCACCAAAATCCGCGCCGAAGCGTTGCAGCAAGAGTTCGGCGCACGGATTACCGTTGTCGATTGGGTACAAGCCGGCAATGTCATGGAGGACGCGGCGCTGCTGGTAAACACGACCTCTTTGGGCATGACCGGCAGCCCCGAGTTGCGCATTCCTCTGGACGGTCTGAACTCTGGTGCTGTTGTCACCGACATTGTTTATGCCCCGCTGAAAACCCGGCTGTTGCAAGTGGCCGAGGAAATCGGCTGTCATACCGTGGACGGGCTTGGGATGCTGATCTATCAGGCAGTCCCCGGATTTGAGCGCTGGTTCGGCCAGCGCCCCGAGGTAGACGAGGAAATTCGCAGGATCATGCTGGCATGAGCTTCAAACTCGGACTGACTGGCTCTATCGGCATGGGCAAATCGACCACGGCCAAAATCCTGGCCGAAGAAGGCTGCGCAATCTGGGATGCGGACGCAGCCGTGCACCGCCTGTATTCCAGCGGCGGCAAGGCCGTTGCACCTATGCAGAGCCTGTTTCCGGATGCAATCGTCGATGGCGCTGTGTCGCGTGATCGGCTTAGAGCGATCATTCAGGCGGACCCGTCCGCGTTAAAAAAGATCGAGACAATCGTGCATCCTCTGGTGGCTGAAGACCGTGCTGATTTCATCGCTGCGGCTGACGCGGATATTCTGGTGTTCGATGTGCCTTTGATGTTCGAAACGGGCGGCGATCGGAATATGGATGCGGTTCTGGTTGTTTCCGTCCCTGAAAATATCCAGCGGGATCGCGTCATGGCGCGTGGCACGATGACCGAGGCCCAGTTTCAGGCGATCAAAGCCAAACAGATGCCCGACGCTGAAAAACGCGCGCGTGCGGATTTCGTGGTAATCACGGACAGTCTGGGCCATGCGCGCGCACAGATTCAGGATATTCTGGAGCAAATCAGAAAGGGCCAGGCCATTGCGTGAAATCGTGCTGGATACGGAAACCACGGGTTTTGATCCGTTCAGAGGCGACAGGATCGTTGAAATCGGCTGTGTGGAGCTGGATAATCACATGCCTACCGGCAACACGTTCCATGTCTATATCAACCCCGAACGGGGGATGCCGGACGAGGCTTTCGGCGTGCATGGAATCGGCCCAGATCTGCTGGATCCGCCACGGGATGCACGCGCGGGCGAAGTGACACTGCTGGACAAGCCGGTTTTTGCCAAGGTGGGCCGCGATTTTCACGAATTTATCGGGACTGCCAAGCTGGTCATTCATAATGCCAGCTTCGATATGAAGTTTCTCAATGCCGAGCTGAAATGGATGGGTCTGCCCGAAATCCCCATGGATCGCGCGATTGATACCCTGGGCATGGCGCGGCAGAAATTTCCGGGTTCGCCTGCGACACTGGATGCCCTGTGTCGTCGATTTGCGATTGATAACTCGAACCGGACATTGCACGGGGCATTGCTCGATTCCGAGATTCTGGCCGAAGTCTATCTGGAACTGATCGGCGGGCGTCAGCCGGATTTCGCGTTGAATGCCGTGGTTGAAAGCCGGGTTTCTGATGTGGGATATGACAGCGATTGGCGCCCGTTTCCGCGCCCTGCCCCTCTGCCCTCGCGTGTCACAGAAGAAGAAACCGCCGCCCATCAGGCCTTTGTAGACAAGATGGGCGACGGCGCTTTGTGGAAGAAGCTGGGCTCTTAGGAAACCGGGGCTGCGCCCTGCTCGGCCTGACGCCGGGCCAGCTCGTTGCGATACAGCGCAACGAAATCGATGGTTTCCAGGTTCAGCGGCGGGAAGCCCCCATCGCGGGTGACGTCGCTGACGATCCGGCGCAGGAAGGGGAACAGGATGCGCGGGCACTCGATCAGCAGGAACGGGTGCATCTGATCCTCGGGCACGCCCTCGATGTGGAACAGGCCCACATAGTCAATCTCCATCAGGAACAGCTTTTCGCCATCTTCCTTCGAGGTCGATTCCACGTTCAGCTTGATCGCGACTTCGAACTGATGCTCGGCCGAGCGTTTCTTTGCATCCAGATTCACCTGAACATTGATCGCGGGAACGGCCTGACCGCTGGCGCCTTTTTGCGCCAGGATGTTTTCAAAGGACAGGTCGCGAACGAACTGGTTCAGCACGTTCATCTTCAGTTGCGGTGCGGCAGCGGCGGCGCCATTTTCGGACATTTCGGTCTCCTGACAAAATTACTTGGCCGTTGTGTATCAGGATGGTTTTACGCCCTCAATGCTTGGTCCATCCCGAAGGCCGATGAGTCGTACGGTTTCCAGGGTCAATCTCGTAAAATTCGCCGTCGATCGTGTCAGAGTCCGCGCGGGGCTGATGCATCGGCCCGGCACCCATGGAAAAGCTCTGCACCTTCACGCGTTTGCGCAGGTAGTGGAAAACCGCCGAACGCACGGCCGGAATCAGCAGGGCAAAGCCCATCGCATCGGTGAAAAACCCCGGCGTCAGCAGCAACACGCCGGAAATCAGAACCATGGCGCCATGGGCCAGGGGCTCGGTCGGGTCGTCCAATTCGGCAAAGCTACGTTGCAGATTGCCCATGGCCAGCCGCCCTTGTGCGCGCATCAGGGATGTCCCGAGGATGGCCGTCAAAATGACGATCCCCAAAGTGGGCCAGGTCCCGATTGCACCGCCAACCTGAATGAACAGGGCGATCTCGATGATCGGAACCGCGATAAAAGCAATTAACAGCCACATGAACGTGCTCTCCTTTCGTGCCCGTGCGGTGGACTTGGCCGCCGGTAGCCCCTACATAAGAACGAGTTTCACAGGTTTAAATGACCCCCCGACCAAGAGGATCACATGAACTCGCCTATTTTACAGCTTCTGGTGCTGGCCGGCATCGCCGTTTTCCTTATCCTAAGGCTGAAAAACGTGTTGGGAACCCGAGAGGGATTCGAAAAGCCCACCCTGCCGCGTCAGGCGGAACCTTCGGCGCGCAAACCCGATCTGTCGGTGATCGAGGGCGGCCCGGATCGTGACATCACCGACCACGCCGAGGAAGGCTCGGATACGGCGCTGGCCCTGTCGCAGATGAAACGGCTTGAGCCCAGCTTTAGCGTGAACGAATTCATCCAGGGTGCGCGGGCCGCCTATGAGATGATCCTGATGGGCTTTGAACGCGGCGATCTGGCCGAGATCAAACCTTTCCTGTCCGAAGAGGTCTATGAAACCTTCGCCCAGGTCGTCGAGGACCGCGAAGCGCAGGGCCTGACGATTGAGGCCGAATTCCTGGGCGTGCGTGAAACCTCTTTGGTTGAGGCCGAGCTGCTGGATGGAAACATCGCTGAAATCTCGATTCGGTTTGTCGGCGAGCTAATCTCGGCCGTGCGTGACAACGCCGGTGAGATCATCGAGGGCAACCCCAACTCGCCCAAGAAACAGCGCGATGTCTGGACCTTTGCCCGCACCATGGGCACCGACGATCCGAACTGGCAACTTGTTGCTACGGGCGGATGATCCGGGCCCTGGCGGCAATAGCATTGGGGTTGGTGATGGCGGGCCCGGTTCAGTCTCAGCAACCTCAGGACCCCACCTATAAAATTCTTGATTTCAAGGATTTGGATGGGTGGGATCAGGATGACCACGCCGCCGCCCTGGAGGTTTTTCAAAACACCTGTCCGGATTTGGATGATCCAGATTGGGCCTCGCTCTGCGCTGTGGCGCAGAATATCACCAGCGCCAAATCCTTTTTCGAGCTGTTTTTCCGCCCCGTTCTGATCGAAGATGGCGCTGACGGCCTGTTCACGGGGTATTTCGAGCCCGAGCTGGACGGCGCAACCCGCCCTTCGGATCGGTATCGCTATCCGGTTTACCGGATGCCGTCCGAGGCGCGTCGCAGCACGGTCTGGTTGTCCCGGCGCGAGATCGAGACCTCGGAGGTGATGAAAGGCCGCGGGCTGGAAATCGCCTGGGTCGATGACCCGGTTGAGCTGTTTTTCCTGCAAATTCAGGGGTCTGGCCGTATTCGTCTGCCAAATGGCAAACATATCCGCGTGGGGTATGGCGGGGCGAATGGGCATCCCTATCGTTCGGTTGGGGTCGAGCTGATCCGGCGCGGCATCTACAGCCCGCATCAGGTTTCGGCGCAGGTAATCAAGAATTGGGTGCGGCGTAACCCTGTCGATGGCCCCGAACTGCTGCACCACAATCCCTCTTATGTGTTTTTCCGGACTGTGAACCAGGTGCCTGCTGAAAAAGGCCCGCTGGGCGCGATGAATCGCTCGATCACGGATATGCGTTCGGTTGCGGTGGATCCGGGCTTTACGCCTCTGGGCGCTCCGGTTTGGGTGGAAAAAGACGGAGCGATCCCGCTGCGCCGGTTGATGGTGGCGCAGGATACAGGGTCTGCGATCAAGGGCGCTCAGCGTGCGGATATCTTTTTTGGCACCGGGGATCAGGCGGGCCGCGCTGCGGGTAAGCTGAAGGATCCGGGCCGTATGATGGTGCTGCTGCCGATCCAGCGCGCCTATGCGCTATTGCCGGAGTCCCAGCAGTGAGCCGCCGCAAACTGACCGAGGAAGAGATCGAGCTGTGGCGCAAGGTCACGGATACGACCGCGCGTATGCACCCCAAAAGCAAAGCCGCCGAGCTGCCCAAACCGAAACCCAGGCCTCATAAAGCTCCGAAGCCCCGTTTGCAGGATTTCTCGGTCGGTCAGTCCGCGCCCCACACGCAGATCGGGCATAATCTGCGGCCCGGATTATCCGAACAGCTGCACAACGCGCCCCTGCGGATGGATAAGAAAACCAACACGCGTATGAAGCGCGGTAAGCTGGCCCCTGAGGATCGGATCGACCTGCACGGGATGACTTTGGACCGGGCGCACCCTGCCCTGTTGCGGTTTATCCTGCGGGCTCATGCGCAGGGGGCGCGGCTGGTGCTGGTGATCACGGGCAAAGGCAAAACCAAAGAGGATGACGGCCCCATCCCCGTTCGCCGAGGCGTTCTGAAACATAATGTCCCGCAGTGGCTGTCAATGCCGCCGCTAAATGCCGTGGTTTTGCAGGTCACACAGGCGCATGTCAGCCATGGTGGCACCGGGGCGTATTACGTTTACCTGCGGCGCCACCGTTAGTTTGTTCTGAGCAGCAGGGGCGACAGGATGATTTTTGTTGCGCTTTGAACGGTGATCGCGGTGCCCGGCAGCAGGCCGGTTCGCCCGCCTGCATCCCAATTGAACGTCGTGCTTAGCGCGTTGCTGTTGCGTAACAGCTCGATCAGCAGCGGCGAAGTGCCCAGCGTGAAATGCCTGTCACCCGAGGATTCCGCAAATTCGGAAACATCCACAACGGTTACGGGCAGATCCTCTAGCTTGGCCTCGTCTTCCAGAATGCCCAGCCGCTTTTTATTCCCATTGATTCTGGAGGACAGTTGCAGCGCGCGGTCTTTGCGTGACACGAAAATCACGAACGGTTCGGGCAGGCTGTCAAAGCGGGTGGATTGCTGGCGGAATACATCCACGTCCAGATCGGGGGATACCAGAACCACGCCGCCCAAATTGCGTTGCGCCCAGGCCGGGCTGCGAATTTCCATTTGGCGCAAGGTCTCCATCACCAGCATCGAGCCCAGAGAATGCCCCACCAGAATAATCCGATCCGGCCCCGCGGCGCTGACCTGACGCAAAAGCTGTTCAAGCCCGTCGCGCGCATAAAGCACGCTGTCCCTGTCATAGGTATAGCCCAAAGGATGCGCGGCGCTGGGCCAGGAAAAATGCACTCCGATCCCCGGAAGCCGGAAATCATGCATCAGTTGAACAGTTCGGAACACTCCGTCCGTGAAACTGTTATTATAGCCGTGCACATACAGCATGACATCCCGTTCGCCCGGCTTCTGCCGCGACAGAGCCTTGCGCAGCCCCGCCGAAAACGCCCGGTCATTCGCGTAATCCGTGCGATCGGCAAAGGTAAAGAAACGATCGGCCCTGGCCATACGGTGCGAATAAGGAATCCCGCTGCCCCTGTGTGCGGGCGGAACCGTGACTTTCACATTGACGAAATCCAGATCCTGCGCGCGTTCGCCATTGAACCAGCCGCTTTCTGTTCGTTCGCGCAATGTGGCCACATAGGCCGTATAGGGTGTGCCCACCTCATCCGCCTGTGGATCGACATGGATCAGCGTCCGGTCGCTACAGGCAGAGACCAGAAACAGGATCAGAAAGACTCGGAAAAATATGTTCACTGCTCGCCCCGCCATTTGGCGGGACGTTACTCAGGTACTCATCCGGATTCTAGAGCACATAGCGGCTGACATCGGCGGATTTCGTCAGTTCACCCAGGTTCTGTTGTACAAAATCCGCATTGACGGTGACGGACAGCCCCGCCTGATCCGGCGCGGTAAAGGACAGCTCTTCGAACACGCGTTCCATCACGGTATAAAGCCGCCGCGCCCCGATGTTTTCCACCGTCTGGTTCACATCAGCCGCGATTTTGGCCAGCGCAGCGATGCCATCTTCGGTGAAGGTCACGGTCACCTCTTCGGTGCTCATCAAGGCGGTGTATTGCCGGGTCAGAGCGTTATCCGTTTCGGTCAGGATTCGGACGAAATCGGCCTCGGTCAGGGCCTTCAGCTCGACCCGAATGGGCAGGCGCCCCTGCAATTCCGGCAACAAATCCGAGGGTTTAGCGATATGGAACGCCCCCGAGGCGATGAACAGGATGTGATCGGTCTTCACCGGCCCGTGCTTGGTGCTGACGGTGGTGCCTTCGATCAGAGGCAGCAGATCACGCTGTACACCCTCGCGGCTGACATCGCCGCCGCGCGTCTCGGCGCGAGCGCAGACCTTATCGATCTCATCCAGAAACACGATGCCGTTCTGTTCCACCGATTCCAAGGCAGCGCGGGTGACGGTTTCATCGTCCAGCAGCTTGTCGGCCTCTTCGGCGATCAGCACATCATAGCTTTCGGCGACGGTCATTTTGCGTTTGACGGTCCGTCCGCCAAAGGCTTTGCCGAAAATATCGCCCAGGTTCATCATGCCCATCTGGCTGCCGGGTTGGCCGGGGATGTCCATCATCCCCATCGGGTTCGAGCTGTCGGTGACTTCCAGCTCGATCACGGTATTATCCAGCTCGCCGCTTTGCAGTTTTTTGCGGAACATCTCGCGCGTGGCGTCGCGGGCATCTGTGCCGGCGATCGCCTCGATCACGCGGGTTTCGGCGGCGTCATGGGCCTTGGCCTTGACGTCCTCGCGCATGTGTTCGCGGGTCATCGCGATGGCGCTGTCCACCAGATCACGGATGATTTGCTCGACATCGCGGCCGACATAGCCGACCTCGGTGAATTTGGTGGCTTCGACCTTGATAAAGGGCGCGCGCGCCAGTTTGGCCAGACGGCGGCTGATCTCGGTTTTGCCGACGCCGGTGGGGCCGATCATCAGGATATTCTTGGGATATACCTCGTCGCGCAGATCATCGGGCAGCTGTTTGCGGCGCCAACGATTCCGCAAGGCCACGGCAACAGCGCGTTTTGCATCGCTTTGGCCAATGATAAAGCGATCCAGCTCGCTGACGATTTCACGCGGGGTCAGATTGGTCATTTCGAGATGCTTTCCACGGTCAGATTGCCATTGGTGTACACGCAGATATCGGCCGCGATGGCCATGGCCTGACGCGCGACCTGCTCGGCGGTTTTGTCGGTGTCCATCATGCCGCGCGCTGCCGCCAGGGCGAAATTCCCGCCCGAGCCAATCGCCGTCACATCGTGTTCCGGTTCCAGCACGTCCCCTGCCCCGGTGATCACGAACATATCCGCACCATCGGTGACGATCAGCATCGCCTCCAGCTTTTGCAGGTATTTATCGGTGCGCCAGTCCTTGGCCAGTTCGACGCTGGCGCGGGCCAGCTGACCGGGGGTTGCCTCCAGCTTGGTTTCCAGACGTTCCAGCAGGGTAAAGGCATCGGCGGTAGAGCCTGCAAATCCGGCAACCACGTCATAGCCACCGGGGCTCAGCCGGCGAACTTTGCGCGCGCTGCCCTTGATCACGGTCTGGCCCAGAGAAACCTGACCATCGCCAGCAATCACCACTTTGCCGTCTTTTTTCACACCGATAATGGTGGTGCCGTGCCAGCCGGGGAAAGTATCATCCGCCATCTGCATCCTCCGTTTGCTTGATCGCCTATATGGAACCTGCCGCCCCGACGCACAAGGGTAGCGCTTGTTTACTGGCCGCCGCAGCAGTAGCCTGACCCAATGAGCAAGCAGAAAATCCTGCGTTTCTATCTAGAGGATGGGCTGCGTAGTAGCGCCCAGGCCGGGACGCATAACTTCATCAACAAGATCGTCTCGGTGGTGAAATCCGCAGGGTTTGAGGTGGCATTTCACTCGAATTCTCTGGTTGAACGTGGCGCCAGCATGACGCGTGGCGGCTATGCGCTGTTTCACATGGAAGAGCCGACAACCAGCAACGGGCTGACGCTGCGCCGGGTCTATCACTACCCGTTCTGGGTGATCGAGCCGACAGGGAAACGGTGGCATTGGCAGGTGGCGAACACCCGCTTCCAGCCCGAAAAAACAGACCCTAAACAGGCCAAATCCTTCTATCGTCGCTGGCAGAACAGGCTGTTTGATGGGGCCGCGTCTGAAACGCACCACGACGGTTTTGTCTATGTCCCGCTTCAGGGGCGGCTGCTTGAGCGGCGCTCGTTCCAGTTTGCCAGCCCGATTGAGATGATCCACTCGGTCCTGAGCCACGATCCGAAAAGGCGCGTCATCGCAACCCTGCACCCGTCCGAGCATTACACTCGGGATGAGGAAAAACGCCTGGATCAGCTACAAGAGAGATTTGGCCATCTGACCGTGCAGCGCGGCGATATGGTGCGGCTGCTGCAAGGGTGCGATTATGTGGTGACGCAGAATTCCTCGGTCGCGTTCAACGGGTTTTTCTTTGGCAAACCCTGCGTGTTGTTTGCCCGGTCGGATTTTCACCATATCACGGCCAGTGTGGAACGGATGGGCATCGCGAATGCGTTCGAAGAGGTGCTGACAATGCAGCCCGATTACGCGGGCTATATCCACTGGTTCTGGCAGCAGATGTCAATAAATGCCGGCCGAGAAGAGGCCGAGGAGAAGATTGCCGCTCTCTTGCGTTTGAACGGCTGGCCAGTATGACACCCCGGTATGAAAAACCCCGGCACAGGGCCGGGGTTTCACAATCTTCGAATGGGATCCGAGTTTAGATCGATTCTTCGATCCAGGCTTGCAGCGCGGCCTTGGGGGCGGCTCCGGCGCGGTTCGAAACGACCTGACCGTCCTTGAAGATGAACAGTGCGGGAATGCCACGCACGCCCATGGCGGCAGCGGCGTTCGGGTTCTGATCCACGTCCACTTTGGCGATCTTCACCTGACCGTCCATTTCAGCGGCCAGCTCTTCCAGGGCGGGGCCGATCTGTTTGCAGGGGCCGCACCATTCTGCCCAGAAATCCACAACAACGGGGACATCAGAGTTTTTGACTTCGGCGTCGAAGGTAGCGTCGGTAACGGCAACGGTGGCCATGAGAGTTCTCCTGAAAGAGTGTGTTTGGGATGGGAAATTAGGTAGACTGCCCCGCAGCGTCAAGAGAGGCGCGCAGCTTCCAGTGCCGCAGTCACGGTTTCGTGCGGCAGAGGCATCAATTCTGCGGTTTTGGTCCACAAAATCGCCGTTTCGATCCGGCGGTCCGGATATATCTGCAAGAGCGCCTGCGCATAGGCTCCCATCTGCCGCAAGATCCCGTCGGGAACGGCCGCGTGGTTTTGCGGCACAACCGCGTTGGATTTGTAATCCACGGCCAGAACGCGATCCGGCAGGATGATCAGCCGGTCGATAATCCCGTGCATTCTGCGCCCAAGCGTGGGCAGATCGGCGCTTAGCGGCACCTCGGCCAGCGCATCGGCATCGAACAGGAACGCCAGCTTGGGGTTGGAAAGCACGCCGGCTGCCTCGGTCAGCAATTCCTGCGTCAGGGGGGTGTCGCCGCAAATCACGCGTGCGATCCGTTCCCATTCGGCGGGATCGGTGCCGGGCAGATGTTCAAGCAGGGAATGCAGATAGGTGCCGCGTTGTTTGGCGGCCTCCTCGTCCAGGCCGGCCTCGCCCGGCAGGGCCTTGGCACCGCCAAGATCCGAAGGGCTGATCGTGGTGTTGTCTTTTGTGGGCGGCGGAACGGGGGTTTCATAGATTTCCGGAAGTTGTAGCAAAGCGGGGGCGGGTTCCGGCGTATCGCTCTGGGCGGGGCCCGACCACTGTCCATGCTCCAGACGCAGGCCTGGGCCGGTGGGCATGTCCGCCTCCGAGGTATCCAGGCGTGTGGCGGCCAGCCGGATTTTATCATACCAGCTTTCGTCGCCCTTTTTCCAATCCCCTGCCCCGGCGATCATCAGCCACTTTTCAGCCCGAGTCAGGGCGACATAGAGCAACCTGTCACTCTCGGCGCGCTCTTTTTCCGCCTCTCTGATTCGGGCCTGATCCAGCAATTTCGGCGACTGCCCCGAGGGCATTTTCCAAACGGCCGTATCCCCGGTTATCTGCAATTCGCCGCGCGACATCTGGGGGCGTTTCATGGTGTCCGGCAGGATCACGATCGGAGCCTCAAGCCCCTTGGCGCCGTGCACCGTCATCACCCGGATCTGATCTTCGGCACTGTCCATTTGCCGTTTGATTTCCAGATCGTCGGTGACCATCCATTCCAGGAAACCTTTCAGACTGGGGATGGCGTTCCGTTCGTATGAAAGCGCCTGCGCCAGGAAAGCGTTGATGCCATCCTCGGCCTCGATACCCAGACGCGCCAGTAGGTTCCGGCGGCCATTGTGCTGTGTCAGGATACGTTCCAGCAGGTCGAACGGACGCAGAAAATCGGTTTGTCCGCGCAGATCGTTCAGGATCGTCATTTCCGCGGGATAGCGTTCCGCGTTCTTGCGCATGGCCTCCCACAGGTAGGCATCTTCGCGCCCATGGGCCAGGTCGAACAATTGCTTTTCGCTCCATCCGAACAGAGGCGATTTCAGAGCGACGGCCAGATTAAAACTGTCCTCGGGGGTGGACAGGAATGACAGAAGCGCGGCCAGATCCTTGACCGCCAATTCGGCGCCAACCTTCAGGCGGTCGGCCCCGGCGATGGCAAGTTTGCGTTCCTTGCAGGCGCGGATAATCTCAGGAAATAGACCCGAACGCCGCCGAACAAGGATCAAAAAGTCGCCCGCCCGTACGGGCCGCAAGCAGTATTCACCCGAATGGCCAATCTCTTCGGGAATGGGGTGCTGAGTGTCGATCAGATGGGCAATTGTGTCCGCGATCTGATCGCCCAGCCGGACATTGTGGTGTTTTTCTCCCAGCCGATCGACCGGATCGAACCACTCTTCTGCGTCGTCCTCTTTCACCTTGTCCAGCACGGGCCATATATCGACGCGGCCGGGCATCTGATCCTTGAACGCCTTGTGCACGCCGCCGACAGGAAAGCCCGAGGCCTCGTGTTCCCGAAAGGTTTCGTCAACAAGATCCAGAACGGCACGGGAAGACCGGAACGAGTATTCCAGCTCTAGTTCGGCCAGAGGGCGTTCAGTCTGGTTCAGCCGTTCGGCAAAGTCGCGCTGCATCCGGTCAAACTCATCCGGGTCGGCACCCTGAAAGGAATAGATCGACTGTTTCTTGTCTCCGACAACAAAAATCGTACGCTCCATCCCTGCTCGGGCGCCATCCCCGCTGGTGAACTCTTGCGCCAGCAGCTCGATCACCTGCCATTGTACGGGGCTGGTGTCCTGTGCTTCGTCCACCAGGATGTGATCAATTCCGCCATCCAGACGATAGAGCACCCAGGCCGCCACCGCCGGGTCTGTCAGCAGGTCGCGGGCCCGCAGGATCAGATCGTCAAAATCCAGCCATCCGCGTTGTTGTTTCTTTTGCTCATAAGAGTCCAGGAACGTCCCGGCAAAGGCGTGCAGGGCCATGGATTTCTGAGCGGCGGCAAAAGACAGGCGCTGAGCGCGCGCATCTTCGACCCGCCGCATCAGGGGCTCGACCCGGTTCATCAGGTCTGGGTGTTTTTCGCGCAGCGATTTCGTTGGAAAAGAGCCTAACTTGGCCGAAAACGGGGATTTCGCATTGGCTCCGGTCAGGAAAACGCTCTCAAGAACGGGCAATGCCGACGCATCTATCCCCGTGACTCGGGCAAGCTTGTCAGCGGCTTTGCCATCGGTGACGCTGCCGGTCCGCAGGGTTGTGATCAGCTCGGCCAGCAGCTCGGCTTCGCCGCCCAGAAAGACCCCGCTTAGCAAGCTTTGAATGCTGAAATCATCGGGCAGATCGAAAAGAGCCAAGCATTCCCGACGGGTAAGAGGCACCCGGAACGCCCCGCGTTTGCCGACAATATCACGGGTCAGCGCTTCGAAATCATTCGCTGTCACATAGGCAGCGATGCCGTCAACGATTGTGCGGTTCGGCCCATCGGCCAGATCGCGCAGAACCTCTTCGCGCAGAAGCGCGGCGGCGCGGCCCTCCATCTCGCTGAATTGCGGGCTGACTTTGGCCTCTAGCGGAAAGCGCCGCAAAAGGGACGAGCAAAACGAGTGGATCGTCTGAATCTTCAGCCCGCCGGGGGTTTCGATCGCGCGGGCAAACAGGGTGCGCGCATTGCGCAGCGCCTCCGTGTCGATTTGCCCGTCGATCCCCAGCTCTTTGAGCTGTTCACGCAAAGAGGCGTCAGGCAGCATCGCCCATTCACCCAGCCGTTTGAACAGACGGTTCTGCATCTCGCTGGCGGCGGCTTTGGTGTAGGTCAGGCACAGGATGTGCTGAGGCTGAACGTCCCGCAACAACAGCCGCGCCACCCGGTCGGTCAGCACGCGGGTTTTTCCCGATCCTGCGTTGGCTGACAACCAGGTAGACCAGTCGGGCCGAGCCGCCGTTACCTGCCGTTCGGTCGCGTCATTGCGCATCGCTCAGGTCCTCTTTGCTGGGGGGCACGGTCAGATCCCATTCCCCAAATCGGGACAGCGGATCATAGTCGGAAATGTCCTGATCTTTGAACATCGCGCGGCGGGCGGTGAAACCGGAATCAGGCTCTAAATAGGCGGAAATAAGCTGTTCGAACTTGGCCCATACCACTTCTGGCGGCTCATCCCCCAGAGGAGCATCCACCTCTTTGGGTGTGGCACCCAGGCCGATATAGGTTGCCCGAGCCACTTTCTGCGGACCCAGCGGATCAAACCCGCCCCGCTCGACCATGGCGGCCTCTAGCAGTAGCTGTTTGTCAAAGGCTTTCTGCTGTGCCGGCATCGGCGGGTTCGAGGTTTTGTAGTCATACAGATACGCCCGCCCCAGCGCGTCCAGATCAATCCGGTCGGCCTTGGCGCTGAGCGTGAATCCAAGCTGGGGAATGCTGGCCTTACCCGAAATCTCAAGTTGAGCAGGGTGCGTTTCCTGCTGGCGGCTTTTCTCGTGCTCGACAAACCAATCCGCGACTCTGGCGACCCGCGCAGACCAAAGGCTACGGATTTCTGGCCAGGGCACGGTTTGTGCCAATACATCGGCGGCGATCTGGTTCAGCTTCTCGGCGCTCAGCGCGCCGGAATCCTGACGGACCTGTTTCAGGAAAACCTCGAAAACGGAATGCACGACAGTCCCCCGCAACAGCGCATCGGGGACTTTCATCAACGGATCCAGAGGCCTGAGGCGCAGCACCCGTTTCGCATAGATATGATAGGGATCGCGGATCAGTTTGGACACATCCGTAACCGACAGCTCACGCGGGCGGGCTGTCATCGGCGGCATGGGCGATGGGCGCGGTGCGGGGGGCGTAAATCCGGGCTCTTCCATCTTCTGCGCCAGAGCAAGCCATTCGTTTCCGCGCGCCTTGGCGTTTTCCAGGGCGGCGGGGCCATCCTGATCGGGCAAGCCCTGCAACAGGTTGGTCATTCGGTTCAACCAACGAGAAGGCACCGTTTGCGCATCATCCGACCGGATCGCGCGCGTCAGCCAAACCTCGGGGGCGGCGACAGCCTGCTGGAAGTCATGAGCGGAAAGACCGATACGTCTTTCGGGCAATAACAGACCCGATTTCAGCCGCATCTGACGATTCAGCCAAGGATCAGGAGAGGGGGATTCAGGCCAGCTGCCCTCGTTCAGCCCGGCCAGAATAAGCAGATCGGCCCCCTGAACACGGGCCTCAAGCGTTCCCCAGATCAGCACATTCGGATGAGGGGCATCTGGGTTTCGGACCTCTTGCCGCGCCAGAATAGCGCCAAACAAATCGGCATAATCGCGGGCGGCCAGATCGCCGCCTGCCTCGGCCTCTTGCTTCAGATCCGTTATGGCTGACAGCGCGGCGCGGCCGGCGTCCTCTTTCCATAACTCAGAGGTCTGCTCTGCCGCCGCGCCATTCGCAATCATCTCGGCAAGGGCCAAGTGATCGGTCAGCCAGTCAGACAAGGACCGGGTCTCGCGTTGCTGATCAACAAAACACCGGATGATCCAGGCCACCCAATCCTGCGCCTCTTTGCGAGATGCGGCAAAGGCTTGCAGGTTATCCGCATCCGGAAAAGGAATGCCCTTGCGGCGGATAAAAAGCTCAAGCTCGCGGGAAAGGCGCAGATGCGGACCGCGTCCGCCCCCCGAATGCGTCAGGGGATGAAACAGCAGTGTCAGCAGGCTTTCGGCGGTCAGTTTCTGGTGAAACAGAGCCGAAACATGCCGTAAAAACCGCCCCGGAGGCGAAAGCTGTAATGGCGTTCCGGCGCTGTCATCGGGGGTAATTTTCCAACGCGACAAGGCAGCGGAAACCTGTCGTGTCAGCATCCGGTCGGGCGTGATCAGCGCTGCGGTCACCCCATCTTCGCAGGCTTGACGCAGGCGCATCGCGATGGCCAAAGCCTCGTCCCTCTGAGAGGTCGCCTCGACCAGGGTCACGTTTTGCATCGCGGCGGGCAGCGCTGGCAGATGCGGCCCCTCGGATAGCCAGCGGTCGGTGACCGGGGCGGGACGCAAAGCCAGCGAAATCAGTTTGGTCCGCTCGGGGCAAGAGGGCACCGCATCCGTCCAGGGCTGAACATCCTGAGGCGCAATTCCCACAGCGTCCATCAATTTGCGAAACCGGAACTGAGGGTGGTCCTCTGAGGTCAGCGGATCTTTTAAATCCTCCCAGGCGCTAAGCGGCATATCAAAATCAAAGCCCGGCAAAACGATCGCACCCTGGGGCAATTTGGCGATGGCTTTCATCAGCGTCATGGTTGTTCCGCGCGAACCTGTCGAGCCCGCAATGACAATCGGATTCTGCGGAGGAATGTCATTCCAAAGCTGGGTTAGAGCCTGAATCACCAGTCTTTGCTGGCTTTCTTTATCCGGCGCTTCATGCACGTCGTCAAAATAGTGCTGAACGATACTGAGGAAGCTGAGCGAGCGTTTCCAATGCCCGGATTCGTCGGCGACATCCAAATTCTGAATGGCATCGGGGGATACGCCTTCGCCATGCATTTCCTCAAGCAGCGCCGCCAGACTGTCCGCCAGATCAAACAGCGAAGAGCGCGGCGCCAGATCGGGTTCGCGCTCAAGCAGGATCGAGACCAGCTGCGTAATCTCTAACCGGCGACGCAAGGACGACACCGCAGGCGGAATATCGGCAAAAGCCGCCGCAAGAGAAATATCCGTCACCATCTGCAAGCGCGGCAACAGTGTTGCTGGCCCTGTGTCGAACAGCTCGCGGACGCGGCGCTGCATACGGCGGGTGTTCAGCACCAGTTGAACGCGGGCCAAGTCCGATTGCTGGCGCAAGCGCATACGATCCTGAACGCCTCGGGCCAGCTCTTTCGGGAAATCGACACCCAGGGGGACGCCATAAATACGGGGTTTATCCGAAGGCTCAAACATGGGGGTCGCCGATCAGTTCTTCGGCCAGTGTCATTCCGTGTGGGGATCCGACGTCGCACCATTTCCCCCGATAGGATGTGCCAAACAATCGGCCTGCGGTCAGCATCTTGTCCCACAGCAGATTAAGCGAAAAGGCGGCTTGCGGAATATCGCCAAGCCCCTCGGTTTTGACAATTTGCACGCCGGTATAGACCAGCCCCGGCCCGCGCGACAGGCGCCCCGCCCGATCCAGTAGGAAATCCCCGCGCCCAGAATGGCCGACCGCGTTCGCGCGCGGAATACATAACAAAAGCGCATCCATCAGCTCTGGATTCCAATCTGCCAGCAACTGCTTAAACGGATTTGGCCCGCGCCAGACGGCATCGGTGTTCATGGTGAATACGGGGCCGGACCCCAAAAGAGGCAAGGCAGCACGCAGGCCGCCTCCGGTCTCTAGAATCGTCTCTGTTTCATCGGAAAACGCGATATTCTGACCATCCAGATGCGTGCGAATTTGATCTGGAAGATAATGTAGATTGGCAACGATCCGTTTGGGTTGAATGGCGTTCACCTGCTCTAATGCGTGATCAATCAGAGGCCTTCCCGCAACCCGGATCATGGGTTTGGGGGTGTCCGAGGTCAGCGCACCCATTCTGGTGCCGAAGCCAGCGGCAAACAGCATTACAGAGTCGGGACGCATCCGGCTTGATCCTTCAATTTTTGCAGGTTTTCCGGGGTCGGTTTGGGCAGAGTCTGCACAAGATTCTGCATCGCGCAGGCCTGCGCGCCGGTCATCAGATGATCCCAAACGCGCGGGATCAGATCGATATAATGGGGTTTGCCGAAATGCAGGGAAAGCCGGGCAAAAACGCCCAGAATACGCAGGTTCCGCTGAACGCCCAGCAACTGATAGGCCCTGCGGAAGCGGCCAGAGTCCCATCCGGTTGCGGCGATATAGTGTCGAATCATCGCCTCTTCGACATCGGGGGATACATCCCGGCGCGCGTCCTTGAGCAGGGAAACCAGATCATAGGCGGGATGGCCTGTGCGGGCGTCCTGAAAATCCAACAGCCCCACGCGCTGAACACCCGAACGCCGGGGCAGCCATAGCAGGTTCTCGGCGTGATAGTCGCGCTGGATAAGGGCGGTTTGCTCGGAGGCGTCAGCCCGGAGCGCGGGCAAAAACGCGGTTTCGAACGCGGCGCGCCCGGCGTCCGTTCCGGTGATTCCCTTCTGATACCAACGCCAGGCCAGACCGGCCATTTCGGTCATGAATTCCGGGGAATACGGCTCTAACTCAGGTGGATTTGCCTGATGCAGCGCCACCAGAACATCCGTTGCGGCGGTATAAAGCAGCATCTCTTGCGCCGGATCTGAGACGACGACGCGGGCAAACAGATCGTCTCCCAGATCCTCTAGCAGTAAGAAACCATTCTCGGAATCCTGCGCCAGAATCTGAGGTGCGGACAGGCCGCAGGCTCTTAGGAATTCCGCAATCCTGACAAAGGGGCGGATGTCTTCGCCTTTTTGCGGGGGGGCGTCCATCAGAACAGCGGTGCGCCCGTCCAGAACCAGACGCTCGTAACGCCGGTTCGAGGCATCGCCAGCCAAAGAGCCACGCCGAGCCCCCGCCCAGGCGGTGCCGGACAAGAATGTGGTCGCTAAGTCGCTTCTTGAAGGCACGATAGCCCCTCCAGTCGAGTTGCCCAGCCCAGCCCCGTTGCCGTCAGCAGGCGAGAGTCGTCCTCTTGCGCTTCGAAGGTCAGGGTAAGCGCCCCTTGCGGGGTCAGATCGGCCAGTCTGTCGGGCCATTCGATCATGCAGATTGCGGTTTCAAATGCCTCGTCCAGGCCCAGTTCAATTGCCTCGTTCGGGTCGGTCAGACGATAAAGATCAGCGTGCCAGATTTCACAGCCGGGCCCCTCGTAAACCTGCACCAGCGTGAAAGTCGGCGAGGGCACGTCCTCGGGTTCGGGCATCAAGGATTGGATCAGAGCGCGCGCGAAATGCGTTTTGCCCGCGCCAATGCCGCCTTCCAGCAGAATAACGTCACCCGGACGCAGCATTTGGCCCAGGGAAACGGCAAACCGGCTGGTGTCTTCGGGGGTCTGGAACCGGGTTTCAAAGCGCGTTGCGGACATGCCGCGAGATTACCCGACCACGCGCCACCCGCAAGCAGGTTCAGGCGCTATTCTGCAAGAAGGGCAGATGCGGCGCATCCTGTTCCTGCCCAAAGATCACAGCAAAATTCCCGCCCATCAACTGCTGAACCCGACAGCTAAGTGTCTGGCCGTTGATCAGAGGAATGCTGATGATATCCGTTTGAGTGGGATGAATGCGGGTCAGATCGGCCTGGGCCGTGGCACGAGTCATCCAGTGGCGCATGGCGTCATCCAGGGTCAGATCGGCGAAACTGCTGTCCGGATCGCAGCGCCACAGGGTTCGGTAGGATTCGTTTGCAAAGGTCAGAACACTGGAGGGCGAGAAGATGGCAACGGCCTGCGGCATCCCGTCAACCAGCGCTTGCAGCACCTCTAATTGCGAACGGAACCGGCGGGTCAGGGACACTTCTGAGCTGATATCCTCGAACAGGAACGCAATGGCCCCGTCGGGATGTGGCCGTCCGCTGACGCGATACGTCAGCCCCGAGGGCAGGTTCCATGTCTCCAGATAGCCTCCGTCCGAGGCGGCAGTGACCAGATCGGACATGTCCTCGCGCCAGTTCCGGTAGTTTTTGGGCTCTGGCATGATCTGCATATCGCGCAGGCGATCAAAGAAGCTGAACAAAGTCGGCCGGCTGCTAAGGAATTCCGGGGACAGGCCCAGCAGATCAATGAGCGCCGGATTGAACAGCGCCAACTGACGTCGGCGGTCGAAAATCACCAGTCCGATGGACAGTTGCGCAAAGGTTTTCGTCAGGGTCTGGACGAAGTTACGCTGGGCGATTTCGGCCTGAACCACGGCGTTGATGTCGATCGCGTAATGCATACATCCGACGCTGCTCTGGGATGAGGTCACGTCAAACCAGATGTTGCTGTCGCTTTCCTTCAGCGTCAGCGAAAGCCGGGTCCGGGGTACGGCCGGGGGGGTGACCTCGGGCAGATCGAACAGCGTGGGAATGTCGGCATTGTCCAGCGTATCGGCGTTTTCCGCCAGCCGTTTATAGGCGTCGTTGGCCCAGGTGATCCGCCCGTCGCAGTTCGAGGCCCAGATCGGATAGGGGCTGCCCTCGACCGCCTGCTCCAGGGTTTCCAGCCGGGTATCTGTCATCAGGCGGCGATGGATGTCTGCGGGCTGAGCCGTGCTGTCCCCGTGTTGCAGTAGCGTGACGCGGGTCAGATCGTTGATACGCTCCAGCAGCAGTTCGGCTTCGTCATCGGGCAGGTTGGTGGGGCAGGTGACGATATCGGCGTCCATGTTTTCCGGCAAGACAGGTAAGCCGGGAAAGCGCGGCGCCAGTACGTGGCGCAACTGGTCCCAGTCGCTATCGCCTTTGCCGTGCCCGGTTTCAAACAGCCATTGCCCCCCGCCCGAGACATTCAACAATTCGCGCCCCTGAAACAAGAAACGCGCATCATGATCGGGCATAGAGCGATTTGCGCCCTGAGGGGCGGTTTGGCGCAGAAAATGAAAGGCAACCGCGCCAGCTGCGACGCTGGACAAAATGGCCGAAAGCAAAATCGCTGTGACGTCAATCATGGCAACTCCCAGAACGCATCAATACAAGGGCAGGTTGCGTAGTAAAAGGTTAACAAAAGGTTAACGTCACACAAAATCAGATACTTAAGGGCTGGTTTTCTCCGATAGGAACCGCATTTTCCCCTGCCCGCCCATCAATCTTTGCCCGAGGCCAAACAACCTCTACGATAGCGCCAATCCGGTGGCCTTTAACATAATCCTGGCGCGACGGGTCGCTTCCATTGGCAAATGTCAGATCGGCACCCGAGCGTTCAAGCAAAGTCTTGGCGATAAACAGGCCCAGCCCCATGCCCTCGTACCCCGGTCTTTGGCTGCTTTCCGAAGAGGGCCGGCGCCGATGCATAAACGGGTCTCCGATGCGGCCAATCAGATGGGGCGGATACCCCTTGCCGTCATCCATGATGCGAATCTGGATGCTGTCCTGGGACCATTCGGATTCGACCCAGACGTTCTTATGGGCGAAATCCACACCGTTCTGGATCAGGTTCCGCAGGCCGTGGATGATCTCGGGGCGTCGCAGGATGCTGGGCTGATTCATCGGGTTCTGCCCTTCGGCATATTGTTCAAGATGAAGCGCAATGCCGCGATCCATATGCGGCTCGGCGGCTTCCTGGATCACGGCGGACAGGGGGGCCTGGTGCATGTGCAGATCGTCTTTGCCCGCGCGCCCCATTGAGCGCATGATGTCCCGGCAGCGATCGGCCTGCTCTTTGATCAGTTGCGCGTCCTCTTGCAGGTCGGGGCGTCCTTCCAGCTCTTCGGCCAGCTCGGCGCTGGTCAGTTTGATCGTGGCCAGAGGGGTGCCCAGCTCATGCGCGGCGGCAGCAACAATCCCGCCGATGTCCGTCAGTTTCTGTTCGCGCGACAGGGCCATATACGTGGCCTGCAAAGCGTCTGACATCACGTGCATTTCCACCGTCACCCGGCGCGAATAAATCCCCAGAAACACCACCGCGATCACAATCGCCGCCCAATTGCCGAAGACAAACAGATCCGGAACCCGCAGGATAAAGCCCTGCTCGGTGCGCAGCGGCAGATGGAATTCCGCCAGCAGGGTGACAGCCAGAATGGCCGTGATCCCCAGAAAAACCGTAGACCTGAGCGACAAGGCCGAGGCGGACACGGTCACCGGCCCGAGGATCAGGATGGAAAACGGATTGTGCAAGCCCCCCGTCAGGTACAGCAGCAGGCTGAGTTGCAGCAGGTCGAACAGCACCATCAGCAGGTTTTCGGTTTCGTTCAGGCGTTTGCTTTCGGGAAAAATCACCGTGGCAATCAGGTTCCCCACCACGGAAACCGAGACCACCAGCAGACACAGCCCCATCTCAATCGTCAGATCCAGAATCTGCTGAGCGACAACCAGCGCGATCAGTTGCCCGGCAATGGCGACCCAGCGCAATAAGGTGATCGTGCGCAGCTTGATCCAGTTGCCGCGCTCGCGGCCCTTCATCAGATCAAAATTCGTCTGTTCCATGTGCGCCGCTTCGTCCCGTTGAACTTATGTTTTCAGTGTTAAATATGCAGGGACAACAGATCAATAACGATCCCCGGAAGGAAGACCAATGTCCCGCGCCCTGATCGCTGTAACCTCGTCCGTTGCCGTCGCTGCCCTGCTGGGCGCGACCTATTATGTGACGACCGGCCCGAAAGATGCCGACAAATACGCAGACTGCCGGGTGGGCGCGGTGGCGGGCGGTGGCGCGCAGATCGGAGGGGCGTTCACGCTGACCGACGAAACAGGCCGGGTGGTGACGGATAAGGACGTGATCAATCAGCCCTCGCTGCTGTATTTCGGGTATACGTTCTGCCCGGATGTCTGCCCGCTGGACAATTCGCGCAATGCCGAAGCGATTGAGCTGCTCGAAGAGCGCGGCACCATTGTGCAGCCGGTCTTTATTTCCGTGGACCCGGATCGCGACACACCTGAGGTGCTGGCCGATTTCACCGATAACCTGCATCCCCGGATGCTGGGCCTGACGGGCACGCCCGAACAGGTCAAGGCTGCCAGCATGGCCTATCGGACCTTCTATCAGAAACAGGAACCCGAAGAAGGAGACGAGGAATACTATCTGATCGACCATTCGACCTTTAGCTATCTGGTGTTTCCCGAAGAAGGGTTTATTGAATTCTTCCGCCGGGATCTGACCCCGGATCAGATGGCAGACACGATTCAGTGCTTTATGGACGCCAAATAACAAACTGCGAATGTTTGACGCAGGCAATGGGCCGTTATAAAACGATTTTTAACTCAGCTTACCGGCCCAGAGGAGACAGGCATGGCAGAAAACCTTCAGGACATCGGTGAAGACAACACTCTGCTGCTGCTGGACGATGACGAACCGTTCCTGAAAAGGCTGGCCAAAGCCATGGAAAAACGCGGGTTCGCGGTTGAAACCGCTGGCTCCGTTGCGGCGGGCAGGGCGATCGCCACTGCGCGCCCTCCGGCTTATGCGGTCTGTGATCTGCGGCTTGAGGATGGCAACGGCCTGGACGTGGTCGAGGTGCTGCGCGAAAAACGCCCCGATTGCCGGGTTGTGGTTCTGACGGGCTATGGCGCCATCGCGACGGCGGTGGCGGCTGTGAAAATCGGCGCGACGGATTATCTGTCTAAGCCAGCGGACGCGACAGACATTACCAACGCCCTGCTGACCAAGGAAGATGAACTGCCTCCGCCTCCGGAAAATCCAATGAGCGCGGATCGCGTGCGTTGGGAACATATTCAGCGCGTCTATGAGCTGTGTGACCGCAATGTTTCGGAAACCGCGCGCCGGTTGAACATGCACCGCCGGACCTTGCAGCGGATCCTGGCCAAGCGCAGCCCGCGCTAAAGATCATACCGCTTGCAGATCTTATCGACGATCTGCCCGTTCCCCAGACGAATGTCTTTCAGCCGGTGATAATCTTCAAATCCACGGCTTTGGTAATAGATCAGCCCACCCGCGTTATCGGCGCGAATGGTGGCATTTATCCAGGTATAGCCCAGGGCCAGCGCCGCTGATTTCGTGGCTTCGAACAGTTTTGATCCGGTGCCCAGCCCGGTTTTGCCCAGACGGACGAAAGTGGCAATATCCGCGGCCTCGGGTGGCAGATCGGGGTTGGGCGCGATCCATTGAAACCCCAGCAAAGCCCCCGTGTCATCCTCGGCTACGTGCCAGGCCGAGCCTCGTGGTGCGTTCGCCATCTTCTGCATGACAAACGCGCGGGATACAGGCTCTGTATAGGCTGTTGTGCCGCCTTTGCGGATGATCTGATTTAACAGATCCGCCATTGCCCCCGCGTCCATGGGCCCTGCGCGCCGAATGATCATCAGATTTGTTCCAATAGGCTTTCGTGCCGCTGGGTATAGTCCTGACGAACCTGAACCGGCGGGCGCAAATGAATGTCCAGCCCTTCGAACAGCGCCGGGTCGGGCCTGCCGAAAAACTTGTTGGCCTCGGTGGTGGAAAAGCCGGCGATCTGCACTGCCTCCATCCAGGCGCTGACGCGATCCGCGCGTTTGATCTGTTTCTTGACGCTGGCGGGAATCTGCGCGGGCAGGCCAAAGCGAATGTGAATTGCCGCTGTCAGCCGCTCGTCCAGTGCGCCATAGCCGGGGCCGACGGCAGCCTTTACCGGGCTGATCATATCCCCGATCACGTATTCGGGCGCATCGTGCAGCAGGGCGGCCAGCCGCCATTTCACCGGCGCATTGGGGTACATGCGGGCATACAGCTGTTCAACCAGAATGGAATGCTCGGCCACGGAGTAGGGAAAATCCCCCAGCGTCTGCCCATTCCAGCGCGCAACAAAGGCCAGCCCGTGGGCGATGTCCTCGATTTCAATATCCATCGGAGTCGGATCCAGCAGGTCCAGCCTGCGGCCCGAGAGCATCCGTTGCCAGGCGCGGGGGGATTTGGCCATTACAGGGTCCGGTCCGCAGGGGCGAAAATGCGGTTGGCGTGGATCTTTTGTTTCAGCTCATATCCCAGATGGCCCAGCTTGGCCTTGATCCAGCGTTTATAGCGGAACTCTTCAAGGATCAGGATCGGGCGGCAGCGGGTGATGATGCCCATGGCACCGTCCAGGGCGGCGCGTTCGTGTCCCTCGACATCCAGTTGCAGGATCGAGACCTGCCGGTCCTGTGGCACCACATTGTCCAGCTGAATGGCTGGCACCTGTTCCACCCCCGGCCCGTCGGCGGTGACAAACCGCGAATGCCCGCCCAGCGGATTGCCCTGCGTATCGCGCGTCTGGAACCGGATTACGCCATCGGTATTGGACACGGCGGCATGGGTCAGCGTGACATTGTCCAGCGCGTTCATGGCAATCGTGCGCTGGGCGTGGCTGTGGGAATCCGGGTTTGGCTCGAACGCCCAGATGCGGGCATCGAGGGCCATGGCGCCGCTCAGCCCCGGCAGGAAATCGCCAAAGAATGTCCCGGCATGGATGATGTCACCCGTCCCGGCATGGGTACGCATGAAGCGGATGGTGTTTGGCTCATAGATTTTGCCGGCCTTGATCAGGCGCACGGCGGGGCGATGGTCCAGCCCCTCGGGGACGGAATACCGGCCATAGTCATTCTGGAACCAGTCTTGTGGAAGATCATACATTTTTACGCTCGATTTGTTTTTAAGTGTAATTGAACCATCTGTCGCAGCATCTGGCAAGGATTTGACCTCGTGCATGTCATTGTTAGATGACACCAACAGTGATAGACGCGCCCCAAACACCGCAGGAGCAACATCCGTGACCGATTACATCGTCAAAGACATCACCCTGGCCGATTTCGGCCGCAAGGAACTGGACATCGCCGAAACCGAAATGCCGGGTCTGATGGCTCTGCGCGCCGAATACGGTGATAGCAAGCCGCTGGCGGGCGCGCGGATTGTTGGCTCGCTGCATATGACGATCCAGACCGCCGTTCTGATCGAAACCCTGGTGGCGCTGGGGGCCGATGTGCGCTGGGCCTCGTGCAATATCTTTTCCACGCAGGATCACGCGGCGGCAGCGATTGCCCAGGCGGGTGTGCCTGTTTTCGCGATCAAGGGCCAGACGCTGGAGGAGCACTGGGACTACCTGGATAAATCTTTCCTCTTCCCTGAGGGGCCGAACATGATCCTGGACGATGGCGGCGATGCAACGCTGTACGTGTTGCTGGGTGCCCGCGCCGAGGCGGGCGAGGATATTCTGCCCGCGCCTTCCTCGGAAGAAGAGGTTGTGATCAAGGCGCAGATCGCCAAGCGCATGGCCGCCAGCCCCGGCTGGTTCACCAAAACCCGCGATGCGATCCAAGGCGTGTCCGAGGAAACCACCACCGGCGTGAACCGTCTGTATCAGCTGGTGCGCGACGGGCTGCTGCCCTTCCCCGCGATCAACGTGAATGACAGCGTGACGAAATCGAAATTCGATAACAAATACGGCTGCAAGGAATCGCTGGTCGATGGCATCCGCCGCGCCACCGACACGATGATGGCCGGCAAGGTCGCCGTTGTGTGCGGCTATGGCGATGTGGGCAAAGGCTCGGCCGCGTCGCTGCGCGGCGCTGGGGCCCGCGTGAAAGTCACCGAGATTGACCCGATTTGCGCGCTGCAAGCCGCGATGGACGGGTTCGAAGTCACCACGCTGGAGGACGCCGTGTCCGAGGCGGACATCTTTGTCACCACCACCGGCAACAAGGACGTTATCCGCATCGAGCATATGCGCGCGATGAAGGACATGGCCATCGTCGGCAACATTGGCCATTTCGACAACGAGATTCAGGTCGCCAGCCTGAAGAACCACAAATGGACCAACATCAAAGACCAGGTGGACATGATCGAGATGCCCAGCGGCAACCGCATCATCCTGCTGTCCGAAGGCCGCCTGCTGAACCTGGGCAACGCCACCGGGCACCCGTCCTTTGTGATGTCGGCCAGCTTCACCAACCAGGTGCTGGCCCAGATCGAGCTGTTCACCAAGGGCGATGAATACGAAAACAAGGTCTACATCCTGCCCAAACACCTGGACGAGAAAGTCGCCCGCCTGCATCTGGAGCGCATCGGCGTGAAGCTGTCCTCGCTGACGAAGGACCAGGCGGATTATATCGGCGTCACCCCCGAGGGTCCGTTCAAGCCCGAGCATTACCGCTACTAAACTGCGGCAAATCGACTGCGCAAACGCCCGTCTGGCCATCCAGGCGGGCGTTTTTCTGCGAAAAGGGGGGAAATTTCCCAGGCTTTGCCTCAGATATGCGTTTTGCCCGGAAAAAATTCTTGTTCCGAAGGGAGAAGCCAGTAGGCTCTGCCCAACTTCGACCCCGAAGTTTCAAGAGCAAAAGGCACACAATAGCCGTCGGAATGGGAGTAAGCTCATGGGTAAGCGCGACGATCTGATCGCTAAATACGCGGACGATCTGAAAAACAAATGCGGGATGGAGCCCGATATGGACCTGCTGACCAAGGTCACTATCGGTTGCGGCCCCGCGATTTACAATGACGACGCCTCGACCGTCGCGGCCACTCAGGAAAGCGAGCTGGAAACCGTTAAAAACAACTTCCTGATCAAGAAGCTGGGCCTGGCCGACGGCCCCGAGCTGATGGCTGCCATCAACTCGGTGATCGAAACCTATGGCCGCTCCGAGCGTAACAAATACCGCGCCGTGGTTTACTACATGCTGGCCAAGCATTTCGGCAAAGAATCCATCTACGGCTGATTTGCCCCTTTGGATTTTTCCAATACGCCCGCCCATTGTGGCGGGCGTTGCGCATTTGAAGGGTATTCTAAATACTCGGGTGTTTGGCGTGACATCGACTTGCGCTATGGTTGATTAAACCGAGTCAGGACGGCCGGATCCAATCCAGTTACACGTGTGGTGAGTAGGGAGCACGTGGGGAGCGGAGGGGCCGATTATGTACTCGGGCCCTCCGCACATTCATTTGAATTTTCGCCGCCTGTCGCGATGGAACTGAATGAACTCAGCCCAGGCAGCCGGGCTGAGCGCTTTGCGCAGCAGTTGCCGTCTTTGGTGCGGGGGGCCCATCAGTCTTTGAACGTATCGGCGCATCCAGAACCGCGTGTCCTGGTGCCTGGAGGCATCGGGGTTTGCGAAATTCACCAGGGCTTGTGTGGCCCAGCTGCCCGGCTCTGGGGGGATCCCGTTCAAGGCCTCGGCCAGCGCTCCGAGATCGGTTTGCCAGTCAGCAAGACCACGCCGATTCAGCCGGGTCAGAGCCTGTTTCTGGCTCTCGTCGCTGATCCGCCTCAGATAACAGATGTGATCGGCCAGAAGGCGCAGGTTCAGCGCGGCCGTCTGGTGGCGCAACTCCATCCCGTGCAGGATATGATGCAAAAACCGATCTTCAAGCGATGGAATGCGGACGCCGGAAACGGGGCTGGGCTGCGAATCTCTGAATATTTGCGATGCAGTCAGCACCGAGCAAACAGCCTCCGACCCCGGCCTTAGATGCAGTTCGACAGTCAGCGGCCAATCCGGATGAACGATCTGCGCCATGTGATGGTGATCGCCCACATGCAAGGCAGAGCTGTCCGTCACAAGCCCCTTTGCCGCGCGAATGAAACGCGCCGCATCCTGAGCGCGCGATTCTGGCACCAGCAAATCCAGATCGCTGATATAGCGATGCGCCGGGGTCGGATGCAGCGGGTCCAGAATGTCTGCCGCCCCTTTCAGTGCCAGAACGGGGATACCATGGCCGGACAGGATGTTTGCGATCTGAGACATCTGCTCGCGCGCCGCTGTGTTCCGCGCGGCATTTGCGCGCTGCATTTCGGCAAAGTAGATCAGCAGGTCTTGGGGCAGGGCCGAGCCCAGGTCGGCGGAATTCAGAAACGCGCTGTGCAGAACGGTTTGAACATGCCCGTTATTGGCAATTGTTGCGATCTCTTCCGGGCGGCTTTGCGTCAGATCCTGTTTCAGCCCGGATGGTGCCGGACGGCCCAAAGCGATTGCCAACAGGCTCAGGACTGCCCGGTGCGGGGCAGAGCCACAGGCGTTCAGGGCCGGGGGGCGTTCAGCAATTCCAGACATGTTGGCACTGAATAGCCTGATGAGTCATAGGTCAACCGATAGGCCGGTACGCGGTTCAGAAAGCTGGCCAATACAGACAGGTCAGCGCGGTGGGAACCGGACAGGCGCGATCCAGCTTTCAGAGCCTCAATCAGAGCCTGTTCCGGCGGAATCTGCTGTATTTCACAATCTACCGAGGGGTTGAAATTCGGGAATATGATCGCGGCAACAGAAACAGGCTGTCCAACCTTTGGAGCGTTCGCAAGATGCAGGGGCAGGTAGCGCACACCCATTCGCGGCTGTCTGGGGGTCAGATCAAAACGATGCTGAAGCTGGATAACTTCGTTCAGCCCCCACGATCCGGGTTTTACGCCTGCGGATGTGGGAAAGGATAAGGTGTCGTTGCCATTGTGATGCAGGGGGATGTGATCGTCGCCCAGATAATCGCACCCGGCCGCGACAAGCCCCAAAGTCAGGGTCGATTTTCCCTGACCGCTATCACCGCAAATCAACAAAGACCGCTCGTTCTGCGCCACGCAGCCGGCATGAAACACGGCCGCAACATCGGAAGGGCCGCAAATGATTTCAGCGATCTCTCGGACGATCACAAAGCGCGCGGCGTCCAGGCTGATACGCCCGGTAAGAGGGGTCTGATCGCGGAAAATGGCGAAACCTGCCTCGTCGGGGATGACCTCCAGACAGGTGGCCGGGGCGGGCTGGGCCGTGGTCATATGCCCAAGGATCACGTCAATCTGCTCGGTTAAAATCGCATCGGGGCAGCGGAATCGCACGCGGCCACCGGCCCCTGCGAACAGCAATTCGGTGCCTGCCAGCGCACGATAGGGCACGGGATCGGGAAAAGCAGGAGGCCCGTCCATCAGCAGCCCCGATTCCGTCCAGCTATCCAGGACCGAGCAAACCGCATCATAGGCCGGTGTAATGTCGTCTGGTGTCTCGGCGATATGTCTGGCGATCTGCTGAGGTGTCCGCGCCTGGCACAGCCCATCCAGAATGCGCAGGCCAAAGGCATTCGTCAGCAGGATCGTCCCCGATACCGGAGACAACAGTGCCACGGATTGGCCAAGCGTCGCGCGGACAATGCTCTGAGCGATCGAAGCATCAGGTAAGGACGGGGCGGGCGACATGCAGGGGCCTGAAATTGCGTTTCTTAGAACCAGAAAAGAGGATCAGAAGCCTCCGGTCAATTGAAGTCTTTGCGCCAGCCGTCTTGCAGGTTTCGGTTCTCGGGGAAGTCATTCCAGCCGCCGTATTTCGGGGTTTCGGGCCCTTCCTGAAATCCGAACCACCAGCAAATCCACCATGGGTAATAGTCCCGGCAATTCCATTCGTCGCTGGTGCTGGCCTGTGCCAGGGCCTCGGATGCGGTGATTGCAACAACCGAGGCACCGGCCGCCGCAGCTGAATACTTGCTTACGGATTTCAGAACATCCCGACGCGAGACATTCGGACTGTCTGGGTTTTTGGGCTCATCTGACATCTTCTGGGCACCTAAGTTTGTGTTGTAGATTTTAGCCGCGTCCGCCACCGCGCCCGCCGCCACGGCCTCCACCATGACCACCGCCATGGCCGCCACCATGACCACCGCCGTTCCCGCCTCCTGGGCCACCGCCGCCGGGATTATCGCACCACCACGGAGGATTCGGAGTGCTGCAAGCGGCCTGTGCGGCGGCCTCTTCTGCGCTCAGCGCAACAATAGAGGCCCCGGTCAGGGCCGCTGAATACTTGCCAACTGCTCTGAGCGCGTCGCGCCGAGAGTAGTTCCGGGGGGTATCATTGTTTTCTGACATTACTCGACTGCCAATTTTTTCTAATTAATATCAGAGTTTCGCAGTCAGAGATAGCCCGCCATCGCATTCGGGCGCTTTGGCGTTATTCTGCTGGCAGAATTTGGGGGGCTTGTGGCGCGTTCCGGCCTTCTATCCAGCGATCCAGAAGCGATTTGGCGGCGGATTCATCGCGTTGGCGGATAACCGCTCGTAGATCCCGCAAGGCCGAGGCGATTTCCAGTTCGGACAGCCCGTTTTCCGGCGAGCGCATGATCTTATCGTGCGGGGTGGTGATCATGTCCGAGCGCAGCAGCAGCTCTTCTTTCAGCTTTTCGCCGGGGCGCAGGCCGGTGTAGGTGATCTCGATATCGCCTTGGGGGTTGGTGGCGTTGCGCACGGTCAGCCCCGCGCCCTCGATCATTTGTCTGGCGATGTCGCGGATCAGGACGGGATCGCCCATTTTCAGAACCAGAACATCGCCGTGCTCGGCATACGAGCCAGCAAGCAGAACCAGGCGCACGGCTTCGGAGATCGTCATGAAAAAGCGTGACACTTTGGGATGCGTCACCGTGACGGGGCCGCCCAGGGCGATCTGTTCGCGAAACAGCGGGACAACCGAACCCGAAGAGCCCAGAACATTGCCAAACCTGACCATCCCGAATCTTGTCTGCGTGCTGCGGGTTGCCAGATCCTGCACCACCAGCTCGGCCAGCCGTTTCGAGGCGCCCATCGTGCTGGTCGGCCGTACGGCCTTGTCCGAGGAAATCAGCGTGAACTGCTGAACCCCGGCCGCCATTGCAGCATCGGCCAGCACCTTGGTGCCAAGCACATTGTTGCGCAGCCCTTCGATCAGGTTGCATTCCACCATCGGCACATGTTTATAGGCCGCCGCGTGCAAAACCGTGTCAATCTGATAGCGCTTTAGCACGTCCTGCACCAAGTCGCCTTCGCAGATAGAACCCAGAACCGGGATCAAGCGCGTTTCTGGGCGCAGGTCTGCCAGTTCGCGTTCGATTTCGAACAGCATCAGCTCGGAATGATCCAGCAGCACCAGAACCTCGGGTTTGCACATAAGCAGCTGACGGCAAATCTCGGACCCGATCGAGCCACCCGCCCCCGTCACCAGGACACGTTTGGCGCAATAGGCATCGCGGACCTCGGGCAGCTGATTCTCGATCATCTCGCGGCCCATCAGGGTTTCCAGCCCGGCATGTTGCAGGGGGGCGTCCTCCATGCGGCCTTCGAGGAAATCCGCAAATGACGGCATGGTTTGAACCTCGGCGCCCATCAAGCGCAGGCTGCGTTCGATACGTGCGCGCTCGGCCCGACCAACAGAGGGGATGGCCAGAACGATGCGGTCGATTTCGCCGCTGCGCAGTAAAGAGGGGATGCGTTCCGGTGCATAGACAGGCAGGCCGCGGCGACTGCGCGATTGCAGCGTGGGATCGCTATCGACAAAACACACAGGGCGCACCGCATGATCCGTTGCCAAAGCGGCAGCCAGTTGCAATCCGGTCTGGCCCGCGCCGTAAATCAGCACGCGTTTGCGCGCCTGGCCCGTTTCATACAGATGCACGACGGCGGCTCTCATGCTGATCCGCATCGCGATATTCAGGCTTAGATACAGCACGCCGAACAGAATCCCGAATGCGATTGGCATGGGCTGGCTAACCAGCGCCGGAGGCACCAGCGCAGCAACAGCGACAGCCACCGCCACAAGGCCTGATTGCAGCATCTCTGCTGCGCGATACCCAATCAGGCGTGTGTGATTCAGGCCCAATGCGCGGCTTAGCCCGCCGGACAGAAGCAGCGCCCCCAGCCAGGAAACCGTCAGCGCAAAACCAGGCAGGTTCTGGATCAACCCGTGAAAGCTCAGCAGGCTGAAACCAAAGGCCAGGGTAATGGCGCTGGCCTCGACACCTTGCAAAATCAGGGCTTTCTGCGTGCGTTCCATGCCTGAAATAAGACGGAATAGCCGCTGTACCCGAGGTATAGCATCATCCGAGCGGGTCAGAAATTGCCGGGGGGAGGCAAGCGCTTTTTTCATTTTAAAATTCTATTTCCGGTATCAAACACCGGAATCCTGAAGGGCATATATAAAATGGTCATGACGAAGGGCGATTCCGACAAGACTTGATCGCCAGCTTATGCTGCAAAGCAGTATTTTTCCAGTGAGATGCTTAACATTTGGCCAGAATCACCCGTCTGGACTAACGCGCCCCAGAGCCTTAGACAGGCACAAACAGCAAATTCAGGCGGTTTCCATATGTCTCGTTCTCTGTTCGGCACCGATGGTGTGCGCGGTTTGACCAACACTCATCCCATGACGGCCGAGCTGGCGATGAAGCTGGGCGCAGCTGCCGGGCGTTATTTTCGCCGTGATCAGCAGGATCACCGCGTTGTTATCGGCAAGGACACGCGCCTGTCTGGCTATATGCTGGAAAACGCGCTGACCGCCGGGTTCACCTCGACCGGGATGAACGTGTTTCTGCTGGGGCCCATGCCCACGCCGGCGATCGGGTACCTGACGCGCTCGATGCGGGCGGATGTGGGGGTGATGATTTCCGCCTCGCATAATCCGGCCTATGACAACGGGATCAAGTTTTTTGGCCCCGACGGGTTCAAACTGTCCGATGAGGCCGAGATCGAGATCGAGCGCCTGCTGAACGAAGGTGTGGCGCTGGCTGCCCCGGAAAATATCGGGCGGGCGAAACGTGTGGATGACGCGCTGGGCCGCTACGTGGAATATGCCAAAACGACTTTCCCGCGCGGGCTGCGCCTGGACGGGCTGCGCGTGGTTCTGGATTGCGCTAACGGGGCCGCCTATAAGGCCGCGCCGAATGTGCTGTGGGAACTGGGTGCCGAGGTTGTCCCGGTTGGCGTCACCCCGAATGGGCGCAATATCAACGAGGATTGCGGCTCGACCAGCCCCGAGGCCGCCGCGCGCAAAGTGCGTGAAACCCGTGCAAATCTGGGGATCTGCCTGGATGGCGATGCAGACCGCGTGATCATTCTGGACGAAACCGGCAAGGTCGCGGATGGGGATCAGATCATGGGTCTGATTGCCTCGATGTGGGCCAAAGAGGGGCTGCTTCAGGGGAATGCTCTGGTTGCGACGGTGATGTCGAATCTGGGGCTGGAACGGTTCCTGAACGATCAGGGGATTGGGCTGGAGCGAACCTCGGTTGGGGATCGCTATGTGGTCGAGCGGATGCGCGAGGGCGGATTCAACCTGGGCGGAGAGCAATCCGGCCACATCGTGATGACGGATTATGCCACCACCGGGGACGGGCTGATTGCGGCGCTTCAGTTCCTGCGTGCGATGGTCGAAACCGGCAAAACCGCCAGCCAGCTGACCAAAGTCTTCGAGCCGGTGCCGCAAATCCTGCGGAACGTGCGTTTCACCAAGGGCAAACAGCCGCTGGATTCCGACAATGTGCAGGCCGCCATCGCAGATGGAGAGAAAGCTCTGGGCAGCACCGGGCGCCTGCTGATCCGCAAATCCGGCACCGAGCCGTTGATCCGCGTGATGGGAGAGGCCGAGGATAAGGCCCTGCTGGACAGTATCATCACCAAGATCTGTACCGCGGTCGAACAGGCCGCCTGATCACAGCACGCCCAGCACCAGCCCGGCCAGGGCGCTGCCTCCGACGGCATAGCCGCCGTCGATCAGGATCAGCTGAACCGGCCTGCCGGCAAAGGAATAGCAGGTTGCCAGCCAGGGCACTGACAGGAACAGCCCAATCAGAATCCCTCCGATCAGGGCTTCATTCCAGGTGTCGATTCCGGCTTGCGTAAACACAAATCGCATCATTCCCGCCACCAGCAAACAACTGGCAAAGGCGATGATATACGGCACTGGCGCACCTTTGTTCAGCGGCTGGCCACTGTCGTCGGTGGCAATGCCGGTGGCTTTCACCCAATGCGATGCCAGGAACATGTACCAGATTGCACCGAACCCATAGGCAGCCAAAGCCGCAAGCAGAATGTCCAAATGTTGCATGAGCTTGCCTTTGAAACAGTCTCTAATTCAGCCCAAAACCTCGAGTCCCGCCATGTGGCAGATCAGATCCCATTCAGCCTTGGTGACTGGCTGAACCGACAGCCGCGAGTTTTTCACCAACACCATATCGGCCAGTTCAGGCGTCGCCTTTATCTGATCAAGCGTGACCGGAGTCTTGACGGATGTAACAGCCTTGATGTCTACACATTCCCAGCGCTCATCGTCGGTTGTGCTGTCGGGGTGTGCCTCGGCGATGATCTGGACAACGCCCACCACCGCCTTTTGTTTCTGCGAATGATAGAAAAAGCCCAGGTCGCCCAGGGCCATTTCTCGCATGAAATTCCGCGCCTGATAATTGCGCACGCCGTCCCATTCTTCGCCCAGATCGCCCTTGGATTGCTGGTTGTCCCAGCTCCAGGTGTCGGGTTCGGATTTGAACAGCCAGTAGCGCATCAGCCGATTACCCGGTTCCAGGCGATCAGTTCGACGTTTTCGAACAGACCGGCCTTGGCATAGGGGTCACCGGCGGCCCAGGCTTCGGCTTGTGCCATATCTTCGACATCCAGGATCACCAGCGATCCACACATCTGTGCCGCGTCATCCAGCAGCGGCCCGGCCTGAGCAACAATGCCGGTTTCCTGGATATAGGCCAGGTGGTCGGCGCGGTTGGCCTTGCGGATTTCAAGCGCTCCGGGTTTGTCACGAGCGATCAGGGCGATGTACATTCGGGTCTCCAATTCTAGAGGTATAAGGTCATGTGTGGGCGCGGGCCGTCAAGCCTTTGCGCCTTTCTTACCGCTGCCCAGCATGGCGGGGCTATGTTTATCCAGAGGCCAGCGCGGCCGAGCGGTCAGGCTCATGTCGTCTGTCTGTCCGGCCAGAAAACGCTCGGCTCCGGCATAGGCGATCATGGCGGCATTATCGGTGCACAGCGCCAGGGGGGGCGCGCTGAATTGCACATCGTTTTGGGTGCAAACAGTCTCTAACTCGGCCCGAATAGCCTTGTTTGCGGCCACACCGCCAGCAACAGCCAGCAGGGGCTGCGCGGGGGTCAGGGTCAGATATTCATCAATCGCGCGCCGCGTCTTTTTGGCCAGAACATCGCGGATGGCAGCCTGAAACCCGGCGCTCATATCCGCGCGGTCCTGTCGGGTCAGCCCGCCTTTTTCAGCGATGATATGATCGCGGGTCCGCAGCAGGGCGGTTTTCAGCCCCGAGAAGGACATATCGCAGCCCGGACGATCCAGCAGGGGGCGCGGGAAGGCGAATCTCAGAGAATCCCCGGCCATCGCCTCGTGTTCGACCGAGGGGCCGCCGGGCTGAGGCAGCCCCAGCAAGCGCGCGGTTTTGTCAAAGGCCTCTCCTGGGGCGTCGTCGATCGTGCCGCCAAGGCGGGTGAATTCTTCTGGGCCGTGTACGATCAGGAACTGGCAATGCCCGCCGGAAACCAGCAGCATCAGATAGGGAAACGCCACCTGATCCGTCAGCCGCGGGGTCAGGGCGTGCCCGGCCAGATGGTTCACGCCAATCAGAGGCTTCCCCGTCGCGGCCGCGATTCCCTTGGCGCACATGACGCCGGAAATCACACCGCCAATCAGGCCCGGCCCGGCGGTTACGGCGATAGCATCAACATCCCGCAGGGTCAGATTCGCCTGATTTAGAGCCTGTTTCACGCAGATATCCAGTTTCTCGGCATGGGCGCGGGCGGCGATTTCGGGGACAACCCCACCATAGGCGGCGTGAAGATCCGTTTGCCCATGCACAACCGAGGACAGGATTTCAGGCACCCCGCCGACACGCACGATTGCGGCGGCTGTATCGTCGCAGCTGCTCTCGAGCCCCAGGATGGTTACCGTTTGCGTCATGTCATGTCCGTTGCAACAAAGATATACGGCAGGTAACACCTGAGACAGTCTCAAACAATCCCGGCCTGATGCGATGCGCCCTCTGATCCTGCTGACCCGACCGAAAGACAGCGCCACGCGTTTTGCCGCGCAGTTGCAGGACAGGTTTGGGCCGCTTGAGATCGTGATTTCGCCGTTGCTACAGATTGAACCGGCCTCCACCCGGCCCGACGTTACGCCCTATCGCGCGCTGATCTTTACCTCGGCACATGCGGTTGGTTTCGGTGCGGCTGGCGCGCGTTGCTATGTGGTGGGTCAGACGACTGCACGGGCGGCTGAGGCCGCGGGCCTGTCCGTTATTCACACCGCCCAGGACGCCACGTCACTGATACGGCGGATTCTGGCCGACAAAGAGCCTGGCCCGCTTTTGCATTTGCGCGGAGCATTCGCGCGCGGAGAGATTGCCCAGACTCTTACCGCAGCAGGATGCAAAACCGAGGAGTCAGTGGTTTATGCGCAGACTCCGGTGCCTCTGACGGACCGGGCCAAACAGGTAATCGGGGCAAATTGCGCGGTAATAGTGCCGATTTTTTCGCCCCGCACGGCCCGTCTGTTTGCCCAAGAGGTAACAGACTGGACCCACCTGCATATCGCCGCGCTAAGCCCCGCAGTGGCAGCAGAACTGCCAAAGGCCGCGAAACGTCTGGAAATTGCGCATCGCCCGGATGCCGAAGCGATGTTAATGACAATCAAAGGACTGATGGACGCAGTGAGTTAACTTGAGGGTTATTCTTCCTGCCATTAGTCTTATCCATAGCTAAGTGATTTTGTTTCCAGATTCGAAAGGATGACCCGCGGTGTCCGACCCCGAAAAAGACAAGAATTCCCCCGAGGCGCAGGCAGAAGATATCGTGGACGCAGTCGTCATCGAAGACGAGGATACTCCGGACCGGGACGCCCCTGAAAAGCATCCTGAGCCCGAAGCGCAGCAGGAGGAAGAGCCCCCGGTTGACGCGCCTGCCGAGGAAATCAATCTGGAAGAGCCCGCAGAGCCCACCGAAGCGCCGGCACAAGAGCCCGTTTCCCCCACCGAGGTAAAGAAGGTGGGGTTTGTTCCTCTGGTCCTGGGCGGCATCGTTGCGGCGGGTATCGGGTTCGGGGCGTCCAAATTCGTGTTTCCCGACGGTTGGCCCGGCGCTGGATCGAATGCGGCCGTTGAGGCTTTGACTGCGCAGCTTCAGCAGCAGAATAAGACCCTGACCAGCCTGGAAACGCGGCTGAAGGCCGCCGAAAATGCCCCCATCCCGCAGCCGGATCTGACCCCGGCGACAGATGAGATCGCCAGGGTTGCCGGCACTGTCTCGGCGTTAGAGCAACAGCTGAACGCCCTGGATACGCGCCTGACGATGCTTGAAAAACAGCCGGCCGAAGGTGGCGCAAATGCCGCAGCGGTCGAGGCATATGAACGCGAAGTGCGCGCCCTGCGAGACGCGATGGAGCAACAGAAAGCCGAGGTGGATGCTCTGGTTGCCGCTGCCGAAGAGGATAAGGCCAGCGCTGAAATGACGGCTCAGCAGGCGATGATCCGCTCTGCCGTGTCACGCATTCAGATTGCGCTGGATACCGGGGCAGGTTTTGCCGATGCGGTTTCGGATTTGCAGAACGCGGGCGTATCCGTGCCCGCCGCGCTGGAGACGGCAAAATCTGGCGTGGCCACCATGGCGCAGCTGTCGCTTGAGTTTCCGCAATCGGCGCGGACTGCCCTGACCGCCGCGCGCAAAGAAGAGGGCACCGGCGGGAACCTGTGGAACTTCATGCGAAACCAGTTGGGCGTGCGGTCTTTGGAACCTAAAGAGGGCACCGATGCCGATGCAATCCTGTCGCGCGCCGAGGCGGCGATGGCGGATGGACGGCTGACCGACGCGCTGGCCGAATTGCAGGCGTTGCCCGAACAGGCCCGCGTGGAACTGACCGACTGGATGGCAGCAGCCACCCAACGCGCCCAGGCCCTGTCAGCGGCCGAAGCGCTGAGCGCCCAAGTGGCTTCGAACTAAGGGGGAAACGAAAATGTTGTGGTCTCTGATTAAGATTGTCGTTTTCGTTGCCCTGGTCGCGGCTGCGACCTTGGGTGCGGGGTATTTGCTGGAACTGGATGGCGGTGTGCGCATCGCCGTTGGCGGGATCGAGCTGAACCTGACGCCGCTGACCGCGGTTATCGGGTTGCTGCTGATGGTGCTGGCGATCTGGCTGCTGCTGAAGCTGGCCTCGCTGACTGTGGCGGTTCTGAAATTCCTGAATGGGGACGAAACCGCCCTGTCGCGCTACTTTGATCGCAATCGCGAGCGCAAAGGCTATAAGGCCCTGACCGAGGGCATGATGGCGCTGGCCTCGGGTGAGGCGCGGCTGGCCATGTCCAAGGCCGCCAAAGCCGAGCGTTACCTGGAAAAACCCGAGCTGACCAACCTGCTGACCGCTCAGGCCGCTGAAATGGCCGGTGATCGCAAAAAGGCCGAGGAAACCTACAAAAAACTGCTGTCCGAGGACCGCACCCGTTTTGTCGGTGTGCGCGGGATCATGAAGCAAAAATTGGCCGACGGTGACGGGGATACTGCCCGCAAACTGGCGGAAAAGGCGATTTCCCTACGCCCCAAACATGTGGAAACGCAGGATATTTTGCTGAAACTTCAGGCCGAGGCGCGCGATTGGTCTGGTGCTCGTGAGACCCTGAACCTGAAGCTGAAACACGGCTCTTTGCCGCGCGATGTGCATAAACGCCGGGACGCGGTTCTGGCGCTGTCTCAGGCCAAGGGTATTCTGGACGAGGGCAATGACATCAAGGCCCGCGAGGCCGCGATCGAGGCAAATCGCCTGTCTCCTGATCTGATCCCCGCAGCCTGTTATGCGGCGCGCAGCTATCTTGAAAATGGCAAGCCCAAGCTGGCGACTCGCCTTCTGAAAAAGGCCTGGGGTGCCCAGCCGCATCCCGATCTGGCCGCTGCTTTTGCTGCGATTGTCCCCGATGAAACGCCCGCCGAGCGGCTGAAACGCTTTCAGCAACTGTTCAAGCTGCACCCCGATCACCGCGAAACCCGTCTGGTCGAGGCCGAGCTGCAAATCGCCGCCGAGGACTTCCCCGCCGCGCGCCGCGCCTTGGGTGAGTTGATCGAAGATGCTCCGGATTCACGTGCCCTGACGATCATGGCCGCGATTGAACGCGGCGAGGGGGCCTCGGATCAGGTGGTCAAGGGCTGGCTGGCCCGCGCGCTGAATGCGCCTCGGGGGCCGCAATGGGTTTGTGGAAACTGTCACAACATTCACACTGAATGGGTGCCTGTATGCGAAAACTGTCAGGCTTTCGATACTTTGGAATGGAAGGCCCCTCCGGCGGCCGAGGTCCAAAGCGCAACAGGCGTTGCCATGCTGCCGCTGATCGTGGGTGCGCTTGAAAACCAAAGCGCGCCAGAGGAGCCCGAAGAAGAACCCACGCCGCCGGTTGTCGATGCGGAAATCATTGATGACCCCTCCGAGGTAGACGCACCACCGCAAGAGGCGAAATAGGGTTTCAGGCGTCAAAGGGCGCAGCTTATTGGATGATCCCAAAGGCACCGCTGGTCAGGTTGGCGGTCAATCCAATTCAAGCTTAAAACCCCTCAACGCGATCAAGTTGCGTTGAGGGGGCCGCATTTAGTAGCCAGGTCGCGGCACCAACCCCATGAGCGCCTGGGACAGTCCGCCGTCGATAGTGATGTCTTGCCCGTTGATATAGCCCGCGCGGTCGCTGGCCAGGAACACGGCGGTATTTGCCATGTCGTCGGGGTCGCCAATCCGGCGCGACGGGACCATGTTTTCGCGCGCTTCTTTCACTTTGGCATCCGCATAGAATGCGGCAGAAAGCGGCGTCATCACAAGCCCAGGGCTGATCGAATTTGTCCGGATCCCTTTGGGGCCCCATTCGTAGGCCAGTTGGCGCACCATCATCAGAGCCGCAGCTTTGCTTGCACTATAGGCTCCCGATGCAGGCTGAGGATGGCTGCCCGCGATCGAGGCGATCTGAACAATCGCGCCCTTCCCCTTGGCGACCATCTGCGGGCAAAACGCCTTGGCGACCCTGAGCGAGCCGCTCAGATTGATGTTCAGAAGATCGTTCCAGTCGTCATCCGTGACTTCGCTAAGGGGGGCGGGGCGCAAAATGCCCGCGTTGTTGATCACCACATCCGCCCCGCCGAGATTTTCCTCTACAAAGGATGCAGCCATCGCGACAGATTCGGGCTGACCGATGTCACAATCATAGGCCAGCGCGGTCTGCCCTGTCGGATCCATCTCGGCCATGAGCGTGTTCGCCGTGTCCGGATTACGATCTAGGGCAACAACTTTTGCGCCGGCCTCGTGAAAGGCGGCCAGACAAGCGCGGCCTATTCCTCCGGCGCCGCCGGTTACCACGACAACCTTGTTATCCAATCCGAGCCAAGTCATCCGATCTGTTCCTTTTTCATGCTGGCAAGATGCCGGCCCGTGATGAATCCAAAGGTCATGGCCGGACCCAACGTGATACCCGCGCCGGGATAGTTGCCGCCCATCATGGACGCGCGGTCGTTGCCCACAGCGTAAAGTCCCGGTATCGGATGCATTTCCGTGTCAAGAACCTGCCCCTCGACCGTGGTTTGCAATCCGTCGAACGTCCCAAGATCGCCCATCACCACCTTCAACGCATAGAAGGGGCCTGTCTCGACCGGGCCAACGGCGGGGTTCGGTGTGTGGTCGGGATCGGCGAGATAGCGGTTAAAGCTGGTCCGGCCCTTGTGAAAGGCCGCATCCTCGCCTTTACGCGCGCCTTCGTTGTAGGTGCGAATGGTATCTTCCAGCCCGGTCGGATCAATGCCACAGGCCCTGGCCAGGTCCTTCAGCGTGCGGCCCGTCTGGATATAGCCGTTGGCGATATAGCCGCGCAAAGGCACCGGGGCCGGCTTTGCAAATCCCAGCCCGTATTTGCGAATGGTCGGGCGGTCGGCGATCAGCCAGCAGGCGGTCTCTTCTTGCCCTGCACAGGCCTCGATCATGGCCGTGCCGACGTCGTGATAGCTGTTGCTTTCATTCGTAAAGCGCTTTCCCGATTTCAGAACGGCGATAATACCCGGCTTATAGCGATCCAGCAGATGCGGAAAGGGTTTGAACGTGCCTTTGCCCGTGGGGACTTTGGACACCGGCATCCAGGCAGAGGTGCTGGGATAATGCATGTCGAACTTAGCCCCGACCGAGGTGCCAAGATCGATACCGTCGCCGGTATTCCCTGCGGGAACCGGGGAAAGATGTTCGCCCCCGCGCCGCAGATGCGGATAGGCTTTGCGGATTTTGTCAAGGTCATGGGCAAATCCGCCAGCCGCCAGAACAACGCCTTTGCGGGCAGTGATCTTCACCGTTTTGCCGCTGCTCTCAACCAGCGCGCCTTGGATGGCGCCGTCGGATGTAATCAGCTCTTTCGCGGGGCAGGAGGTGTAAATCGGAATGCCCAGGTCAAAACAGCTTTTGGCAAGGCGCGCGGCCAGCGCGTTGCCAGAGGTGACCTTGGTGCCGCGGCCATAGCGTGCGACCTCGGCAAAATGTGCGACCAGCCGTCGGGTCACATAGGCAAACGATGTCAGGGATTTGGTCGCGTTGAAGAAGTGTTTGATGTCCGCGTTCGACGAATTGAACATCATGCCCATGAACGTAATCGTCGATAGCGGCGGGCGCAGCCGCTTGATGTCTGGCCCCAAGACCGAGGTATCGAAGGGCTTGGCCAGCACCGAGCGCCCCGCATCCACGCCGCCCGGCGCGTCCGGGTGGTAATCTGGATACAGCGTGGGCACGAATTCCACGGCGGTTTCGGCTTCAAAGAACTTCAGCATCTCGGGCCCGGCATCCAGATATGCCTCGACCGTTTCGGCATCATAGAGGTTGCCCGTCTCGGCCTTCATATAATCGACAGCCGCCTGACGACTGTCCGGCACGCCGCAATGGCTGTTTCCGGGAATCCACAAGACGCCGCCGGAGAAGGCTGTCGTGCCGCCAAAGACGTCTTCCTTTTCGACAATAATCGCATTCAACCCGTTTTTGGCCGCTGTGATCGCCGTTGACATGCCGCCGGCACCGGACCCGATCACCAGAACATCGCAGGTATGGTTTTCGCTTAATTTCGTGGACATGACGGAACTCCCCTTGTCTCTCCTCGATCGGGAGAGTCGCATTTCAGGGGGCATGATCGAATGGACCAAGGCAGAGATTTATTGCATAATTCGTTTGAGTGGCTGTCATCGTCTGATCGGGAGAAATGAAATGGGGCAGGCCAAAAATGCCGCTATTCCGCGATATTATCTTTACGGAGATCAGGTTAATGACGTCGAGTTGAACTTTATCCATGTGGAGCCGATCCGCGAGAGAAGCGGTGCGCATGATTGGACTATTCGCGCACATGCCCATCCGGATCACCATCAACTGCTGCTGGTGGAAAAAGGCGGCGGAGAGATCGTGATCGAAGGCCAGAAAATTGCCACTCCTACCGGCAGCCTGATCGTCATCCCGGCCGCGATGGTGCATGAAATCCATTTCGGAGCCGATACGGACGGGATCGTGGTCACGGCGGCCTCGGCCTATGCGACATCCGTGTCCCAGGGTGACAAACGCCTGCTGGAGACCCTCAGCCAGCCGGGCGTCTATCCGATTTCCGGCACCGGGGTCAGCGCCGAGGCCATGAAGGACGCCTTTGAGTGGCTGCTGCGCGAATATATCTGGTCCGCGCCGGGCCGCAGGCTGGCGGTGATGGCGCATTTCATGCGTATTCTGGTGGCGGCCGTGCGGCTGCGCAGTGTCCAGTTGCAAACCGTAACAGCGGCACGGGACCGGGATTATGACATCCTGATGCGGTACAAAGAACTGGTCGAGCATAATTTCCGTCAGGAAAAAGCGATGGATTTCTATGCCGGAGAGATCGGAATCAGCACGCAGCGTCTGAATCAGGCCTGCAAATCCCGCGCGGGCAAGACCGCCTCGGAAATTCTGCATGAACGCGCCATCATCGAGGCCAAACGATACCTTCTGTATATGGAAATGACGGTGGCCGAGATCGGCTATGATCTTGGGTTCGAGGATCCGGCCTATTTCTCGCGGTTCTTTTCTCAGCGGGTGGGGCAGCCGCCGGGGGCCTATCGTGCGCGCCACGGGGCCGAACAGGAACGAATAGACCTGGCGAACTAAGCGAAAGTCCAAGCGTTTGGCGGAACTCTCCATTTTCGGGGCGGGGCGGTTTGGTCAGGATGGCCCGACGAAGGAGACCGCACATGATTTTCGAACTCAGGGCCTATGATCTGATTCCGGGCAAGGCGCCGGACTATATCGATCTGTTTCGCAAGGACGGGGTGCAATATGTCACTCGCCACCTGCCGATGGGGGGCTATTGGCTGACCGATAGCGGGATGTTGAACCGGCTGTACCACCTGTGGATATACGAGTCGCTGGAGGAACGGATGGAATGTCGGGCCGGGCTGGCGACGGATGCGGACTGGAATACCCGCTTTGTTCCCAAAGGGTTCCCGTTGATCCTGTCGCAGCGCAACATGTTGATGGAGGTGACCGAGGCCTCCTCGGATTTGCAAGCCGTGGTTGCGGCGCGGCGCGAATCTCATGCGGGGCAGGGGGACGCCGATCCGGTGTTTGGCCCCGACTATTTGTCACTGACCAGTGGTCCGGCACGGGCCGACGGGGCCGAGATTCTGGGGCGATGGCGCTGTGTGTCGGGGGAAAATCCGGGGCAGGTGACGACGCTGTACCGCCATCGTCGGGATGATCCGTTTTCGACGGCACCGGGGGCCGAGCGGCATGAATTGCTGCGGGCGCTTAGCTGTTCGCCATTGCGGTGATCGTCAGCCTGACGGTGCCCCCGCAGCGCCGAACCCGGCCCATCCGCCGTCCACGCTCAGCACTGTTCCGGTGATGGCCGATGCCGCGGGTGAGGCCAGAAAATATACCGCTTCGGCAATCTCCGAGGGTTCCAGCAGGCGGCCTAGTGGAGTGCGGGCAATCAGGCTGTCCACGTCCAGCAGGCCTTCGGCGATCAGTTTTTCCACCAGGGCGGTGCGTACATATCCGGGTGCTACGGCATTCACGCGGATGCCCTGTGCCCCCCATTCAGACCCCATCGCGCGGGTCATGGCGATGATCCCTGCCTTTGCCGCGCCATAGGCATTGCGGCGGGGCAATCCGGTCAGCCCGGCGATCGAGCTGAAATTCACGATGGCCCCGCCACGGCCCGAGCCCTGCATGGCCTGCGCGGCCAGGCGGGACATCTGGAATGTGCCTGTCAGGTGGACATCAATCACCTTGCGGAAATGGGCGCTGGTTTGCTGGGTTGTGGGCAGGCTGGTGTCGCCGATCCCGGCGTTGTTCACCAGCACATCCAGCCGGCCAAGGCGCTGCATCACGGTGTCGATGGTGTGTGAAGCGGCGTCCTCGTTCGTGACATCGCAGGCCAGCCCCAGATGGGACGGGCCCAGCTCTTGGGCGCGTTGGGTGGACTTGTTGCCGCTCAGATCCGCAATCACAACGCGGTAGCCGCGCGCGGCGAACAGGGTGGCCGTCGCCCAGCCAATCCCGTCCGCCGCACCCGTAATCAAGACCGTTGGATGATCTGACATATCCTGCCCCCGGTGCCCTTAGTTCATCAGGTTCGGCAAGATCAGGATCAGATCGGGGAAGGCCACGATGATCGAGATGATGAACACTTCGCCAATCAAGAAGGGCGTCACACCGCGAAACACGCTTTCCAGCGGGATATCCGGGCGAATGCCGTTCACGACATAGCAATTCAGCCCAACCGGCGGTGTGACCACGCCCACCTCGATCAGTTTGACCAGCAGGATGCCGAACCAGATGGGATCATAGCCCAGCCCGATAATGGCCGGATAGACAACGGGCAGCGTCAGCATCATCATGCCCAGCCCGTCCAGGATCATCCCCATCAGCAGATACATCACGATGATCCCCAGCAGGATCACGCCGCGCGGCACGTCCAGCCCGACAACCAGATCGGTCACCGCGCCGGGCAGGCCGGTAAAGGCCAGAAATCGCACAAAGATCAGCACACCCCAGATCACCATAAAGATCATCACGGTGGTCCGTACCGTATCCAGCAGGCCGTTATGGAAATCCCGCAGGCCGATACGCTTGAACAGGGCCATCACCAGAATGATCGCGGTGGCCACGCCTGCGGATTCCGTCGGTGTCATCCAGCCCAGGTAAATCCCGCCCAGGATCACACCGACCACGGCAAACACGCCGCTGACCTGGGGCAGGGCCTTGAGCTTCTCGGTGAAGGTGGTGCCGGGTTCGACCGGGGCCATTTCGGGGTTCAGTTTCACCACCACGGTGATGACGATCAGATAGACGAACATCGACAGCAATCCGGGCACCAGGCCGGCCAGAAGCAGCTTGGCCACCGATTGCTCCACGATGATGCCATAGATCACCAGAATGGCCGAGGGCGGGATCAGCGCGGCCAGCGTACCCCCAACGGCCACAACCCCGGCGGCCAGGCGTTTGTCATAGCCGCGAGCCTCCATTTCCGGCAGGGCCAGACGGGTGAACACCGCGGTCGAGGCCGTGCTGGCCCCCGACACCGCTGCAAACCCGGCCGAGGCAAAGATCGTCGCGGTGGCCAGACCGCCGGGCGCACGCCCCACCCATTTGCGAGCGGCGTCATAGGCGGATGTGGTGATCCCCGCGTGCATCGCCAAAAAACCGATGGTGATAAACAATGGCAGCACGCTGAGCGCGTAATGCCCGGAATTGGCGTGTGGGATGATGCCCGCCAGGCCGGTTGCGACGGTCGGATTGCGCAGGATCATCATCCCCACAATGCCGGTGAAGGCGGCGGCATAGGCCACCGGAATGCCGACAAGCACCAGAAAAACCAGGGCCGCAATGCCAATATATCCAAGAGTGATCGGGTCCATGTTCTTGCCTTCTTATTCGTACGGGCTGGTTTCGATCGCATCCACCGGATGCGAGAAAATCGGAGAGCTGTCCTGGGGCTTGGCCAGCAGGCGCAGAGCCTCGGTCAGTTGCAGGGCCAGACGGATTCCCAGCAGGGCCAGCGCCCCGGTCACGATGGCGATGCCGGGCCACAAGGGAATGCCGATTTCCGGCGTGTCGCCCCCGTTGTTCCAGGACCGCATCAGGTTCAGCCAGCTGCCCTTGGTCAGGATCACAACCACAAACAGGGCCACGGTCAGGGCGATGACTTCGGTCAGCCATTTGGCGCGGCCTCGGCAGCGGTCGCTCAGCAGGGTCATGCGCACATTGCCGAAATGGCTCTGACAATAGGCGATACCCATGGTGACAAGCGCCACCATCAGTTGCTCGACAATATCAATCGACCCATGCACAGGGTGATTGAACAGGCCCCGCCCCAGGACTTCGGCGCAAACCAGCGTCATCAGGGCCAGGATCAGCAATCCCGCAACCAGGGCCGCTGTTTTCTCGACATGGCCCAAAACCGTGTCAGCAATATCAATAGCGCGTTTCATCAAAGAGTTCCTTTGTTGAATCGGCCCGGCGGGTACAATCCGCCGGACCGATCATGCACAACGATCAGGGGAGGTTACTGATCAGCGCGTGCTTTCTCAGCCTCGGACAGGATCATGTCGAACAGCTCTTGGCCCGGCAGGCCCTTGGCGGTCGTATCGTCGATCCATTTCTGCCAGCTGGGTTGCACTGCGGCCTCCAGGGCTGCCTTCACATCGTCGGTCAGCGGGATGCGGGTCAGGCCACGGGCCTCGAACTCTTTCTCGTTGGCGGCGTCGATTTCGGCATAGGCCGCGATCTGGTGCGCGTAGGCGGGGATGACCGAGTCCGCCAGCAGCTGTTTGTATTGGTCGGGCAGCGCGTCATAGGCATCTTTGTTGGCGGCCAGCGAGCACTGGATCGTCCCCAGGTTCCAGGCATCGGTTACCCAGTTCGACAGCTCGTGGAAGCGATACGCCACAAAGGCATAGGTATAGGGATACACGATCCCGTCCACCACGCCGCGCTCCAGCGAGTTGTACAAATCGGGCGCCGGCATGGTCGAGGGCACAGCCCCGATTGCGTCCATCAGCGCGGCATGACCGCCCGAGGCGTTTACGCGTACACCATCCCAATCCGCCAACGAGGCCGGAGCGTCGCCTTTGCCCATGATCTCATAATTGGGCATCAGGGTGGACATGATCGGCGTGGCGTTCCACTTGTCCCATTCGGCCACCAGCGCTGGGTGTTTCAGGTATTCGCCGTAAACCTTGTACTGCACCTCAAAGGTGGGCAGCGGCAGGAATGCCTGGCTCAGCCCCATCGAGGCAGGGGTCTTGTCGGGGTGGTAGAAGGGGCAGACAGCTGCGGCTTCGAACGCGCCCAGTTGCAGCCCGTCGATGTTTTCCTTGGGGTCCGACAGAACGCCGCCATATTGCAGGTCCAGCTCGAAATTCCCGTCGGTCTTGGCGGCCAGTTCTGCCTTCAGGCCCTCGACGCCTTCGGTGAAACCCCGGCGCGCGCCCCACAGCGACACCAGCCATTTGACTTTGGGGCCGTCAACCTCGGCGGCCTGCGCGGCACTGGGTGCGATCAGCGCGGATGTGGCGGTTAGTACTGTCGAAAGCGCAGCGGCCACGGCCAGCGTGCGGATGGGTTTGTCATGTTTCATGGTTTCCTCCCTTTTAATGACAAAGCGGTATCGTTCACCCCAGAGCATGTCCGGGGCGGTCTTCTTGGCGGTCAGAATGGCCTGAGCCGCTGAAGTGGTGGGCTCTCCTCCGTCACCATCTCCTTGACCGGCACACTCACAAGAATCCGCGAGGGCCTGAATGGAAAATGGTCGGTATTAATTGTACAATTCGTTGAACTGCTACCTGCCCCGGTCGGGTTCTCTATGGATGGTCGTGCAATTCGAGAGCATGAGATTCAGGCCTGTGCGTGTACTGCTCCTTTGCTGCAAGGGGTCTGGAATGTCGTGTTGTGTGGCTCATTCATGGGGCGGCGTGGACATGGGGATGTTTGGGATTGTACAATCTGCATATGTACGGCGTGCCCGGCCGCTGCGGTTTAGCGGTGCCGGAACGTCGGGGGGCGTTTTTCGATAAAGGCGGTCATCCCTTCCAGCCGGTCCTCGGTGGCGAAGGTGGCGTACAGCAGGCGGCGCTCCAGATGGATGCCGGCGGACAGGGGGGTCTCATACGCCTGGTTCACGGCTTCCTTGGCCAGCCGCAAAATCGGGCGCGAGGATTTGGCGATGTTCATGGCCAGGGCGATTGCGTCGTCCAGATAACTGTCTGGCGTTGAAATGCGGCTGACCAACCCATGCGCCAAGGCCTCTTGTGCGCTCAGCGTCCGTCCGGACAGGATCATGTCCATGGCGATGGCCTTGCCGACGATCCGGGTCAGGCGCTGCGTGCCGCCCGCGCCGGGGATCACCCCGATCCGCGTTTCGGGCAGGGCAAATCGGGCGGAATCTGCCGCAATGATGATGTCGCACATCAGGGCTAGCTCACAGCCGCCGCCCACCGCGTGCCCGGCCACGGCGGCAATCATGGGTTTGCGGCAACGTGCGGCCCGTTCCCAAGTGGCGGTGATGAAATCCTCTTCGTACACATCCGAGGAGGTCTTGTGCTGAATTTCCTTCACATCCGCCCCAGCGGCAAAGGCGCGGTCATTGCCTGTCAGCACGATAACATGGATCGATTCGTCCGCTTCGAACGCATCCAGCGCCAGGCCCAGTTCGGTTGTGATTTGTTGATTCAGCGCATTCAGCGCCTCAGGGCGGTTCAGCTGCACAATGCCGACGGGGCCGTCGGTTTGCGTCAGTACGGTGGAAAATGCGGTGTCTTTCATGGGGTGTCTCCGGTGGAAGAGGGGGCGGCGATCGAAATCACGATCTTGCCAAAACGGTCTGGCGCGCTGAGGCGCTGCAAGCCGGCGCCTGGCTGGGCGCCGCTGGTTACCAGATGCCCTCCGCCCCGCGCCGCAGGCAGTGACAGGCCCCAGGTGGCCTCGCCGACCTCTCCGTCGCCGCGTTGACTGAGAATGAATGCTTTCATTCTGTGTTCCTCCCATTATTAATGTAAATAGATTGTCATATAAAGCAAGTCTGAATACACGTCTTGTTATGGGTGAACACTTGAGGATAGCGGTAGAATTCAAAAGTATATTAAAAAGCAAGATGATAGACCTATGATTCTGGAGATGCGAAAATCTATGCTTGCCAGGCTTTGGGTGCCTTAATATGACAATATATTGATTAACTAGCCAAATGTGAATGGCCAGATTCGGCCAGAGGGAGGACACAATGCTTGACCCAGAGATCCGCGTGCAGCTTGTCGATACGATTCGCAAATTTGTCGATCAGCGGCTGATCCCGGCCGAGCCGGAGGTCGCGGAAGCCGATGCAATTCCGCAGGACATCATTCAAGAGATGCGCGATCTGGGCTTGTTCGGCTTGTCGATCCCTGAAGAGTATGGCGGGCTGGGGCTGAACATGTCCGAAGAGGCGGCCTTGATCTTCGAGATCGGCCGCGCTGCGCCTGCGTTCCGCTCGATTTTCGCAACGAATGTGGGGATCGGCTCGCAGGGGGTCGTGATTGATGGCACGGACGCGCAAAAGGCCACCTATCTGCCACGAATCGCGACTGGCGAGCTGATCGGCTCTTTTGCGCTGACCGAGCCGGATGTTGGATCGGACGCGGGATCCGTGCGGACCACGGCGGTGCGCGATGGCGATACATATGTGCTGAACGGGACCAAGCGGTTTATCACCAACGCGCCGCTGGCGGGGGCATTTACCGTGATGGCGCGGACCGATCCGGCGCAGAGGGGCGCGGCGGGCGTGTCCGCCTTCGTGGTTGAGGCCGGAACGCCGGGTCTGTCCACCGGCAAGCCCGAAAAGAAGATGGGTCAGCAGGGCGCGCATGTTTGTGACGTGATCTTCGAAGATTGCCGAATCCCCACGACTGCCCTGATCGGCGGGGTCGAGGGTATGGGTTTCAAAACCGCGATGAAGGTGCTGGACAAAGGGCGGCTGCATATCGCGGCGGCCTGTGTCGGGCTGGCCGAGCGGATCATCGACGACATGATGGATTATGCCGTGTCGCGTAAGCAATTCGGCCGTCCGATTGCGGATTTCCAGATGCTGCAAGTGATGTTCGCAGACAGCCGTGCCGAGGCCTATGCCGCGCGCGCCATGGTCGAGGATGCCGCGCGCCGGCGTGATGCAGGCGAGGATGTCAGCACGCTGGCCTCTTGTGCCAAAATGTTTGCCTCGGAAATGGTGGGGCGCGTGGCGGATCGCAACGTCCAGGTGCATGGCGGGGCGGGGTATATCCGCGAATACCGCGCCGAACAGCTGTTCCGCGATGCGCGCCTGTTCCGTATCTACGAAGGCACGACCCAGATTCAGCAGGGGATCATTGCGCGCAGCATGGCCGCACAGGCGCGGGAGCGGGCGGGCCTATGACTCGCCCTGATCCTGCTCGATCTGCTTGAGGTTCGTCAGGATCTTGTCGAAATAGTGGATCGCGTGAATCTTGTCGGTGGTCGAAAACCCCGCCAAAGCCTCGTCATAGAAGCGAGAGATACGGTCACTCATGTCGGTGCGCCACAGGTGGCGCCCGCGTTTTGTCAGGCGGATCAGACGGCTGCGGCTATCATGTGGGGAAACCACGCGCTCGATCAATTCGTCCCGTTCCAGACGGGCCAGAACGCCCGACAGGTTTTGCCGACTGACCAGCAGGAACTTGGTCAGCTCGCCCACGGCGATTCCCTGTTCATACCCCTGACGGGCCAGCGCGCCGACAACAGCCCATTGCTGAGTCGTGATGTGGGTGTCGTCCAGCGCCTTTGTTCCGGTTTTATGGAGCAGGTTAGCAGACTGGTACAGCCGAAAGAAAAGGCGGTTCGCCAGGTCGTCCACCTGAGAAGGCTGCGGGAAATCAACATCTTCGTTCATGGGGGACATTCATCTGGGGAAATGCGGGGCAAGTCAACCGAGCTTGATTGGATGCTTGCCAGAAATTAATGACAACTACTTGACATAAAATATCCAGTAAGTATCGTCCCAACCTGTCTAGTTTTGGAGGCGAGACACATAGGGAGGAGAATTAACACGCATTATCATGCGCGTGTGTGATCTTCATGTTTCTCGCGTTGCATTAAGGAGGAACCCGTGAAAGGGCTAAAAGGTAAAACTGTTGTCGTAACAGGTGGTGGTGGCGGTATTGGTGCGGCAACCTGCCTGCGCTTTGCCGAAGAGGGCGCGCGCGTGGCTGTGGTCGATCTGAACGAATCGGCGGCCAAGGCGGTGGTCCAACAAATCGAGGCCATTGGCGCGACCGGCATGGCCGTGTCCGTGGATCTGACGGATGCCCCTGCAACGGCTGCGGCGGTCGAGCAGATCGAGGCCGAGCTGGGTCCCATCGACGTGCTGGTGAACGGGGTTGGCTGGGACGTGTTCACGCCCTTCCTCAAGAGCGACCCGGATTTCTGGACCAAGATCATCAACATCAACCTGCGCGGTGTGCTGAACATCACCCATCCCGTTCTGGCCAAGATGGCCGAGCGGCGCGCCGGTAAAATCGTGTCGCTGGCCTCGGATGCAGCGCGGGGCGGGTCGTCTGGCGAAAGCGTCTATGCCGCCTGCAAGGCCGGCGTCATTGCCTTTTCCAAAACCATCGCGCGTGAACATGCGCGGCAGGGGATCTCGGTCAACGTGGTCTGCCCTGGCGTGACCGATACCGCGATGCTGGATGCCTTCATGGAGGCCGCCGGTGACAAGGAAAAATTGCGCGTGGCCTTTACCCGCGCGGTGCCGATGGGCCGCCTGGGGCAGCCCGGCGATCTGCCCGGTGCAATCGCCTTTTTCGCCAGCGACGACGCGGGCTTTATCACGGGTCAGGTTCTGTCGGTGTCCGGCGGTCTGACCATGCACGGCTAAGGAGGCCCACATGACCTACGAAGACATCCTCTACGAGGTAAAAGACGGCGCCGCCTGGATCACCATCAACCGCCCCGAGGTCTATAACGCCTTTCGCGGTCAAACTTGCGAAGAGCTGATCCACGCCTTCAACACCGCCGGCTGGGACAAATCCGTTGGCGTCATCGTGCTGACCGGCGCGGGCGACAAGGCGTTCTGCACCGGCGGCGACCAGTCGGCCCACGAAGGCCAGTATGACGGGCGCGGCACCATCGGCCTGCCGATGGAGGATCTGCACACCATCATCCGCGATGTGCCCAAACCCGTGATCGCCCGCGTGCAGGGCTTTGCCATCGGCGGCGGCAACGTGCTGGCCACCATTTGCGACATGACCATCGCCGGTGACCGCGCGCAGTTCGGTCAGGTCGGCCCCAAGGTCGGCTCGGTCGATCCGGGGTTCGGCACGGCCTTCTTGGCACGCGTGGTGGGCGAGAAAAAAGCCCGCGAAATCTGGTACATGTGCCGTCGGTATTCCGCCCAGGAAGCCGTGGATATGGGGCTGGCCAACTGCGTCGTGCCGCATGACGCGCTGGACGCCGAAGTCACCAAATGGTGCGCCGAGATCATGGAGAAATCGCCCACCGCCATCGCCCTGGCCAAGCGCAGCTTCAACATGGACACCGAACACCAGCGTGGCATTGCTGGCCTCGGGATGCTGGGCCTGTCGCTCTACTACGACACGGACGAAAGCAAAGAAGGCGGCATCGCCTTCAAGGAAAAGCGCAAGCCCGATTTCCGAAAATTCGGCAAGTGATCCAACGGGTTGGGGCCTGCGGGCCCCACCCAACGGCCTGCATATGGGAGGACAGGATGAAAACGATTTTCGATACTGAAGAGCTGGATCAGATCCGCGATCTGGCACGCAAATTCGCCCAAGAGCGGGTCGCCCCCGGCTATTTGGCGCGGGAAAAAGTGGGTAAATTCGACATGGATTTGCTGCGCGAAATGGGGCAACTGGGCCTGATCGCCCCCGAAATGCCCGAAGAGTTCGGCGGGATGGGCGCCAGCTATCTTTATTCCGGCGTGATCACCGAAGAAATCGCCCGCGCCGATTTCACCTTTGCCTATACGTCGCTGCTGGCGTCGCTGAACGGGCAGATTTTGCGCCAGTTCGCAGCGCCGGAAATCGCGCAGGACTGGCTGCCGGGGCTGATCGCTGGCGAGCATATGCTGGCCATCGCCCTGACCGAACCCAAGGGCGGATCGGACGCGGCCAATCTGGGCCTGCGGATGGAACGCGACGGCGATCACTATATCATCAACGGTGAAAAAACCTCGATCTCGGCCAACCAGATTTCCAAGGGCGTCGTCACCTTTGCGCGCACCGGCAAACCCGAGGACCGCGCGCGTGGCGTGTCCGCCATCCTGGTGCCGCTGGACCTGCCGGGGATCACCACCTCGAAATTCGCCAATTGCGGGCAGAACTCGGTCGGGCATGGCTCGATCTGGTTCGATAATGTGCGCGTCCCCGCCGAATATCTGCTGGGCGAAGAGGGCAAGGGCTTTGGCCAGGTCATGCACGGGTTCGATTTCTCGCGCTCGCTGATCGGGCTGCAATGTATCGGCACCGCGCGGCAAAGCCTGGATGAAACGTGGTCCTATATCAACGAACGTCAGGCCTTTGGCAAACCGCTGTCGGCCTTTCAGGGGGTGACGCACCAATTGGCCGATTTCGACACGAAACTCGAAGCGGCCCGCCTGATGTCGATGAATGCCCTGTGGCTGAAGGATCAGGGTCTGCCCCACACCGCCGAGGCCGCAATGACCAAATGGTGGCCGCCCCTTCTGGCCTATGAGGCGATCCATGCCTGTCTGCTGATCCACGGCCATGCCGGCTATTCCGAGGACTTCCCCTTCCAGCAGCGCCTGCGCGACGTGCTGGGCCTGCAAATCGGGGACGGCACGGCGCACATCATGAAAAACATTATCGCCCGCGAACGGGCGGGGCGTGCGGCGTAAACCGGCCGGCACGCCACCAATCTGCCGCCCGGTCTGCAAGAGGAGCGCAGGCCGGTGCGCCAACCCCATGGAGGAGGAGACCCCATGCAATTCGATGCTGTTCTGATCGAACCTCGTATCCAAGAGATGACGGAAAAAGGGTTCTGGCACGGGAAAACGGTCAATGACTATTTTGACGAATGCCTGCGCGATTGTCCTGACAAACCGGCGCTGACCTCGGTCGTGGTCAGCACGGGCGCGCGCCGCGATCTGACCTGGGCCGAGCTGGACGTTCTGGCCAACCGCGCCGCCGTGGGCCTGTCGCGTCTGGGTGTGGGGCGCGATGATGTCGTGTCCTGCCAATTGCCCAACAGCTGGCAATTCGTGGCCACCTATCTGGGCTGCGCGCGCCTAGGTGCCGTGTTCAACCCGGTGATGCATATCTTCCGCGAACACGAGCTGACCTTCATGCTGCGCCACGGCGAGGCCAAGGTTTTTGTCATCCTCAAACTGTTCCGCGGCTTCGATCACGAGGCGATGACCGATGCCATGCTGCCCGACTTGCCCGATCTGCAACACGTGCTGGTGCAGGGCGGCACAGGCGCGCGCGATCTAGAGACCACCCTGTTCGACCCGGCCCTGGACGATGACCCCGACATGGCCCGCATCACCACCGAAAACCGCCCTGATGCCAATGCCGTGTGCCAGTTGATCTATACCTCGGGCACCACGGGTGAGCCCAAGGGCGTCATGCATACCGCCAACACCATGTATGCCAATCTGGTCCCCTATGCAGACCGCCTGCATCTGGGCGCGGATGACGTGGTGCTGATGGCCTCGCCCATGGCGCACCAGACCGGGTTCATGTATGGGCTGCTGATGCCCGTGCAATTGCAGGCCCGCGCCGTGCTGCTGGACACCTGGGACAAATCCCTGGCCGCCAAGGTGGTAGAGCAGGACGGCTGCACCTTCACCATGGCCTCGACCCCGTTCCTGATGGATCTGTCCAATGCGGTCGAGGAAGACGGCACCGATTCCGCATCGCTGCGCACCTTCCTATGTGCCGGCACCGCCATTCCCGGCCCGGTGGTGGAACGCGCCCGCGCCGTGCTGGGCACTAAGATCGTGTCCGCCTGGGGCATGACGGAAAACGGGGCCGTGACGCTGACCAATCTGGACGACCCGGACGAACGCTCGATCCACAGTGATGGCTATCCCCTGGCCGGGATGGAGGTGCAGATCCGCACCCCCGAAGGCACCATCGCCCAGCCCCACGAAGAGGGAGAGCTGTACGTTCGCGGCTGCTCCAATTTCGGCGGCTATCTGAAACGTCCGCAGTGGAACACCGTGGATGCCGACGGCTGGTTCGACACGGGTGACATCGCCCGCGCCGATGAAAACGGCTATATCCGTATCTGCGGCCGGTCCAAGGACATCATCATCCGCGGCGCCGAAAACATCCCCGTGGTCGAGGTGGAAACCGCCCTGTTCAAACACCCGGCTGTCGCCACCGTGGCGATCGTTGGCTACCCGGATGACCGCTTGGGCGAACGGGCCTGCGCCTTTGTCGTGCCCAAACCGGGGCAGGCGCTTAGCTTTGAGGAGATGCAGAGCTTCCTGTCGCAGCATCACTTCTCGAAGAACTACTGGCCCGAGCGGCTGGAAATCCGCAAGGCCCTGCCTTCGACCGCGTCTGGCAAAATCCAGAAATTCGCGCTGCGCAAGATGCTGCGCGATGAGATGGGGCTCGCATGAGCTCCCAAGGCCGCATCGCGGCGGTCTCGGGTGCGGGCGGCCCAATGGGGCGGGCCGTCATCGACCGGCTGGTCGCGGGCGGCATTCGCGGGGTGGCGCTGACGGATATCTCCTCCCACCGTCTGGACGCGGCACAGTCGGCGTTGCCCCGTGATCTGCTCGTGTCTGCGACGCGGGCGGACATCACCGACCAGGATCAGGCCCGCGCCTTTGCTGACACGGCATTGGCCGAGCTGGGACAGGTTGATCTGCTGGTCAATCTTGTGGGAGGCATCCGGTCTGCGCAGCTCTATACGCCGTTTCTGGAGATCGACGCGGCCCAATGGCGCTCGACGCTGGATTTGAACCTGATGGGCACGATTCATCTGTCTCAGGCCTTTGCGCCGGGCATGATCGCGCGGGGCTGGGGGCGGATCGTCAATGTCAGCTCGATCGTGTTCGGAGGCGAGGCAGGTCAGGCGGATTATGCGGCGGCCAAGGCGGCGGTGGCCTCCCTGACGCGCAGCATGGCCGAGGAACTGGCCCCGCATGTGACGGTAAACTGTGTGGCGCCCGGCCTGACGCGGACCTCGATCACGGCGAACATGCCCGCAGATCAGGCGCAGCGCCTGACCGGAAAAGCCTTTCATCCACGCATGGCCGAGCCCGAAGAAGTCGCTGATGCGATTGCCTTTTTCCTGTCCGAAGAAGGCGCTAGAACAGGTCGAGCCGAAGACGCCCTATTCAGCCGTCGAGCGTATGAACGAGGAATGGGCGCTGATGAACGTGGAGGGCAACGCCGATATGTTCGCGAAGACGTTCATCCTGGGCGAGGAGTCATGGTTCGTCGGATCGAAGCAGCAGGCCACTCATCGGACCTTGCGGCGCAACTCGCGGAGGCCGAGAAGGGCAGCTTCGATCCCGCGAAGGCCCCGGTGCAAATCCGCAAGACGGATGCGCGGTCGGTGTCGAAATACCGGGCGGCGAAGGCCGAGGCTGCGGATCGCGGCGTGCCGCTCGAAATCGTGGCGGACGACTGATGTTTTCGGCGGAACAAGTCGCAACGAAGCGGGCGGCTGCATCGGTCCTGCTCGGGGTCCATTGGGATCGAGTGACGGTCGATCCCGTGGACCTGTCTGTATGGGTCGATGACCAGCCGACGCGCCGGAAAGAACATGCCATTGTTGCCGTCAAAGCGATGGTGGCCGAATGGATCGGCTGGGCGGATGAAGGCCTGACCAAGGAACTGACAGGCCAGCAGCCGTGGCTTGCCCGCGTCCTTGATCGGATCGAACTCGTCGCCATTGCCGGTCTCGCGCTTCATCTTTGGGGGCGGCATGGGACGCAGGCATAAGCTCGACGAACTGCCGCAGGCGACGCAGGACCGCATCAAGGAAGAACTCGCGACGGGCTCTCGCTCGATGCTTGCCATCGGCAAGCAATTCGGGGTGTCGGATACGTCCGTCAAACGCTGGTGGAAGAAAGTACCCGAAGATGAGCGCCTGTTGATCGCAGCGCGGGTCCGACAGTCAGAGCATGTTGCGGCAGTGAAAGAGGCCGCAGCGGCTGTTTCTGATGGCGACGACATTGACAACGATCTGCGCTGGCTCGTGCGCCGCCTGCGGTCAGCAATCGAGTCCTGCGGTGACGACGACGACAAGCTGCTGGAACTCGCCCAGATGCGGGAAATGCGGAACACTCTGATGGACCTCGCAAAGGTCCGGGGCATGTTCAGCCAGAAAATCGACGTGACGGTCGACCTCGGAACGTCCCCGCAATTCCTGCTTTTGCGGCAGATCATCCTGAGAGTGCTGGAGGCGCACCCCTCGGCCAAGGCCGACTTCCTGACGGAAATGCAGCAACTCCAAGTGATCGAGCATCAGCCATGACCGCACTCGATCCTGCCCTTCACAGGTTCCTTGGCGGGCTGGCCGTCTCGCTCGATCCCATCGCCCGGTTTCGAACCACAATGGGCGTCGAGCCCCGCGCGTTTCAAAGGCAATTGCTCTCATCCACAGCTTCCCACATCATCCTTATGGCGAGCAGGCAGTTGGGCAAAAGCACGGCGGTGGCGTGCGTCGCTTGGGATGGCTTTCTCCGGGGGCTGACAGTTGTCGTGATCACGCCGACCGAGAAGCAAGCAAAAGAGTTTCTTCTGCGCGTGAAGGAATTCCGAGACGCCGACCCATTCGCCCCTCGCGACATTCAGTTTCTGAAAACCGAGGTGTCTGCCGCAAACCACAAAGGGCGCATCCTAGCCATGCCAGCGACTGACAGCGCACGCGGTTTCACGGCGGACATTCTGTGCCTCGATGAAGCCGCCCTGATTGCCGACGACGACATTGCAGCGGTCCTGCCTTTGCGCCGGAAGGTGACAGGCCGGTTGCTCGTCACCTCGACCCCAATGTGGAAGGACGGCGATTTCTATCGCTGGTGGACAGGGCCGAACGACTTCGAGAAGATTCTCGGCCACTTCCGCGATTGCGGAGATCCCGAATTGATCGCGGCCATCGAAAAGGAGCGTGACGTGATCTCGTCCCAACGCTTCGCCCGCGAATACGACTGCATTTTCGCAGGTGGAGGCGACCCCCTCGTTTCTCACGCCACGCTCATGCGAGCGACCAACAACACGGAGCAAGCCCTTGTCCTATGAACTGATCGAACGCGACGACGGCACCTTGATCATGCCGACCTCTTCTGATCCGGCAGCGGCTGGGCATTCGGTGAAGGGCTTCCGCCGGTATGCGGTTGGCCTCGATGTAGGAGGCCGAGGCGAAGACCCTTCGGCGCTGGCGATCATCAAGGCGGAGTCGCGGCCCTTCATGACAGGGCGAGGCTGGGAACAGGCGCTGACAGCACCAGAATATACCGTCGTCTATACCGAGACCGCGAAACTCGACGAGGCCGTTGACGTGATCGACTGGGTGGCGTCGATCCTGCGCAAGCTGAAAAACTGGACCTTGACGATGGATGCGACCGGCATGGGCGCCCCGCTCGTGGGATTGTTCGAACAGGCCAAGGTGCCAGTCAATGCCGTAACCATGACGGCTGGCTCGTCCATCAATCGCAAAGGCAACCGGATCACCTGCTCGAAGAACGTTCTGTTCGAAAATGCCGCGACCTGCCTTGAGAATGGTTCCCTACGCATCGCCCACGACCTCCCCGAGAAAGAGGAACTGATCCGCGAGTCCACCTCGGTCGAGTTCAAGATGACCTCGGCGGGCAACCTCACCCTCCAAGGCGGCGGGCGCGGCCACCATGCCGACCGCTTCGTCGCCATGTGCCTCGCGTTGCTCTCGGAGACTCATTTCGCGCCCCGGTCCATCGAAGTGAGCCACCTGCGCGGATACTGGTGAAAGCGCGGCGCTGCTAGGCGTCTATGCGGTGTCTGAGCAGGCGGCCTATGCTGACCCCGCAAATTCGCATATGCGTATCTCTGAGGCTCTCTGACGGTCACAAATCGCACTCGCTTCCCATTGAGGAATCGAGATAAAGTCGCCGCATGAGCACTGGCACCGATGCACGCGACCGCGTATTTGAACTAGTTGATGGCTTTATTGCCGACCCAGCCGCCGGAACACAGGCGATTGACGATGCTCGCGCGTCACTGCCCGCTGATGCGATTGCGGACCTTGAAAGCGTTCTTGGCGACCGGCGGATCAGCTACCGAGACGGCGTGCTCATACAACTCGGTTATGGCCTCGAAGACGCGACACTCGATTTGACCCGTCGCCCGGAAGGGGCGCGGGGTATGGCGCAACAACTCGGTGTTTTTCTCTCGGAGCGCCACATCACGGCAGTGAAAGACGCCTACCAAAACATTGCGAAAAACACTGACCGCCTCGCCCGTGGGAACGTCGAAGAGTTTGATCGGCTCTTACACTGGGCGAACGGCGTGAGCCAGGGCGACCGTGAAGCTGCCCTTGGTTTCGCATGTGCAGCCGTCGCCGCGACCGCGCGCCCGGTGCTGCCAATGCCGGAATTGAACCGTAGCGCCCTCACCTTCGCGAGAACCACTGGCTTGCTGCTGGACCTACTGAATGTCCCATCTGGCGGCGCATACGAGCAGTTCGCCTTCGCGGCCCTGCTGCATACGATGGTGGCAAGTCACGCGGCGGATCAGGTGCGCGTCGAAACTAAAAGTCTCAACGCTTCGGATAGAAGCTCCTTCGCTGCTGGCGACGTCCAAATCGCCACTGGCAGCCGGGTAATCGAAGCGTTCGAAATTACGGCAAACAACTGGGCGACGAAAATTGACGGCGCGTCGAAGACGATCCGCGACAATGACCTGTCACGGCTCCACATCGTTGCCAATCGGCCCGAAGGAGACCGGAAAGCCGCAAGCGAGAGGTTGAACCAGCTTGCAGAGGACGTAGCGGTGCTGGACGTGCGACAGGCCGTGGAGGTGCTTACAGCGGTTCTGACGAGGCCGCAGCGTGCGGAGGCGCTTGTCCGCCTTTACGAATACCTCGACCGCTATCAACCCGACACGGAGCGAGTGAACGAATTGGTGCGAAGGCTGGACGCCGCAAACCTAGTGGAGCGCGCGGGCAACTGATGCGCCAACAACCTCGGCCAGCCGAGGCGGAACGGCGTTGCCGATCTGTGTATACTGAGAGCTTCTTGATCCTGCGAATTCCATTCCCGCCGGAAATGTCTGCAAGAGCGCGGATTCCAAGATGGTGATGCGTCGCCCGCCCTCCAACTCTCCGGTGCGAGGTTTGCCGCCGTCCCAGAGGTGCTTGTGGTACGGAGGGACTGCCTCTAATTCATCGAGGAAGTGGGTCTTGTTGCCGCCAGCAGATGCAAGGATCGTCGGTGCCGGCTGATCGAGATTGATTGCGCGGCCACCGCCGTTGAACAGTTGACCGGCATACGGACTTGGGCGGAGGTCAGGCCTCCGCGCATAAACCACCTTCGACGGGTTAGGCTGCCCCTGCACTTCGCCGCGACGCAGAACAGAGCCCGCAGTAACGTATCGTCCGGGCGTGTGGGTAGGCACTGGGAAGTTGATGCTACCTTTTAGCAGGCCGATAAGCACAATCCGCATCCGCTTTTGGGGCACCCCGTAATCAGCAGCGTTGATCAAGCGCGGCGGCAATATGGTGTATTTGTCGGAGAACAGCGACAGGATTTCCGCCATGTATTCCCTATTGCGAGGCGCGAGAAGGCCAGCGACGTTTTCCATAATGAATGCGCGTGGCATAATCTCATTCACGGCACGCGCAAATTCGGGGATCATGTCTCGGTCATCTTTCGCGGCCAGCCGCTTTCCACCGTTCGAAAACGGCTGACAGGGAGGTCCGCCAGCTACTAAGTCAACGCCTCTCCATTGCCGGAAATCGTATCCAACTATTGACCCCTCGACGGCTTCCGCATGGGGAAGCGCCTTGCGATACGTCGCCATAGCGTCCTTGTTGGTGTCGAGGCCCATCAAAGACCTGAACCCTGCGTTTTCCAGCCCGAGGCTTAGTCCTCCGGCCCCACAGAATAGGTCTATGCTTGTCAGCCCCAAATCACTGCCTCCTGCGAACATTTTGAGAACTTATAGTGCGGCGGTGCATCCGGCGTCAACGTTCTTGGACCACATTGCCACGCCCAGAGTCTTGACTCAAGCGGCCTGCTGGTGTAGCCGCTCCGCATGCTGGCGGTACCTGTTCCGAGATCGCCCCCAATCCGCTCACTGCTGATTGCCCAGAGGAAGCCAACCCTTCGGTGTCGGTTACCTAAGCTTGTTCCGTCGCCGTCCAGCGAAAGGATCAGGTATGTTCGATCACTACAGTTGCGGGCTGTCTCCCGCAGAGGCGGCAGCCGAAGCCGCCGAGGCCGAGCGCGAGACGGCAGAATTCGAGGCCCAGCGAGCAGCCGAACGTGAAGCGTATATCTCCAGCTTGCCGACCAAGCACCACCGTCACAACCTTAGGCGCCGGGTGAAGAAGAACTTCGATGAAGCGATGCGCCGCGCGAGAAATGCAGAAGCCGTGCCACCGTGGCTGACTGACGCCGACAAAGCGGCCATGCTGGCGATCTATCAAGAAGCGGACGATCTGGAGCGTCTGACCGGTGTGCCGCATGAGGTCGATCACATCGTCCAGCTTGTCGGCAAGAACAAAGCCGGTGATCAGGTGATCTCGGGGCTGCATGTGCCGTGGAACCTTCGCGCCATTCCTTGGAAGATGAACCGAATGCGCGGCGACTGGTTCTACATCGCAGCATGTGAGCGAGTAGACCCGAACAGCGACGACGAGATTCTCGCTGCTTTCTAACTGAAATCGCTTGAATGAGCCGTCCGCTGCGTTTAAACGCACGGTCGGTCCGCCTCAATAGCTCAGCTGGTAGAGCAGGTCCTTCGTAAGGACAAGGTCGGGGGTTCGAGTCCCTCTTGAGGCACCATTCCCCTGACTTGCCAAATCACCCCATTGTCGTGCACTATTGCGCGAACAGAATGAGAACACGAAAGCGACGAGATGAGACGATGAGCGCATACGATCCGAGGGCAATAGCGAACCTCATGCTAGACGAGGCGGATCGACGTGGCATCAAGATCAGCAACCTGGCACTTCAAAAGCTACTCTATTTCGCGCACGGAATCCACATGAAGCGCGGGAAAGGGCCGCTTGTCTCAGGCTACTTCGAGGCGTGGCAGTATGGCCCGGTGCATCCGGCTGTCTATCGAGCGTTCAAGAGAAACGGCGCAGAACCGATTGCCTTTCGGGCTGTAAAGCAAGACCCTCTGACAGGGCGGACGAGTGAACTGCCTATACCAGACGATATGGCGGTTGTTGATCTGATCAGTGATGTTGTCCGACATTTCGGCCCTATGTCCCCGGGACGGTTGGTGGACCTGTCTCACGCAAAGGGCTCCCCATGGAGCGTGGTGGTGGACAAAGCGAGAACGAACGTTGCTTTTGGAATGCGGATACCGGATAATGTGATCCTAGACCGATTCCAACACCACAAGGTGTCCTTGAACGCTACACCTCGCGCAGGAGAACCGCCAAGTGACGATACGCCCATTGCCTGACATTGACCTTGCGCGGATCGCGCCCCAGCGCGACGACATGAAGCGCAAGAGCTTAGAGCAGATGAAGGGCGGGTTCTCGACGTTCTCCTACAAGCCCGTTCGATCCTGCTTTTCCGACCTTTTCAACATCCAACCCGAGTTGGATCTTGGTATTGCCGAACCGACACCTTGGCCCGTGATCGAGGCGGAGTTGCGGAAGCGGTCCAAGTCGGACGAAGAATTCACATACAACCGGCGCGTAGCCCTTGGCCTGCATGACTTCGCCACTTCTGGCCGGGTTTTTGGACGCAAGCACGAATTCTTCCCGCTCTCGATGGGCATGGGCCGGAAAGTGACTTTCTGGCTGCCGATGATTCTTGCCATCGACGAGCAAGCCAGCGCGCTGTTTATCGAGCCGCGCCGGTCGCGAGGCCTGACGGCAGAGGGTAGGCGTTTCGCATTCTCGATGATGCACGAGCGCATCCGGGCGGCTGACGAGGACTTTGCCGAGGTTCGGTTGACCATCGCGCAGTTTGGCGATCCATCGGACGACCGCCGGGCCGTCAGACTCCACACGGATGAAGGCGTTGACCTCTATTCGCGCGAAGAACTCGAACTCATGGTCGCCTCCACCTATGATATGTGGCGCGAGGTACTTGAGGAACGGGAGCGCGAAGCGCGGCGCGGCGCGACGGGCACAGGCCCGCTGATCTGAAGCAACATCCCTACGTGAAGGCTGGCATGGATTCGAGCAGCGTCCCTATCAAAAACTGCGACCTTCTAACTTGGAGTGAGATACTTCGGGTGAGCAAGGAGTGTGCGGCTGCGGACAAGACATTCCCGGAACTGTTTGAGGCGCTTCGCCCGTTTGGCTACACGCGCCAGTCCGTCGCGAACTGGATCACCAAGGGCTACATTCCGCATTACCGGCCCGCAGAACCGCGAGGCTACGAGCCCGTGAAATTCTCGTAACATTCTCGAAAACACCTAACGTCTTGATGATACTGTGGAAATGGTCGGTTTGAGCACTCATTACGAATGACGTGCTCTACCAGCTGAGCTACACCGGCATTCTTCTCTTTCTGCGGCCCTACTATGGCCCTACTCGTTACTGCGTGCCGTCTCCAACTCATTGGCATCAAACGTCAATCGCGAGCGGACCCGCTACTTACGAATGACGCGCTCTATCAGCTAAGCGACGGCGGCAATGGCGCTCGTTTAACGGCTGAATGGCTGCCGCGCAAGGCTGAATCAGAACGGGGCCTCGCCGTTGTCCAAATGCTCTGTTCTGTTCCGGTCTGATTTGGAAATCTGGACAGCGGGCGTTTGAAGCGATGCCAGCGTTGTCATCTTGGAAATGGTCGATTAGGGTTCCACAGATGATATGCGCAAAACAGATACTGTCCGTGATGCTTGCTGCCGTTCTGGTTGTCGTGACCGGATTGAGCGGCCCCGCGCACGCATTGTCTGGGGATTGCGCTGGCGGGCATTGTGCGGAACATGTGCATATGTCGGCAGATACTCAAAATGCTGGCCATGCTGCGATGGATTTTGCCGGGCAGGTGCCCTCAGATTCAGGCGGCGCGGGGCATGAAGGGTGCAATCCGTTCCTGTGTAATGTCCTGGCAGTTGCCTTGTTCCATTCCGATGTGATTTTCGCCCCGTCCAAGACGACCCGGATGTGGCATGTTGCTTTGCTCTCTTCTCTGGAAGAGCCGAACAATCCGGACAGACCCCCGAACCTTTGAAACAGGCTTCCATCGCCGCTCATGAGGATGAGTGCGTTCCGGAGTGCCGTGCTGAATTTGCGGCCCCCCTGTTTCACAAGGTTAGGATCTCTGTATGAACCGAAAATATCTACTTGTCGGCGCCTGCGCCGCGGCGGCTGTTGCTGCCTATATCGTCCTGCGCCCCGCACCTGCGGATGACGCCGCCCAAACGGCTGCGCCGAAAGATGGCGCTTTGGTTGCGATTCAGATGCCCGCCATCGAGGGCAACGCCGCGATCGGGCAGCGTATCTTTGAAAATGCCTGTGTTGCCTGTCACGGGGCGGGCGGCGTTGGTGTCGAGGGGGCGGGTCCGCCGCTGATTCATGTTATCTATGAACCCAGTCACCATGCTGACGAAACCTTTCAGCGCGCGGTTGCTTTGGGGGTCAGAAGCCATCACTGGCGGTTTGGCAACATGCCGCCGGTCAAAGGCCTGACCCGTGGCGATGTCGCCATGGTCATTACCTATATCCGCGAAATCCAGCGCGCCAATGGAATTAACTAAAGGATACCTCTGATGAAGACACTTGTGACTGCTGCATTGATTTCAACGCTGGCCTCGGGTGCTTTTGCCCATTCCCGCGTGGATACCACGACGCCCGAAAACGGCGCGGTGATGGCCGAAGTGCCCGCTGAGATCGGTTTTAATTTCGCGGCTGATATTCGCCTGACGCGGGTGGACATGACCCATCAGGATCATCCCCCCGTCAGGCTCGATCTGGGGGGGCAGACCAGTTTTGACCGGGTGTTCACGCTTCCGCTGCAAAGCATGGGGGACGGCATCTACCGCATTGAATGGCGCGGCCTGGGTGTGGATGGGCACGCCATGCAGGGCGCGTTCACATTCACGGTGGACTGATCATGCCGGACATCTGGGGAATAGCTGCGATCCTTGCCAAGCTGATGCTGTATATTGGCGTGGCGGGGTCGGTTGGGCTTGTGCTGATCCGCGCAGTCTTTGCCGATCTGGTGTCGCCTGTTGCCGGCAGGATTCGCGTGCAGGCCGCGCTGTTGGCGGGGCTTTCGCTGGCTGCTGCTGGTTTGGGCTTCATGTTGCGGGGGGCCGCACTGACGGGCGATGCCGGTGGCATGACCGATCCTGAAATGCTGGGCCTGCTGTGGCAGACGCCGGTTGGCGACGTTCTGATTTATCGGAGCGTTGGGGCGGGTCTGATCGTCCTAGGGCTGTTCATTCCTCTTTTGGGGCAATGGATTGCATTGGCCGGGGGGATGCTGGCCCTGTGGTCCTTCGCCCGGATCGGCCATATCCCCGAGCTGGAGACAACGGGTATCCGCCTGCTTTTGCTTGTGCATCTGCTGGGGGTTGCATTCTGGATCGGTGTGCTTGGCCCGCTGCACAGCCTGTCTCGGCGGCCCGAGTGCCTGCGCAACGCAGCCGCCTTGGGGCACCGCTTTGGGCAGGCCGCTTCGGTGATCGTGCCGGTTCTGATCCTGGCCGGATTGCTGATGGCCTGGCTGTTGGTGGGGGATCAGCGGATGCTGACGACAACAGGCTACGGCCAAGCCCTTCTGATCAAGCTGGTGCTTGTCGGGGTGGTTCTGGCGCTGGCCGCTGCAAACAAGCTGCGCTTTGTTCCCGCCATGCAGGCCGGGGACGGCACCGCCGCGCGCCATCTGGTGCGCTCTATCGAAATCGAAACTGGGGTCATTCTGGTGGTGCTTGCGGCGACTGCGACGCTTACCAGTGTTCTGACCCTCCCGAACTGAGGTATCCCATGAACAGGCGAGACTTCCTGATCACAACCAGCGCGGCGGCATTGACCCCGCGTATTGCGCTTGCGTCGGCCCCAACCCAACTGGTTGCGCAGCCGGTCACGGCGCAGATTCTGCCCGACGGCGCGCCAGCCACTCCGATGCTGGGCTTCAACGGCAGCACCCCGGGCCCGGTTTTGCGGGCCCGCCAGGGCGAGTCATTTGACATCCGGTTCCTGAACCAGATCGGCCAGGGCTCGGCGGTGCATTGGCACGGGCTGCGCATTGACAACACGATGGATGGCGTGCCGGGGATGACCCAGGGCGTTGTCAGCGCGGGTGACGCATTCGCATACCGTTTTCGCGCGCCCGATGCGGGGACATTCTGGTATCACGCGCATAATCGGTCCTGGGAACAGGTTGCCAGGGGGCTCTATGGTCCGCTGATCGTCGAGGAACAAACGCCCCCCGATGTGGATCACGATCTGATCGTCATGATTGACGACTGGCGCATGACCGACAGCGGAACGCTGGCCGATGATTTCGACAACAGGCACGATCAGGCGCATCAGGGGCGGCTTGGCAATTTCGCCCGCGCGCTGATTGTGCCGAGCACGCCCGCCCGCCGGGGAGATCGCCTGCGTCTGCGGCTGATCAACGTCGCGACAGATCGGATTTTCCCGGTTGAGCTGGAAGGCATTGATGGCAAGGTGGTTGCCCTGGATGGAATGCCGCTTGGCCGTCCACAGGAATTGTCCGGTCTCGTCCTGGCCCCGGCGCAACGCGCGGACATTATTGCAGATGTCGTGTCAGCCGACCCTATCGCCTTTGTCTTTCGAACGCAGGATGGCCCCTATCTGCTGGGCGAAATCCCGGTTGAGGGGGTGAATTCCATGCGGCAAGCCTCTGAGATTTCCGCCTTGCCACCAAACGAGATGGCGCAGCCAGACATGGACAACGCGGTTTCCCTGACGCTTAGCATGGAAGGCGGCGCCATGAGCCGCCGCATGATGCAGGGCATGATGGGAGGCAATATCTGGGCGTTCAACGGTCAATCTGGCCTGACAGACACCCCGTTTCATGCCTTCGAACGAGGGCAAACCGCGCGTATTCGCCTGGTGAACGATACCCGTTTCCCGCATGGTATCCATCTGCACGGGCATCACTTCTTTGAGGTCGAAACCGACGGCACATTGGGCGCTTTGCGGGACACAACGCTTGTGGACGCAGGCGAGAGCCGCGATATCGTCTGCGTGTTCGATAACCCCGGTAAATGGCTGCTGCATTGTCATATGCTGGGTCATCAGGCAGCAGGTATGAAAACATGGGTTCAGGTCACATGAAACGCATTCTGATCATCGCCGCATGTAGTATCGCGACCAGTGCAAGCGCCGGTCACGAACTAGAGGGCCGGGATCTGGCCAATGGCCGGGTGCTCTATGCCGAAAACTGTGCCTCCTGCCATGGCGCCAACCTTGAGGGGCAACCCGACTGGCGCTCGCCCGACGAAAATGGCGTTCTGCCTGCGCCGCCTCATGATGAGACCGGGCACACCTGGCATCACGACAATCAGCTTCTGTTCGACTACACCCGGTTCGGCGGGGCTCAGGCGCTGGCCGCGCGTGGTGTCACTGGCGTGGCAAGCGGGATGCCGGGGTTTGGCGACACCCTGCGCAACGAGGAAATCTGGGACATTCTGGCCTATATCCGATCCACCTGGCCCGCCCGCGTGCAGCAGATCCATGCCAGCCGCAATCCTGTGCATGACTAAGGCAGGCGGCCCTTACCGCGCGGTGCCGGAACATAGCGCCCGCGCCCGGTTTTTATCAGCAATCCACGATCGGACAGGTCTCTGAGTGCCCGATAGCAGGCCTCTTTGGTCAGTCCGATCTGGCTGGCGAATTGCGTGACCGAGCCAGTCAGCTTGCCCAGTTCCACCGCCAGCAGGACACGTTCATGCGCTGATTTCACCGCGTGCAGCGTCAACAGCTGGCGGTAGCTTTGTACCTGCGCCGCCAGCCGTTGGGTGATCGCATCGGAAAAGGCGGGATCCTCGCGTTGCCGCGATACGATGGCCTGTTTGGCAACCCGAATAACCCTGGACGGAACCGTGCACATCGCATCGCAATGATAGCAATCCGAATAGAGAGAGGCCTCGGCGAACATGTCTCCGGAGTGCGCGTTGAAAATCGTGACGGCATTGCCGGATTCTGTGACGCGGGTCAGGCAGACGGCACCGGACAGAACGAAAAAGATACCCTTGGCCGGGTCGCCTTGTCGGAACACATGGTCTCCGGTCTCATAGACCGTTTGGGACAGGGATTTTTTGTCCAATGCGTTGAACGGAGCGGGCAGCATGTGATCTCAGTCATATTGCATTCTGTGCCAGAGGTGTAGCAAGCCGCCACCCCCAACCGCAAGATCGGAGACCCCATGATCAGAGTGACCCTTTGCGCTTTCCTCGCGTTTGCAGCCCTTCCTGCCACGGCCCAGCATATGCACCATGGCTCGGGCGGGCCCAGTGAAACGGGGCAGTCCGCCTTTGCCGCCCTGTCGGAGATCGTGCAAATCCTGTCCCAGGATCCCCGGACCGACTGGAGCAAAGTCAACATTCAGGCCCTGCGCGATCATTTGGTGGATATGGATCTGGTTACGACACAGGCAACTGTACGCAGCCAGACCGAAGGCCGCCTTGTGGAATTCACCATCAGCGGTACAGGAAATGTGGCGGCTGCGGTCAGACGTATGGTGCTGGCGCATTCGCCGATGCTGGAGATGGCCTCGGGCTGGGCCGTGGCTGCCGAACCGTCGCCAGACGGAGCCATCATGCGGATCACCGTCGAAACCGATCAAGAGCGCGCCCGCGTCCAGGGGCTTGGCTTCTTTGGCGTCATGACCATCGGTGCGCATCATCAGGCCCACCACATGCAGATTGCCCTGGGTAAGGATCCGCATCACTAATCCGCTGCGCCGCCCGAACCGGGGCCTGGCGCAAAATCGCGCGCCTCTTTTGCGGTTGCAAAGATGCGCGCGTGCCACAGTTTCCGTTCGGTCAAAGAAAACCCTGCCATTTTGCGCCGAAATTTGTATGCTGTGGCAAAACAGGCAGGGCGGGGATCGCAGGCAACAGGCGGCCCGACGGCTCATAGGTTAGAGAGCAGGTTATGACTTACCGTTCCGCGATTCGGCCGTTTCTGGCCGTAATGGGGCTGATCCTGACGTTTGGGATCGGGCCTGTTTCGTTTTTTGCGCCCGTCGGCGCGCAGGCTCAGGTGGTCGTGAATTTGCGCGATGCGGATCTGAAAGCTTTCGTAGAAATCGTATCCGAGGCAACCGGGCGCCGGTTCGTTCTGGACCCCGAAATCCGGGGCCGCGTGACGGTGCTGGCCCCCGATGAAATGACCGAGGCCGAGCTCTACGAAGTGTTCCTGACCGTGCTGGAGCTGAACCGTCTGACCCTAATCGAAGGAACAGGCGCGGATCGGATCGTCCGCATGAGCGTCGCGCGCGAATTGTCCTCGGGGCCCGATTCCCAGGGTGGAGCCGGCGCTTATGAAAGCCGCGTCATCCAGTTGAAACACGCCCCGGTCAACGAGGTGGTCGAGGTGGTGCGCCCCCTGCTGCCCGCCGAGGCCGTGATGACGCCGGTGCCGGGAACCTCCTTGATTATCCTGTCGGATCGCGGGCAGAATTTCCGCCGGATCGAGGCGCTGATCCGCCGTTTGGACCAGCCCCGCGATGAGCCCATTCAGATGATCCGCCTGCGCAATGCGAACGCAACCGAGGTGTCTCAGGTCATCACCGCGATGGACATCCTGCCCGAAGGCGCGGCGCTGTCGGTGGATCGCCGGTCAAACGCGCTGGTGGTCTCGGGGCCCGATGCCCTGCGCGAGAAAATCCGTGTGCTGGCCTCGCGTCTGGACACGCAGCAGAACAATGTGGCCAGCACCGCCATCAGCCTGAACTATGCCGAGGCCGCCAGCATGGCCGATGTGGTGCTGCGCGCGCTGAACAATGAGGGCGAGCAGACCCAGGGCACCATCCGTATCGTCCCCGAACCGCAGACGAATACCCTGCTGATCACCGCGCCGCAGGACCGGATGCAGGATATTCTGCAGATGGTGCGCTATCTGGATCAACGCCCCAAACAGGTGCTGGTCGAGGCCGTGATCTTTGAAATGTCGGTGACCGGGTTCTCAGATCTGTCGGTGCAATTCGCGGGCATTTTGAACAACGCGGTGATCGGCGGCGCGCAGTTTTCCCTGCAAGGGCGGCCCAGCCTGACCAATCTGGTTAGCTCGGTTCTGAACGGGCAATCGCTGGATGTTGGCGCGGGGGGTGTGCTGGCCGGGGTGCCTGATCAGGGGGATCGCGGGGTGGCGGGGCTGTTGACGGCCATCGCCTCGACCCAGAGCACGCGCCTGCTGTCCACGCCCTCGATCATGACGCTGAACAACAAAGAGGCCGAGATCGTCGTGGCGCAAAACGTGCCCTTCGTCACTGGATCGTACTCAACCGTCAGCGAAAGTGCGGTGGAAAACCCGTTCCAGACGATCGAGCGGCAGGACGTGGGCCTGACCCTGAATGTGACCCCTCAGATCAACGCGGATCGCACCGTGAAGATGGAGATCAAGCAAGAGGTCTCGAACCTGACCAGCTCGGAATCCTCAGCCGGGGGGGAAATTACCTCGAAACGGGCGCTGTCCACGACGGTTCTGGTGCGTGATGGCAATGTGATCATGCTGGGTGGATTGCTGGAAAACGGCGCCGGGTCCACCAAGCAGAGGGTGCCCGGCCTGTCCAAGCTGCCGTTGGTTGGCGGGCTGTTCCGCGCCAAGAACGCCAGCAAGAACCAGCGCGTTCTGTTGGTGCTGCTGCGCCCGCAGGTGGTGAACTCAGAGGCCGAGGCCCGCAAACTGTCGCGTCAGATCGCGCGCGAGGCCAAACAGGCCGCCGCCGCAATCCAGCCATTGGACGATAAGACGTTTCCGCGTACATCTGGGGGTGGCCTGCCCTTTGACGGGGCCGATCTGAACCAACCCTTTGACGCCGGTTTTATTGATGACGTCGCACAAAGCAGAAACTTTCCCCCTCTCCCCAGCCGGCTCCGGTTTGAAGGACGCTAGGCTGCCCTTCATTTTCGCGCGGGATCAGCAGGTGGTGATCGCGGGCGGGCAGGTTATTCTGGGGCCGGGCGCCACGCAGGTTGGCCTGCGCGAGGCACAAAGGCGCCTGGGCCACGATCTGACCGAGGTCTCCCGGCTGGACGAGCCTGGGTTCGCTCAGGCTCTGGCGCGGGCCTATGATACCAGCGACGAGGGCGACAAACCCGAAGACGGTGTTCTGTTCGAGCTGGAGGAAACCCCCGCCAGCGCCCGCCAGCGTGACCTGCTGGAGGATCCGGGCGATGCGCCTGTGATCCAGCTGGTGAACCGGCTGCTGCGGCGCGCGGTGCAGAACGGGGCCTCGGATCTGCATTTCGAGCCGCACGAGAAGGGCCTGCGCGTGCGGATGCGTGTGGATGGCTATTTGCAGGAAATTCTGGATCGCAGCGATGTGCCGGTGAAACGGATTGTGTCCCGGTTAAAGGTGATGGCCGGGCTGGACATTGCCGAAACGCGCCTGCCGCAGGATGGCCGCATCCCGCTGGCCATGGGCGGGCGGGTGATTGATACGCGGGTGTCCTCTTTGCCGGGGCATTATGGCGAAAGGATCGTGCTGCGGATTCTGGATCGCTCTACCGGGTTGATGCCGTTGCCCGCGCTTGGCTTGTCCGAGGCGCAGCAAACGGTGCTGGCGCGGCTGGCGGCATTGCCCAACGGGATCATTCTGGCGACGGGGCCAACGGGGGCCGGTAAAACGACGACGCTGTATTCCCTGTTGCAGCTGGCCAATCGGGACGAGCGCAACATCGTCACGATCGAAGACCCGATTGAATATGACCTGCCCGGCGTCAGCCAATCTCAGATCAACGCTGAGATCGGCATGACCTTCGCCGCCGGCCTGCGCGCGACCCTGCGCCAGGATCCCGATGTCATTCTGGTGGGCGAGATTCGTGACCCCGAAACCGCGCAGGTTGCCACGCAATCGGCGCTGACCGGGCATTTGGTATTTTCCTCGCTGCACGCGAACAGCTCGGTCGGGGCGATTGTGCGCTTGCGGGATCTGGGGTTGGATAACTTTCTGATCGCGGCCACGCTGCGCGGGGTGATTGCTCAGCGTCTGCTGCGCAAGCTGTGCCCTGAGTGCAAGCGCCCCCACGCCCCCACCTCCGAGGAGGCCGCGCGATTTGTCCGCCATGGTCTGCCTGTGCCGGATCAGCTGTACGAACCGATGGGCTGTGCGTCATGCGGTGGCTCGGGCCATGCCGGGCGGATGGGTATCTTTGAGATGGTCGAGGTTGATGACGCGCTGCGCGGGGCGATTGACGCGGGTGCCACCGAAACCGAACTGCGCGCTCAGGCTCTGGCTGCGGGTGAGACGCTGATCGGTCAGGGGCTGGGTGTTGCGGCCACGGGGGCCGTCAGCCTGACGGAAACCCTGCGCGTTGTCGGGGACGTCGCATGAGAGCCTATGCCTACACGGCCTATACGGCCTCGGGGAAACGTAAAAGCGGCACTATTGTTGCGGAAACCGAGGCAGACGCCTCGCTTCAGCTGGCGCGCCAAGAGCTGTTCGTCTCGCAGATTTCCGAAGCCAGAGAGAAAGCCGCGCGGGGTTTGACCCTGACCCGCAAAGTGCGCCTGTCGGCGGATCTGCAAGCGGTTTTTACCCGGCAGATGGCGGTGCTGCTGGCGGCTGAACTGCCCGTAGAGGCCGCGCTTGAGGCCGTCCGAACCGGCGGTCATCCCGCGCTGGATGCGGTGGCCGCGCAGGCTCGGGCCGGGGTGATGGACGGTGCCCCCCTGTCTGAGTCGCTTGAACGTACCGGCGCGGGGTTCGCGCCCTACTATCTGGCGGCGCTGAAGGCGGGCGAGGCTGCGGGCGAAACGGCCTCGGTTTTCAATGAGCTGGCGGACCACCTGGAACAGCTGGGCACCGATAAGGCGCAAATCTCAACCGCGCTGGTTTATCCGGCCTTTGTGGCGGCGGTGTCCATATTGGTCTGCGGTATCCTGATGGTGAATGTCGCCCCCGAGATCGTGGCCATGTTCGAGATGTCCGGGCGGCCTCTGCCTGCGTTGACGCGCAATGTGCTGGCGGTTTCGGATTGGATCCGGGCGCATTGGCTGGGGATTGCGATTGTGCTGGCCGGGCTGGTCGTGCTGGCCATCCTGACCCCCCGAGTTCCGCGGCTGCGCGATGCCCGAGACCGGATCGTTCTGCGCCTGCCCGTGCTGGGGCGGCTGACCCGGTTGGCGGTTTCGGTGCAATATATGCGCACCTTGGCGTTGATTTTGGGCAGTCGTCATGCGGTGCTTAGCGCCGTGGACAGCGCCGTAGAGGTTCTGACCATCAAGCCTTTTCGTCAGGAAGGCACCCAGGTGTCCACCGCCGTCCGGCAGGGCGAAACCCTGTCACGCGCGCTGGACCGGCTGAGCTTTCTGCCCCCGGTTGCGCGGCAGCTGATCGCGGCGGGCGAGGCCTCGGTCCGGCTGGCACCGATGACCGAACGCGCCGCTGCCCTGGTCGAGCATCGCCTGTCTACGGAACGCAAACGCATCGCGGCCCTGCTAGAGCCGATGCTGATGATGCTGGTCGGTGGCATGGTGCTGGTGATTGTGCTGGCGGTCCTGTTACCGATCTTCGATCTACAGGCAGTTGTGGCAGGTTAGAGCCTGTTTCAGACCCTATTGTAGCGGTTTCTCAGGAAAGGCCAGCAGCTCGGGCGGGTCATCGTAGCGCGAAACCCACAGCCCTCTGGCGTCAATGCGGGTAACGATGATGCCCGGCTCCAGGTTGTCACCCTTGCGCAGCAGACGGCCCCCGGCGGGATGCCCCACCATGGCCCAGACGCCGGTATCTGTCTGCACCACGCCGTTCAGCGTGTACCCGAGACTTTCGAGCGGAGGCTTGGGCGGCGCGGCTGTTTGCGTGGGGGCGGAGGGCTGTGCCTGCGGCGGCGCGGGGGGCTGGGGCTCGCCGAATAGCGGGGGCCAATGGCGCGCAACAATCGGGGCGCTGGACTCTGGGGCGCCCTGCTCGGGATCAGCCTGTCTGGCGCGGTTTGGCATCTTGGGCGCGCTGAGCAGAACAGAGCGCGCCTGCGGCCCCGCCATGCCCGACATCACCCATAATGCGTGCCCGGCCAGGCCGGCCGTTCCCAGCAATGCCAGGGTGATGATCGCTGCCAACAGCCGCATGAGGTCTCCTGCCTTGACACGGGGAATACGGGCGATGATAGACGCCCATCTGGGATTGTGCTATGATCCTAGCAATCAAATAAAAATGATACGAGCAGACAATGCAGGCAATCTCTTTTTCCAAACTCGCGATTGCGGGTGGCATCGTGCTTTTGCTGGGCAGCTGTGACGCGCCAACGAACGGTCAGGGCGGATTTCAAAAGCAATATGTCGTTGCGCGCGATGCGCTGGAGAGCGGCCATTACGCGCGCGCCAGCCGCGCCTATGGTCAGCTCATGCAAACGGCCGGACCCCTGCGGCCTCGTCTGCAACTGGAATATGCCCACAGCGAATTGCGGGCCGGAAACTATGCCGAAGCCGCGCGGCTGGCCTCGGATCTGGCGGAGAACCAAAAAGGGCAGGATCGCGCGGCGGCCTTGTCCGTGCAGGGGACGGCTCAGCATGAACTGGGGCTGACCATGCTGCAAAAGGGGGATGCGAAATCGGGGAAAGGGCTGTTAACCGCAGCCGAAAAAGCCCTGTCCGAGGTCGTGAAAACCCATCCCGATCTGGATCCTTTGGGGTCGCTTGCCGGGCGGCGTGCGGCCATTCAGGCGCGCTTGAAACGGCTGTAATTCAGCGCGGCGACAGGATCAGCGTGACCGAGATCACGCTGGCTGTTTCGGTGGCCTCTATCCGGTAGCTGTCCAGCACATAGCCCCATTGCGGATGTTGCCCGGCCAGCCAGGTTGTGAAGCGCAGAAAATCCACCTGGTCAAAGGTTAGCGCAATCCCGTCATTTCCACGCGCGCTGAGCGCGGTAACGTCCTCGCGTAGATTCGCCTGGATCAGGCTCTGTTCAAGCCCGGCCAGACCCAGCGGCGGGCCAACGCGTTGCGACGGGGCGGGCGTCAGCGTGGCGGCCTGGTTAGCGCGATCCCGCACCCAGGACTGCAATGCCAGAGCCTGAATATGAGCCTGTTCCGCCTGTTTTCGTGTCTCGACCATCGGCAGCAGCAGCCCGAACACCACCGCCAGCGGCAATATGAAAAACGTCACCACGCCGATCAGCAGCCGTTCGCGGGGGCTAAGCGAGAGCAGAAGGTCGATCAGACGATTGCTCATTCCCGAGCCTCCTGCATTTGAATGCGGTATTCGGCGCGCACACCGTCCGTATCGGTCGAGGCGCGAGAATCCGTGACCTCGGCGGTCAAACCGGCAGATCGCAGCGCTTCGGCCAGTCGCTCTATTGTGGCGAAATCCGGTAGCCGCAGGGCCAGCACAATGCCATCGTTTGCCGTATAGGAAAGCTGCTCGGGGATCGTTCCGAATGTATGGGTGGCCTGCGCGACCAGGCGGGTCAGCTCGATCGGATCCTTGCGGGTTTCGGGCCTGGCCTTCGACTGAAGATCGGCCAAAGCACGCGTCACCTGAAGGCGAATATCCAGCAGGGGCCCAAGGTTCGGAAAAGCCGTCTGGACCTGCGCCTGGGTTTGGGCATTGATCCGGGCGGTGTCGGTTGTCAGTTTGTTGGTCTGAAGCTGCTGAACCGTGCCGAACAGGGCCGCAGCCAGAGTGCCGGCCAAAAGCGGCCACCGCCACGGCAGAACGCGTGCCGCCAGGCGGGATCTGGCCGCCATCGGATCCGCGCGCAAATCGGCTGACAGCTCGTTATGGGTCAGCACACCGGGTAAGGGTAGGTCCAGCGCGGCCAGCTCTTTTTCCGTGCGCGTGACTGGCAGGCCCTGTTCGCGAGCCCAGATTTCCGCATCGGCCAATGGCGATAAAAGATGTATGGCAATAGGCTTCTCTTCGGTCTCTTGCAGGGCGCTTTCAAGCATCGAAAGCAGCATCGCGGGCCGCGCTGAAAACCCATCCTGAGGGCCTAATCGGGCAAGAACAGAGCCTGTTTCATCCGTATCCAGGCACCAGATCTGCGCCGCACAGGGCAGTGACAGATAGTCGGGCAAAACAGCGCGTGCCGAGGTCTGTTTCCATTGGGCCAGATGTGCCGGGTCGGTGATCAGAACGCGGTTCCAATCGTCGGCACCGTTCGCGGCTGCAAAGGGACGCATCTGCACTGCCGACATGTCCAGCCCCAGCCGATCCGATAATTGCCGTCGGGCCACTTGTTCGCGCGCGATACCGCGCAGACCGGCCGGCAGATCGAGCCGGATCAGCGGCACGTCCAGCCCCGACACCAGTACGATCTGCTGCGCGTTTGGCGGCTGCTTGGCGTCCAGACGAACAAAGGACGGCGTTGAATGATCGGCGGGTTGGGTGGGCAATGCGGGCTCTTTGGGTTCAGGCTTTGGGCGATTGTGACGGCTGGGGGCGAATTGTGCAATCCCGCTAAGGCCGCGAGGTCAGGCGCCAAATGACCGTCAGCGCAGCAGGAACGCCCTTGCGGTTCAGCAGTACCTGGCGGCTTGCGTGCTGGCCATCCACGCTGGCCGTAATCTCAAGGCCAAACCATTCCGAGCTGACCTCTAGCTGGTTTTCTCGTATCTGCTCAGGGTCTGTATCAGTCTCTGAATCGCCTGAATCCGTCTCGTCTGCGGTGGCCAGGCCGACGGCGACCATGAAGGACTGAACCGATGCGAAAGGCCGTTCGCGGCGTTCGGCAAGAAGTTGATCAATGGCAGGGGCGCTGAGATTCGGAAGAAAAGCCGCCAGAACCTTTGGGTCGGCCGTATTCGGGTTCAGCTTGCTGCCCCCTGGCAGGGCGGTCAGATAGGGGCGCAGCAGTTCGCGGCCACGATCCGAGAGACCAGGCATCCTGTCCAGTTGCCGGATCATCAGCAGGGCCCCGCCAACCGGGTCTTGTGGCGGATCGAGCCGCAAGAAAGCCCCCCGGTCAGACGGCCCTCCGTTTTGCAGTAAGGCGCGCAGGGTTTTGCCGTCTTGTTCGGACACGCTCAGCCCATCGAGTAGCCGGTCAAACGCCGCCTGCGCGGCCCCGTTTTCAGGATCGTTCAGCCAGTTGACGTTAAAGCGCCCCTGCAAATCCGCAATCCGGCCAGCGACGCGCCCACGTTCAAGCGGAACGTCATAGGCGGTTTTGGCCCAGATGCGCTCAAGGTGGTCGGGGCCTCCGTCCGCGGACTGGCTGAGGATCTGGATGGCCAGGGACTCGAACGCGTCCAGATTCAGCGTGATCTGAGCCGTCGCGCGGCTTTGGCTAAGCTGCGCGCGCCCGGTTTCGGCCCGCGCCAGCAGCAGCACTGCAATCGTTGTCAGAGCAGCCACCAGGATCAGGGCGTTCACCAGAACAAATCCGCGCGTGCCGGGGTTCATTGCAGGGTCTCCAGCAGGGGAACGGGGCCGATACCGTCAAGATGCAGGGTGATCTCGATAGCCCGAGGCAAAGAGCTGGAATACAGCTGTGGCACGGGCGCCCCGCCATCTGAATCCGGCCCGCCCGCGCCGAGCCCGAAATCGCCCGTTCCGCTTAGCCCCGGTTTCCACCCGGCCTGCCCCCAATGGCTGCGTATCTGCATGTCCGATACCCCTTCGAGCAGCAGAACTTCGGGGAATTGCGCATTCCGATAGGCCGGAATCAAGGTGGGCCAGACGGTGCGCCACAGCTGCCGGGTATGACGATCCAGCCGGTATGAAACCCGGTGCATTCGCGGCGGATCATTCAGATTCAGCCCGTTTTGCCCGCCGATGGACAGCGCAAAGCCATCCAGTGTTTCCGCCGCAGCCGAGCGGGGCGGCGCGCGCTCGGGTGGGAAAAACAGCATGGGCACGGCGGCATTCAGATCAGCGCGGATCAGGCTGATCGCCACCGAGATTTCCTGCATCCGGTCCGAGCGATCCAGCAGGCCGTCGCGTTGACGCAGCATCGCAGACAGGGCCTGGGCACCCATCACGGCGACCAGCGCGAAAATGGCCATGGCGGCGACCAGCTCGATCAGGGTCAGCCCGCGCGTATGGCGCAGGCGGCTCATCTGAATGCCCCTGGGATGTCCGGCGGCAGATAGAGCGTCAGCCCCGATTTCTGCCCCGAAGGTGTCTGAGCCAAGAGCGTGGTCTTGACCAGCCCGGCCTGGGTGCGCTGACGTGTTTGACTAAGAGTGATGTCCATGGGGCCGATTTTTACGACGCTTGGCAGGTTGGCAAAGGGGCCCAGCAGTTGCAGCTCTTGCGCGCGGTTTCGTGCGGCGGTGTCGGCCAGCAGGCGGGGCAGCTCGGCGCCGATGGCGGCGCGGGCCTGATCGGAACTGCGCAGCGCCGCCAGACTGCCAATGGACAGAACCGCAATGGCCACCACCAGTTCAAGCAAAGTCAGCCCGCGCTGACGTTTCATGCGCTTCATCCGTCGCATGTCAGGGCGCTCCAGCCGTCATTGCGGCACTGGATTCCGCTGGGGAATTGGATGGTGAACGGGGTGCTTTGCCCCGATGGTAAATACAGGATTTGCGGGGCGCTGGCGGGGCCATGGCGATGGTTCCGGGGGATGCTTAGCACCACCTGACCGTCCCAGGTGACGCGTGTCTCGGCGATTTTCCAGCCGTCGGGGGTGTGGCTGGCGGGGAACATGCCGCGCGGCTCGACCCGCAGGCCGCGGATCTGCTGCCCGGTGATGGCCAGGGTGCGCAAATTCCGATGGGCCTGCTTAAACAGAGACTGCGCCGAGGCCCCCGGCCCGTCCGATCGGCCAAGCGCCAGCGTTGCTCCGACAGACAGAACCGCCAGAACCGCGACGGCGACCATCAGCTCGATCAGAGTGAACCCGCGCGGGGCTGGAATGCGGGTTACTTGGCGCTCCATGATCCGATATCCGCATTCGCGCCATCCCCGCCGGGGGACGCGTCCGCACCATAGGTGAAGATGTCGAAATCTCCGTGTACGCCGGGGGTAAGGTATTGATAAGGCTGGCCCCAGGGGTCAACCGGCAGCCGATCCATATATTGCGACCAGTTCGCGGGCACCGGATCTGAGCCGGGCCGGGTGACCAGCGCAGACAGCCCCTGTTCGGACGTGGGATAGCGGAAATTGTCCAGGCGATACAGCTGCACGGCACTGGCAATGGCGGCGATATCGGCCTGGGCTCGGGCGGCGCGGGCCTGATCGGGGCGGTCGATGACACGCGGCACGATCACCAGCGCCAGCACCGAAAGAATAACCACGACAACCATCAGTTCAAGCAAAGAGAAACCGGCGTCTTTTTCGGAATGAGGGGGTAAATCGGCTTGGGTCATAGAAAAATCCTGTTGCTGCGCCCGCATGATAAAGAGAAGTCGCGCGCGCTGTCTACTGATGCCTAACGCAAGCCGCGGCTTGCGGGCAATGGACAAAAGCGGGGGGGCAGGTCAAAACTGCGGCGGATGCAACTGACTGACCCGATCCTTTTGCTGCTGGTGATGTGCGGCCCCTTTGTGGGGTCGTTCCTGGGGGTGCTGGTGGATCGGCTGCCGCGCGGACAGGATGTTGTCTGGGGGCGATCTGCCTGCCGTCGGTGCGGCACCCGGCTGGCGTTTCGGGATCTGATTCCGGTGGTTTCCTATCTGTGGCTAAGAGGGGCGTGCCGGCATTGCGCAGGGGGGATCGCGCCCTGGGTTCTGTATCTGGAAATTGCGGCCACGGGGGGGGCTGTTCTGGCCGCGATGGCGGCACCGTCGGCCGGGCTGGCCTGGGTTTGGGCCGTGTGGCTTTGGCTGCTGCTGGCCTTGGCGATGTGCGATCTGACTCGGTTTCGTCTGCCCGATCCGCTGACGTTATGTGCGTTTGTCGTGGCTCTGGTCATTGCGGTTATGCCCGGCGGGATCGGGATGCAGGCGGGTTTGACTGGTGCATTGGCGGGGGCGGGCAGCTTTGCCGCTTTGCGCTGGGGATACCGGGCGCTGCGCGGGCGCGAGGGCCTGGGCCTGGGGGATGTGAAGCTTATGGCCGGGCTGGGGGCCTGGAGCGGGGTAAGAGACCTCCCTCTGTTGGTGCTGATTGCCGCCTCCTGCGCTCTGGCCGTTGCGCTTGTACCGCGCGTGCTGGCGCGTTCTCGGGGGACAAAGCGGCTGGCCCTGCGCGCGCTTCCGTTTGGGGCCGCCCTATGCGGATCGGCGGGTGCCTTGTGGCTGGCGCGTGTTCTGGCAGTGCCGCTCTGAGTCGTTGAATTTTCAATCCGATCCGCCTAGGGTGACGGCGCGAACACCAAAGATTATCCGCAGTTTTTTGGACAGATTGAATTATGTTTCGGCTACGATCCTTCTTGCGGCCAGGCGCCGCTGCGCTGGCTGCGCTGACCTTTAGCTCTCAGTTGTTGATGGCTCAGGATTTACCTGAGATGTCCGCGATTGAACAAGCCTGGCAGCGTGGCGATTTCATCACTGTCCGTGAGGGGCTGAAACAACTGGCCGAACAGACGGATCGCCCGCTGGCGCATTATCGTTACGGGCGCGTGCTGCTGGAGGGTCGGGGCGGTCCCGTGGATGTTCCGGGGGCCGTTGAATGGTTACAGCGCGCGGCAGATGGCAATGATGTGAAAGCCGCCACTTTGCTGGCCCGTATCTACCTAAGCCAGATGCCGAACGGCCCTGCGCGTGATACCGAGCAGGCGGCGGTTTTACTGAACAAGGCCGCCACCCGAGGCGAGGCCGAAGCGCAATACTATCTGGCGCTGCTGTATAAGCAGGGCGAGGGCCTGCCCAAGGATCTGACTCAGGCGTTCAACTGGCTGCTGGCCTCGGCCGAGCAGGGCTATATTGAATCGCAATATGAGCTGGCGAATGCGTATGCCGAAGGTTTCGGAACGCCTAAAAACACGCCCCAGGCCCTGCGCTGGCTTAGCATGGCAGCAGATGGGGGTCATGCGAATGCGCAGTTCTTTCTGGCTATGGCGATGGACCAGGGGCAGGGCGCGCCATTGGATCGCAGGGCGGCTTTGGGGTGGCTACGGCGCGCGGCAGAGTCCGGGCATGTCATTGCGCAGCGCTTTTTGGGTAAAAAATACCTGCAAGGCGACGGGACCGAGGCAAACGAAGCCGAAGCGGTCCGCTGGCTGCAATCCGCCGCCAAAGCCGGCGATGGGGTGGCATATTACCTGATGGGAACGGCCTTTCGTGGGGATTTCGGCATTCCGGCGGATGCGAAACAGGCCTGGGACATGTTCCATGCGGCCTCGCAGCACAGTTATGGCCCGGCAACCACGGCGATGGGGCGGATGTTAGAGACCGGCCAGCTTGGTACGGTGAATTTGGCCGATGCCGTCACATTGTATCGCCGGGCGTTGCAGCAGGGCGATCAGGCGGCGGCGGTGCATCTGGGCAAGATGGCTGGGGCAGGGACGCTAGAGGGGTTGGCACCTCCGCATCTGGCGGTGCCCTGGGCGATGGCGGCGGCTGACAATGGCGATTCCGCCGCGTTGGACTGGGTCCATGGCCAAGCCAAAGCGGGACTGCGCCCGGCACAAGCCACGTATGGGATCTGGCTGACGAAGCAAGGCCGGGCCACCGACGCCGTGGCGTTTTTGCAATCGGCCGCGCAGAAGGGCGGGATTGATGCTCAATACCAGCTGGGCCTGATGCGGACGACCGGCAACGGGATTGAACAGGACTATGTTCGCGCGCATTCCTGGATGAATATCGCTGCCACAAGCGGCCATACCGAGGCCGCGCAGAAGCGCGATGTCCTGAATGATTTGCTAACCCCGGAACAGGTGGCCGAGGCTCAGGCGCTGACGCGCGCTTATTTTCAGGCGGCCCGCAAGGCCGGTCTGGACAGCGCTCAGGAGGCAGGGCGCGAATGAATCTGTCGCGTATTCTGCTTGTCTTGTGTCTGGCGCTGCCGCTGTGCGCGCAGGCGCAGGCCGCAAATGATGCCGAATCCATGTACCAGAAGGGTCTGCAATACCAGACGGGCGAAGGTGTGTTGCAGAACTATGCGCAAGCGGCCGAATGGTACGCCAAGGCGGCAGATCAGGGCCATCCGGCGGCCCAGAACAGGCTGGCGCAGCATTTATTCGAAGGGCTGGGCACTGCGCAGGATACTCAAGCCGCGCTGACCTGGTTTGCCCGCGCGGCAGAGAGCGGCGATGCCGGGTATCAGTTCGATTATGCCACGGCGTTGCAGACCATGGGCATGGAGACACAGGCCGCGCAGGTCTATCTGCTGGCGGCAGATCAGGGCCATCTTGAGGCGCAGACCAGCCTGGGGGTTCTGTATCAGAACGGTCAGGGCGTGCCTCAGGATTTAGAACGGGCGCGTGCTTTGTATGAAGGGCCCGCAGATGCCGGACTGGCGCGGGCTCAGAACAATCTGGGGCTGCTTTACGTGCGCGGCGACGGTGTTGAGCAGGACTATGAACATGCCGCGCAGCTGTTTCAGCTGGCCGCCGAGCAGGGGCTTCATACCGCGATGACGAACCTTGGCGTCATGTATGAAAACGGGTTCGGAGTAGAACGGGACGAAACCAGGGCCCATGAGCTCTATCGCATGGGGGGGCGCAAAGAGACCGGGGAACAGATTGCTCTGCCGCTTTATGATCCGCGGCTGGCGCCGCCTGTCATGACCCCCGAGGCCCAGGAGATTTTGCAAAGGTCTGCCCAGGCCCGAGACCCCATCGCGCAGTTTCAGCTGGCCTGGCTGCTGTTGCAGCCCCGGACGGTTCCGTTCGAAGATCAGCGCCTTGCTGCGCGCCTGATGGAGGAAGCCGCAAAATCCGGTCTGAGCAGCGCCATGGCGAACCTGGGATGGATGTATTTCAGCGGTCTGGGCGTACCTCAGGACTATGTATTGGGGCATATGTGGCTGGTGCTGGCCAGCGCGTCGGGCGACGCGCAGATTCAGGCGGTGAACGCACAGCTATCACGAAATCTGCTGCCCAGTCAGATTGACGAGGCACAAGAGAAGGCCATGGCCTATTTACAAGCAAAGCATTAAGCTTAAATATTCGGTTTTTCGAATTATTTACCAATTGGTTTGGAAAATTTTAGCTAATAGGTTAACATTACGTCAATCTCGGCCATTAGAAGCCATTTTGTTGAATCACTTTAAAGGAGGTCATTGAATTATGACGATTAAATCCGGTATTTTGGGCGTCATTTTTGCGATCGGTACGGCCGGCGCTGTTTTTGCGGCACCTCCTGAGCCGGTTCAGCAGCATAACTCGAACGCGATTTGGTTCGAAAACTGGACGGGTCTGAAAAAGGCCCAGATGGTTGTGGTATTTCCCAATGGAAAAATTGAAACCATCACTGCAGAAACCGGCACGCCGGTTTTCCGTCTGAGCGGCGATACCGTTCTGGATGGCGTGTACCGATATGAGATCAGCGCCGCGACCGATGAGATGGTCGAGATCGTCAACCCGATCGACAACGGGCGCGGTGAAAACGCGCGGAACGAAACGAACAAGTCCTTCTACATGTCGGGCAGGTTCGTTGTTTCACGCAACGTGATCATCACACCTGCAGATGTCAAAGAACAATAACCTGCGGGATCGCAGCCCCGCATTATTACAGAGAGACAGACACAAAATGAAACACACTCTTTCAAAATCCATGGCCTTGATGGGCACCAGCGCCTGCGCGCTGTGCCTGATGGCAGCAACCGCCTCGGCGGGTCAGGTCTTTACCACCGATGTGATCGTCCAAGGCAGCCTTTGCGCCGGTTTCGACTGCACAAACGGCATGGCCTTTGGGTTTGACACCATCGTCCTTAAAGAAAACAACCTCCGCCTGAAGTTTGAGGACACCTCGGCCTCGGCCAGTTTCCCCAGCAACGATTGGCGTTTGCAGGTGAACGATACCGGCAATGGTGGCGCGAACTACTTTGCAATCCAAGACGCGGTTACCAATCGCAATGTGTTCCGCGTGGATGCCGGTGCGCCTGCAAACTCGATGTATGTTAACGCGTCTGGCAATGTCGGGTTCGGGACGGCGACCCCGGTGTTGAAGCTTGATATCGTTGACGGCAACACCCCCAGTATCCGCCTGAACCAGGACGGCTCGGACGGGTTCCAGGCGCAGATCTGGGACATTGCAGGTAACGAAGCGAATTTCTTCATCCGTGATGCTACAAACGGCAACCAGTTGCCATTCAAAATCAAGCCCGGCGCTGACAACAACGCGCTGTTCATCGCGTCGGACAACGACATTGGTCTGGCCACACAATCGCCCGATGCGGCCCTGCACGTCACCCGCGGTTCGCTGATTGTTGAAAGTAGCGATTCGAACTCTGCCCCTACGGAAATGGTCGAAGTTCGGGGCGGCAACATCCTGATTGAGAACAGCGCGCCGACCAATATTACCCTGGACAACACGGCGGATACTGCGGCTGCTTTCCGTATTCAGGCGAACCAAACTATCCGCTTCTCATATGTCGGAAGCGGCGCGGTTGAACTGGAACTGACGGAATCGGGCAACCTGACGGCCTCGGGGTCGATGTATGCGGACAGCTTTGTCGCAAGTGGCACCACGCTGAACGTGCCCGATTACGTGTTCGCGGATGATTACGATCTGATGCCGCTGTCCGAAGTGGCGGCGTTCATTGATGCCAACAGCCACTTGCCTAAGATTCCCTCGGCTGCGGAAATCAACGCAGGCGGTCTGGATCTGACCTCGATGCAGCTGTCGCTGCTGGAGAAGGTCGAAGAGCTGACCCTGTACACACTGGCACAGCAGGATCAGATCGCCGCCCTGGAGCAGCGCCTGCAAGAAGTGACCTCGATGCAGTAAGCCTGCGGCTTATTGCGACATGAATCTAAGGAATTCGGCGCTATCATGGCGCCGAATTCACTTTTCTGCAAAAGATCCATTGCTGAATGTACTCGTCGAAACATGCCTTTATCTACCTCCATGTCAGCAAGACCGGGGGGAACTCTATTCAGCAGATTCTGTTGCCTTTTTCAGAGGATAAGAAGGTCGTCTCGGGGCATCAGGATGGGGTGGATCGGTTTGGCCTGACGGGCAGTATTACTCCGGAAAAACATGCCTTTCTGGAACGGTACGAACAGGCTTGCCCCGGAATTTCAAAGCAAAATCAGGTGATAATCTCTGTGCGCGATCCCTATTTGCGCGCTTTGTCTGGGTATTTTTCGCCGCATCGCTGGATGCAACCCGCCCAGAACGGAGGCTTTGAGATGCGCGCCCCGGAATGGAGCAAAACCGCGTTTCTGGCCTATCTCGACTCTGGTCAGTTACCGGCCGCGACAGACTGGTTGCGGCTGGCGGGCGCTGTGGCGCAGCCTGACCATGTTATTCGTTTTGAAACAATAGAAGAAGACCTGGCCCGCACGACACGGGCGCTGGGCTTGAATGTAGATGTGTCCGGCCAGATGCCGCATGTAAACAAAACTGCGGAAACCGGCACGCTGAAACAAGAACTGGCGCAGGATCTGGCGCTTCGGGATCTGGTGCTGGACCGCTACAAAGAAGATGCCGACCAGTTTGGATACGGCTAACCATTACCCAAGGATTCACGCATATGGCGTTGGTTTCATTCGATCACAATCTGATCTTCTTTAAGACCCGGAAAACCGCGGGCACCAGCATTGAAACGGATCTTTCTCAGCGTCTGGAAACCGGGGCGGTCGTGACACCGATCATTCCGCCGATGCCCGGACATGAGGCGCGCAATTACCAAAACGAAAAGGGTGAGCAGCTCTATTTCAATCACATGCCGGCCAGTTTGATACGCGACAGGCTAGGGGCAGAGAAATTCCAATCCATGACGCGGATTTGCGTTGAACGCGAACCTGTGCGGAAATGTATCAGCTATTTCCACATGCGGCGGAACTCGGAACTGCACAATCCCGGCGGGGCCTATCAGCTAAGCTGGGACGAGTTTGTCGAAGCCGGAGAGTTTACCATTGATCTGGACATGTACTCTGAGGTGCAAGAGGGGCGTCGGGTCAGTCTGGCGACGCATATATTGCGCTATGATCGGCTGGAGACAGAGCTGCCCGCCCTGCTGGCCAAGCTTGGGATTCCCGGATTTACCCTGAGGGCGCGGGCGAAATCGGAATATTCTCGTAACGTGCTGGTGACGCCGGATCAGGTTACGCCCGCGCAACGCGCGAGGATCGAAGAAGCCTATCGCGAGAACACGCAGTTTCTAGACCAGTTTGCAGGAATAAATTGGTCGCAACGCTAGGATCAACATGGTCGAGTTCATCCGGAAACCCTATGAAAAACGCTTCTTTCTGGCGCTGCTGATCGTCGCCATTCTGGCCTATCTGTTTTGGACGGGCTCTCGTTATCCGGCGCTGAACGAAAAGGCGATGATGTCCGGCGCGATCCAGCTGGAGGACGTGCTGAGCTTTGAAGCGAGGTTCCCGATCACACCGGAAATGGGGATATTCGAGCGGATTTTCTGGTCCACACTGAACTGGATCAACACCAATAAAAAAGGCATGACATTCGGCGTTTTGTTCGCTGCGGCCTTTCTGACGGCCGTGTCCTACCTGCGCATCAAAAGCTTTCGGGGCGGGCTGGCGAATTCCTTTCTGGGGCTGGCGATCGGGACGCCGCTGGGGGTTTGTGTGAACTGCGCTGCGCCGATTGCGCGGGGGATGTATTCCAGCGGGCTGCGCGCTGAAACGACGCTAAGCGCGATGATCGCTTCGCCGACGTTGAACGTGGTGGTGCTGACGATGCTGTTCAGTCTGATGCCGTTCTATATGGCGGTGACAAAGGTGGCGTTCAGCCTGTTGATTATCCTGGCGCTGGTGCCCGTGATCTGCCGGTTGCTGCCGCAGACGCAATTGCCCGCCGACCAGCAGATCAGCGCGCCCACCCCATGGAGCGCCGCGGAACTGGGCGCGCCCTCGGCTGAGACCCTGCCCCAGGCCCTGATCGGAGTCGCCGTCACCTATGCGAAAAACCTGTGGTACATCATCGTCAAAACCGTGCCGCTGATGCTGTTGGCGGGGATTTTAGGCACCATTGTCGCCGTCGCCCTGCCCGGAGAGGTGATCATGGATCTGCCGTTCTCTTTTCTGGTGCTGGCCGTGCTGGTTGTGATCGGGGTTTTCTTGCCGGTGCCCATCGGGTTTGATGTGGTGATGGCCGGCGTGTTGCTGGCCTCGGGGTTAGAGCATGGCTATGTCATGGCGCTGCTGTTCACGCTGGGCAGTTTCTCGGTTTATTCGTTCATGATTGTTGTGCAGGCCCTGGGCGCGCGTGCCGGGTGGATGCTGGCGGCCTCGGTTGCGATTTGCGGCGCGATCACGGGGTCTGGGGTGCATCAATACCACCAATGGCAATCGGATCGGGCGCTGCGCATGTTGCAAGGTGCGGTTTCGGCGCCGTGGATGGCGGCTCAGGCCGCGACGGCCGAGCCGGATCTCATGCCGCAGGTTGTCAGCCCCGACGCGGATCGCATCACGATTCAGGCGGTTCCGTTCAATGCGCCCTCGGCTCCGGACGCGCTGCCCTTTACCCGTGTCGAGGCGCGCAGTCACGGGATCGACAAACCGCTGGAGTTTTCTTTCCGCGATATGTGGCCACCGTATTGGGAAGGCCGCAGTCTGGCCGCCGCTGATTTCGATCGCGACGGAGATCTGGATATCGCCATCGCCTCGACCGAGCAGACGCTTTATCTCTATGAAAATGACGGCACGGGGCAGTTCACGCGTCTGACCCCCGATCTGGGCCCGCTGACCGGGCTAGAGCTGTTCAACGCCGCCTTTGCGGATATCGACAATGATGGCTGGCCGGATTTGTTCCTGACGTCCTATGGCCAGGGGAATTATCTGTGGCGCAATGTCGAAGGCCGGTTCGGCCACCAGCCCGCGCAGCCTGTCGTGAACAACCCCGATACGCCGCTGACGCTGGCGTTGTCGATTGCCGATCCGGACCGCGACGGAGACCTGGACGTCGCTTTGGGAAACTGGGCAGCAGGCTGGTATCGGCGGATCCCCGGCGAAGAATCGCGCAATCGCATCCTGTGGAACCAGGCTGGCACTCTGACAGGGGATGATTTTACCGCGCTGCCCGGCATTCCCGGTGAAACCCTGACCATGCTGTTTTCCGACATCAACGACGATGGCGCGGCGGATTTGATCGTGGGCAATGATTTTGCTGTTCCGGATTATTTTTATCATGGGGATGGGCAGGGTGGTTTTCATCAAATCACCAGGTCGGATGCGCTTATTCCGCATACGACCACCACCACCATGGCCATCGCAGTCGGAGACCTGACAAATGATGGACGGCAGGAAATCTATCTGGCGCAGATTGCCGGGCGGTCCTCTGGTGTTTCCGAAAAGCTGAAGATGCAGCCGCTTGCGCACTATTGTGACGTGATTCAAAATCCTCAGGATCGTGCGCTGTGCCAGAAGAACATGCAGATTAAGGCCTGGTACAGGTCGGGGAATAATTTTGACCCGACCTACGCCAGTAATTGTCAGAAGCTGACCGGGCGGTATCAGGCCGAGTGCAAAGCGATGCTGGTTAAGGATCTGGCGATTCAGCGCCGTGATGCCTCTATTTGCGCACTGATTCCTGCGTCGCAGCCGGTGCCGCGCGCCTATTGCGACATCCACTTCAAAGCGCCGCGCCCCGTTACAGCGCAAGAGGCGGATCAGGCGATAGAGCAGGTTCTGCGCTCGAACGTGTTGTTGCAGTGGGATGGGGCCCGATATTTGGATCAGGCCGGCGCATTGGGGTTGGAAATCGGGGGGTGGAGCTGGGATACCAAGCTGGGTGATTTTGACAATGATGGTGATTTGGATGTCTATGTTGTGAATGGAACCTGGGTGCCGAACGAGGTGTCGCCCTCTAACCTGTTTTTTGAAAATGATGGAAACGGGCATTTTCGTGAGGCCAGCGGCCCTTATGGCCTAGAGGATTATCTGATGACCGCCGCAGCACTTCAGTTCGATATGGACAATGACGGTGATTTGGATGTGCTAACCCACACTGTGAACGGGCCGATTGTTCTCTTCCGAAATAACAACCAGGCGCAGGCGATTTCGGTTTCGCTGCATGACACGGTTGGAAACCGAGATGGTATCGGGGCGCAGATTGCTCTTACCATGGATGATGGGCGCAAAGCCCTGCGCGAAGTGCAATTGGGGGGTGGTTTTATGTCATTCGACGCGCCTGTCGCGCATTTTGGCCTAGGGACGGCGATGACGGCCAAGGCTTTGACTGTTCGCTGGCCGGATGGCTCAGAAACCGCGATCAAGGGGCCGATTCGGTCAGGCGCGTCGTACAGGATCATTCGGTCACGTTAATTGGCGATTCTATCCGGCGTGGTGATCATCAGAAATTCGTTGAGGTTTGGGCAAGAATTTCCTCTAGGCGACTGCGTAGTTCGCGACTCTTGTTCAAGGCGTCATGACCCTCAGCCAAAGTCGAGGGAGCCTGGCGCAACGGGGGCTTCTCAGGAGGGGCGGGAAATTGCCTGTTTGGTGGCTCGGCAGATCTTGCCCGTGTCAGGAGCTGATCAACATCCTCGCCGCGCAGGCCCAAAAGCTCAGCCTTGGCGGCAAGGTGGTTACCAGTGGCCAGTAAAATCTCGGCTTGCAACAGGCGACGGTCACGCTGAACAGATGGGCCTGAAACCCTATTCAAATATTTGGACGCCATATCGGGAAAGCCAAGGTCTAAGAAACGGCGCGCGACAGAAAGAGATAATCCTGGAGGCAATCCATCAGCTTGATCTGCCAGCGACGTGCTATAGCGCATGAATTCAAAGTCCGGCGCGGCTTCGACAAGCGCTGTTAAAAACTCGGTCTCTACGTTGATTGTTGGCGCTTTGTCCGGATCAAAAGTTTCGCGCAGTGTCCAGGCATCTGCGAAATGTCCTGCCGCAAGCTGCGCAGAAAACAAGGTTCGATTGAGCCTTTGAGCGATTTCCTCATCTCGGTATTGATATGCGTAGCCGATCAACAGCTCGAGTGTTTCATCCGATACCGGACGCTTTGCATCCAGTTCAGTCAGAATGAGCTGAATGAGTGCCTCCGCTGAAATCGGTGCTTCTGATTGGACCGTTGCTGAAAATTCGGCAGTTGCTTTGGGTGCGTTACCCTCATGGAGGTGTGATTTAGCGTTTGCAAAATGGTATTCAGCCGTTTCGCGCATTTGCTGACGCGCCACATTCCCAAGTATGAAATCCGCCTCTTCTTTCGCGCTGAGTTTTAACAGTCGTTCGGCGATACGCGGCCCCAGAAGATTTTGAAGATCCTCGGGCAGATAGGTGAAATTAAGCGCCACGGATTTTGTATCCAAATCCCTGAAATCCCCGCCAGATGCCAAGGCCCACAATAGGATTCTGCCTTTACAGGTCGTCAGGGCGTTCCAGTTGATTGGGGCCACCCCCTCTATCTGGTCAATCGTCATGGCCATTGATTCAAGTAGAGGGCCATCCTCAGAGTTTTCCATTTCCCGCAGAAGCGCGATTGCCTCGGCACCAAAGCCATAGGACAAGTAGTGGCGCACCATGCGAAGGGCGCTCTCTTGATTGATTGGTGTTATCTCTCCACCAAGGGATTTTCTTAGTTTTGAGAGGCCATCCGGGAAATTTTCACCAACCTGCCAATCAGCGATTTCAAGCCTAGTGTCCGCGATACATTCGATCCCGCTATCTGAAACATCTGGTGTATTCATCAAATTTTGGAGCGCGCTATGGACGGGCAAATTGGAGGTAACATTTGATCGCGGGATTGCTTTCGGCGCGTCGTTCAAAGGTATCGTATTGCTGTTTGGCTGCTTTTGAGGCGGTGAGGGTGAGAGTTCCAACAAGCCCATATTGGTTGCACGGGAGAGTTGCTCCAGCAGTTTGCGCTCGGTGCCTTGGACCTGAGGATGAGGCTTCTCTATTGTGCTGTTTTGGGCCTGTGTAAAATTTTCCTCAGCCATCTTGTGTTTGGGCGGGCTAACTTCGCTTCTTTTAAGACTACCCAGTACACTCGGCCGAGGCGGCGGCAGTGCCTGGTTTTCAGGTTCTGATCGCACGTCAACGACCAACATTCGTTGGCCGGTACGATAGATGGAAACCTCGCATTGGCAGCCGAGACTAATTTCCAGAACGCCAGGTGTCGCGGCCAGAGAACTGATACGATCACGGCGAATGCGTTCGAATGCTTTGCTGATATCGAATGTGGTATCTTGCCCAGACATCACGAGTGAAACTGAGTTCTCGGTCTTTTTTTGCGACCAGTTCAATTCGCTTGGCAAATGCAGGACAAGCCGCGTAAAATCCGCATGTTCACCCCCCAAAACGCGCACGGCATCAGCAAACGCGGGCGGTGAGGCCAGTAAAATAATACACAGAGCGGCGCGCAGAAACCTCATACTCAGGCTGCCTCTTGTTTTATTGTCTTTAGGGCTTCTTCCAGATCTGTGAAGCTGGGGCGATGATGAGAGGGGGTGTTTTGACGGCCGACTTCGATGCACATGTTTGTTGGGTGGTTGTACAGGTTTGCCACCAGCACTTCTCGAATGAGATGGTAAAAGTGGCCGTCTTCTTCAACGACTGCTTTCACTTTGGAAGCAAAAGGTGCGACCAGGCCGTAGGCCAGAAAAACGCCCAAAAATGTCCCGACCAATGCGCCACCAATCATTTTCCCCAAAATTTCAGGGGGTTGATCAATCGACCCCATAGTTTTGATAACGCCCAAAACCGCTGCAACAATGCCAAGTGCGGGAAGGCCATCGGCAACAGTTTGCAGAGCGTGACTGGAGTGGAGAGCGTGATGATGGTTCGCTTCCATCCGTTTTTCCAGAACCTCTTCAACTTGATGCGGGTCGTCATAGTTCATCGCAGCAGACCGAAGCGTGTCACATATAAGGTTCACGGCTTCTTTGTCAGTTAAGATCTTGGGATATTTTCCAAAAATTGAGGATTCTTCAGGCGACTCGATATGCTCGTCCAGACCAACGGGGTTGGAACGGGCGACGCGGATCAGTTCAAAGAGCAGACAAAGCAGGTCTTTATAATCCTCGTTCTTCCATTTGGCGCCTTTGAAGACCTTTCCAATGTCTTTGACTGTATGTTTGATCCCAGCGAGGTCATTGCTGATCAGGAATGCCCCGACAGCGGCGCCTCCGATCATCATCATTTCAAACGGCAGGGATTTAAGGATGATTCCAAGTTTGCCGCCTGCTGCCAGGTAGCCACCGAAAACCATGGCAAAAATTACGACGATCCCGATCAGGCCGAACATGTTATTTTTCTCCGTGTGTGGAAATCTCAGTTTGGACGTTTTGGGTTAACAGGGGATTTTCACTCTTTGGGTACCTCGGCATTTCTGCCGGCCAACACCACGCTAATGGTGTACGCCGCATTCGGGCTAAGCCCGGCCAGCACGCCTGCGGCGGCTTCGGGCTGCATGCGCGCCAGAAAGCCGGCCGCGAAATTCGGGTCCATTTCTTCAAACAGGGCGGCTGCATCTTTGGGTTTCATGTTTTCGTAGACGGCGACCAGTTGACCGATGTCCCGTTCGGCGGCTTGATCCGCTACGGCCAGGGTGCGGCTCAGTTCAGCCTCGATTTGCCGCAGCTCAGCCAAACGCGCTGTGATTTCGCGGTCTGCGATTGCCAATGTGCTCATACGCTCTTCGAGCTTTGCTTCGCGCTCATCAAGCTGCTCTTCGCGGGCTGAGAAGGCCTGGAGCATCGCTTCAAGCTCGCCTTCGGTTTTACATTCCTGGGTCTGTACGGGTTCTGGTGCCAAAGAGGTTTGCAAAGTGCCGGGTTGTGCTTGGAAATGCTCTTCGGCTTTGGCCCAGGCCTCATCCGCGCCCGTGGTTATCCGCAGAATCGCCGACCCCAAGAGCAAGCAGGCAATGACCGACAAAGAGCCCCGGCCCACGCGTGCGCCGCGCCGTTTTCGTTTGCTCATAGCTGCCTTCCTTCCTGACCGTGGCGGAAGAACATCGCTTCGGGTTGCGGTTCTGCCTGGGGTTGTGCAGGGGGCGTGTCCGGCAGGTCGTGCATAGAGGCAACCAAAAGCTCAAGCCGCTTGGCGACCTGCTCGGCCCGGTCGGTCAATCCATCAAGTGATTCCGTTGACGAATCTGCCACCGACTGGGCCGCCTTTAGTGTGTTCGTCAGGTCATCCACCTGCGAGGACAGCACCGCAACAGCCCCGCCAACCCCATTTTCCAGATCGTTGAATCTGCTCAGGCGTCTGGCCAGAATAAAGCAATAGAAACCGGCCCCTAGCGCGCCAGCAACCAGCAAAACGTCCGCGATAAATTCCATTCCCATTTCCTCTTAGTTCAGGACAAATTCCATGATCAGCAGGTCGTTCACGCGATCCTGCCCGACAACGATCTGCACGCGCCGCAACATCTGTGCGCGAAGACGCACCAGAGATGTGGGTTTCTCCAAATCCGATTCGTCGACCGCACGCAGATAGCTGTTCAACACGTCCACGATGCGCGGCATCAACATTTCAACCTCTTTGGCGTATTCCGAGGGCGTTTCGACCTGCCCTTTGAAGCGCAGGTGCTGCGCGGTTGCCCGCGGGCCGAGCGAGATCAAAAGCGGGTCGATCGGGACAAAGGAAACGTCGCTGGCGGCATCCATCGGCTGGCCGTTTCCGTCTTTTTCGTCATGCGTTGCAGATGCCTCATGCTCTGCCGCATGAGACGATTCGCCAAAGGGCAACATCCCGGATTGCGCCGCGAAAAAGCCGCCACCGCCACCAGCCACAGCCAGGAAAACCCCAATGATCATAGGCAGTTTTGACGATTTCTTCGTGATTTCTTCTTCAGGAGCCTCGGTCGCCGTCATGGTCGTCCTCGTTTGTTTGAACAAATCCTCAATAGCCCGAGAGGAACTAACCGATTGTTAAGGCTGATGATGGAAAGTCGCTGACACAGGGCAGAACGCCCGCTGTGACGGAGGAATGTCGTGCAACAGCTTCTACAAGTCTGGTCAGCGCTGGATATGCGCAAAAGAATCCTTGTTGGACTGGCTACCGTGGCCATGTTCGCCTCGATCCTGGCGATGTCCCGAATCGTGTCGGCGCCGAATATGGTGCTGCTTTATGCGGGACTGGAAAGCTCGGCCGCGGGGGATGTGGTGCAAGCGCTGGAACAGCGCGGGGTGGATTATCAGGTGCGGGGGGGCTCGATTTTTGTCCCTGATACGCGTCGGGATGAACTGCGCATGACCCTGGCCAGTGAGGGGCTGCCAGCCAATAGCAGCAGTGGGTATGAACTGCTGGATAATCTGACGGGCTTTGGCACGACGGCCCAGATGTTCAATGCTGCGTATTGGCGCGCCAAAGAGGGTGAACTGGCCCGTACGATGCTGGCCAGCCCCAGTATCACCAAGGCGCGCGTTCATATTGCCAACACTGCCAATAACCCCTTTCAGCGGGATCTACGGCCGACGGCCTCTGTTTCGGTGGATGCGACGGGCGGGCTGACGGCGAACCATGCCAAAGCGTTGCGCTTTCTTGTGGCCTCGGCGGTGTCAGGGCTGGAACCAAGCGATGTTGCAATCATAGATAGTAGTGGGGGCCTGATCAGTGCCGATGAAACAGCCGTCCCTGCGGCTGGCGATGATCGGTCTGCCGAACTGAAAGACCGGGTGCAACGAATTCTGGAGGCGCGTGTGGGCCCCGGAAACGCAGTTGTAGAAGTTTCCGTCGAAACCATAACCGAAAGCGAATCGATCCGTCAGCGCACCTTTGATCCGAACGGGCGGGTTTTGGTCAGCTCGGATACCGAAGAGAGCACGAATAATTCCAAGAATGCCGCTGGCGGGGACGTGACGATTGCCTCGAACCTTCCGGATGGTGAAGCGGGCGGGGACGGAAATTCTTCGGCGCAGACCAGTCAGACGCGCGAGCGCGTGAACTACGAGGTTTCCGAGACGCAGCGTGAGATTATTCGCGCACCCGGATCCGTTAAACGGCTGACCGTGGCCGCGTTGGTGAACGGTGCCCTGGTGACGGATGATCAAGGAGAGCAAAGCCTGCAATTGCGTCCTCAGGAAGAGCTGGATGCGTTGAAGGAACTGGTGGCCTCTGCTGTTGGGTTCGACGCCGAGCGTGGTGACGTTATCACTATGAAATCACTTATTTTTCAGCCGGTCGTCCCCCTGGGAACCGAGGCGAGCTCAAGTTTGTTCACTCTGCCCCCGCTGGATGTGATGAGCATCGTCAAACTTGCGGTCGTGGCGCTTGTGACCTTGATCATGGGGCTGTTTGTTTTGCGCCCGATTCTGTCCAAAGCCCCACTGCCTGCGCCCGCCCCGGCATTGCCGCCGGCCGAATCCTCGCCGCCCGCATTGACTGGTGAAATCGACGATAGCGAGGCTGATCTTTCGGATCTTCCTGTCGTCAGCTCGGATACAGCAATTGCTGCGGTTAGCGCCCAGACTCAAGAAGACGCAGTCGAGCGGTTGCGCGGCCTGATCAATGACCGCCGTGACGAAACAGTCGAGATTCTAAGGAGTTGGCTGGAGGATGAAGAGGAGAGAGCGTGATGGCGATTACTCATCTCTTGCAGGATTTTGGCAAATATCACGGCAGCGGGCCTGACCCGGTACTGACGGATGCCACTCTTGAAGAGCATCAGCTTGAGGCATTCGAGCAGGGCTATCAAGCCGGGTGGGAAGACTCGGCCAAAGCTCATGCAGAAGACCACACGCGTGTGAGCAATGAGCTTGCGGAATCTTTGCAGCAAATGTCGTTTACATTTGTCGAAGCGCAGACCCAAGTCTTGAAATCTTTGCGCCCGCTGTTTCAGCAGATCGCTGAAACGGTTTTGCCACAAATGGGTGATGTGTCGTTGCCTCTGCTTGTGTCTGAGCAGCTCTCGGCTTTGGCGGCTGAACACTTGGGGGACACGCTTACGCTGGCTGTTTCCGAAGCAGATCGCGCTTCGATCGAGTCTGTTGCAAAGAACTTTGGCGGAGCATCGCTTCAAATAAAGACAAAACCGGCTCTTGTGCGCGGTCAGGTTGAGATTTCAAACAAAACGCAAGAGCGGAGCATCGATCTGCACCAGGTGATCGTTGAACTGACGGAAGCGATTGAAGCATTTGGAAATGAAACTGAAAGGATGTCCAGCCATGGATGAAGCTAAAGACAGCACAAGCCCCAAACAGAATCCATTTTCCTCTGTGCCAGTGGAGATCACAATATCCGTCGGCAAAGCGCGCCCGCTGATCCGGGACTTGCTCGCGCTTGAGGAAAACTCGGTTTTGCCACTCGACAAACGCGTCGAGGATCCTGTCGAGCTTTATATCGGTGATCGGCTTATCGCGCGCGGCCAATTGGAGGAATTACCTGGTGAACAAAAAGGCAATTTGGCCGTTCGTCTGACTGAAGTGTCGTCGATGCAGGAGAGCTCAAAGTGAAAAAATTAGCGTTCCTTTTTGGAATCTTTCTGGTCTGTTTACCTGTAACTGCCGAAGCACAAAGCATCAGCATAGACTTTGGCGAAGATTCAATGACGGGACGCTCTATTCAGTTATTCCTGTTAATATCGGTACTAAGTTTGGCACCTGGAATCGCAATCATGTTAACATGTTTCCCATTTCTGGTGACGGTTTTGTCTATTCTTAGACAGGCGATTGGCCTGCAACAGGCACCGCCAAACATGATGATCGTCAGTTTGGCACTGTTCCTTACCTATTTTGTTATGGAGCCTGTGTTCATAAAAAGCTGGAGCGAAGGGATTGCGCCCCTGCTTGAAAATAGAATTGAGCTGGAAGCAGCTTTTCAGCGTGCAATCCAGCCCTTTAGAATTTTTATGGCTGCCCGATTGGATGCGGAAACTTTTCAACAAATTTCAGATTTGCGCGGGTTAGATTCCGGAATTGGAGCGGCGCAAGAGGCCCCTCTCTCCATTTTGATGCCAAGCTTCCTGTTGTCTGAGATTGCGCGTGCATTCCAGATTGGCTTTTTGGTTTTTCTTCCTTTCGTCATCATCGATCTAGTTGTTGCTGCGATCTTGATGTCGATGGGGATGATGATGGTGCCGCCTGCCGTTGTTTCGCTGCCATTCAAGCTGGCTTTCTTTGTCATCGCCGATGGATGGTCTTTGGTAGCCAGTGCTCTGGTCACTGGCTACTTCTGATTAGCGAACTACGAATTCTGCGTGCAAGGCGCCTGCTGCTTTGATGCTTTTGAGGATGTCGATCATGTCCCTGGGTGAGACGCCCAGGGCATTCAGCCCGGAAATAACCTCAGACAGAGATGCTCCGCCATCGACTTCGGCTAATTGAGGGCCATCTTCCTCTTCCAATTCTGTGCGAGACCGAGGAACGACCACCGTTTCGCCCTCAGAAAATGGGTTCGGTTGAACCGCAACGGGGGCTTCTTGGATTCGTAGTGTCAGGTTGCCTTGCGACACCGCAACTCGGGAAATTCTGACGTCTTCCCCCATGACGATTGTGCCGGATCGCTGATCTACGACGACTCGTGCCTTTCTCTCTGGTTGGATCGAGATATTCTCGATGCGCCCAAGGGTATGTGCTGGTGAACGCATACGTGTTGCTGTGATGTCCAGCTGTACAGTGCCGGCGTCCAGCATAAGCGCCACGCGTTTACCGAAATCCTTGTTGATTGCGCGTTCGATTCGACCGGCGGTGGTGAAATCTGGCTCTCTGAGTGCAAGCCGCAGGCTGGTCAGAGAGGCGAATTCGAAATCGACTTCTCTCTCTACGCGGGCTCCTGATGGGATGACGCCAGAGGTGGGGACACCTTGTACGACGCTTGCCGCTGCACCTTCAGCCGAGGCGCCGCCAGCTATCACAGTGCCCTGGGCCACAGCATAGATCTGTCCGTCAGCCGCATTGAGAGGTGTCATGACAAGCGTGCCGCCAAGCAGGCTTTTTGCATCTCCAATTGCGGAAACTGTTACGTCTATTTGAGAACCCGTTCGCGCAAAGGGGTGTAGCGAGGCAGTCACAAACACGGCGGCGACATTTTTGGGGCGGAACTGCTCGCCTGCGACATTGACGCCTAACCTTTCCAGAATGTTTGACATGATTTCTTCGGTGAACGGAGCGTTGCGCAAACCATCGCCAGTGCCGTTCAAACCAACCACCAAGCCATATCCAACCAAGTCATTCCCACGGACCCCATCAAATTCGACCAGATCCTTCAGGCGAATGGTATTGGCGGCGGCCGTCGATTGGATGGCACACAGAACGAGTGTCAGAATTGCAAGAATTTTTTTCATTACAGATAGTTAACCAGTGATAGCCCAGACAGGCGGGCGGTTAGGGTGTAGAGCGCTTCAAGTTGGAACTGCGCGTTCTCCAGTTCTGTGGCGGTTTGGTATTCATCGACACCCAGCAGCGTTTCGCGGGCGTACTGCAAAGACAGCTGTTCTGCGGATAGGGCGACGCCGATTTCTTCGATGCGTTCCTCTGCGAAACCCAGATCAGCGCGTAGCCCCGTGAGGTTGTCCTGTTCCTCCAGCAAATTCATGCCAGATTGCACCAGAAGATCCTGTTGGAAACCTTGGTCCGCGTAATCCTGACTGATTGCGGCCAGGGCCATATCCGCCATCAAGCTGCGCAATTCGCTTGCGTCCGCCCGCAAATCCAAATGGATCGTGTCTTGCTCTCCGAGTTTGAGAGGTGCCAGGTTTTGGTCAGATCCCTGATAGGCTGTGGTGCCAAAGCCGGCGTCTGACATAAACCAATCGTTTACGGCTTGCTGAATATCGTCATAGGTACTCGCACCGGCGATGGCGGTGCGCAGTGCTGTCAAAATGTCATCCGCGCTGGCGAGAGCGGGGCCATTTGTTATGTCCCCCGCAAAAACCGAACGTCCAGCGTAGCTCGTATTCAGCGAGTTGATAACCGTCGAGAATTGTTGCTCTGCCTGGGACGACAGAGTGTTCCAGGTCTCTTGTGTGGCGTGGCCGGCGCTCAGAAGATCTGCGGCAAGTGTCTCGCTTGTATTTTGGACATTCTCCAAAGCGGCCTGCATCGCTGTCGTGAGGCCTTTGGCCTCATTCGTTGCTGTTTCATAGGCTTGTGCAGTTTTGGATCTATGTTCGATGTCAGACAGGTAACGGTAATCGCCAGCCAAATGTGTTGCAGGTGTTGTTGTTCTGCCCGAGGCCAGCTCCTCTGTCAGCTTTGCGATTTCGGCACTTAGGGAAGAGTTCTGCCGTCGCAAGGCGAAAGTCTGAGCCAGATCACCCATTGAAACCAATTTCATCAGCCGATCTCCATCAATTGTTGAAGCATTTCATCGACAGCCTGAATGATCTTTGCGTTTGCCGCGTAGGACTGTTCGATTAATAGAAGCTTTTGCATTTCCGCGTCTGTATCGACGCCTAATGCCAGTTCCATCTCTTTCAGTTCGGATTGGCGTGCCGCGGCGAAGCTCAGATCCTGTGCGGTTTCGGTTTCACGAAGCCCCATAGATGACAGGAAGTCTGAAATCAGGCTTGCGGTATCCCGCGACGCGCTGCCCAAAGCATCCGAAGACGGGCTGGAAATTGCGTTCAAAGCCGCTTGCATTGACTGCAAAAGCGTGGCGTTGCCGCCTGCTGTTTCTGTCGTTGTGCCAAGGCCATCACGCAGTCGCCAAAGATTGCCTGCATCCGGGTCGGCTGCTGTATTCAGCCCGATCCGAGAAGCAAGACCCGTTGTTACGCCAGCCGTAGCGCCATCATCCCAGAACAGGCCGGGCTCTCCGGGGGGCAGACTGTCATCAAAACCAGTGCCAAACCGCTCGATCAAGTCCAGGGCAATTGTGTCCAATTCGGACTGGATTTCCGGCAGCAGTTCATCGCGGACGGTAAAAAGCGCGCCTAAAGACCCGCCGGACATCGCGCCGCCGTCAGCTGTGGAAACATCCGATCCATTGATCTGCAGGCCGGACAGCAACCCGTTTTCCAAAGACATATGCGCGACAACTGTATTGTTGGGCGTAAAGCTTAGCTCGGCCGCTTGCCCATCCAGTAGAACAGCGCCTCCGGGCGTCATCAGCGCGACAGTGCCCATGTCGCGCTGAAGTTCCTGAACGGGAACCATTTGCGAGATCGTGTCGATCTCGGCTTGGCGCTGATCCATAAGGCCCGCAGTGTCCCGGCCCTGCGTTGTTGCGGCGATGATATCTTTGTTTAGCTGCTCAACATTTTCGAGCGCGAGATTCAGCTTGGCGATTTGGGTATCAATAGCGTTGTCGGCTTCGGCCCGCAGGGACTGAACGCTTTGGGACATGCTATGCAGCGAATCCGCGATCGCAGTGGCCGAATTCCATACGGATTGCAGGCGGGTTTCGGATTCCGGCAAGCTGGCGGCGGCAATCAAATCAGACTCAAAATCAGCCACAAGAGACGTCAGCGAACTGGGCTTGGTGGGGTCGGCAATCACCGTCGAAAGCCGGTCCAAATACCCACTTGTTACCTGAGCCGCAGCTTGCGTACTGTCTGCATGGCGCCGGTCACCCAACAGTGCCTGGTCCACCAGCCGGGTTACCCCATTGATGGATACGCCGCCACTTGCGCCGCCGGTACGTGCGGACAGGGAAAGCTCTCGGGTGGCGTACCCGTCATTCATGGCATTCGAAATGTTGGACGAGACCACCCCAGCCCCACGGGCTGAGGCCGTCAGGCCAGACAAAGCATTGGACAAAGCGCTGGACAGAGACATGTGCGCTCCTTTCTAATTCAGGATTTCAAAGCGCAGGTCAGCGTTTGATGTTTGTGGTTTCCTGTAGCATTTCATCCACGGTCTGGATGACTTTCGCGTTCGAGGAATAGGCCCGCTGCGTTTGGATCATATCCGTCAGTTCGCCAGCGACATCGGTGGTCGATTCTTCCAGCGCGTAGGACACGATATCGCCGGTCGGGCCGTCACCGGCGTCCCACAGAAAGAACGTGCCGCTGTCCGGTGATGTTGCATAGGTCTGGTGATCCATAGCGACGAGGCCATTGGGATTCGGCATGTCAACCAGCGGAATCTGGAAGATTGTGCGCGTGATTCCAGTGTCATAGATCGCGTGGACATATCCGTTGGAATCCACCTCGACCGAGGTCATGTTGCCGACGGGGTAGCCATCTTTGTCAATCGAAACCGGGGCAAAACTGCTGGACAGTTGCGTCAACCCGTCCGGGTCACCCGGCTGACCGATGTTGATTTCCAGCGGGCCGCCGGCCACATCCACGATCAGGGCACCAGTCGCCGCATCATATGCCCCACCAGACACGGCGGTCACCGAATTCAGAGTGCCACCCGCATCGCGCCCGTCATCGAAGGTCAGGACATATTCGCCAATGATGGCGTCATCCTGGGCCGTATCGCGTAGCACCATCGTCCATTCATTCGAGGATCCGTCGGCAGGAATGGTCGGGGTGAACTCGATTTCAATATTCTGGGAAATACCCAGATTGTCATAATATTCGATCGACAGCGCCTGGGCGTCGCCGGTTGCGGTGGCATCGGTTTCCGTCGCGGGCAGGTTGACCCCCAGCGAGATCTGAGTCGTCGGTTCGCCCGTCAGCTGGTTGACGTTCACCTGAACGGGTTCCAGCCCGGCGCCGGTGTCACGCGGATAAGTGGGCACCGTGCCATTCGCCAGGGCTGGCCATCCCATCAGGGTCAGGCCGGACTGCGTGACCAGATACCCCTCGCTATCTGTCTGGAACGAGCCGGTGGTTGTCAGCATCATTTGGGTGTTGCCGTTATCCAGATTGATTTCCGATGAACTGGCAACTGGCAGAAAACCGCGGCCGCGCACGGCCAGATCTGTTGCGTTGCTGGTCGTGACCAGCGATCCGGATTGGCTGACCAGACGCTGCGTGGTCACGCGTACCCCCCCGGCGGAATAGGCACCGCCATTGCCGCCCGAAATCACCATCGAATGGAAATCGGTCTGCATCCGCTTGTACCCGTAGGTCGAGGAGTTCGCGATATTATCCGAAATCGTCGCAAGCCGGTTCGCATTCGCGGACAGCCCGGCCACGCCTGCATTAAGAGAAGAGGAAATCGTCATGGATACGCCTTTCTGCTGCATCAAACCAAATGTTGTGCACAGCATTACAAGGCGTCGCTTAACAGCCCGCTAATAGCTAAAATTGCCCCTATTTTCCCGCGTCACTCGACATTTTTGCGGAGCAGCACGACCTCCAGACGGTTGTTGCGCAGGTTTGTCGGATCGTAAGAGGCAGGCTCTTTGTCTGCATGTCCGGTGATCCGTTTGACCCGGTTGTGATGCAGGCCCTGATCCAGCATCAGCTGCCGCATGACATCAGCACGTTCCGAGGACAGTTCCCACACGGGATTGTGTTTTAAAACAACAGGATAGGATTTCGTATGCGCCTCGATCGCCACATTGTTCTGGACCAGTCCGAAGACGCGTACCAGCATGTCGGCTAGCTCGTTCAGCAGCGGGGTTGGCGCGGCTGAATCTTGTGCGAACAGGGTGGCATCCGGAATGTCAAACAGCTCGATCACCAGGCCTTCGTCGGTCACGCGCGTGATGATGTGGCGCTGCATTTCGATGCTGAACATGCTTTCGCCGCCCCGCGCCATCAACATGCTGTCAACCTCGCGCAGTTCCAGCTCTTCGGCTTTTTCGTCCTGACCGAGCTCTCCGCGTGAATTCTGGTGCCGGGTCGGGCGCTGGTTCGTTGCCCCCGTTCCGTTCTGCGCCAGAACCTGTTCGGAAAAGACCGAATCCCCACCGAAAGCGCCATCGCCGCCGCCCGAGATCCGATTGATCGCAACGGTCGGACTAAAGTAATCCGCAATCCCTTTGCGCTGTTTTTCAGTTGTTGCATTCAGCAGCCACATCAACATGAAAAAGGCCATCATGGCGGTCACGAAGTCAGCATAGGCCACTTTCCACGCCCCACCGTGGTGCCCGTCGCCGCCAACGACCTTTTTCTTCTTGATGATGACTGGCGCCGCATTCGTTTGCGAGCCCATCTCACCACCTCTTTCTCACCCGAGTACAGGGATAGCAAAGCGGGTGTTACCAATGTCCTAACAGATAAAATGCCAGGGATTTTCAGCCCGGACACCCAGCGGAAAGAGGCATTGGCAGCGGGCGGGAAATTTGCCATTTTGCGCGCAGACAGCACCGGGGCCACCGATGACCGAGTTTCGCAGATACGCCATCTATTATGTCCCAGAGCCCGGCCCCCTGGCCGATTTCGGAGCGTCTTGGCTGGGGTGGGATCTGGCCAAAGGCGCTGCGGTGGGGCATCCGGATCTGGCTGATGTGGATGTCGCGCAGGTGACGCAGACGCCTCGGAAATATGGGTTGCATGGGACTATCAAGCCTCCGTTCCGATTGGCCGAGGGTGTTGAATTCGCTCAGTTCCAAACTGCGGCGCGCGGTTTGTGCAAAAGGACGGCACCTGTCCGGCTGGAGGGGCTGGAGCTGACCCGGCTGGGTGGTTTTCTGGCTCTGACCGCGCTGGGCGATCTTACGGAACTGAACGCTTTGGCGGGGCAGACGGTCACGCAGTTGGATGCGTTCCGCGCGCCCCTGAACGAATCCGAGCTGGAGCGTCGTCGCAAATCCCGTCTGACCGAACGACAAGAGGCCTTGCTGACTGCCTGGGGGTATCCCTATGTACAAGAGGAATTTCGGTTTCATATCACGCTGACAGGCCGGATGCCCCGCGCCGAGGCCGCCGCGCTGCGCGACCGGCTATTGCCTCTGCTGTCTCCGCTTCTTCCCGTGCCGTTCGAGGTTCAATCGCTCTGTCTGGTTGGCGAAGATGCCGCGGGGATGTTCCACCTGATCGAGCGCCTTCCCCTGCTGGGATAGGGGTGTGGAAATTATCCACAGGCTAAATCCCTTGTTTTCCGGGGGAATGGGCGCCTGTGTGTCATATCTCCGACATGCAACGCGCCTAGAACGAGGCAAATCGTGCAAGGCAAGGGTCCGACATGCCTCGAATGTTGTCTCCTGTGCGCCTGACTGGTGCCACCACCCTGCGGGACGGAGAAATGCAGGACCGATCCGTTGTGATCGAAAACGGGCGGATCTCGAAGGGGCCGCACCCGGCGGTGGATTTGCGCGGACATTATATCATGCCCGGCATTATTGATCTGCACGGAGCCAGCCTGCGCCACGCCTTGCGGCAGGGCGTGGATGCGGTCTCTGCCATGCGTGGGACAGATCGCGCCCTGGCGGCGCAGGGCGTCACAACCGCGTGGCAGATGCTGGATTGGGCAACGGCCGATCACGGGCCGGATACGATTCTTGGCGTTCTGGATCTGCTGGACCGTTATCGCCCGGATGCGCTGACGGATTTGCGGCTTCAGGTCTGCTATGATCCGGTTCTGCCGGGTGCGATCCTGCCCGGTGCGGGCAGCGGATTGCTCAGTGCCCTTCATGCGTATGGGCTGGATCTGGTGCTGTTCCCGGCCCAAATGGACGAAGCGCGCGAGCTGACGCCGCAGGTTGTGCGGCACCTGTGCGAACTGGCCGAGCAATTCGACGCTCTGGGCGTCAGCTATGGCACGCTTGGGGATAAAACCGCCGAACGGCGCGAGCGTTTCGCGATGATCGGCGCGCGGCTAAGCGCTCTGCCCGCCAACCGGCGCCCGGCGGCTGCGGCCTTTGCCATGGGCGATCCGGTGGTGCTGTCAGCGCAGGATATTCTGGCAGGGACTTATTTGCAGGGCAATATTCCGGTCAGCCACCTGATACGGGATCGGATGACCCGCGCGCTGGTTTCCGCAAATGCACCCGCAGCGCCGGTGCGGGCGGCATTCGATCTGGTTCGTAGTAAATCCATGGGACTGCCGCAGGCCTGGGATATGGTCTCGGCCCATCCGGCGCAGATTTTGCGCCTGTCTGATCGCGGTGTGATCGACTATGGCAAGCGCGCCGATCTGGTGGTGATCCATCGCGAAACCTTACAGGTAGAGGCAACGATTTGCGGGGGCGCTTTGACCTATCTGAGCAAGCAGGCCGCCCCGCGGTTCAGCGTGATTCAGGAACCGTTTCGTCTGGCCGCCGAATAGCGCCCTACCGGCGGCGCCTAAGCGTCCAAGAGGCCCACATGTGGCCGGGCAGAATCGCGAAACACCGCAGATAGCGCAGAAACAGCCGGCTGGGATTTTCCAGCATCCGCCACAGCCACTCTTGCTGAAGGGCGCGCACCCAGCGTGGGGCGCGTTTCTGGCTGCCAGACAGAAAATCCAGCCCCGCCCCGATCGAGGCAAACCCAACCGAGGGCGCAACGGTCCGCCCGCGGGCGGCAAACAGCTCTTGTTTTGGTGCCCCCAGAGCGACAAAGCACAGCCTGATCCCGGCGTTTTCCAGATGACGCAGAATATCATCCGCCTGCCCCCCCTGCGGATCGAAACCAAAGGGCGGCGCAATCCGCTGCGTTATCTGTAGTCCGGGCACCTGCGCCTCCAGCGCGGCGGCGGCCTGTTTCAGGCTGTCATCTGTGGTGCCAACCAGCCCCACGGGGACTTTGTGATCTGCGGCCAGAAAGCACAGCGGCAGGATCAGATCCGAGCCCGGCATCAGCGTCACGGGGTTTTGTGCCAGCCTGGACATCCAGACAATCGGGTTGCCATCGGCAACAACGAAATCCTGCGCTTTATACGCCGCGCGGAATTCCATATCGCTGCGCAGCTTGACCAGGTGATCCAGGTTCAAAGTGGCCAGCGCGAACCCATCGGCGGTGTCGAACCTTTGCGTGATCTGCGCTCTCAGCGTGGCCCAGTTCGGGACGTTGACGGCCAGCTGGTAGCTCCCGATTGAAAATTGCACGCCCGTCTCCTGTTTCTCGCGCTGGTTTGCAGGATACGCGGTCAGGGGGGCTTGGCAACGCCCCTTTCCCCGAAACCGCTTTGCCCAAGACAAACTGTTGACATTTTCCTATGCTGTTTTGCAGCGATAAGCAGAAACGGGTACGGTCGCGCAGGTATGTGGGTGGGCATCAGCACGAATAATCAGCAAACCGGAGACGCAGCATGAGCGGCGTCACCATCATCGGCTGTGGCTTTGTTGCGGACCTGTATATGCGGTCTTTGCAGGTTTCCGGGATTCCCGTGCTGGGGGCCTATGATCTGAACACGAATCGCCTGGCCGCGTTTTGCCACCATTGGGGCGTGGCGCGGTGTGATACGCTTGAAGCTGTGTTGCAGGCTCAGCCGCGTGATGGCGTGGTTCTGAACCTGACGAACCCGTCGGCGCATTATGACGTGAACAAGGCCTGCCTGCTGGCCGGGCATCATGTCTATTCAGAGAAGCCTCTGGCCCTGGAAATGTCCCATGCCCGCGAATTGCACAGGCTTGCGGCGGAAAAGAGCCTGCTGCTGGCCTCGGCCCCCTGTTCGGTGCTGGGCGAGGCTGCGCAGACCCTGGCCAAGGCCGTCCGCGATGGCGTAGCCGGCACGCCGCGTCTGATCTATGCCGAGCTGGACGATGGTTTCATTCCGCAGGCTCCGGTGCGGGAGTGGCGCAGCGAAACCGGCGCGCCCTGGCCCTATGAGGATGAGTTTCAGGTTGGCTGTACGCTGGAGCACGCGGGCTATTACCTGACCTGGCTGATCGGCATGTTCGGAACCGTAAAGTCCGTGACGGCGGCCTCGGCTTCGGTCATTCCGGACAAGCTGGGCGTGCAGGGGGCCGCGCCGGATTTCTCGGTTGCGACGCTGTTCTTTGAAAACGGTCCTGTGACGCGTCTGACCTGCTCGATCGCGGCGCCGCACGATCACCGGATTCGCGTGATCGGAGATGCGGGCGTGCTGGCGTTGCAAAAGGCCTGGGATAACGGTGCTGCGGTTCGATTCCATCGCCGGATGCGAATTCGGCGGCGGCTGCTGGAAAGCCCACTGGGCCGCAGGATCAAGCTGCGCCGGCCAACCCACCCCAAAGTGGGGCGCTGGGGGGCGGCCTCAATGAATTTCGCTCTGGGCCCGGCCGAGATGCTGGCCGCGATTGCCGAAAAGCGCCCGTGCCGGCTGTCCTCGGATTTTGCCTTGCATCTGAATGAGGTCACTCTGGCCGTGCAGAATGCAGGGGCCACGACCGGCGCGCAGGAAATGACCACGCGCTGCCCCCCGATGGAGCCAATGCCATGGGCGACATAAGCGGCGACATGAAAGGCCCGATGACGATCCTGATCACTGGCGCGGCGGGTTATGTGGGGCGCGCTGCCGTGGCCGCAGCCCGTGCCCGCGGCCATCATGTGGTGGCCGTTGTCCGGCTGGCCGGGGTCACGCCGGATGGCTGGGATCAGGACGACGGGATTGAGTTGGTCGAGGCGGACCTGTCCGCGCCTTCCTCGGTTCTGGCGCTGGATATGCTGGGCGTTGACGCGGTGATCCATGCCGCCGCCAGCCTGACCGGCGATGATGCCGCCCAGGCGCGCAACACTCTGGACGGGACACGCCATTTGCTGGCGGCGATGGCGCAGGCGGATGTGCCGCCGCGTCTGGTTCTTGTTAGCTCGGTCGCGGTCTATTCCGGGGCGGATCTGGCCCCGAACGGGATTGTCGATGAAACCTCTGCGCTGGAGCGCCACCCCGATCAACGCGATGCGTATTGCCGGGCCAAGCTGGCGCAGGAACAGCTGGCCGCCGAAACGATCCAGGTGATCGGAGGCCAGCTGCGTGTCCTGCGTCTGGGGGCGGTTTTCGGACCCGAGCGGCTGTGGAACGCCCATATTGGCCCCGGATTTGGCCCCATTGTCCTGCGTCTGGCGGCGGGGGGTGAAATCCCGCTGTGCCACATTGCAAATTGCGCCGAGGCTCTGATCCGCGCCTGCGAGTGCCCGGTTGCCGATGGCCCCGATGGTGCGATCGACGTGTTGAATCTGATCGACGATGATCTGCCAGATCGCGTGCGATTCCTGAATGCAATGGCGCGGACGGGCTGGCCCAGGGTGGTTTTGCCGGTCTCTTGGCGATTGTTCGATTGGGCCTCGGGCCTGTTGGGCTGGCTTCCGGGCCGTCCGGGCATTCTGCGCCAAGAGGTGCTGCGCGCACGGATGCAGCCCTTGTTTTACCCCAATGACCGGCTGAAGCACCGGCTGCACATGGGGCCGATGCCCAGCTTTGAGCAGTCCTTTGCCGTGTCCATGGGGGTGGATGACCCGCAAGATCGGGACGGAGAAGGCTGATGCCCAAAATTGCATATCTGACCGGCGAATACCCCCGTGCGACGGACACGTTTATCCAACGAGAGGTCGCCGCCCTGCGCGGGCAGGGGTTTGAGGTGACGACATGTTCTATTCGCCGGACGGGTGCCGAGCATCTGGTCGGCCCCGAACAAAAGACCGAGGCGGCGAATACTTTCTATGTGCTGTCGGCAGCGGCCTCGCCTATGCGGTCTGTTCGGGCCCATTGGCGGGCGCTGCGGCGGGATGCGGGCGGTTGGTGGCGGGGGCTGCGGCTTGCGTTGCGGACGTCTCCGGGTGGGGCCAGGGCCACGCTTTATCAGCTGTTCTATTTCGCCGAGGCCGTGGTGCTGGCCGATCACCTGCGCGCGCAGAATGTTCAGCATCTGCACAACCATATCGCCAAGGCCAGCTGCACCGTTGCCATGCTCTGCCAAGAGATCAGCGGCATTCCCTACAGCTTTACCCTGCACGGGCCGGACATCTTCTTCGAGCCGCTCCGCTGGCGTCTGGATCAGAAAATCGCGCGGGCGTCCTTTGTGGCCTGTATTTCCGAGTTTTGCCGCTCGCAGGGGATGGTGTTTTCCGCGCCTCAGGATTGGAATAAGCTGCATATCGTGCATTGCGGCGTGTCCCCGGATCGCTATGAAAGCCCCAGACAACGCGCTGGAAACAAAGCGCTTTTCGTTGGCCGTTTGGCGGCGGTAAAGGGTGTGCCGGTGCTGTTCGAGGCCCTGAAATCCCTGGTTCAGACCCATCCGGATTTTCACCTGACCCTGATCGGAGACGGACCCGAGCGCCACGCGCTGGAACAATCGGCCGGGGAAATGGGCTTGGCGGATCATGTGTCATTCGTGGGCTATAAGTCTCAGGAAGAGGTCGCCGCCGCGCTGGCCTTGCATGATCTTCTGGTCTTGCCCAGCTTTGCCGAGGGCGTCCCCGTCGTGTTGATGGAGGCCATGGCGGCCACGCTGCCCGTGGTCACAACTCGTATCGCCGGGGTGCCCGAGCTGGTCGAGGATGGTGTCTCGGGTCTGTTGGTTCCGCCGGGGGATGCGGCCGCGTTGCAGGCGGCGCTGGCTCGTGTGTTGTCAGACCCGGAAGCGGTTGAGCGGATGGGCCAGGCCGGTCGCGCCAGGGTCGCCGCTGAATTCGATATCCAGCAAGAGGCCGCCTGGCTGGGCCAGCTGCTGCGCGGGTACATCGAGGGCATCCCGCCTGCCTCCAAACGTCCGGAGATCGACGCATGAGCACCATCGCCGCCGTGGCTATTGGCCGAAATGAGGGCGAACGCCTGCGTCGGTGTCTGACGTCCTTGGTGCAGCAGGCCGAACGTGTTGTGTATGTCGATTCCGGATCGGATGACGACAGCGTCCAGATGGCGCGGGCCATGGGGGTACAGGTGGTGCAGTTGGATAACGCGGTGCCGTTTACCGCTGCACGGGCCCGCAACGCGGGATTCGAGGCGCTGAAACCGGATTTGCCGGACTATGTGCAGTTTGTGGACGGCGATTGCGGGGTTACGCCCGGCTGGCTGGCCCAAGCCGCCGCCGAGCTGGATGAGCGTCCCGAACTGGGTCTGGTCACGGGCTGGCGCGAGGAAATCCACCCAGATCGCAGCCTGTATAACGCCATTGCCGATTTCGAATGGCACCGCCCGGCGGGGCAGATACAGGCCTGCGGAGGGGACATGATGGTGCGCGCGGCTGAATTCGATGCTCTGGGCGGGTTCAACCCGGTGGTCATCGCCGCCGAGGACGATGAATTTTGCGCCCGTCTGCGTAAATCGGGCAAGACCCTGTGGCGCCTGCCCGAACCCATGACGCGGCACGACGCCAATATGATGCGATTCAGCGAATGGTGGCGGCGGGCCGTGCGCTCGGGGCACGGGTTTGCACAGGTCGGCGCGCTGCACCCCGAACATTTCGTGGCCGAGCGCAAACGCGTCTGGATTTTCGGGGCGCTGCTGCCGGCTTTGGCTCTGGTGGCGATGGTAACGGGCGTTTGGGCGGGGGTGGTGGCGATCGCGGCGGCCTATGGGCTGTCTTATTTCCGCACGGTTTCCGGGCTGCACTCCGAAGGCCTGCCCCGCGACCAGGCAAAGCGGCTATCGGTCCTGTTGAGTCTGTCCAAGATTCCGAATTTCCTGGGTATGCTGACCTATTACAAACGCCGCCTGACCGGGGCGGACATGAAAATTATCGAGTATAAGTAACGGAGACTCTTATGAGCGCAGGTATCAAGGTAGGATTGATCGGAGCAGGCTATATCGCCACCTGGCACGCGGATGCGGTGCAGGCCTGCCCGGATGCGCAGTTGTCTTGTATTTGCGATGTTTCGGCCACCGCGGCCAAGGGGCTGGCCCAGGGCTATGGCATTGCGGCCTATACCTCGGTTGAGGACATGATCGCCTCGGGCACTGTTCAGGCCGTGCATATCCTGACCCCACCGCACCTGCACCACCCCATCGCCTTACAATGTATCGAGGCCGGGCTGCATGTGATCGTGGAAAAACCCGTGGCCCTGTCAGCAGCCGAAACCCAAGAAATCACCGAGGCCGCCAAGGCCAGGGGCGTGCAATTCGCTGCCGGGCATAACTTCTTGGGAGTGCCGTCCTATCAGCGTCTGAAAACGGCCGTGCAGGCGGGGGATCTGGGAAAGGTGTCCTCGGTCGAGGTGACTTGGGCCCTGCCCATGGGCCCTCTGCGCGCCGGGCCCTATAACCTGTGGCTGCTGCGCGATCCGCAGAACCTGCTGCTGGAACTGGGCGCGCATCCCTATGCCTTTGCCGTCGATCTGCTGGGCGAGCTAGAGATCCTGGGCACCCAGCTGGGCCAACCCGTCACCCTGCCCGGAGGCGCCGTGCGTCATCAATCCTGGCGCATTCTGGCGCGGGCCGGGGCGGTGGACGTGAGCTTTAACTTTTCGCTGGTGGAAACCTATGATGATCGCTCGGTTGTGGTGCGGGGCTCGTCTGGGATGGCGCGGCTGGATTATGCGGCCGACACGCTGATCACCGGCTCGGAAAACACCGCCGATCTGGTGATGAATCCGCTGCTGAAACAGATGAACCTGTCCTGGCAGCACCTGCGCGAAGGCCTGGGCAACGCCACCCGCCAGTTGGTATCGCTGAACCAGAAATCCCCCTATGGGCTGTCGTTCCGAGGCACCACAAACGCGATCTACGATGCGATCCGCCACCGTACCCCGATGGATGCGCGTTACGACGGGGCCGCTGCGCTGCGGGTCATGGGCGCGCTTGAACAGACCCTGGCCAAAACCGATCTGCCCACCGATCCTCAGCCCAAATCCGGCACGCCCAAGCCCACCGTGATGGTGATCGGCGGCACCGGCTTTATCGGGCGCAATCTGACGCGGGTGCTGGTGCAGCGGGGCTATGATGTGCGGGTGCTGAGCCGGGGCAAAACCGGCCCCTTCGATGACATTGCCGATCATGTGGAAACGGTCTCGGTCTCGTTGCAGGATAAGGACGGGCTGATCCAGGCGATGGAGGGCATAGATGCGGTCTATAACCTGGCCAAATCGCTGGATACCACTTGGGAGGACGCGCTGAAAAACGATGTGGGTGTCGCCGTCCGCGTGGCCGAGGCCTGCCTGGAGGCCGGGGTCAAACGGCTGATCTATACCGGCACGATTGCGTCCTATGACATGTCCAGCCCCGAAAGCCAGATCACCGAAGACACCGAATTTGGCGATATGGACGAACGAAACCTCTATGCCCGCTCCAAGGCTGAATGCGAACGCCGCCTGACCGAGATGTACGAGGGGCGCGGGTTGCCTCTGGTCATTGCGCGCCCTGGGATTGTGGTGGGCGAGGGCGGCCCGTTACAGCATTGGGGGATCGGCCGCTGGCATGGCGCTGGCGCGGTGCGTATCTGGGGCGCGGGCCGGCATAACCTGCCGTTCGTTCTGGCCGATGATGTTTCCGACGCGCTGATCCGGATGATGGAAACCGAAGAGGCGATCGGCCAGTCCTTTAACCTGATCGGCGAGCCGATGATGACTGCGCTGGACTATTTTAACGCGATCCATCAGGCGACGGGCGCGCGGATCAAGGTGAACTCGGGCGATCTGACCAGTTTCTACGCGGCTGACGGGGTGAAATACGCGCTTAAGAAATTCGTGCTGCGCAAAAAGGGCGTGGTGCGCCCGTCCCTGTCCGATTGGAAATCGCGAGCGCATTTCGCTCAGTTCGATAACCGCAGGCCCAAGGACATCCTGGGCTGGCGTCCGGAAACGGATCGCTCTGCATTCATTGAAAAAGCGATCACAAGGGCTAATCTATTCGGTTTGTAGGCTGTTTTAAGCCGGAAATGCTGTGTTTCCGGCTTAATTTCGCCCAGATTTTTTTGTCATCTGGGCGTGAACAAAACTCAGGATTCGGCTGGGTCGTTTACATATTCGCCAGAAACAGGAGCCTCATTTCGGGGGCCAGAGCACATGGTAAATTACGTCCTGCGCCGCAACCGGCGCAAAGAGATTGAGCAAGAAAAGCCAACCGAACGCCCGGTTCTGATGGAGCGTGTGGCGCAGCAGGCTGCGCAAACCGATGCGCAGGAAGACGCCGTTCGAGAGGCCCTGCGCGCTGACATCCCCGCGCAGCCGGATTTATGGGCCGAACTGGCGCTGATCCCGGTGGACGGGCGTCAGATGGACGAAAATCTGATTATCACCGCCACGCGTCATGATCCGGCACACGCGACTTTTGATGTGTTGCGCACGCGTCTGGTACAAACCCTGTCCGAGCACGGCTGGCGCCGGGTTGCGATCACCTCGCCGACCAGCGGGTGCGGCAAAAGCTTTGTTGCGATGAACCTGGCGATCACATTGTCCCGATATGACAATTGCCGCACGGTGTTGATGGATATGGACATGCGTAGCCCCTCGTTGGCGCATATTCTGGGGCTTGAAGACGTCGGAAGCCTGGGGGACTGGCTGCGCGGCACGCGCCAGACGCGCCAGCAGTTCCGCCGCTTTGCAGATAACACCCTGAAAATCGGGAAAACCCTGGCGGTTGCTTTGAACGATAAGGTTGAACCATACGCTGCCGAATTGCTTCAGAAGCCCGAAACAAAAGAGCGGCTTGAACAGCTGGATGAGCAGCTATCACCCGATATTGTCTTGTTCGATCTGCCGCCGGCCCTGGCGCAGGATGATGTGATGGCCCTGCGTCACATGTATGATGGCGTGTTTATCGTCGCGGGGGGCGGGCAAACCNCCGCCGCCGAAATCCGCGAGACAATGCGGCGTCTGGGGGATGATGTGCCCTTGTTGGGGGTCATCCTGAATAAGGCGGACGGCGCTCCGATCGAGGAATACGGCTACTGATCAGGCGCGGCGTGGCCCCTTGCGGAAAATGTTCAGCATATTCAGCAGATCCTGCGCCTGGCCTTTCAGCAAAATCACTGCCCCCGCGATCAGCGCCAGCAGCCCGGCGATCCAGCCCAGACGGCGACGGCGCTGCGCCTTTTTCTGATCCAGCTTCGGGATAACGACAACGGGGCGCATGTTCAGCTCTCGTTCAAGCTGCGAAGCGCTGCGAATCCCGGCGCTCATGAATTCNAGCCCCAGCGCCAGCCCTACCGCCAGCATCCCCGAGCCCATCGCCCCCGCCATGGCCAGCTTGCGCCGCCCTGAAGAGACCGGGTATTCCGGCACAATCGCGGTTTCCAGCACCTCGAAGCGTTCGAACTGGTTCTGGCTTTCCAGTTGCTGATTCATCGCGGCCTCGGTGCGGCGGGTGGTGATGACGGACAGCTCTTCCTGAAGTTGCGACATCTGCCGTTCCATGGCACCCAGCTGGCGTTCAACTTCGGGTGCGGCGGCCAGCGCGCGTTCGATCACGACGATCCGTTCCTCCAGCAGCAACTGTTGCTGCCGCAGCAGAGTGGTCTGACGTTGCAAATCCTCGGCGCGGCGGCGATCGGATTGGGTTTGCAATTCGATCAACTGCTGCTCGATCTCCAGCTGGCTTTCCTTGAGACGGGTCAGCTGCGTTTGCTGGTTCACCAGATTCGACGGCAGCGAGGCGCGATTCTGGGTTTTATAGGTCGCGATCTGTTCCTCAAGCGTTGCGATTTCAGTGCCGACGCGGGCCTCTTCGGCTTCGAAAAACGCCAGAGTGCGGGCCGCACGGCCGGACCGGCGGGATTTGCCTTCGATCAGGACACGGGACAGCAGGTCATTTGCCACGTCGGCGGCCAGCTGCGCGTCCTCCATCCGAACGGTGATGATCAGACCCGAGGGCTGCGCATTCGGACGCCAGGCCTGCTCGGGATCCAGAAGCTGCTGAATCTGCGCGGCCCCGCGGAACAGGCCCACTTTCTGTGCCATGGACATCGACGGATCGCCGGCAAAGAGATCATATTTTTCAATTACTTCGATCAGGCTATCGCGCGACATCAGCTTTTGTTCGATCAGCTTCAGGCGCGTTTCCACTGCGCTGCTGCGCGAGGTTCCCGGCACGGCCAGGTTTTCCTCGATCTGTGCCATTTCAATCTGGATGACGGCTGTGGCCTCAAAGATTGCGGGGCGGCTAAGCGCATAGGCGACGGCCCCGGCCGTGCCCAGAACGGTGATCGCAAAGATCATCCAGAACCGGCGCAACAGCGCCTGAAAAATTGCCGAGATCGAAAATGCCTGGCTCATTGGTTTTCCTCATACATCGTCCGGCGCGAACAGCATATAAATGCCCGTCGCGCGGTTACCAGAATGAGGCACCTTTCGCCCCCAGACGCCATTTTGCGTCAGAAAGCTGCCCTAATTGCGTCACAATTTACCTTAGTCGCCACATTCTTTCCATCTTTGCGACGCGCCAAATTGGAAACAGTGCATTTCGACTCTGTGGAGCGGGAACACAATTTCGCCATATTTGTGCGAAAAGTGGGGTTTTAAGGCGAATTTCACCCGAAATATTCTGAAAAATCGGGCAAAACTGGGGCAAGCCCAGGCTGTACGCATGCGGCGAAAATGTGGCGATAAATGGGGCACCGTGGGATCAGCCGATCAGAGCAGCCGTCACAATGTGATCCGAATCGATCAGATACCGCCCGGTCAGTTGCTGGCCTGGCTGGAACTCTCCGGCTTTCAGGCGGAAAGTGGCCGAGAACTGGCCGCTGGCATCGCAACTGATCTGCAAACCGTGAAAATCGAACAGGGTCCGGCTGAGCGGAAACTGCGCCTTGTAGGCGGCCTCTTTGGCACAGAAGATCAGTTTCGCATATTGGCCGGGATGCGCGGCGGCGTCGGCTTTTCGTTGTTCGGCGGGCAGCAATACCGTGTCCCACAGCGCGCGCTCTAACCCCAGGGCGGGTTCAATATCCAGCCCAACCGAGCGCGCGGCGCGCGTGGCAACGGCCAGGCACATATCCTCGCAATGGGTGATCGAACCGGCATACCCTCGTGGCCAGATCGGGGCGCGGTCAGCGTCGGCAGGCAGCGCGCAGGCGGGGCCCTTCAGCGCAGTCAGAGCGGCGCGGGCGGCGGTGCGCCCGGCTTGAAATTCGGCCCGGCGTTTGGGAACCGCGCGGGCCATTTGCGCCGCCTCTTCTGGATAGAGAAAGCCCGAGGGGCGCTTGGGGTCTGTAACCCCAACACCCACCGGGCATTCAAAAAGCGCTGCGATTTGCGATGGTGTCATCCGGTGCGCGACATCCGCCGGGCGCGCATCTGGCGACGTTTCGCCATGGCGTCCGAGCGGGTGGCCTTTTGCTCTTCGGTATCGGTGGCCGGTGCCTGGGAGGAGGCACTGCCGGTCATCTCGATCACCTTGGCGGACAGGGCGGACAGAACCGGGAAACGGAAGATATCGGTGATCGACAGCTTCTCCGCCCCCAGTTTCTGACGGATTTCCCGGTGCGCCTGCACGGCCAGCAGGGAATGCCCCCCCAGCGCAAAGAAATTATCNCTGGCTCCGATATTCTGTACGCCCAGGATGCTGGTCCAGATCGCGGCGATGTCCTGTTCCACCGTGTTTTCCGGCGCAACATATTCGGCGGTTTCGGTCTGCGGGCCTTCGGTGGGCACGGGCAGGGCTTTGCGATCCACTTTCTTGTTCGGAGTCAGCGGGAACGCCTCCATCTGCATGAAGGCCTGAGGCACCATGTAATCGGGCAAAGCGGCGGCCAGACGATCCCGCAGTTTCACCGGACAGACCTGGCCCGAGGTAGTGTAATACCCCACCAGACGCAGCGCGCCGGGGGTGTCNTCGCGCGGGATGACAACGGCCTGACGGACGGCGGGGTCGGCATCCATCAGCGCCTCGATCTCGCCCAGTTCGATCCGGTAGCCGCGGATTTTCACCTGATGATCGGCGCGGCCGATAAAGTCCAGCCGCCCGTCATCACGCCAGCGCACCAGATCGCCCGTGCGGTAGATGCGATTGCCGGGAACGAAAGGATCGGGCAAGAAGCGTTCCGCCGTCAGATCCTCGCGCTGCCAATAGCCGCGCGTGACACCGGCACCCCCGATATACAGTTCCCCCGCCGCGCCGACGGGCACGGGCTGCATCGTCTCGTCCAGAACATACACCTGCGTATTGGCGATGGGCGTGCCGACATTCACGATGTTTTCACCCAGCCCGGCGGTCTGCGTCGTGGACCAGATCGTGGTTTCCGTGGGGCCATACATGTTTTCGATGGTGGCGCTGGTGGTTTCACGCAGATCGTTGACCAGCGCGCCGGGCAGGGCCTCGCCACCGATCATCATGTGTTTGACGTGCCCAAGGGCAAAGCGCGCCTCGTCATTCATCGCGATCATCCGCGCCATGGACGGCGTGCATTGCAGATGGGTCACGTCATGGCGAATGATCTGCGCCGCGATCGAGAAATCATCCGCGTCCAGTTCGGCCTGGATATTCGACTGCTCACGCACGCGTGCCAGGTGTTGCAGCCCGTCCAGAACCGTTTGTTTTTCAATACCATAGTCGATCAGGCAGGCGATTTCATCCACGCCGATACGTTTAAGCTGTTCCACCCGGTTCAGACAGTCGTCGACGGTGCCAAACAGGCCCGAATCCTCGAAATACCGCAGGAAGGCGAATTCCAGGATGGCGTCCAGCTCGTCTTCGGACAGGTTGCCAAGGTCCAGTTCGAACGGGTTGCTGACGCCCTCGGGGCGTTTGAACGCGGGGAAGACCCAGGCGAATTGCTTGATCAGCGCGGCGGCCGAGCGCAGGTAATCCTTCATCGGCCCACGGGCGATTTCGCGCGCTTTTTCGCGGTCCTCGGCCACGAAAGTGTGCAGCATCAGCGTGACCTTGAAATCGGCCGGATCATGCCCCGCCTCGCGCAGCGCCTCGTGATAGAGGCGGATTTTCCCGGCCACTTCGTCCACCGACTGGCCCAGCAGGTGGGTCAGCACGTTGGCGCCGATCTTGCCGGCCTCTTTCCACGTTTCAGGGTTGCCAGCGGTCGTCACCCAGACTTGCAGCTTCTTGGACACGGGGCGCGGCTGCGTCACCACGGCGTGGGTTTCGCCATTGCCCAGCGGGAATTCCACCTCGTCCCCGGACCAGAGCTTGCGCAGGGTTTCGATGCTTTCCAGCATGGCCTTTTTGTTGTTCGGGGGGCGATTTTCGGGACGCAGCACAAAATCATGCGGTTGCCACCCCGAGGCAATGCCCAGCCCGGTCCGCCCGTTCGTCAAGTTATCAATCACCGCCCATTCCTCGGCAATGCGGGCGGGATGGTGCAGCGGGGCGACGCAGCTGCCCGCGCGCACGGCCAGGTTTTTCGTCAGCGCAGCCACGGCAGCGCCCGTCACCGAGGGGTTCGGATACGGCCCGCCAAAGGCGTGGAAATGCCGTTCGGGCGTCCAGACAGCGACGAACCCGTTGTTATCGGCGAACTTGGCGCCTTCGAACAGCATCTCGTATTTATCGCGGCCGACGCCATCGTCATTGCCCCAGTAATACAGGCTGAATTCCATCCCCTTGCCGGTGACATTCATCGCGCCCGAGGACACAAGCGCGCGGTTCTCATCGCTGCTGACGACCAGCTTGAAGCCCCGCGCCAGGGTATAGAACAGCTCCAGCACCGAAATGTCGAAGGACAGGCTGGTCACGGCCAGCCAGGTGCCGCCCTCATGCGGGATACGGTCATCCATGCCGGTGAAAAAGTTCGACACGTTGCGGTGCTCCACCATCACGCCTTTTGGCCGCCCGGTGGACCCCGAGGTGTAGATCATATAGGCCAGATCCTCGCCGCGCGTGCCCGCATTCGGGTTATCCGTGGGCGCGGTCAGGATCGCCGGATCGCTGTCAATTGCCACGATCTGGGCGGTGCCCTTGGGCAGCTCTGCGACCAGCGATTGCTGCGCCACGATCAGCGGGCAACCGGAGTCTTCTATATACAAAGCAATCCGATCAGCAGGGAAGGCCGGGTCCAGCGGCACATAGGCCCCGCCCGCCTTCAGGATGCCAAGCGCCCCGACCAGCAGATGGACCGAGCGTTGCGTGTGCAGCCCCACCAGCGTACCGGGTTTCACCCCCTTGCCGATCAGAACATGGGCCAGCTGGTTGGCGCGGGTGTTCAGCTCGGCATAGGTCAGCTCTTCGCCTTCGAACNCCAGCGCGGGGGCGTCCGGGGTTTTGGAGACCTGCCGTTCGAACATCTGGTGGATGCACAGCTGATCGTCATAATCGGCCTGTGTGGCGTTCCAGTCGGTCAGCACCAGTTGGCGTTCCCCATCGGGCATGATGTTCAGCGCCGAGACAGGCCCGCTGACTCCTGCGGCCAGTTTATCTAGGCGCGCGGCCATGCGGGCCAGTGCGGTTTCAGACACGCGGGCTGCATCGGCGAACAGCATGGCCTGAGCGCCATCGTGAAACAGGGTCAGCGCCGCACCGGGGGCATGTTCAGGGACACAAGACAGAGCCACATCCGGCACGGCAATATCCGCCAGATCGGGGCGGCGGGCAAAGGCATCGGCGGGGAACCCGCCCTTGGCCTGCGCGCGTTCAATCTGTGACCGGATGGCCTGCGCCTGATCGGCTGCATCGGCGTGCAGGTTCACGCGGATCGGAGCCCAACCCGTGACATGCGGCGTGTCCGCTGTCAGGATCAGCGACAGGTCGGCGGTCTCTGTTCCCGACAGACGCGCTGCGATCAGGGCCATCGCCGGCAGCAGATGATCGCCCGCGCTTAATGAGATCTGGCGGATGCCGGCGTCTGCGGTCCGGGTAAAGGCCAGACGGACAGGCGCGTAGCTGTCCAGCACCGGGCGATAGGCCAGCTCGGCCTCGACGGCGGGTTTCATCGTCTCGGTTATCGCGGGGTCGGGACGATCCAGAATATCCCCGGCCTTGGGCAGCTTGGCGCCGTTCAGCAGGGTCAGGCCGCTTAGGCTGATCGCCCCATCCGAGGTGGCCACGGTCAGCGTATCCGGGGTGGTCGCCAGCACGGTGCCGGGGGCCCCCTGACCGGCAGCCGAATCAGCATGACGCAGCAGGATCACATCTTCACCGAGCTGCGCCTTGGGCAGAAACAGAGGGTTGCGGAACGTGTCATGATCCAGCGCTTTGACAAAGCGCAGCAGATCGGCCGTTGGGCGGTCAAAATCCAGAACGGCGGCGGCCTCGGGGCGGTCCTTCAGCCCGAAATAGCTGCGCTGAGACAGATCCTGCGCGCGGCGCGCCGGGGCCTTGCTGGCCAGTTGCTGAACCAGCGCCGGAAAAGTCTGTATCGCGGCTTCGTAGCAGCGGGTGTTTAGCGTCAGCGCCGTGTCATCGGGGGTGATGTCGAACAGTGCCTGCTCCAGAATGTCCCCCTCATCAATGCCCCCTTCGATCAGGTGCCAGGTGATGCCGTGCTGCGGCTCACCGTTGATCTGCGCCCATACGGGGGCGTTCAGTCCGGCATAGCGGGGCAGGGGGCCGTCGTGGAAATTCACCGCNCCCTTGGCTGCCCGTTCCAGCAGAGCCTGCGGGATAATGTCCAGATTGGCGATTGACAGCAGCCAGTCATAGCCCACATTCACGCGGTCTGCCAGGCCGGGGCCTGCCTCGATCACCGTCAGCCCCTTGCCTGTTGCCCAGGCCGCGACGCTTGCGTTGCGGGTCACGACCGCGCACACCGTGTGCCCCTGCGACAGCAGCACGTCTCCGCACTGAATGGCGAGCGATTCATTTCCGATCAGAAGCGTGGAAAAATTGGACATGGTGACTACTCCGGTTTGCCCTCTGCGTCTGGAACAGGGCGCGCAAGGCTGGGTTCACGCGCCCCGACCGAGGCACGCAGAATGGATTTCAGATCATGGGCCAGCAGGCTGCGCAGAAAATGCGGCGCCATGCCGGTGGGTTTGCGGTCCAACTGGCGGCGCAGCCAATACAGCCCCCCGCCCAGCAGATGAACGCAGGTGGCGGCAACGGCATAGGCTGCGCCATGGTTCTTGGCGAAATAATGCAGGCGCGAGTCGAACCAATAGTCCGGAACGCGGGCCCATTCCTTCATCCCGGTCGAGACCGAGCCAATATGCATCACCTGGCTATCGCGCACATAGACCGAGCGATACCCCTTGCGGTGGGCGCGCAGAAACAGATCGGTTTCCTCGAAATACAGAAAGAAGGTTTCGTCAAACAGGCCGATTTCCCGAAGGGCATTCCAGCGCATCAATACGCTTGCGCCTGCCATCCAGTCGGCTTGGGCATTTGTCTGCGGTACGGGCAGGGCGATGATATGCCGACGCAGCAGCCGGGACACAGGCCCAAAGCGAATGGCCCCCTCGAATTCTGACGCAACCGAGGGGAAGCGGAACAGGGTCTGATGCGGCGCTCCGTCCTCGCCGTGGATGTAGCTGCCCGCGCACCAAAGCTGTTCGTCCTTATCCAGCGCGTCAATCAGCCGGCGGATGGCATCCGGAGCCGGGAAAGCGTCCGAGTTCAGAATATACACGAAATCCGGCTGTGTTCCGTCGCTTAGCCCCGCGCGCATCCCCACGTTATTGCCTGCGCCGAACCCGCCGTTATGGCCGGATTGCAGGATGCGCACACGGTTGTTCTGATCCCAACCATGCGCTTGCGTATGGTTTTGCATCTTCTCAAAAGACCCATCGCCCGAGTCGTTGTCCACCACAACGATTTCCCCTGCGATACCCTCCATTGCGGTCAGCGCGGCTTTGACTGCGCGCAGGGTCATATCCGGCGTGCGCCAGTTCAGGATAACGGTCAGAAGCTTGGCCTGAGTCATTCGGCAGCCTCCGGCAGCTCAAACGACGCGGCCTCTGAAATACACTCGCGGATGCGGGCGGCCAGAACGCGGACATTGGGCTCCAGAACCATCGAGTCATGATCCCCCGGCACCTCATACACGGCGATGTTGGGCGCGTGTTGGGCCCAGTCGTTATCGTCCAGCACATAGGCGCGTTCCGAGTTCACCCAGCGGCCCGGCCCGACCTCCCATTTCCCAACCAGAGGCGGGCGGAACAGGCACAGCGGGCCGTCCCACGGGCGGACACGATACTTGGCGACGGAACGCAGGAAGGCCTCCTCGATCTGGGCGTTGTGGAAACTATGGGCGGCCTCGGGCTGATCGGGCTGAATACCGCGACGTTTGGCGATTTCCCATTTCACCCGGTTGATCGCCCATTTCGCGATATAGCCCAGCCCGCCGGCTTTTAGCTCTTGTTTCTGGATCTCCATACGGTCCTGACGGGTCAGCGGGCGGCGCACGGGCAGAGGCGTGTCCAGCAGCGCCAGAACCTGCACCTCTTCGCCTGCAACCTTCAGCTGTTGCGCGATCTCATAGGCGGTGATCCCGCCGCCTGAAAATCCGCCCACCATATAGGGCCCGTGCGGTTGCACCTGGCGGATTTCGGCGATGTAATCCCGCGCTGCCTGCACCAGATCGTCATGCGGCGCGTCCTCGCCATAGAGGCCGCGCGCTTGCAGCCCATAGAAGGGCCGGTCATGCCCCACCAGATGTGCCAGATGACGCAGGTTCAGCACGTTGCCGAACATGCCCGCCACCAGGAAGAACGGCGTTTCCGGCCCGCCCTCGCCCGAGTGCATGGGCACGATATGGGTAAAGCGGCGCTTGGCTGCGGTGGGCTGCGCGTCCTTGGGAGTCACACTTTCGGCGGAGCCTCCGGCCTCAGCGATCAGGGCGGCGCATTTGCGGATCGTTGGCGCCTCGAACAGAACCGAGATTGGGAAGTCCACGCCAAAGACCTTTTTCACCTTGGCGAACAGGCGCACCGCAACCAAGGAATGCCCGCCCAGATCAAAGAAACTGTCCTCGGCCCCGATCTTATCGACGCCCAGAAGATCCTGCCAGATGGTGGCCAGCTGCTGTTCGGTCTCGCCTTCGGGGGCAACATATGCGCTGTCCAGCTCGGGGCGTTCAAACTTCTGTTCGGCGCTTTGCGTGGCTTCGGTCATGGCGGCCTGAGCGATCAGCCCCTGCAAATCCATCGAGGAAACAATGACTTGTGGCAGGCCTGTCGTCATCGCGCGGAAAAAGGCCTGCGCGCCCTCGGACGGGCGGATACCCTGCGAAAGGTTGTGCCGCAGGCGCTGCTCGGCGGGGGACAGCGGACGCGCGGCAGGCTCGGCCTGCGGAGCGCTGTTGCGGCGCGCGAACTCGAATCCCTTGTCCAGTTGGCGAATGGTGAAGTCTTTGATCACAACGCATACGGTGCCGTCTGGTTCGCAGATCGTTACATCAAAGCTGGCGGTCATGCCATCTGCGGAATTGGCGCTGGCATTGCGCACATGGCTGACGATCCGGTCCTGAATCGGCTGAAACACCCGGACCGAGCCATAGGACATCGGCACCCACAGATGGGTGGGCTGATAGCCGTCGATCAGTTCCATCGCCCAGCCGGTGGCCAGGTCCATCAGGCCCGGATGCAGGCCGCAACCGTCCCCAGCAAAGGTGGAATCCAGCGACAGATGCGCCAGCCCCTCGTTTTCGCCCAGGGCTGTTTTGCGCAGCACATGCCAGCGCGGGCCGAAGATCAGATGTGCCTCTTGCGGGGAACGGATATGCGTGTCCGAAGTCTGAACCCGCGGGCAGCGCGCTTGGATTTCAGCAAGCGGCAAGGCCGCAGGCTGGCGGATTGGCAACAGGGAAATCTCGGCCTGCGCGTTTTGTTCCAGGGCCCCATCCGGGCCGGTGCTTTCGACCCGGAAATCATACCCCAGATCGGATCGCGGCAGCGTCACACGAACCGAGCGCCCCTGATCGTCCACCTGCAAAGGGGCCAGAAAGGTCAGGTTGCGCAGCTCGAACGGGCCGGTTTCCCCCTGCGCCCGCAGGGCCTCGTAGGCCAGTTCCAGATAGCCGGTGCCAGGCACCAGGGCCTGCCCTGTGCGGGTGCGGTGTTCGTCCAGAATCCAGCGATCCTGCGGGGAATATTCGGCCCAAAATGTCCGGTTGCCGTCAGTGTCGAAACTGGCCCAATCCAGCAAAGAGCCCGAGATCGGCTGCTCCGGTGCGGGCTCTTGCGTTCCGGTGCGCGCGGCCATTGCCTCGGCGGCCATGCCGACATCGGCCCAGATCCCCCAGTCAATCGCCAGCACGCGGGTTTTGCCGCCCTGACGGGCCTTGGCAAAGGCGTTCAGATATTCATTGGCAGCGACGTAATCCACCTGCCCGGCCGGCGCCGTCACCGTCGAGGAGGACGAAAACAGCACCATCCAATCCAGGCTACCATCGGGGAACAGCCCGTCCAGCACCTGTGTGCCGTGGATTTTCGGGGTAAAGACATCCTCGATCTGGGTCAGGGATTTCCCCAGGATCGGTGCGTCACTGATGACACCGGCGGCATGGATCAGGCCGGTGATCGGGCCGAATTCGGATTCGGCCTGCGCTTTGGCGGCTTTCATCTCTTCGACATTCGACACGTCGGCACCGATAACCAGAACTCTGCCGCCCAGGGTTTCAAGTTGTTGAACGGCCTGAATGCGGCGCACGACCGAGGCACTGGGCGCGGTTTTGGCCAGCACGTCCTGCCAGTGTGCGCGATCGGGCAGGCCATCGCGCGAGAGCAGCACGAGGTTGGTACCGTGTTGCCTGATCAATTCGGCTGCGATGGTCAGGCCAACTCCGCCGAATCCGCCAGTGATCATCACAGTGCCGCCGTCGATGATGACGGGGGTTTCGGTCAGATCGACGGGCCGGTAAATTTGGGCAAAACGCTTGGATCCGCGTTGGGCGGCGACGCTATTGGCGGGGTTGGCCGGCAGTTCCTCAAGCACCGGCTGAATATCTATACGCTTACGTTTGGTTTCAATATCCAGAACCGTGCAGGTCATGCCGGGGAATTCACGCGGGATCACACGGGCAGGGCCCATGACGGTGGATTTTTCCGGATAGGGCAGTGGTTCGGATTTCACCTGCGCCGCGCCCGATGTGATGACCGTCAGATGTGCGTTTTCGACACCCTCGTCGCTAAGGGACTGAGCCAGAAACGTCAGCGCATAGAAGCCTTGCTCTAGGTTGCGATGAAAGAAACTGCTGCCGGGGCGATAGCTTTCTTTTTCTGTTACCAACCAGAAATGGCCGATCCTGTCAGGCAAGCTGCCCTGTGCTGCCAGCGTCTGTACCAGCAGGTCATAATCCTCGCGCCCCCGTTCGGGCGAGAGGACGAAACTGTCGTCCGAAAGCTGCGCGAACCCGTCGCCGGGCACCACGGTTATCACACGGTGCCCGCCGGTGCGCAGACGCGCGGCGGCTTGCTCGGCCACGCCGGTATCGTCTTGAAAAAACAGCCAGGTTTGCGGGGCGCCCAGTTCCTCGGTTACGTCCAGATCAATGTCCGCGAACGCGGGTTTCCAGAACGGGCGATAGCCCCAGCTTTCCAGATTATCCGAGCGCATGAGGAATGCCTCGGGGGTGTCCGTCTGTGCGGTGCCCGGTTCGATGAAATATTCCGACCGCTGAAAGGCATAGCTGGGCAGGGGCACGCGGTTGCGCCGCGCGTCTCCCCAGATTTGTTGCCAGTCGATTTCGACACCAACGGCCCAGACACGGCCCAACATGGCCATGAAATACTTATCGTCAAAAATCTGATCGTCCGGGTGGCGCAGCGTCCCGATCACCTGGTTTGCCTGCACGTTCGGATGCTGCCCCGTCAACGAAGCCAGAGCCTTACCCGGACCGACCTCAATAAACACCCGTTCGGGCTGCTCGCTGAGCGTGGTGATCCCATCCGCGAAATGCACGGTTCCGCGCAGATGCTGCACCCAGTAGTCGGGATTTGTGGCCTCGGCATCCGTTATATACGCACCCGTACGGTTTGAGATGAATGGAATTTGCGGCGGGCTGAGTCTGATCGACCGCAGGTAATCGCCAAACGGTTTCAGAATGGGATTCAACATGGCCGAATGCGCGGCGATGTCGATCGGAATACGCTGCGTTTGGATGTCCATCCCGGCCAACCTGCCTGCCAAGGCGTTCAGCGCGTCCTGAGCGCCACTGGCCACGCTCAGCCCCGGCGCGTTCACGGCGGCAAGATCCAGATCATCGCCCAGCAGAGGGCGCAATTCGGCGGCATCCATCGGCACGCTGAGCATACCACCAGACGGCACCGTATCGAATAGCGAGCCGCGCAGATGCACCAGCCCGATACAGTCCTCAAAGCTCATCACGCCGGCCAGACATGCGGCGGTATTTTCACCCATCGAATGGCCAATCAGCGCGGCGGGCTTTACCCCCCAGGACATCCACAGCTGCGCCAGAGCATATTCGGTGATCATGATCAGCGGCAGCTGCGCGGACGGACGTTTGAGCGCCTCATTCGCGGCGTCCTCGGCCCCCTCTTCGGGCAGCCACAGCGCGCGGATGTCGTAATCCAGCTTGGGTTGCAGAACCTCCAGCCCCTTGTCCATCCAGTCGGCGAAAACCGGCTCGGTTTCATAGAGATCCCGCGCCATGCCCGCGTATTGCGCGCCGCCGCCCGGAAACATGAAAACGACGTCCGGGTCCGGGCCCACCACCTGGTGGGTGAACACGCGGCGCGGGTCGTTTTGCTCTAGCAGACTGGCGGCTTCGTCATGCGTATCGGCCACGATCACACGGCGGCGATCAAAGGCACGGCGTCCCTTGTGCAGGGTCCAGGCCACGTCGGCCAAGGGTTGATCCATACGCTGGCGTAGGTGCTGCGCCAGGCGTGCGCCGCTATCGTCCAGGGCCTTTTTCGACCGGGCCGAAAGCGTCAGCAGCTGAAACGGAAAATCCGCGGCGTCCGAGGGCGCGCGTTCGGGTGCCTCTTCAAGCACCACATGCGCGTTCGTGCCCCCCACGCCCAATGAATTCACCCCAGCACGGCGCGGCCCTTTGCGGCTGATCCAATCGGTCAGCCGGTCATTCACCCGGAAGGGCGAGCCATCGAAATCAATCGCGGGATTCGGCTTTTCATACCCTAACGAGGGCGGCATCTGTTTATGCGTCAGGCCCAGGCTGGCCTTGATCAGGCTGGCCACGCCCGCCGCCGTATCCAGATGCCCGATATTCGTCTTTACCGAGCCGATCCGACAGAACCCCACCGCATCCGTGCTTTCGCGGAAGGCGCTGGTCAGGGCGGCCACCTCGATCGGGTCACCCAGATAGGTGCCGGTGCCGTGGCATTCGACGTAATCAATCGTGTCGGCGGGAATCTCGGCCAGCGCATGAGCATCGGCAATCGCGGCGGCCTGGCCTTCGACGCTGGGGGCCAGATACCCGGCCTTATCCGCGCCATCGTTATTCACCGCCGAGGATTTGATGAGGCCCCAGATGTGATCGCCATCCTTGATCGCGTCTTCAAGGCGGCGCAGCACGACGACACCGGCGCCCGAGCCAAACACCGTGCCCTGCGCGCGATGGTCGAACGCGTGACAATGGCCGTCGGGCGACAGAATCTCGCCCTCTTTGAACAGGTATCCACGGGCGTGGGGCAGCTCGATCGTGACGCCGCCCGCCAGGGCCATGTCGCATTCCCCGTTCAGCAGCGACTGACAGGCATAATGCGTGGCCACCAGAGACGTAGAACACGCCGTCTGCACATTCACCGAAGGGCCCTTGAGATCCAGAATGTGGCTAAGCCGCGTGGACATGAAATCCTTATCGTTGCCGGTGTGGCGCAGCAGGAACATACCCACGTTCTGCACCAGATCGGGGTTCGAGCAGATGTTGAAATAGAAATAGCTGCCCATGCCGCAGCCCGCGAAAACGCCAATGGGGCCGTCGAAATTCTCGGGCATGTGGCCGGCGTTTTCCAGGGCCTCCCAGCTGACCTCAAGGAATTGACGGTGCTGCGGGTCCATGATCGCGGCGTCCTGCGGGCCAAGGCCCCAGAAATCGGCGTCAAACCCTTTGAACCCCTCCAGCACGGCGGCGGCGGGGACGTAATCGGGGCGGTCGATCAGGTGAGGGGCCTCTCCGGCCTCGATCAGGTCATCGCGGGTCAGGTGACGGATGGATTCCACGCCGTCGCGCAGATTTTGCCAATACTGATCAACGGTCTGCGCCCCCGGCAGGTGCGCAGCCATCCCGACAATTGCAATGTCAGCTCCTGAATGCTGTTCGTCCGTCATAAAGCCCACTCACACGAAAATATCCAAGCTCGTTTATGCCAATAAAATAAGGTCTCAATAGGGCGCTAGAGTGAATTTCTGGTCAATTTTGTCATTTTGGCCAGATTGTTCACGATTCTGGGTAACTTACTGAATAAGGTGGGAAATATCATCCCAATGCAGCCAGAACACCGATGTGGCCAATACTGTGCCTGCCCCAAAGAACACCAGATCGTGCAGCGGATCCCAGGCCCCCTGGGCGCGCGCCAGCCAGATCACCACGGGATAAATCGCCACCATCGCTACGCCCTGCGCGATCAGAGCGCCAAACAGGCCGCCCATCTCAAATCCGATCAGCAGGCTCAGAGTCATCGCCACGGCCTTGGCCGCCGACAGCACGAAAAACCGCTGAGAATCGCCCTCGGCCAGGGCGGCCTGATCGTAGGTCAGCACGATGATCTGAGGCACCTGCATACAGGCCAAGGCCACCACCACCGGCCCGGCCATCAGATAGCGAGGATCGTACAACACCTGCACCAGCCACACGCCCAAAAGAGCCACCGTCAGCAGCATCACCATCAACACGCCGGTGGCGATGAACCGCATTTTGCGCAGTCTCAGGAAATTCTCGCGCGATTGTCTGGGCGGGCTTTCGCGATGCACCGGAATGACGACCCGGCGGATCACCATCGCCCCCAGAAGTAGGGGAAAGGACGCCAGGAAATACCCGATATTGTAGACGCCGAACTGATCCAGATCCAGATACTTACCCAGGATCAGCTTATCCCCCTGCATGATCACAAAGCCACACAGCGTGGACAGGAAAATCCATTTGCCGAAATGTATCAACTCTTGGGTGGCGGCTTTTTCCAGGCGGAACCGATTGCCCGGCCCAGGGATCAGCACATGCATAAAGAGCAGCTGCGCGACCGAGCTGACAATCCCCGACACCACCAGCGCCCACACGGACCGCGTGGCATAGGCCAGCGCAATCGCGGCAATCAAACCGACAACCTGGGTGGCGATCTCAACGATGGTGACGCGGCCGGCGCGCATATGCCGGTTCGCGGTTTCGAACTTCGTGGGGTTGAACCCGGTGATTAGCAGCGTCAATGCCGAGACCGGCAGATACCAGGCCAGCGCGGGTTCCTCGTAGATCAGTGACAAAGGATAGGCCAGCAGGCAGGCGGCCCCCCACAAAGCGCCGCCGCGCAGGATTTGCAGGGACCAGGCGGTGTCCAGAAACGCGGGCTCGTCGCCGCGTTTGCTCTGCATGATGGCGGGGCCCACCCCCATATCCGAGAACATCGTCAGCCCCACCAGAAACACGGTGATCAGGGCCATCATCCCAAAGGCCTCGGGGAACAGAATGCGTGTCAGCACCAGGTTCGACAGCAGCCGCAGCCCCTGATACGAGGCAAACCCCACCATGGTCAGCAAAGAGCTGCGCACAGCCCGTTCCATCAGGCCTCCGCCCTTTGTATACCGCCCGACCACCCGGTTGATCATTTGGAATCCTTTTTTTTCAGTGTGTTGGCCATTGCCTTAGCGCCCCCGAATCCAGTCCGCGCCATCACGGTCCGGGGTCAGTTTCACGCAAAGCGCGACCCCTGCATATACCACAAACCCTAAGGGATGGCGTAACATTAACCCAAGAAGCATCGGGATAGACATGCGCGGTTTGGTATCGTTCGCCAGCAAATCCGGATAAAGCGCGCCAACCTGATCCACGCCGATATTCTGCCGTCGCCGCACTTTGATCAGGTTCGAGAACCCCTCGACAATCGGCCAGTCATAGCCGGCACGCGTCTTCACCCGCTCGGACGGGGCAAAGCTGAGCCGTACAAAGGTATCGTCCGAGATGATGTCGGGAAAATCCCCCCACCGTTTGCGCCCGGCCGCGTTCACTGCGAACACACCGCATCCGGGCACATCCTGAGCAAAGAACGGCACCCGCGCATAGATCTGACGATAGGCGCGGCTGACCCAGGTTTCGGGCTGCGCGATCCGCACCGAACCGCTGGCATAGCGCGGTTGGTCACCGTCCAGCACCCGCCCGATTTGGCCGATCAGCGCAGGGTCCACCACCACGTCCGCATCCAGATAAATCCGCTTGTCCCCCTGGGCGATGTCATCCGCGCGGTTCATCGCGTTCATTTTCCCACCCTCGGCCAGGTCCAGCACGGCCAGGGCCCAGCCTCGGGCCTTTAGCGCCGTCTGTCTACCCTGCGCCGCCTGCACCGTCCGGTCTTGGCAGGCATTGGCGGCGACGATCACCTCGACCGGCTCGGGCGTCGCATCAGAGCGGGCCAGGGCATCCAGGCACCGGCCGATCATCTGCTCTTCGTTATTCGCAGGGATGATGATGCTGATCATGTAAAGGCTCTGCTCTTTCTTGCCGGGGCACAGAAATATCGGTGGTTTATGTTTTTAATTGGGCCGGAACGCGGTTTATGTTGCAAGTGCGAATAACACCGGGATCCCGTCCATGCCGCGTAAACTTGCGTATCTTGTGCCCCAGTTTCCGGGTCAGACCCACATCTTTTTCTGGCGCGAGATTCAGCATCTGGAAAAGATGGGCATCGAGGTGCATCTGTTCTCGACCCTGCCGCCGCCGCCGGGGTTGATCTCGCATAGCTGGTCGGATGAGGCGATGGCACGGACGACCTATCTGGGCTCGCGCTCGGTGTTGGATTTGATGCGGTCGCTGCCCCGCCTGCCCTTGGCCGAGCTGATCCATGAGGTGCGACGCGATGGCCGCGCCGTGGCCAAGGATGCGCTGATCTGCATTCCCGCAGCGCAGCGGCTGGTGCGCGAATGTCAGGCGCGCGGGATCACGCATATTCACGCGCATTCGTGCGGGCGCGCGGCGATGATTGCGGCTTTGGCCAATCGGTTTGGCGGGCAGGAGTATTCGGTTACGCTGCATGGCCCTATGCAGGATTACGGCCCCGGACAGCATTTCAAATGGCGCCGCGCGCGGTTTGCGACGATCATCACGCAGAAGATCTATGGCGAAACGCAGGCAGAGCTGGGCGCTGATTTTCCGGCCCGCGTCACCGTTCGGGGCATGGGGGTGGATACTGATGTTCTGCGGCGGGATGCGCCTTATCAGCCGCCCAGCGAGGGACAGCCCTTGCGAATTTTCACCTGCGCGCGGCTGCATTTCGTCAAAGGCCATCAGGATTTGATGGATGCGATCGGGTTGCTGGTGGAGCGGGGTCAGAACGTCCGGCTGGACATCGCAGGCGAGGATGACGATGGCGGCTCGGGGTATCGTCATGTGCTGGAGCAAAAAATCCGGGCTTTGAACCTGTCAGCGCATGTGACGCTTTTGGGGGCGATTGATGCGGATGAGGTCAAGCGCCGCCTGTGCGACGCGCATCTCTTTGTTTTGGCCAGCTGGGCCGAGCCTTTGGGAGTTGCCTATATGGAAGCCATGAGCTGCGCGACCCCCACAATCGGCACCGATGCCGGCGGCGTGCCCGAGCTGATACAGAACGGGCGCGACGGGATTTTGGTGCCTCCCAAAGACCCGCAGGCCATGGCCGATGCCATTGCGCGTCTGGTGGGCGATCCGGATTTGCTGACGCAGCTTAGCGCGGCCGGGCGCCAGACCATCGAGCAGCGCTTTGCCGCGCGGCTGGGGGCGGAAACGCTGGTTTCGGAAATCTGGCCCTAAGGGTCAGAAGGCCAGTTCCAGCCGGGTGCCGGGTTCGGATTCGAATTCCAGGGCTTCGATATCGCGCAGGGCGATTTCTCCGTCCGGGCCGACGGCCAGCCAGGTGTCCCCCCACAGCGCCAGCGCGTAATCGTCTGAAATACCGGGTAAAACGGCGGTATCCGTGCCTGTGCCCCCGTGGATAATATCCGGCCCGCCGCTCGAGACGATCCGATCATCCCCGCCCTGGCCCATCAGAATATCCATCCAGCGGGTGCCGATCAGCTCTTGGTTGCTGGCGTCGCCGGGCAGGAACACACCATCGTCAAACGCGTCCTTTGGCCGGGTTTCCCAATCCGAAGGGCCGCTGCGATTATGAGCCATCAGCGCATCCCATCGGGGCGATTTATCCGCCAGATGCCGTTTGGCCCCCCAGCTGCCCCATTTCGAGGGCTTGGCCACATCCACAAACCCGTTGAACAACACACCGCCTGATGCCTGCCAACCGTTCAGCAGCAGCTGATATAACCCGCCGATTTCGGGCGCATAATTATACGCGGTCAGGATGCGCGTCAGGTCTTCGTTATCGACCCATTCATTCAGCCCCACCAGATGAGTGCCGCCTTCGTACATGATCAGGCGCAGGCCATACCGCTGGGCGGTTTTGGCGTGATAGGGAAATACCTCTTCGGTCAGGTTTTTCAGCGGGCCATCGCGCAGATAGGCGGTCAGTTTTTCCGTCAGAATGCCCTGCGTGTCCCAGCGCAGCAGGCGCGCGGGCATTTCCGTGTCATCCCCGTCCAGGCCGAAATAGCCGGTCACGGCATAGGCATCAAAGCTGTCGGCGGGGCGCGGCAGCCCCTCGGCTACGGCCAGAGGCGCGTCCAGAAGGGCCGATTCCAGCCCCGGCCAGCCGGTATGCACGCCCGCCACGCGGGTCAGCCGTTCGGTGCCACCAAACACGCGGGTCCAGATGTCCATCACCTGCGCCGCGCGCATCCCTGTCCATTGCATCCAGGCATCGCCCTCGGCCCCGTCCCAGCGGGTTTTGGCCTGCTCGATCGCCCAGCGGGTCTGTGAGAACAGGAAATTCCACATCTCATTCGAATATTCCACATAGGCCTTGCGGCGCGGGTCCAGATGATCGCGCACATAAGTGGCGAACGCCTCGATATAGGCGTCATCGGCGGCATGAGGCATGTTGAACCACGGATCCGCGCCGATCTGATTGGCCAGTTGCACCATCACCTCGACGGGGACGCCGCGGCGGCCATAGGTGTAATCTTGTGGGACGGGACGGTTCTGCCAATCGCTGACGAAAGAGCCATTGGTAATCATCCAATCCATGAAACGGATGACGCGCAGGTCTCGGATCAGTTCGACCCACAGAGGGTTAAACGTCACCCCCATATCGTACAGATCCGCGTGATCCTGATGCACGATGGCGATGTTGCGGATGTGATCGTTCGGATCGGTGGCCAGAATGGACACGGCAACGGGGCCTTCGCCCGGTTCAAAGGTAAAACTGACCTGGCCGGGCTCATACCGGGCATTGCGGGCGCGGCCGCCAACGCGCAGGGTGCCGGTGCCCTCGTAGGTCAGCCGATAGCGGCCGGTGAAATACTGCGCCTCGCGGGGCAGATCCGTCAGCAGATAGCTTTCCAGCTTGTCCACACCTTCGGGCAGTTCCATTGGCCAGCCGTGTTCGTCCAGATACAGTTCTTCCTCCAGCTGGGTGGCCTCGAAGCCGCCGAATTGACCGTTCACATGGCCTAGCCAGGGGCGCGCGGTCTTCATCACGTTCAAAAAAGGGTACTGAGTCGCCCAGTCGTGAATCCCGTCCAGCCCCATCGCCAGGGCAGGCTGAGCAGAGGTCGGCACCGGGGCCACGCTGTTCAGCGCGGCGCGTTTGGTGCCCGTGGCCTGCGCGACCAGCGCCGAGATTTCCGCATAATTCGCTCGCACCAGCGGATGGATCGAGGACGGCAACACCAAAGCCGCAGGAGGCGCCACATCATAAAGCACCGCATAGGTCACCATTGCCGCCAGAAAATAGGTGGTGGGCGTGCCATGCGGGGCGTCATCCAGATAGAGATCGGTGCCCTCCAGCTTTTTCAGCTCGGGCAGGGCATAGATTTGCGCCAATACGCTGGCCACCGGGATCAGCTCTGGCGGGTTGGAGGGGTAAATCTGCCCCAAAGCCTGCACATAATCCACGTACCAATCATGATACTCCCCGCCGTTGGCGCGGTGATATTTGCGCAATTGCCGGGCCGAGGGCGGATAGCGCCCGATCACCACACCCATATCGGCCCAGCCCTCGTAGACGAACAGGCGCGTCTGGGGCCCAGCCAGATCAAAGGCCATCTGCGCGGCCTTATTGGCGGTCAGCCCATTGGGATTGTTTTCGTCAAAGGATTCATCGGGGCGCAGGTATTGGATGAAGTTCGTCGGCGTCAGGATCATCGCGTCATAGGCTGACACATCCCCGCGCCAGGCGGATTTCACGCCCTTCACGCTCCATTCAGCCTGGGGGGGCAGTTTACCCATGATGTCCTGAAGGAACACCCAGGTGCCATCGGCGCGCAGCTCTTTGCCGGCGGCCCTGGCGATATAGTTCAGCCAATACACCGCCGAGGTCTCATGCGTGTCGCTGGGGTGTTCAACCAGGCTGTTGCCAAAGAAATAGGCGGTGACTTGGCTGCGTTCGGTCGCTTGGACGGGGGGGCTGACCAGCAGCGACAGACAGGCCGCCAGCCAGAACTTGGCAAATCGCATGAGCTTGGGGTTCCCTCTTTACATCACACTTTTCAATTTCATCTTCGATGAACGGACATAGATGTCATCCCGCTCAGCATAGCCCAAAAGAGCGCCCACCCACAGCCAGGTCAGCGGCGTTAGCGTCGCATTGGGCAACAGATCGAACACATTCAGGGCTAAAAACAGGGCCATGCCCGTTACATAGGGCGAAGCATGTTCCAGCACCGAGCCGCGCAGCTTGTGCCATAACAGGAAGATCGGCCACAAAAGCAGCCCGAACATCGCCAGCCATCCGGCCCAGCCAAAGACGCCCAGAATGATCACCCAGTAACCGTCGGCTACGGTTTCAGGCGTGCCGGTTGCCGGATTCAGCACCAGATTGCGCCCCCAGCTGCCCCACCCGAACAGGGGCTTATCCAGGGCGCGTTCCAGCAGGACGTTTTCGTTTTCCAGCCGGTAGCGCAGCGATCCGGCGCGATCCTCGCTGATTTTCTCGGCCTGTTCCAGAAGTTGGCGCTCGGGCACCAGATTGGCGCTTTTGAGCATGGGGTAGCTTAGCGTCAGAATTGCCAGACACATTGCGGTCAGCAACTGCATCCGGCGCGGCAGGAACAACAGCAGCGGCAGCAGAAGGATCGCATACATCAGGGACGCCAGGGATTTGCACAGCACCAGAACGCCGAACAGATACGCAGCCGCGACCATGGCGTAGGTTTTGGTGCGCCCGGTTTCGCCGCGCAGCAGGATTACCGCAGACACCATCGTTCCCATGATGAAAAACGCAGCCCACAGCCCGTGATACAGGAACACGATGGGACGGAATCCGCCCTCGCGGATCATTTGTTCAAAGCTGTGCTGGAAAAACCCATAGACCCAGATGTTGATCTGCGGGCTTAGCCGGACTTCAAGCAGCATCGGAATCGAATAGATCAGCCCGGCCGCGACAAAAGCGATCAGCAGATCGCGCTGGTCCTTGGAGGTTTTCAGCAGGCTGCGCGCCAGCAAAAAGGGCGCGATGATGGACATCTGGCGGAACATGGTGGACACCATGTCCTTGATCCCCATGCCCGGCAGACCGATCCGCCCGAAGAAGACGGGTTCCAGATTGGTGATGGTCGTGCCCAGAGGGCTGATGACGAACAGCACCAGAAACACCCGCGCCACGCGGCTGTCGGGCAGCAATTGGATGCGGTCCCGGTACAGCGCCAGACACAGGATCAGAACCGTCAGATTCGGCAGAGATTCCTTGTTCAGCGGCGGCAACAGAGGCGGGTCAAACGCCGTCGGCTGCGGTGGCAGGAACAGATAGGCCCCCAACAGGCTGACAATCAGCGCGCGGCCAGGGGGCATCGACCGGAAAATCACCAGGCAGATCAGTGGCGACAGGGCCAGTACCAGAAATGCGAAACTGTTTGGCATCAATCCTATGCGCGGGCCGGATTGTGGCGCCGCATCTGCTCGGGGTTCTTGTTGTTTCTATCCTGTTTAGCAAAGTGGTACGGCAAAATAATGGCCTAAATGCCTCGTGTTGGCTAAACTGTGAACGCAATTAAGTGACATCTCGTATTTTAACGCTGACCTAAGGGAAATTTGACCCTCTTATGCCTGTTTCCGATCCGCAGAAACCCACGCTCAAGGTTGCCTATCTGTGCGACTCGACCCCGCTGGACCCGTGGCCCTATTCGGGGGGCAATACGCGGATATACAACGCCCTGAAAGAGGAACTGCCCAATATCGGCATTCTCAGCCAGTCCTGGGGACTGATCGAGCCGCTGCGCCGTCTGTTGCTGAAGCTGCCCTTTGGTGTGCAACTACGGGCCAGATGGCGGCTGCATCTGCTGTTTGCCGGGATTATCCGTCGCCAGGTCGAAAAAGAGCTGCGCCAGGGGGGCTATGACGTTCTGTTCTGTGCCTACAGTTTTCATTCGCTGTTTCGCGTGCGCGTGCCCAAAGGGGTAACGGTGGTCTATACGTCGGATGCGACGCCGACGGCCTATAAGAACTCGGTTGTCGGGCAGGCGTTCCAGTCCTGGTTTGCCCTGTCGCGCCGTCTGGACCCGCTGATCCTAAAGGCCGAGCGCCGCACGTTTCAGGGGGCTGACCTGTTGCTTTGGCCGTCGCGCTGGCTGAAAGAGTCCGCTGATCCGCTGTATGATCTGGACCCCGCGAAATCTATCGTCGTGCCCTGGGGCGCGAATATTCCGGCGCCGGAATTGTCTGGCCCTGCGCTGGCGCTGTCTGCCGGTGCTCCGGTTGATTTTCTGTTCGTTGGCCGGGATTGGTGGGCCAAGGGTGGGGCGCTGACGGCTGAAACGATCCACGCCTTGCGGGCCGCCGGTATTGAGGCGCGGTTGACGGTGGTCGGCTGCGTGCCTCCGGATCTGAACCTGCCCGCATCCGCGCTGACCGTTTATCCGTCTTTGAACAAAACTCTGCCGGATGAGCTGGCCCTGTTCCAATCGCTGTATGAGCAGGCGCATTTCATGATGATGCCCTCGTTCGAATCCTATGGCTTTGCCTTCTGCGAGGCGTCGGCCTTTGGGTTGCCCTCGCTATGCCTGAACGCAGGCGGCGTGCCGATCGAGGACGGGGTGAATGGCCATGCCCTGCCATTAGAGGCCAGCCCGCAGGACTATGTTGCGCTTGTGCAGGGCTACCTGAATACGCCCGCGCGCTATGCGGCTTTGCGTCAAAGCACCCGCGCGCTCTATGAGGAAAAACTGAATTGGTCCGCCTGGGCGCAAACCACGGCGGACCTGATTGTCAAAGATGCCGCACAGCGCGCCCGCGCGGCTTAGTGCCCGGTGGCTTTGAAAACTACGGCAAAGGTCCGCAGGATCGTTTTGACATCGGTGCGCAGCGACATCTGGGCGAAATAGTCTGCGTCATAGTCGGCGCGCTGACGAAAGCTGGTCTCGTTCCGCTCTGATGTCTGCCAGAACCCGGTGATGCCCGGACGCATGGCGTAATACTCGGTCCCCGGATAGATCACGCGCTGGCTGCACATGATGGGGCGGGGCCCGACCAAAGACATTTCCCCGGTGGCGACGTTCAGCAGCTGCGGCAGCTCATCCAGAGACGTGGCCCGGATGATCCGGCCGAATTTGGTGATGCGTGGGTCGTTTTTCAGTTTCTGGTCACGATCCCATTCGGCCTTGGCCTCGGGGTTGGTGGCCAGATAGTCGGCCAGCACATCGTCCGCGTTCGGGACCATGCTGCGCAATTTCCACATACGGAAGCTGCGGCCATTCAGGCCAACCCGGTTTTGCGAATAGAAGGGGGATTTGCCGTCCAGCATCACGATCAGAGCCAGAACCAGCGTAACCAGCACAACAGGAACGGCAGCCATCGCGACGATTGTCAGATCCAGCGCGCGTTTGCCGTAGGACCGATACGCGCCATGGCCGGTTTGTGTGCGTGGCTTGGCGGCGATGGGCGACGGAAGAACCGGACGGGCCAGTTCAAAGGCTGTATCAGCTTGGATATTCACAGGATAACTCCCCTGATGTCTCTTCACTCGTGACGTCGGTTGCCCGACAAAAATCCACCCGATCCACCGGACAGGTCCGGTGGCTACAGCCATTCGGTTTCGGTAAATTCACAAGCGCGGCAGAAGCGCCTGCAAAATTTGTGATGTCGGTCCGTTGTGAACCGCGCTCCACCTGATCTCGGTACCCATCCGATTTCCTGTGGCGTTTAAGAGAGTTTTTGCGCTCTCTTGTGTCTATTTTTACGAAATTCCGGATTCAAACGTCAATTGACCTGACGAAAATGCAACTGAGGCACGATGGGGCAAACCACCCGAATTCGCCGTTTCACGCGTCTTCAAATCGCCCCAGAGGAGACTACACAGAGAAGGCGGGCAACGTGCACTTTTGGGTAGAGCCGGGCCAGCGCGACCAAATGAGTCAGCAAAGAAATTGTTGTGAATTTGGGAACAAATCCGAAAAATAGAATGGAAGGGGCACAGATAGCGCAACAATCCTGCCCTAATTCGCCAAATTTTTTACTTAATCCACGAAGATAATTTAAGACAAATTGGCCGAAATGGTGGCGGCTCGTGCGTCACTTAGGCCAAATAGGGCAGGAATGTGGCAACCTGCGGGCGTATCGGTGGCAGGGGGTGGTGGGAAATGTGGCGCTCTTGCGACTTTGTGTCAAGACAACCTTTGGTAGAAATATGACGTCAAACAATGGTGGGAATTCCGTGGAATTGTCTCGGAAACCGACCAAATGACAGGCGAGAGTGATTCGAAATAGACAGTTCTCTGGGCCTGCGGCGGCAAGTCTATTGATCCCGGAACGGATTTTGCCGATAAGCTTTTAACCTTCGTGGCACAGCGGACTGGTATGAGCGATCAAGACAAAATCGAAAAACGCGTCGGGCTAATTTTTCAACACGTAGCGCGTCTGCGCAGCCGTCTGTATGATCAGAAACTGGCGCCGCATGGGCTGACCTCGGCCCAGGTTTTTGCGTTGAACTATCTGATGCGCCAGGATGGGCTGACCCAGGTTGAGCTGGCGCGCTATCTGGGGATCGGAACGGTGGCCGTCAGCGGCCTGATCGACCGGCTGGAAGCCGCCAAATGGGTGGTGCGTAAACCTGACCCACGGGATCGGCGCTCGAACCGGATCTGGCTTTTGCCGGCGGCCGAGGAAAAGAAACAGGTCCTGCGCGAAGCCGCTGAGAATGTGAACGCCGCTTCGATGGAGGGGTTGTCGGATGCGGAAATCGAAACCCTGCTGAGCACCATGCATCACATCCGCAAAAACCTGCTGGAAGCGATGAAAGACGATCCCGACATCGTGCTGCCGCGCTCGGTTCAGGAATAGGGTGCGCTGATGTCGCGTCTGGACGATGCTGTGCAACAGATGTCCGGGTTCAATCGGCTGTTGGGTGGGCATCTGGTGGATTGGGCCCCGGATCTGGCCCGCACCGAACTGACACTGCGCCCCGAGCTGATGAACTCTCAGGGTATTGTGCACGGGGGTGTTTATTGCAGCTTTCTGGATTTTACCTGCGGCATGGCTGGCCTGTATTTTGATGAGGGCGAGACGCGGAAAACCTGTGTAACGCTGTCTCTGACCACCAATTTCGTCAGCGCTGTGGCGGAGGGCGTGCTGCATGGCAGCGGGCGGCGCACGGGTGGTGGGCGCTCGATCTTCTATGCGCAGGCAGAATTGCGGGACGATGCCGGTAATCTGGCCGCCACTGCTATGGGCACGTTCAAGTACAATCACCCGCGCTGAGCGCCAGGAATACCCCTCTGCCGCCATTATTCCGCCCATCTTGGCCCCTACACGGTCTGAAAAACGGGGCTATACTGCCGGTGGGCAGGCAAAGGGGCAGCCAGTGGCACAAGGCAATCGCAAACCGCGCATTCTGATCCTTGCGGATGAGTTTAACCCCGAGTGGCCCTCGTTGCCGATCGTGGCCTATAAATATGCGCTGGAATTGGCCAGGCATTGCGACCTGACGATTGCCACCCATGTCCGCAACCGCGAAAACCTAGAGAAGGCGCAGGCCCCGCTGGACATCGTTTATATCGACAATGAGTATATCGCCGCCCCGATGTTCAAACTGGCGCGGCTGCTGCGTGGCGGCGAAGAGGTCGGCTGGTCCACCTCGCAGATCATGAATTATGTCCCCTATGTCGCCTTTGAACGCGGCGTCTGGAAGCGTTTCAAGCCGCAGCTGAAGGCCGGCGAATTTGACATCGTGCACCGGATCACGCCGATGTCTCCGACGATGCCCAGCTATATCGCGCATAAATCCCCAGTGCCTTTTGTGATTGGTCCGCTGAATGGGGCTCTGGACTGGCCGACCGCCTTTGCAGAAGAACAGACCCGCGAAAAAGAGGGGCTGCGCAAACTGCGTGACCTTTATAAGTTCCTACCCTTCGCCCGCTCGACCTATGATGACGCAACCTGTGTTCTGACCGGGTTCAGCCACACCCGTGCCGATCTAAAGCGGGTGCCGGATGACCGTATCGTCATGTTCCCCGAGATCGGCTTTGACCCAGCGATTTTCCATGACAACGGCGCGCAGCCCGCCGGGCAACGTGGCGGTGACAAGGTGCGCTTTATGTTTGCGGGGCGTCTGGTGCCTTACAAGCTGCCTGAATTGCCGTTGCACGCTTTTGCAGGGTCCGATCTGCTGCGTCAGCAGCATCTGCACATTCTGGGCGACGGGCCCGAGCTGTCTCGGATGCAGGCGTTTATCGACGCGCATAATCTACAGGATTGCGTGACGCTTGAGGGGCGGAAAACCCAAGCCGAGGTGGCCGATTGGATGCGCGATTGTGACGTCTTCGTCTTCCCCTCAATCCGGGAACTGGGCGCCGGTGTGGTAATCGAGTCAATGGCCTGCGGGCAGCACATGATCTGCGTGGATTACGGCGCGCCCGGCGATCTGACGGGTCATGGTGCGCGGGGGGATGCGGTTCGGATGGCGCCCTTTGCGCAGTTGGCCGAGGGGTTCCGTCAGGCGATGGAGACAGCCGTCACTGACCGTGCGCGCAGTGCCGCCCTGGCGCAGGCCGGGCGCGACTATGCGTTCGAGCTGTTCCCCTGGGCTGAAAAAGGTGCGCGGACCGGTCAGATCTACCGCGCAATTCTGGATGGGGATGACATGCAGGCGATGGCCTATCGCTAAGATCTCGGGCTTTTTTGTTGCCTTTTGACAACATCTTTCTGCCTGCCCTAAGCCCTCCGGGGAAATTAACCATGACTTTCCCACAGGTCGGCCGCACGCGCGCTTCCTATATCTTTAAGGGCCAAGCCACAAAGCTGGCCAGGGCCTGAATGCACACTTCTGACGGGGTGTGGTGGCTAAGATGCTCGATTCAAGGGCGAATTTTCGACTGATCCATAGCGAAAGGGGAAAAAATGTCTTTTCAAATCGCTAAAATTATCGGAGAAATTACCTCAATGAGGGCAAAAAATTGCCCCAAAGGCGAAATACGCCTGAACGAGCAGATAAAGATCACCGAGGCAGGTGCGTAATGTTTGATTTTGGTTCCCAAGGGATCCTTACGGATTCTGTCGGCGCGCAACTGCGCCTTCCCGCATCCGTGCGCTGGACAGTGTTTGGCGCGCTTAAACGTGTCTTTGACATCCTGATGAGCCTGTTCCTGATGCCGGTCCTGATCGGTCTGATGGTCGTTCTTCTGGTGCTGAACCCGTTTTTCAACAAAGGCAGCCTGTTCTTTGTGCAGTCCCGTATGGGCCGGAATTGCCGCGCGTTTCGCGCGATCAAGTTCCGCACAATGATTGAGGCACAGGTTACTCGCGGCCCCAATGACCCGCTGGAACGAGACCGCATCACCCGTCTGGGCGGCTTTTTGCGCCGCACCCGTCTGGATGAGGTTCCGCAAATCCTGAATGTCCTGTTGGGCGACATGAGCCTGATCGGCCCGCGCCCCGACTATTATGACCATGCGGTTACCTATCTGGAAACCGTGCAGGGTTACCGCGAACGTCATCTGGTGCGTCCCGGCATCAGCGGCCTGGCGCAAACCGAGGTCGGCTATGTCGAAGGCATCGAGGCCACGCAGCGTAAGGTTCAGGCGGATCTTTTCTATATCACCCATACGGGTTTTGCGTTGGAAGCTTGGATTTTCTGGCGTACTCTGATGACCGTATTCGGACGCGCCGGAGCCTGATCAGGGGCTGGCGCCAGACAGGCGGTGCATGGCACCAGAACAGGCAGACCGCCCGGTAAAAGGGCGGCGCGGGCGATAAAACATGGCGCATACGGGATCCAGGGGGCAAAACAGCCAACATGATGACGAGGGGCTGGACCTTCTTCATCTGCTGACGACTCTGTGGCAGGGAAAATGGCTGATCGCAGCCTGCATCGTGCTGGCCACGTTGATCGGGGGCTACTATGCCTTTCAGGTCGCGGTGCCGCGCTATGCGGCGACGTCCAACCTGGCCTTGCAGATGCGCAGCCAGCTGGTGCGTGAAGTTGACAGTGCCGTGGCCGCGATCCCGCCTGATTTCTCGGCTATGTATACCGAACTAGAGGTCATTACCTCGCGCCGGATCATGGAGCAGGTGGTCCGCAAGCTGGACCTGACGAAAGACCCTGAATTCAACCCGGCTTTGCGGGAAATCCCGGCGTTTTCAATGGCGGGGATCAAGCGCAGCATCCGTGGATTGTTCGGGATCAATCTGCCCAATGCGCCTGAAAACTTCGATGTGGATTCTCCGGCGACGTTCAATACTACGGTGTCCAGCGTCCGTGGCTCGGTATTTGCCGAGGCCAAGCGCTATACCTATATCTTTGAAATCACGGCGCTTTCTCGGGATCCGGTGAAGGCGGGCCTGATCGCCAATGCGGTTGCCGAAACCTATATCGAGAACCAGATCGCCGTGAAATACGAGGCGATCGAGCAGGCGATCGACTGGCTGTCCGAGCGTGTTGCCGCGCTTGAGGCAGATCTGAAAGAGAAAGAGGACGCGATCAAGCAGATCCATTCTCAGACCGATCTGATCAACGCGCAGACCCTGGAGGCGCTGAACCGTCAGGCCAAGGAAAACCGTGACCGTTTGCAGGAAACGCTGCAATCCGCTGCCGCCGCCCGTGCCGAACTGGCGCGTCTGGAACAGTTGCGGGAAGGTGGGGACATTCAGACGCTGTCTGACGCGCTGAACGATCCCACCCTGAAACGCCTGCTGAAGGAAACCGAGGTCGGCACAGAAAACGCCCGCCGCCTGTTTGACGCGCGCGCGGAGTTGCTGCTGTCCCGCGTTCGGACGGGGGCAGAGCGCTTTGAGACGCAGGCAAAGGCCCTGCAAACCGCTGTTGAACGTCTGAATGGCCAGATTGCCGAACAGGCCGAGGATCTGGCCAAGCTGGTGCAGCTGGAACGCGAGGCCGAGGCCACCAGCGTTCTGTACGAAACCTTCTTATCGCGCCTGAAAGAGACAACAGTGCAGCGCGGTCTGCAACAGGCCGATGTGCGAGTGATCTCGGAAGCGGGGCGCGGAAAATATGTTGAGCCGCGCAAATCCATGATCCTGGCCATTTCGATGGTTCTGGGTGCGGTGCTGGGGACGCTGGTCATCCTGCTGCGGCAGTTCCTGTACAGCGGGTTCCGCACCGCCGATGACCTGAGCAAACATACCGGGCTGGCGGTGTTGGGTCAGATCCCCCGATTCCCGATCAAATCCCGATCCGAACTGCTGCCCTATCTGGTGGACAAACCCACCTCGGCCGCCGCCGAGGCCGTGCGGAATCTCAGGACTTCGATCCTGTTGTCTGATCTGGACAACCCGCCACAGGTGATCATGTCTACCTCCTCGGTTCCGGCCGAAGGGAAAACCACGCAGGCGATTGCCCTGGCGCATAACCTGTCGGGGCTGGGTAAAAAGGTGCTGCTGATCGAAGGCGATATCCGCCGCCGCACCTTTACCAAGTATTTCGACAAGGTTGTCGATTATGGAGTGCTGTCGGTCCTGTCGGGCTCGGTTCCGCTGAAGGATGCCGTGGTGCGGGACAGCCTGCTGAATGCCGATGTTCTGATGGGCGAGAAAACGAATGTGAACGCTGCGGATGTTTTCAGCTCTGAGGCCTTTCACCATTTTCTGGAACAGGCCCGCGCGGAATATGACTCGATCATCATCGACACGCCGCCCGTTCTGGTGGTTCCGGACGCGCGGGTGATTGCGCAATCCGTGGATGCTGTGGTGTTCTCGGTTGCGTGGGACAGCACCACCAAGGCGCAGGTCGTCGAGGGATTGCAACAGTTCGAGCTGGTCAACCAGAAGGTCGCCGGGCTGGTCCTGTCGCAGATCGACCCGTCCAAAATGAAGCGCTACGGCTATGGCGGAAAATACGGGGCCCATGCGAACTACGGCGCCTCCTATTACGAGCTGTAAGGCATCGCGGACTTCAGCAAGGGCCTAGTTTGCAGCCGTTTGCAGGCTGCCCAGCAACGAGGGGAAGAACTGCTGCACAGCGCGGCCCCATTTCGTGATCGGCTGCTCTTCGATAAAGATCACGTCATTGGGGCGCATCTCCATTCGGGTGGCCAGCGTGATGTTGATGGCGTTCCGTGCGTCCAGATGCCAGGCGGTGACGGCACCGAATTCCTCGGGGTTGGCCGAGGCCCGCAGCACGTAAATCTGCGCCGGATTGCCCGTGGATGTGTTGAAACCACCCTTTTCATACAGCACATCTGCCAGCGTGACCTGGTGCTCAAAGGCCAACGGAACGCGGCTTTGCTTGTAGACTTCGCCGGTCAGGTAAACATAGTCGCGCTGAGTGGCGCCCAATTCCGTCCGGGCCTGGAAATTCTCGCGTTTGTCGATTTGAACTTGCCGGCGCAGATCCATTTCCGCGTGCAGCGCCTGTAATTCGGTATAGCGCGCGGTGCGGCGCATCTCTTTGGCGCGCAGGGCCTGCGTATAGAATTCAATCGCGCGATCCAGATCATAGGACGTGTCCACAAACACCGCGTCGCCATCAAGCAGCAGGGTTTTCCCCAGTTTGGGCTGTTTGATGAATTGTTCCATCGGGATCTGGTACAGGGTTCCGTCGCGATAGATCCGGATCGAGGCAAATTCGCGGTCCTTTACGGTCAGACCGCCGGCCGCTGCCAGAGCCTCGGACAGGTTCAGCGGGTTCAGCGTGATCGGCACGATCGAGGCATTACGCACGGCCCCGCCCACCGAAACACGGTGCGAATTGAATTCGGCGACCTCCAGTGAGAAGGCCGGGTCGATCTGGTTTTCCACCAGAACCTGGAACAGTTGCGCCTCGGCCTCGTCCAGGGTCATGCCAGCCAGGTTGACCGGCCCGATGTCGGGGATCGCAATCGCGCCATCGTCGCGCACGGTATAGCCCTGACGCTGGTTCTGCGCGGCCAGCAGCCCGGTTAGCTGCTCGACGGTCGAGGCGGCGGATTTGGTGGCCAGCAGCAGCACATCCCCCACGCCGATCCGATAGGATTCTGGCGTCACCGAGGGCGGAAGCCGGGTTTCCAGCACGGGTTTCTGATCATACGAGCTAAGCGGCGGTTCGGGCAAAGCGCCCAGCCCGCGCGGGGTGCCGGGATAGCTGACCTGGGAAAATTCTGCGGGCAGGCTGCGCGGCGTGTAGGGCTGGCGATTGGCCACGATCACCGTCTGAGCATTCAAAGAGACAACCCGCACCTCGGCCCCCTTGGTCTGCTGTTTGACCGAGGGGCTGTGATACGACACACCACAAGAGCTGGTAGCCAGCGCTGTTCCCAATAGCAGAGCTTGTGTAACTCTTTTGATTGCCATGATGCTCGTCCTTTATTGGGGCCGCCTGTCCGTCCGGCCCTGATTTGCGTCTACTTTACCAGCAACTCGGTTTCCATATAACCCAGAGAGCGGCTGATCCACTGCTTTGAGCGCCACATGGTCCCGTCGTCGCCGAGCCAGTAGGTATTTGCGATATTTCCCTCGGGTGAGAAGCAGGTTTCCTCGAACCGGGTGGTTGGATGCGTGGCACCGACGATGCGGATCGTGTCGGGGGCGGTGATCTCGATCCGGCATCGGAATGCGCGAAAGGTGGTCTGATACTCGCCATCCAGATAGGTGTGAATCCGGGCGTAATCAGTGCCGGCCCTGTGGCCGGACAGCACGGCGCGCGTGTCCTCGATATCGGCGGCCATCAGATCGTCACCCAGCCCGCGCGTGGCCACAATCAGCCCGTTTTTCATCGACAGGGTGACTTCGTCTGCGGCGCGCCAGGTCACGACTTGCCCGTTCCGCCCCGCAGGCTGCATCGTGGCCAATGTTCCCGGCCCGGTCAGCGAGGCCGCCAGCAGCGGCGTTTCCACCTGATCCAGCTGTTTGCGACTGACCAGGCTGTCAATGCTGACCGGCACGGCCCGAGGCGGCGTGCAGGCGGCCAAAACCAAGAGGGCAGCAAACCAACGGATCATCGCCAGAACCTCCCCCAGCCATCGCGCAGATCCTCGCGTTGCAGGCCGCGCACTGTGTCATAAAGCCGTCCGTTCACGTTCAGCCGCGCGCCGCCGTCACGCGTTACCGGGCGGATCGTGGTGGTGTATTGGTCGGTCGAGGGCTGGCCCGACACCCAGTTCAAAGGCACCGTGATCCGCAGCCCCTTGTCAAACGAGCCTTCGCCGAAATCATCAAAGCTGACATCGGTGAACGTGGCGAAAACCCCGACTTTCCAGCCGTTGCGGAATTCCCGGTCCAGGCTGAGCGTCGCGCCCCAATCCCCGGCCAGATAGCGGCCCGCGTCCACCTGCCCGCGATAGCCTTTGCCCAGATCGAAATAGGCCGAGACATGGCCGGTGGTGATCTCATAATCCTGAAACCCGAACAGCTGATCGAAATCGCGCTGACGAACGTGGTTCACCTCAACCCCCAGGGCCCAGCGGCGATTGTCGGGTTTCCACAGCAGCTCGCCCGAGACGCCGCCGTACATTTGCTCCAGATAGCCAGCGGTAAAGCGGCCGTATAGTTCCTTGCCCGGTTTGAAGTAATAGGCGCCCGTCAGTTCCGTCAGCGCGGGGTCGCCCTCGCGTTCGTAGATGTTGAAATCAGAACGCACATGCGGCAGCACCGAGGTCGAGGGCCGGTTGGATTCATCCAGATTGCCCAGCAGTTTTTTCCGCATCGTGCCCCGGAAAATCAGGCCGGGGGCGGGTTCGTATTTGCCCGACAGCTCGACTCCGAAATCCGCGCGCAACGGGGCGTCAGGGTCGAAAAAGCTGGGGGAGAGGTAAGGTTTGAAGTCCCATTCGAATTTGGGATAGCGGCCGGAGATCGGGCTCAGCCCCTGCTGGACAGTATCAAACCGGGCGCGGGTATAGCTGGCCCAGGATCCGTCGGCCTTGAATTCCAGCCGCTCCATGTCTGCGCGGCGCAGCGTGATGGCCTCGCCGCGCATTCCGGCGGCCATGGGGACAATCACGAAATGTGTTACCGAGGGCTGTGCCAGCCCCGTCAGATGCCGCGCGGTGCGCCCCACCGCCTGAGCCATGGTGGCGTAGGTCTCATTCTCGATCTCGATCGTGACGCTGTGTTGACCAACGGACAGGCCATGGACGCGAATACCGTCGTTTAGCAGGGCCGCGTTGATCCGTTCGGCCTGCGTATCGAGCATCTCTGGCGTCCAGCCCAGCTTGGCCAGATCGGCGCGGGGCACCACGGGGGGCGGGGCCTTATCCTGGCCGGCCCCGGCTGGCGGCGTTTTCGGGTTCACTCCGAAAGTGGCCATCACCCCGATTTCCGAACCGTAAAGATAGTTCAGCCCGACATTGATATGCGGCCGGTACGCATAGTTCAGGCCCAGGTTGATCGGCGATTTGCGGTCAAAGGCGCTGCCGTCCTCGTGCGGGTAGGCATCCGAGGAATATTCAGCGATCAGGCGCAGTTTCGGGGTGGCCTGCCATTCGATCCCGCCAAAAAAGGCCGCATCTCCGCGGAACCAGTTATTGGTGCGGACCAGGCCACCGTTATCGCCATCCCGACCCGGCCGCGTATCGAACCTGTCCGAGATCACCGACAGCGGGTTGCGGAACGCACCGACTCCTGCCAGCCGCCCCCAGCCAATCCCGCCCGTCACCCGCAGCGTTGGCGACAGGGATTTCGAGGCCACCACATATTCCGACGAATACAGCCCCGTCCCCAGAAAATCGTTCAGGCCGATGGCCACGGCGGGGCGACGGTGGTCCTCGTCCATCAGGCGGTAATGCACGGAAAAACTGCGGTCGAACCGATAGTCCGAGATGACTCCATCCAGATAGGGCTGCACATCATACAGCAGCGCATAGCGGAAACTGCCCGACAGCCGGTCCGAGATCTGAAACGTCAGCGTATTGCGTGTCTGGTTCCGAAAATGGCTGGAGGTATAGGACAGCTCTCCATCCGGGCGACTAAAGGCCGAGGGCATGTCGATCATCCCCGGATAGCCGTAGCTGTTATACCCCGCATAGCCCGCAAACCCGCCCGCCTGTTGCGGCACGGCGGGGGTGGCGCTGATCAGCGCTCCGCAGGACAGAATAGTCCTGCACCAGTTGTATACAGTCCGGCGTTTCATCCCAGGTTTTCGGTTATCATCACGATACAGCAGCAGTCCCCCTGAGTATGACACAATATGTAGGGGGTCTTTAACCGTTTTTTTGCGGATTTTTGCGCCTCAGGGCGATCAGGTCGAAAGAAACTCGACCGTGCCGTGTGGAATAAGGGCCGCCGTCAGCCGCCCTGTGGCATAGGCACCCGTATCAATAGCGATCCGGCCCCGCGCGGCCTTGGGTTTGTCAACAACGACGTGGCCATAGACCACCCATTGGCCATCTGTCCGGGTTTTTTCGGCGAAATCCCGGTGCCCCCAGATCAGATTGCGTTCGGGTTGCTGATCAATCGGGCGGGCGGGGTCGGCGCCCGCATGGGTGACATGCACATTGCCACTGCGCCAGTGGACAGGCCGTGCGCGCAGCCAGTCGATTGCCGCGTCCCCCATCGCTTGGGCCAGGGCATCGCGCAGTTTCAGCAGCGCTTTGTCATCGGTGCCAATCAGTTTTACGCCATAGCTGGACAGAGTCTGAAGCCCGCCGAATTTCAGCCAGCGGGCTCCGTATTCGACCGGGTGATCCAGAAATTTAAGGCACATGTCCTCGTGATTGCCGCGCAGGCAATGGACGGGTTGGGGGCCGTGCTCTGATGCGGACATAAGCAGGTCAAGCACCTCGGCGCTCTGCTCGCCGCGGTCCAGATAGTCACCAACGAACACTGCGGGCAGGCCGGGGGCTTTTTCTAGGATCAGCTGCTCCAGATGTTGGACCAGATCGACCCGCCCGTGCACGTCGCCAATCGCCAGAAACGGCTGATCGGGTGCAATCGGGCTGGAGAAACCGTTTGCTTTCTCGGGGCCGTTTTTCCGGCCAAAGATCGTCCTAAGCGCTGCCATTGTTTCATGAATACTCAGCGGTAACCCATTGGCAAGACGCAAAAGAACTTAGCGTCCCGTCATCTTATAGGCCATCAAACCAATGGTTTCTTTCGTGGCCGTGTTCAGCACATGCAGATTGCGCGCCAAGTTCCAGCCTATCCCGACGCGAAAACTGCCCGAGCGATGATCCACAGGCCATGCCACGATATTAGGCCAGCCGGCAGAGCGGAAGCTGCGCATCGCGCGGCGCATATGAAAAGCCGAGGTCACCAGCACCCAGACTTCCTCGGGTTTGGGCTGGATCAGGGCCATCGAGTTGCGGGCATTCTCGGCCGTATTGCGCGAGGTCCGTTCCAGCAGTATCCGATCCGGCGCAATCCCCAGCGCGGTGAATAATTGGGCAGCCATTTGTGCCTGCGGAACCTGCGCGCGCCCCAGATCGCCCAACGCGCCGCTGCCCCCGGTAAACAGCAGCCGCGCCTGCGGATACGCATGGGCCAGGGCGGCGCCTTCGATGAAACGCTCGCCTGCTTCGTTGGTTTGCGGCAGCCCCCAGCGCAACGCCCGACCGGCGCGCTCACCCCCGCCCAGAACGATGATCCCGTCCACTTTGCCCAGGGGCGGGGCGACGGGATAGCGGGCCTCGATCGGGCGCAGCAGCAGCTCGCCCACGGGAAACACGCATAGCGTCAGAAGCAGAGCAATCCCCAGCCCGGACAGGATGCGCCCCAGCCGAACCCGCCCGCGCCAGCCGGCCCAGGCCCCCAGTAGCAACAGTAATACTATCCAGGTTTCGGCGCGCAGCAGGGCACCGACCAGTTTGGACAGAATGAAAAACCCGGTGTCCATCATTTTGCGGTGACGTCTCTGATGGCCTGCTGATAGGCGCTGACGACGACGGATTTGTCGAACTCGCGCTCCATTTTCTGGCGGCTGGCCAGCGCCATCGAGCGTTTCTGCTCGGGGACCAGAGCCATGAATTCCTGGCACGACCGGGCCAGGCTTTCGGCGCTTTGCAGCTGGCACAGAAAGCCGGTCACGCCGTTCTGGACAACCGCGCGGCAACCGGGGACATCGGTGGCGATCAGCGGGCGGGCCATGGCGGCGGCCTCGATCAGCGTGCGGGGCGCACCCTCACGGTACGACGGCAGCACGACGCAATGCGCCGCAGCGATATGCGGGCGGACATCTGCGGTCTCGCCCAGGTAATCGACATCCACCCGAGGGGACCATTCCGCGACGGTCTCGGGCGGGATTGCCGTGCGGTTTTCTGCCCCCAGCGGGCCCAGCAGCCGGAACTGCGCCTGCGGGACAGTCTGTTTCACGATCCGCGCGGCCCGCGCATATTCCAGCACGCCCTTGTCCCGTATCAGACGGGCGATCATCAGAAAAACCGGAGGCGTGTCCGCAGGCAGGGGCGTTGCCTGGAACCGTTGCAGATCAATACCGGAACCGGGCAGCAGACGCGCTTGATGCGCCCGGATCAGACCGCGTTCCAGAAACAGTGCCTGGTCGTCCTCGTTTTGAAAAAACACGACGGGCAGGTCTTGAAAACACCGCCGATACAGCGTTTCAGCCACTTTTTGCAGCGCCGGCCCGGACAGGAAAGCCGTGCCCAGCCCCGTCACGTTCGGAATGAAGGCAATACGCAGAGATTTCGCGGCCAGGGCTCCGAACAGGTTGTTTTTAATAGTAAAGCTGAGCACCAGATCGGGGTTCAGTTCCTGAAAGGCCCGCTTCATCCGCCGCATCAGACGCCATCCATCGACAGGGGACAGGCCCTTGGCGTTCATCCTCAGCGGCACGAAGGCACAGCCCATCTGACGCAGAGTTTGCTCGGCCCCGTCGGCGGGGGCCAGCACGGTCACGTCATGCCCGGCGGCCAGCAGGTGCTCGACCAGGGGGCGCCTGAAATTGACGATGTTCCAAGCCGTATTGACCGTCATCAAAACCCGCATCGGCGCTTATCCTCCGGCGAAAATCAGAAGGCTGAAACTGTTATAGGGATCATAACAATTCTGCGCGTGGCTGGAGGTCAGAAACCAGAACAGCTGATACAGCCCATAGGCCAGCGGGGGCATCATCCGCGTGAACAGCACGCGGCCCTTGGGGGCGATTGCATGGCTGAGATACACAAAGCTGAGAATGCTGAACGGCATGATATAGAAATTGAGCCGGTGCAGCGCGATGGACGAATAGGCCGCCACGGGCAACAGGCAGAAAGAGATGATTACAAACAGCTTCAGCAGCCCGTAAACTTGCGGGAACTGAGCGCGCAGCTGTTTGTAATAAAACAGGAAAAACACCTGCGGGATCATGATCAGCGCATATCGGACCAACGCTCCTTTCGAGGTGACCTCGCCATAGGTCTGATCCACGTAGCGATCCGTATAGACGTCCAGACGGTCACTCAGCAGGTAGATCGCCAGCGGGCTTAGCAACAGGACGGCCGCTCCGATCTGCATGGCATTGACGCGGCGCCCGGCCAGAAACGCAAGGGGCAGGAACATATAGGCCGAGCTGTGAAACTGCGCGCCAGCCAGGATGATCAAAGCCGTCGTCAGCCGCTGCCCTTTCAGAAAACTAACCGAGGCCAGCATCAACGCCGCAGTCGCAATCCCCTGCCGGATACCGGACATGCCCAGCTGCACGATGATCACCGGAAACAGCAATGCCATGATCATCACCGGGTTGATATGGGCGCGTGCAAAGATGAAATACCCAACGATCATCAGCGCCGAGGCGCAGACATTCACCCACATATAATGCGCGCCGATGGTTTTCAGGATACCGTTCAGCAGCTCGAACCCTGGCTCTTGCCGGGACAGGATTTCGCCCAGATGCAGGCCGGGCAGCGTGTTGACATAGCGGAAATAATACCCGGTAAAGTCGCAGCCCACATTCACACGAGACCCCATGAACCACAGCAAAAACAGGCTGATCCCCAGCATTGCCGCCAGATTCCGGCGATCGGACACTGACAGGCCCAGTACCGAGGCCGTGGTGAAAAGCGTCAGATAGGTGATCAAAAGACGCCCTCCTGTTTGGCGATGTCGGCCATCGAGGCGCTCTGAAACCCATAGAGATCCCGCAGCTTTTGGAAACTCTCCAGCAGGGTGGTCAGCTGTGCGCAGTTCTGCTCGATATTGCGGCCCATATTATGCGGGTGCCACCACAGGTGATAGTGTTTACCGCTCTGCGCGGCATGTGTCATCTCGGTTATGATCCGTTTCTGATGCAGCAGGGAATACAGCGGCCACCGCGCCGACCAGGGACGCAGAAACCGCGAGGCCGGCACATCGAGGCTGCCGTTTCGCGCCTGTACCGGAGGGGCAGCCTGCGTGCCCAGCAAGGGCAGCGCCCCGTCCAAAAAACGCGCGGCGCGGATGGGCAATGACAGCTCGTGCTCGGCGCGGCTGCGATACACCTGGCCCGTGGGGACACCGCGCCAGGCGGTCATGCCGCAGTCCCGCGCGGCCCGAACATGCGTCTCGCTGAACTGATTTCTGGGAAAGACGATGCTGGTCAGCCTGTGCCCGGCCTGGTTTGCAATGGCCTGCGCCGCCATCAGATCCGCGTGCCAGGCGGCCTGGGTCATTCCCGGCTCTAGCGCATAAATATGGCCATAGGTGTGCGAGGCGATTTCCTGCCCGTCTGTCTGCGCAATCCGGTCCAGCAAGGAACGCCCGAAATACAAAGGCGCCTCGGATTCATCTTGTCCAATCTGGTTCAGATCGGGATAGGGGGACAGGGTTTCGTGCGCGTACTCTGGACGAGTTGAGGGGGAATAGAGCCACATTTCGTCTCTGTTCCGGGCAAAAAGCAGCCCAACCGCGGCCCAGGTTGCACGGATGCCGAACCGTTCAAACAGCGCCAGCATCCGTGGGATCGCCTGCCGCCCGCCCAGCACCGCATCGCCATAGTCTTCGGCGCTGCGATGATCCCGCACGCCCCACATCAGTTCGAAATCCAAAGAGATAATCAGCCTACCCGCCATTACGTCCTCCAATCAGGCGGCGCAGGGCTTTTCGGGCGAAATTTCCAAGCTCGGCCAGCGCGGGCATTGGATCGTCCCATGCGAAAACCGCATAGGTTCGCTGCTGCGCGGGGCCGGTGGCCTCGGTCTTGGGGGTGGGCAGCACAAAGCCATGTCTGAGACGATAAAACAGGCTCGAATACAGGTCTTTTGGGCCATAACGCCAGCGCAGACTGTCAATCTGCGGACGTGCGGGCGGCACCGGCAGGCCCGCCATATCGCAATAGGCGCTGAGCACCACCGGCCGCCCGGCTGGCTCGGTGATCGAGAACCACAGCGAGGGGCGGACGTTGATCTCGATAATTATGGGTTTGCCTGTGTTAGGGTCTGTTTTGAACTCTGCCGCAGCAATGCCTCGATACCCAAGAGCCGTCAGAAAACGGGTGGCAATCCCGGCGCTGTCGGGCTCGGGGTGGCTTTGAACCAAAGAGGCCGAGCCAAAACCCGGTGGAAACTGCCGCAGCTTGCGCGCGGTAAAGCTTGCGTGCGTGTCCTGGCCATTCAGATAACCGCACCAGAGCGAGATATTACTCTCGGGGCCGGGCACGATTTCCTGCACCAGCAGGGTTCCCGCCTGGGCGGGGATTTGCTCAATCTGGCGCGCATAATCCTGCGCGTTTTGGGCGATCCAGCCTTTCTGTCCCTTCATCTGGTCCTTCACCAGCTGGATCAGGGCGGGCTTGATCATGCACGGATACCGAATGTCCAAGGCCAGTCCGGCAATCTGATCCTTCGTGCCGGACCACAGCTGAGGATAGGCAACGCCATGCGTTTTGCAGAGACGATAGAAGCTTTCTTTGTCCATGATCTGCCGGGCCAGCCCATCGCGATAACTGGGCTGAAACCGGAAATGCCGGGCCAGTCTTTCGGCATTGTCACAGAGCAGATCAATATCCTGATCCGAGGTTGGAATCAGGATGGGCTTCGGCCCGTCTGCGGGGAAGGCGCGGCACAGTTTTTCCAGCTTTTCTGCTGGATCAGAGACTGAAATCACCGTCTTGCAATAGCGTGAGCGTGTCCCCGCCTGAGTGCCGTCTGTCACGCCGATGACCGGGATTCCGGCGCGTCCCAGAGCGCGGATGACGTGCAGCCCGGTCGGCGACAGCCCCATCACGACGGCCGGTGGCAAAGCAGATTTCGGGGCGGTGTTCATCTTGGCTCCTTGCGGTGGGCCTCATGATAGAAGCCCACCAATCGGGCCGCAATCGCGGGCGTGGCAAAGCACGTCTGGGCGCGTAGGCGTCCGGCGGCACCAAGACGCTGGCGTTCTGCATCATCTTGTAACAATGCGTCCAGAGCGGCAGCCAGGGCCGGCGCATCCTGCACGGGGACCAGGCGGCCGGCATCGCCCAGAACTTCGGGCAAACCACCGGCCGTTGTCGCAAGAACAGGGCGGCCAAGGGCCATTGCCTCGGCTGCGGTCAGGCCAAACCCTTCGTAGCGTGAGGGCAGGACCACCAGATCGGCAGACTGGATTTCCTGTTGCATCTGCGCATGAGACAGCGGGCCCGTTATGCGCACATCAGGGGCGGTTTCGGACAGGATTTCCTGCAAGGGCCCGCCGCCGGCAAACACCATTTCGATGGGCGTTTTCAGCAAGGTTAGAGCCTGAATCAGATCCTGGTGCCCTTTTTCATGGACCAGCCTGCCAGGCACAACCACACGAAACAGAGTACGTGCGGGGTGCGGGTCCGGCAGGGGCGGAATCTCAACCGGGTTGTACAGTATCTTGGGCGTCTTCAGCCCCAAAGCGGCGCGGTAATGCTGTGCAACGGCCTGCGACACGGCAAGCGTCTGATCAATTCCCAACGGATAGAGAACCCGCGCGATCTGACGCTTGGCCCACAGGCCCAGCCCGGCTTTGTTCGCGCCCGCATAGGCCAGATTGTGGAAACTGACAAACGTCCGGGCGCGGTGCAGCCGCATCAGGCGCAGCAGCGCCACGGTGATCGCGGGGAAATACAGATGCGCGTGGATGATGTCAGCGTCGGCTTTTCGTGCGATCCGGGCAATCGCGCGGGCACGGCGGGGCAGGTTCCATTTGCTCGATGCCGTAAGGCGATGCACGTGAATACCGTGCGATTCCAGCATGGGCTGCAAATCATACGGAGGGCGCAGCACAGCGACCTGCGCGGTGCAGCCCTGCTTGGCCAGTGCGGGCAGAAGCGTGACCAGCATCTGCTCGGCTCCGCCCCGGCCGAGACTGTCGATGACATGCAAGGCGCGGATCGGTTTCATGCCGTTCCCTTCCGCACAAGACCCAGGACAGAGCTGTCGATGCGCAGCAGTTTCAGCCCCGCCAGCCAGAGCATCACATTCCACAGCACAACCGCGCAGAACGTGGCCCAGGCGGCTCCGGATGCGCCGAATTGGGGGATAAGAGCCGCATTCAGACCGATATTCACAACGGTCGCCAGCACAAAGGCACGCATTGTGTGTTTCTCGTGCCCGGTCATGTTCAGCAGCCCGATGCAAGAGCCAAAGAACGTGCTGACAACCTGCGCTGCGGTCAGAATGATCAGCGCGGTCGCGCCCGGCACGAAGGGCTCGCCATAAACCAGGCGCAGCACCGGCCCGGCCCACAGAAAGAACACCAGAGCCATGGGCAAGGCCATCGCGAACCCCGCCGCAGCCCCCCAGCTGGCGATCCGGGCCAGTTTGCCAGTCTCTGCGGTTTTATGGAGCGCGGCGAAACGTGGGTTGATCACACTGGCGACGATTCCCATGCCGATGGCGCACAGGCTGGCGCCGGTCGAGGCAACTTTATAGTAGCCCACCTCGGGGGCGCTGCGCCACCAGCCCAGCATCAGCAGGTCCGCATTCGCCATCAGGCTTTGGGCCGAGGCGATCAGGGCGATCGACCAGATCGCGGCGTTCCAGTCGCGGGTCTGCTGGGTGCGGGTGGTGTTTTCGGTCACCTCTGTCGGGCGGGCCTTGAGGAACAGCACCAACCCGATGGCAAAGGCCGCCGCAGCCGCGCCGACCTGTAGCCTCATGGCCAATTGCGCCGATATGTCAGAGCCGCCAAGGATGAATGCCCCACTCAGCAACACGATCATGACAAAGGGGCGAAACAGGTTATCGGGCATTTGTGCCCAAACCACCCGGCCCAGCCCGCTGAGTGCGGCGCTGCGCGCGGCGGACAGCGCCAGCAACGGCACCAAAGGCAGCCCCCACAGCAGGACTTGTCGGGCGTTGTCCTCGATCAGTGCGGGCAACAGTAGCAACACCAGCAAACAAAGAGCGATGACCACGCAGGACAGCGCCAGAATGCGCCCGGTTGCCCAGAACCACAGCCCGCGCATCATCGGCCAGTCCTGCACGGCCAGAGCGCGGGCCGTTTCACGCGTCACCAGCGAAGGCAAACCCATCAGCGCGGGCAGACCCAGCAGATTGATTACCGAGATCGCCAGCGCATACTGCCCCAGACCGTTCGCGCCCAGCACCCGCGCCAACACGACCGAAACCGCCAGCATCAGAGCCAATCCGGCGATGCGAACGGCCCCCGCACCCAGCCCTGTTTTGAACAGGCCGGACTTCAGAACCTGTGTAAGATCCTGAAACAAGGTCCGACGGGCGGGCGCGGTCATGGTCTGGCCTTTCCTGAGGTTAGAGCCTCAGATCGCTGTCCGAGGCGTCGAACACATTCTTGAGGTCAAAGAACACGCTGGGCTCGCGGCTCAACGCGCGGATTTTCCGAAGCCCCATATCGCGGAACGCCTGATGCGCGACCGCCAGGATCACACCGTCATACTGGCCGTCCTGCGGATCGCCGACCGGGGCAATGCCATATTCCTGCGTGGCTTCCTCTGGATCGACCCAAGGATCATGCACATCGACCTGAACGCCAAATGTTTCCAGCTCGGCAATCATGTCCACAACGCGCGTGTTGCGCAGATCGGGGCAGTTTTCCTTGAAGGTCAGGCCCATGACCAGCACGCGGGCGCCATTCACCTGGATTTTCTGACGCAGCATGGATTTCACCATCTGCCCGGCCGCATAGGCGCCCATCCCGTCATTGATCCGGCGCCCGGCCAGAATGACCTGCGGGTGATAGCCCGTCGCCTCGGCCTTGTGGGTCAGGTAATACGGGTCCACGCCGATACAGTGCCCGCCCACCAGACCGGGACGGAAGGGCAGGAAATTCCACTTGGTCCCGGCGGCTTTCAGCACGGCCTCGGTATCAATGCCCATCTTGTTGAAGATAATCGCCAGCTCGTTCACCAGGGCGATGTTCAGGTCGCGTTGGGTGTTTTCAATCACCTTGGCGGCCTCGGCCACGCGGATGGATTCCGCCATGTAGGTGCCCGCCGTGACAACCTGCGCATACAGCGCGTCGATCTCGGTGGCCACTTCGGGGGTCGAGCCCGAGGTGACCTTCAGAATGTCCGGCAGGCGGTGCAGCTTGTCGCCGGGGTTGATCCGTTCGGGGGAATAGCCCGCGAAAAAGTCCTGGTTGAAGGTCAGCCCGGAAACGCGTTCCAGCACCGGCACGCAATCCTCTTCGGTGGCACCGGGGTAAACGGTGCTTTCGTAGATGACGATGTCGCCCTTTTTCAGCGCGCCCCCCACGGTTTCCGAGGCCTTCAGCAGAGGTGTCAGATTGGGCCGCTTATGCGCGTCGATCGGCGTGGGCACGGTAACGATGAAAATCTGGCAATCAGCCAGATCCTGCGGATCGGCGCTATAGGTCAGATGGGTGGCCTCGGCCAGTTCTTCGGCGTCTACCTCTAGCGTGGTGTCCACACCCGATTGCAGCGCGCCGATGCGGCCCAGATTGATGTCAAACCCGACAACGGGGCGTTTCTTACCAAACTCAACCGCCAGGGGCAGCCCGACATAGCCCAGCCCGATGACAGCGATTTTCTTGTCTGCATGGCTCATATGGTTTGCCCCCCGCTATTTCCCATAATACCCACGGAACCATTCAACGAACCGGGCAATCCCATCACGGACATCGGTTTTCGGAGTATAGCCCGTCAGGCGCTGCAACAGCGTCGCATCTGCCCAGGCGGCGGGGACATCGCCCATCTGCATCCCCATGTAATTGCGGATTGCCTTTTGTCCCAGTTGGTTCTCGATCTCGTCGATGAAATCCAGCAGGCGCACCTTGTCCGAATTGCCGATATTCACGATTCGGAACGGAGCAACAGGGCTGAGGCTGTCCCACTCGGGCACTTGTTTATCGGCGGGGCGTTCCGGCACGGCGTCAATCAGCAGGCGGATCGCACGGGCCAGATCATCGACATAGGTAAAGTCGCGATACATATCGCCGTGGTTATAGATGTTGATCGGGCGCCCATCCAGAATGGCATCCACGAACATGAACAGCGCCAGATCGGGGCGCCCATAGGTGCCGTAAACGCTGAAGAACCGGAACATGGTGACCGGCAGATCCCACAGATGGGCATAGGAATGGCCCATGCTCTCGGTCGCCTTTTTCGTGGCCGAGTAGATGGTCAGCTGCGTGTCGGCCTTTTCGGTCTCGACGAAGGGCATGTCCTCGTTCGCGCCGTAGACCGAGCTGGTCGAGGCCATCAGCAAATGTTCCACCTTCAGACGCTTGGCGACCTCCATGATGTTGAATGTGCCGACGATGTTGGAGTCGATATAGGTGCGCGGATGTTCCAGGCTGTGCCGCACCCCGGCCTGGGCGGCCAGATGCACGATGATCTGCGGCTGAAATTCGTCCGCGACCTGGTTTACCAGCGCGTCATCCTCCAGCATGCCGACAGTGCAGCTGAAATTCGGATTCTCCAGCAGGATTTCGTGGCGGCGTTTTTTCAGGTTCACATCGTAATAATCGGTGATCCCGTCATACCCGTGCACGCGAAAGCCTTCGGCCAGAAGGCATTTTGCCAGGTGAAATCCAATAAACCCGGCGGTGCCGGTGATAAGCACGCGACGCATGTTACCTAACCATCTCTTGTTTGTTGCCTGTTTCATCGCCCCGTGGATCGAGGCCTTCGTTATCTGCGACATGATTCGCATATTCGCCGGGGCAAAAGCAATCTTCTAATCCGGACGGAAGCGCGAAAATCGAGTGTCAGTCGCCCGGAAAGGCACCAAACCTTGTTTTCGGTAAGGTTTCATTCAACCTTGTGGATAACCATGTTATGGTGCGGCAATAAAAACGGAGATCGAGCATGTTTTTCAGAGTTTTGGCCCTCGCTTCGGTTGCCCTTACGGCAGCGCCGGCAATGGCCGAGATCCGCAGTGACAAAGAAGCACTGCGCATCGCCAAACAGAGCCGTATGTGCGGGGACCTGGCAATCCTGCGCGCCGAATTTCGTCGTCACGGAAACGTAGGTGTGCTGTGCGACGGTGGGATTGTGCCTCCGGCAAATGTCGGGGAGGCGACGAACTTTGTGCCTCTGGTCGGTGGCCTGGGGCCGCTGCTGGGTCTGGGCGGCGGCGCGGTTGTTGCCGGTGTGCTGGGCGGCGGGTCCAGTACGTCGGACACTCAGTAACTTAGAGGCAAGCACAAGCCGGGCCTGCGCCCGGTTTCATCAGCATTGGGGAATGCCCATGCTGATCAACTGCGCACCAGACATGGTGTAATACCCCTTGGATCTGTAGCGACCCTCGGCCAGGTACCAATTTTTCAGGCCCGCGGGATAGTAAGACGCAATCACCTGCGACCAGTACTCGAACTGCGCAGGTTTCAGCGGACGACCATAATAGCTGGGCCCGTGAAAGCCGAATTTCGTGTTGGGGCTGACACATACATCCCCTGCGCCCAGAAACATCGTGCAGGTGGACAGGCAAACGCGCCCGCGAATTTCCACACGTTGTTGACGCATCTGGATGCCCGCGATTTCCTGAGCTCGCGCCCCGACAACGCCGCCACGATCATTGTGGACAACTTTGACAAGCATAGCGGTGGGCCCAGCCGCAGCAGGGCCGAGAACCATAGGAAGCGTCAAAAAAGCACAGACAAGAAAGCGTGGGATACACGCCAAAAGTCTGCGCAGGCAGCGGTGCGCAAATTCAATCATCGTCGTATCTTTCCACGGAACCCATAATGCGATCCCCATCGCGACGGTCCCGTTTCGTGGTCACAAACGGCTAAGCAGATGCCCCGAGACTAGGGGGTTGCTGCCGATTTGGCCACTATCTTGTCACATTCATTTTTGTTGAAAATAGCGCAAAGTATTGATTTTTAACGATTTGATGGGATTGTGCAGAGAATTAGGCTGCCCAAATTTTGCCTCAATTCAAGCTAAATTCGAACATTCTGCCTGGATTTGGAAATAATCACGGCGAATCAAGGTGTTGCATAGCTGTCAGAATCCGGCCGATAGCCAGGCCAGGCAGACGCAGCGGAGAGAATTCAAATCAATTGTTAGGTATTTTGGTCGATACAGGCCGACAATCGACTGAGGTGTCGTTGGCATCCTGAGATGAACCAATATTCTCCATACCATTGTGGGAAAATAATGTATTAAATTAAAGACTTATCTCAAAAAGTGGATGCGCGCGCAGAATTAACCAAGCTGGTAACCGAATCTCAATTCTCATGTCTGCAATCTGTCCCGGTGTCGGCAAAGCCGATGTGAACAGCCGGAGGCGGACGCAAGAAATGCGCTTGAAATTGATGTGGATTCTGCTGGTCGTCCTGTTGCCTCAGATTTGTGTGGCGCAGGCGAATACCTGTGATCGTGCTGCGCAAAGGGCAGCTCAGAAAACTGGGGTGCCGCTGGATGTCCTGCTGGCCTTGACGCGAACCGAAACGGGGCGTCGTCAGGATGGAAAGCTGCAACCCTGGCCCTGGACCGTGAATATGGAAGGGGCCGGCCATTGGTTCGCGAATGAGGATTCCGCCCGCGCCTATGTTTTCAAACACTTCAAGTCAGGGGCGCGCAGCTTCGATGTGGGCTGCTTCCAGATTAACTATAAATGGCATGGGAATGCTTTTCGGTCGATCGAGGCCATGTTCGACCCCGAAGAAAACGCGCTTTATGCGGCTAATTTTCTGAAAAGCCTGAAAAAACCCAATCACACTTGGGAAGAGGCCGCAGGCGCCTATCACTCGAATACACCCAGTTATGCGCAGAAATACAAACGGCGGTTTACGGCAATTCGCACTGCCCTGTCCTCCACGCCTTTGCCCAAACCGGGCGTCGCGCGCGCCAATGGATTTCCATTGCTGCAACTTGGAAATTCCGGCGGAGGCCTGGGATCGCTTGTTGGGCCACAAACGACTGGCGCGAAACCCTTTATCGCAATCGGAGGGCAAGGATGAATACCGAATCCCTCAGCACATTGTTCAAACCGACGGTTCTGCTGGCGCTGGCGCTTATGGCGATCATTGTCATGATGATTCTGCCGGTGCCTGCCTTCGTTCTGGATATCGGCCTGGCGACATCCTTTGCGTTGGCCATTCTTATTTTCACGGTCACACTGTTTATCGAGCGCCCTCTGGATTTCTCGTCCTTTCCGACGGTTCTGTTGGCCTCTTTGATGCTGCGCCTGTCCCTGAACGTATCATCCACCAAACTGATCATCGGGCAGGGGCATACCGGAACCCGTGCGGCCGGAAATGTGATCGAGGGCTTTGCGAATTTTGTCATGGGGGGCAGCGTCTTTCTGGGGCTGGTTGTGTTTGGCGTGCTGCTCATCGTGAACTTCATGGTGATCACCAAAGGGGCCGCGCGCATGGCCGAGGTCGGGGCGAGATTTGCCCTGGACGGGATGCCGGGCAAGCAACTGGCGATTGATAGCGACATGTCTGCCGGGGCGATTGATCATGCCGAAGCCCGGCGCCGCCGTGAGAAAGAACAGATGGAGACGACATTCTTCGGCTCGTTGGATGGGGCGTCGAAGTTCGTCAAGGGCGATGCTGTTGCGGGGCTTCTGATCACTTTGCTGAACCTGATTATGGGGCTGATCATGGGGATCGTTATCCACGGGATGCCCGTCGGAGACGCCTTCGAAACCTATGCCATTCTGACGGTCGGTGATGGGCTGGTTACGCAGATTCCGGCGGTGATCATCTCGATTGCATCTGCTTTGTTGCTGGCGCGTGGCGGGGCGACTGGCGCCACGGATCTGACCCTGGTCAAGCAACTGGGTAGCCATCCGGCAGCGCTTGCGACGGTGGCGGTTCTGATGGTGCTGTTTGCGCTGGTCCCCGGTCTGCCATTTGTGCCGTTCATGATCGGCGGTGTGGTTCTGGCTGGCGCGGCCTACCTTAGATATAACGCGCAAAAAAACGAAGCTCAGGCCGAACAAACGGGCGAGCAAACCCAGAACCTGCCAGCAGAAAAACCGATTGGCGATGTCCTGGCGCTGGATGACATTCATCTCGAATTTGCACCGGATTTGGTGAATATGGTACTCGAGCCCGGAACGGGTCTGGATGTGCGGATCGCCAATATGCGGACGCATGTGGCAAGCGTTTATGGCCTCATCTTGCCGGAAATTCGCCTGACGGATGAGCCCAGTCTGACCCCCGGCACCTATGTCATCAGGATTCAGGGGGTCGAGATTGCCAGAGCCAGAATTCGGCCTGAACAAGTACTTGCGCTTGTATCGGGCGATGCCGAAGCCCTGCCCGCAGGCGAAGATGTTGCCGAGCCTGTCTATAATGCGCCCGCCCGGTGGCTGGATGCCCGCAATCAAGAGGCGGCCGCGCTTGCTGGCGCGACGATTGTCATGCCCGCAGAAATTCTGGCGACTCATTTGCTGGAAGTTATCAAGCGAAACTTTGGAAAATTGTTCACATTCAAGGCTATGCGGCGCCTGCTCGATGAGATGACCAGCCTGTCCGATCCCTCCAGATCCGAGGCGAACCGTAAACTTCTGGAAGAGCTTATCCCCGAACGGGTGCCGTTAGAAACCTTGCACGCGGTTCTGAAACTTTTGTTGGAAGAGCAAGTTTCCATCCGCAACCTCCCCCTTATTCTGGAGGCCGTAGCAGAGGGGCGTTCAATCAGCCCGAATTCCGAGCTGATCTGTGAACACGTGCGGCAACGTCTGGGGTTCCAACTGGTGGCCGGTCTGAAACGCGAAGACGGGACGATTCCGCTCATCCAACTGGCCCCGGAATGGGAGGATTCCTTTTCGACCTACCAGCTTGATGGCGACATGAGCGGAAATAACATCGCGCTGCCCCCCGACTTGTTTAATAAACTGGCGGCCGGTGTTTCCGACAAAGTCACCGAAGCGGCCGAGCACGGTATTTATCCAGCGCTTGTCACCTCAACCCAGCGGCGCAGATTTATGAAAACCCTGGCTAAGGCCAAGGGCATTACCGCGCCCGTCCTTTCATTCGAGGAGATCGGCCTTGAAGCGCGGCCCTCGCTGGTCGGCTTGGTGTCAGCGTGAATGATCTGGCGCAAGCGCTCGATCTTAGCCAGGAATGGCTTTGGCACGGGTTCCTGGTGTTTCTGCGGGTAGGGGCAATCATCTGGCTGGTACCGGGTTTCGGCGAACAATCCGTCCCTGTCCGTGTCAAACTGGCCCTGGCAATCGCAAGCACAATGGTTCTGGCCCCGCTGATCCCCCCTTTCGGCGGGGCAGGGTTTAATATCTCCAGCCTGGCGATTTTTCTGATGACCGAGACTGTAGCTGGCTTGTTATTCGGGATCGGCCTGCGCCTGTTCGTAATGGCATTGCAAACAGCGGGCACGATTGCGGCGCAATCTACGTCACTGTCGCAGATATTGGGTAACACGGCCGAGCCAATGCCTGCGATCGGCCACGTTCTGTTGATCGGCGGGTTGGCTCTGGCAATGCTTTCAGGCGTTCACGTTAAATTTCTTGCTTATACTTTGCATAGTTACGATCTGATTGCGCCCGGAACGGTTCCCGACGGCGCGGCGCTTTCCGAATGGGGATTGCGCCAGATTGCAGATGCGTTCGCCTTGGCGTTTCGGCTCTCGGCGCCGTTCATTGTTGTATCGCTGCTGTATAATTTGACGCTTGGGGCCATCAACCGCGCGATGCCACAGTTGATGGTGGCCTTCGTTGGCGCGCCGGCAATCACGGCGGCAGGCATGGTTTTGTTGGCGTTGCTGAGCCCCTCTATTCTAATCGCGTGGCGCGCAGCGATGGAGGCATTTTTGCTTAACCCCGCCGGAGGCTTACCATGAGCGCGGAAGACGATAGCGAAAAGTCTCATGAGCCATCCCAGCGCAAACTGGATGAGGCTAAGAAAAAGGGTGAAATCGCCCGGTCAACAGATGTCACCACTGCGGCGGCCTATGGGGGGCTGCTGCTGGCGCTGTTGATCGCAGGGGCCGAAGGGGCGCGCCATTTCGGGACTACGATGATGCTTCTGTTGTCGCAAGCGGATGCAATTTCGCAGGATATGCTTTCGGGCGGTGCCCACAGACTGACATCTTGGCTGATCGCTGATACAGCGTTCTCGATCGGGGCCTGGTTCGGTTTGCCGGCCGTGGCCGCCATTGCTGCGGTGGCCGCACAAAGAGCATTCCTGTTCACTCCTAGCAAGTTACAGCCGAAACTGTCTCGGGTTTCACTGATCTCGAACGCAAAGAACAAATTTGGGATCAGTGGGCTTTTTGAGTTCTTCAAGAGCTTTTTGAAGCTCTCTATCTACTCTGTTTTATTGGGATTTTTCTTGTGGGCACAGTTCCCCCGCGTGTCCGAAAGTGTCCAGTATGATCCTGGCGGCATCGCGGTGCTACTGGGCGAACTGGCTATTCAATTCGTCCTGATCGTTGTGCTGATCATGGCGGTGTTCGGTGGCATTGATTATTTCTGGCAGCGCCATCGGCATCTGGTGAAACACCGCATGTCGCACAAAGAACTGCGCGACGAACACAAAGAGGCCGAAGGAGACCCCCATCTGAAACAGGAACGCCGCAGCCGGGCACAGCAGGTGGCCTCGCGTCAGACCGTCGCCGAGGTGAAGGAATCGGATGTGGTGATTGTGAACCCGACTCATTATTCCGTGGCGCTCAAGTGGAGCCGCAAACCAGGTGAGGCCCCGGTTTGCGCGGCCAAAGGTGTCGATGCGCTGGCGTTGCAAATTCGCGAAATCGCACGCGAGAACGGCATTCCTGTCTATTCCGACCCCCCGACAGCCCGTGCGCTTTATGCCAAGCTTGAACCTGGTGATCAGATTCACGAAGAGCATTTCCGCGCCGTGGCTGTTGCAATCAGATTCTCAGAAGAGATGCGTGAAAAAGCACGAAAACTGTCATGAAGAAAATCAAGCAAATCCAAGACCTGCAAGCGATCACTCAGCTGGTTTTCACTGCGCAGTCCCAAGAGGTGCAAAAGCTGAACCAAGAACAGCAGAAGCTGCGTGAGAAGCTGGCGGATTTAGCTCAGGAAGAGGAGCGCTCTCAACGGATGATCGCCGAGGACATGCAGCTTAGGATGACCCGTATGGATGTGCTCTGGCAGGCTTGGATCGGCGAACAGAAATCAGCGCTCAACTTACGTCTGGCTCAGGTGAGCGCCGAAAAGGAAAGAAGCCTTTCCAAATTGAAAACGGCTTTCGGGCGGAAAGAGGTGGCGACGGGCCTGGTGGATCAGGCGCGCGCTCTCAAACGTCCTGCCGGGCGAGATCGGTAATCAGAACACCGGCCACGCCAGGCCCTACGGTTTTACGTGCAAAGGACAACATGCCGCGCCGTAGCGTGTCGGTTTTGGACGCACTGGTAAATGCGCCGCTGAAGCCACCCATATTCGAGTGATCGAACAAAATTTGCAAAAACCCATCCCGCAGCTTCGGCTCTTTGGCGTAGACGTCTTCGGGGTTGCCGGACATCAGCTCCAGGCTGAGCGATAAAACAACGATCGAGGTTACCGTGCCTTGCTCAATGATTGGAACGACAAACTGATTGTTCAGTTTTACGTATTGCGGATCGCCTTCGGCGTCGTGCTCGGAGACATCTTCGTGAACATCGGTCTCATGGGCTTCTGCTTTGTGCTCCATCGCATACTCCTCTGCCGCAGGCGGAGGGTCCGGTTGCAGAAAGATACCAGCGCCGACGCCAGCGCCAATACCGATGATGGGTAAAATAAGTGGGAGTAGTTGTTTCATTGTGATCCCCCTTTAGAATGGCAAAATACGGCCCAGGAATTGCTGTCCATATCGCGGTTGCTGGACCTCTGAAATCTGTCCGCGCCCTCCGTAGGAAATTCTGGCCGAAGCGATTTTGTCGTAGGTGATCTCATTCTGACGCGAGATATCTTCGGGACGCACGAATCCGGTGACCAAAAGCTCACGCAGTTCGAAGTTCACGCGGACCTCTTGCCGGGCTTCGATGGCCAGAATTCCATTAGGTAAAACACCCGTGACAGTCGCGGCGACGCGTAGGGTGAGTTTCTCGTTTCGCCGAACGCTTCCGTCTCCGCTCGAATCGCTACTGGACCCGAGCGAGACAGCCTCTTCCATGCTGGCCCCTTCGGGGAGCTTTTCATTCAGTCGTTGCGGAATGCCAAACAGATGCGGCAGGTTCATGGATTCAGAGCCGCTGCGTGAACGCGAGGTCGAATTCTGGATTTCGGCTTCGTCATCAATTTCGATCACGACTGTCATGATGTCTCCGCGTTTTTCGGCGCGCCGATCCCCAAGAAGCGAGGTTTGGCCCGCAGTCCACAACGAAGACCGATCCACGCGTCGTTGTCGTTGGGTGGTCATGGGCAGTCCGGGGCTTAGCATGGCGTTTTGCTCGTTGCTGCCCTGGATGGGTGTAAAATCAGGAGCTTCGCCAATAGGGCCCTGACCACCACAGGCAGTGGCCAGACCGCAAATGGACATGAGGGTAAGGGTTCGGAAATTCATAGGTACCTCATTTCACTAAGACGCTGCCATCGGGCTGGGCAAAGCCCCAAATTGTCGAGCGTGATTCAAGATTCATAACGCGCACGCGATCACCGGCACCTGCGCGCGCCAGGGCGCGGCCTTCGGCCTGAATGGATAGCCCGCCTTTATTAAAGGTGAGCAAAACGATTTGATTTCGCTCGATAATCGCGGGGGGGCCGACATCCCCAGGGCGGATTGGGCGCCCCGCATAGAGCGCAACGCGCGTTTCCATCCCCAGAAGGGCTGCGGGATCCTCAATCACGCCGGGGATTGTGCCGCCTTTCACCACCAGATCTGCTGCGGTGACAATGGTCTGCGGGCGCAAGGTTCGCGCCGCCAGAACCACATCAGCCTGCACAGGTGTGGCCAGAATAAGAAGAGCCAGAATCGTGCGCATCAGCGGACCTGGGTCGTTGCGCCAAGCATCTGATCGGCCGCAGAAATCACCTTGGCGTTCAGCTCATAGCCGCGCTGGGCTTCGATCAGTTCGGTGACTTCGCGAACGGCGTCTACCGAGCTGGCCTCCAGATAGCCTTGGCGTAGTGTGCCCAAACCGTCTTCGGCGGGCGTGGACACAAGCGCTGGGCCAGACGCTTCGGTTTCGGTGAACAAGTTGCTGCCAATCGCTTCTAGCCCTTTAGGGTTGGCAAACCCGGCAAGCGTGAACTGCCCCAGCAACTGCGCCTCGGCCGTTTCGGAGAAATAGCCGTAAACCTCGCCCTGCCCATTGATAGAAATCGACTGAACATCCGAGGGAATGGTGATCTCAGGAGAGACCGGATACCCGTCCGATGTTACGATCAATCCATCCGCCGAACGCTTCAGGCCGCCATCACGGGTGTAGCCCGTCTGGCCTGACGGCAGGGTCACCTCCAAGAAGCCTTTGCCGTCAATGGCGACATCCAGATCGCCTTGGGTTGCGGTCAAAGACCCTTGCGACAGGTGAACCGACACGGCGGACGGGCGTACACCCAGCCCCAATTGCACGCCGGTCGGCAGCACCGTGCCATCCGCAGCGTTAACCGTCCCCGCGCGGGCGTATTGCTGATAGTGCAGGTCGGCAAACTCGGCGCGGCGGGCATTGTAGCCCGTGGTCGACATGTTCGCGAGGTTGTTCGAGATCGTCTCGACTCGCATTTGCTGAGCGGACATCCCGGTGGCTGCAATTTTCAGAGCGCGCATTCTGCACCTCCTTGACTGGGTTACTTGGAAAAGCTCCGCAGAGCGTTACGAATTCGTTCATCTTCGGCTTGCATGAAGCTCTGGCCCATTTCATAGGCGCGCTGAACTTCGATCATGCGTGCGATCTGAGAAATCGGATCGACGTTTGAGCTTTCGAGAAAGCCTTGCAGAATTTTACCCTGTTCGGTGGGCTCAAACCCGGCGTCTGATCGAAACATCACGCCGTCCTCTCGGAACAACTGAACAGAATCAAGAGGTTGAAATAGGCCAATCTGTGCAATGGGGCGCCCGTTTGTCGAAACCGTTCCGTCTGATGCGATGCTGAGATCCGCAGCATCAGGCGGAACGAAAACGGGGGCTCCACCGGCATCCAGGACCCGGAAACCATCATGGGTCACCAGATCCCCCACCGCGTTCGGAGAGAAACTGCCGGCGCGCGTCAGACGTTCGCCAGCGGGCGTTTCTACTAAGAAGAAGCCTTCTCCTTCGATGGCCAGGTCGAACGTCCCGCCTGTCTGAGTCAACGTGCCTTGGGTCATAGATGTTTGCCGCACATTGCCTGTCGCCATCGAGAGCGAATCCCCCTGGGCGACCTTGCTGACATGTTCAGAGAAGATCAGACCTTCCTGACGGAAACCTGTCGTTGCCGAATTTGCGATATTATTCGCAACGATTTGCATCTCGCGCATCAAACCGGATTGACGCGTCAAAGTTGTGTAGCTTGCGTTGTCCATCTGTCAGCTTCCGATGATTGCTGGGATCAGTTTGGTTTGAAAAAATGAGACGAGCGTTTCAGCCATAAAGCCCATCGACACCCAGAAAACCGCAACGATCGCGGCCAGTTTCGGCACGAAGGTCAGGGTCATTTCCTGAATCGAGGTCAGGGCTTGAAACAGGCCAATGGCCAGCCCGACGACAAGTGCCACCGCCAGGATGGGAGCCGAAGCGGTTACCGCGACCCACAGCCCTTGCCGTAGCGTGTCAAAGAAGACGGCCTCGTCCATATCAGACGGGCATTCTCAGGATTTCCTGATAGGCTTCGACCACTTTGTCGCGGACTGTCACTGCCGTTTCGACGGCCAGTTCCGTTTGTGCCAAAGCCTGCACCAGCGCATGGGGATCGGCGTTGCCGGACATGGCGGCCTTGGCCGTGTTTTCGGCCTCTTGCAGGGTTGAAGCGAAATCAAGAGCGGCGTCTTTCATGACCGCGCCGACATCGCCGGTTCCCGGTTTAGGTTCGGTTGCAGGCTTGGCTGCCGCATAATTCTGTGCGGCAAAAGGTGAGCGGATTTCCATTCTGATTCTCCTTTGCTCGGGCCGGGTTTTCCGGCGTTAACGGCGCAGCAGGTCCAACAGGCTGGAAGACATCTGCCTTGCCTGTTCGAACATTTTGAGGTTCGCCTCATAGCTGCGTTGGGCTTCGCGGGCGTCCGCGATTTCGATGATCAGATCGACATTCGATCCCTGATAATGCCCAGTCGCATCCGCCATCGGATGGGCCGGATCATAGATTTTTTTAAGCTCGCTTCGATCCAGCTGCACATTTCCGGTTTGCACCTTGGCAACGGTATTTTGTGCGGTGGCTTCGGATTCGAAGGACACGCTTTTGCGGCGGTAGCCCGGCGTATCCGCATTGGCGATATTTTCCGAAACATGTCGCAGCCTGGTGGCCTGTGCCTTCAGACCGCTGGCTGCGACGCTTAGAGCTTTGCCAAAATCACTCATTCAGACGCTCCTTATTTGCGGCCAAGGCTGCTGCGCATGATGTTCAGCGCGGATTTGTAAATTGCCAGTGCCTGGTCATGCTGGCGGCGGGCCTCGATGGCGTTCACCATTTCCTCTTCGACCGAGACGGCGTTGCCATTGGGCGAATCGTTACTGGCCCTTTGATAGGGTTCCAACGCAGAGATCGTGTTCGCCAATTCCCCAGATCGCGCGCTGGAGAACCCGTTCATGCTGTTCATAACCTCGGAAAAAGGTTTTATATCCATGGGCTTATAGTCCGGAGTGTCCGCATTCGCGATATTCTGCGCGATCAATGCCTGTCGCTTGCCCGCATGAACTGACATGGAATGTGCCATGCGAAAAATTTCCAGATTTTCAAACATTCGGGATTCTCCCTCTGCGATTTCAATCAAGGCTTAACCCTGATTCCTTTAGAAACCGTTGTCAGGAAATGATTGGAGAGATCGATGCTTGCGACTGACCTGAGCTGCCTGAGTGCCCAAATAGCTGCAATTGCGCCGGTTCGGCGGATCGGGCGCGTTGCGGGCGTGAGCGGGGGGATCATAAAGGTGCGTGGCCTGACGCAATGTGCCCGTATCGGTGATCAGCTGCGCTTGACCCGTCAAAACGGCGATCAGATCGGAGGAGAGGTGGTGCGCCTGGAGCAGGATGAACTGGTGATGCTGCCGGATGAGCCCTATGATGGCGTGTCCCTGGACGATGCTGTGGCCTTGTGCCCTCCGGCCAGTATTGCGCCGTCGCAGGCCTGGATCGGCCGTGTGATTGATCCGTTTGGCAGGCCATTGGACGGTCGCCCGCTGCTGGGTGGCTTGCAGGCCCGATCTCTGCAATCTGCGCCGCCCGCGCCAGCAAAACGGCGGGCCATGGGCGGCCGTCTGGAAACCGGGCTGGCGATCATGAATACTCTGTTGCCAATTGTGAAGGGGCAACGGATTGGATTGTTCGCAGGCTCTGGTGTCGGAAAGTCCAGTTTGTTGGCGCATTTGGCCCGCAATATGCAGGCCGATGTGGTGGTTATTGCCCTGATCGGGGAACGAGGCCGGGAACTCCGGGATTTCGTCGAGGACACCTTAGGAGAGCAAGGAATGCAGCGCGCTGTCGTGGTTGCGGCGACCTCGGACCAGTCGGCGTTGGCGCGGCGTCGTTGCGGTTGGACGGCGATGGCCGTTGCCGAATATTTCAGGGATCAGGGGAAACAGGTGCTGTTCCTTGCCGATTCCATCACCCGTTTTGCCGAAGCGCACCGAGAAGTGGCTGTAGCCGCCGGAGAGGCCCCTTCTTTGCGTGGCTTCCCACCCTCAACGGCGCATATGATCATGTCTTTGTGTGAACGGGCGGGGCCTGGCGAGAAAGGTACAGGGGACATCACGGGCATTTTCAGTGTGCTTGTCGCGGGGTCCGATATGGAAGAGCCAATCGCTGACATCCTGCGAGGTGTGCTGGACGGCCATGTTGTGTTGGACCGGACGATTGCCGAGCGTGGCCGCTATCCCGCGATTGATCTGCTTCGCTCTGTTTCTCGCAGCTTGCCGAATGCGGCGACTGCGGATGAAAATGCGATGCTGAGCGAGGCGCGCCAATTGTTAGGGGCCTATGATCAATCTGAAATGATGGTGCGGGCCGGCCTTTATGCAGCTGGGAATGATGAAACGCTGGATCGCGCTGTTGCAATCTGGCCGGAACTGGACGCGTTCATTGGCCTGAAGGAAACCCAAGGCGGCGATGCCAGCTTTGCCAAGCTGCAATTGCTTTTGCGCCGGTCGCGTTCTTCTGTGCGGGCACCTTTGGCGCAAGGCGCGCAACCATCACGCTTGCAACAGGGTAAGGGCAATCGAGGCTGAGTTCGTGCTGGCGAAGTTAGAAACTTGTGAGCGCAACAAGAACCTCTCTACCAGTTTGTTCATTGTTTCATCATCAGAGAGGTCGCTGATGCTGTCCATCCCCAGCTGCTGCTTTGCCTTCTCGGTGAATACCTCCAGCTGCTGGTCCAGGTCGATCTGGGCAAAGCTATCAGGCAGCCCCAAGGCTGTTTCCATTACTGTTCGCAGCGGGGTATTCCCCATGATCTGAAACCAGCGTGCACGTTCGCTGGCATCGCTTTCGGCCAGTTCGGTCAGCTCACGCTGGGCGTTCAACGCGAGGCGCATGTCTTCGTCTTGTTCGCCAACCGCGATTTCAAATTCTTGTGCGCGATATTTTGCGATTATTTTATCTGCGAAGTCGGATAATTGAGTGTTGGCTATGCCAAGATCGAAACCAAAGGCCTCGGAAAAATCTGCATAGCGGCTGTCGGACATCTTATTGGCCAAGGAGCCGGGCTCAATGGTGCCTTCCTCAAGAATTTTCCGAATAAAGTAGGTATTGTTGATGTCATCCTGAAGGCCGAATGCCCCAAGGGCCACGCGCATCAGACGACGATCACTAACCAGATCTTCGGCAGATTGTACTTTCGAGATATTCGCTTCGAAATACTCGGTGTCACGTGTGATCACGACCGAAGAATTAAACACTTCTGTTTGCGTTTCATAAGTCCGCTCCAGAAAGTTCCAGCCGACCAGACCACTTGCTGGGACAATAGGCTGAAAGCTCATGATAGTCGCGCCGCCAGCAGGCGATCCTCCCGTGGGAGCAGATTACGCAGCGCTTTGAGGCATTGATAAAAACGGTTGTGGATTACTGCATCCGACGCGGCATCAAGTAAATACCGGCTGTCGGTGTCCGTCAGAATATGGCTCAATTCCTCGATGCGCCGCAGCAGTTGTAACCGCGCCTCGTCTGGGTCAGAGTCCCCCGATAGTACCAGTTGTGTTGCATAACAGACACGCCTGACGGGCGAGGTGACCTCATCTGGATGAATGGCGTCACGGAGACGCAAAATGTTTGCATCCGGTGTCACGATGGACAGTCTGCTGCGGCGATCGCCATTTTCGACGACGGCGCCGTTAATGAGCAAACGCTCCTTGGGTCCTAGCTTGAGCACGAGGCCAGTCATTGATGCCCCTCCTGTTGCTTCAGTCCGCGCATCATGGCGGTGTTGATATCCACCAGCGGCTGGATGTCGGATGTTCTGCGCAGAACTTTGCGGCTATACTGCGCGGTGAATTCGGACAGGTAGAAAATGCGCGCGCGCAAATCGTTTGGCAGAGCGTTTGCCTCGTCGGCGACATCCGTGGCCAGAAGCGTCCAAAGTTGCCGGTTCAAGTGCACCGCAGCAGCTAACGCAGTTGCGGAGCCACTGTCCGATGCGCGTTTCAGGCGATGTGTGATCCGGGCAAATGCCTCATATTCAAGGCCGCGGGGCGTACGAATAGGGCCCGCAGTTTGCGCGTATGCGCGCTGCGCGGTATTAAAAGCGTTCACGAAAGAACCTTCCTGTCGCTGAAGAATGCAAGTGATGGAGGGCTGAGGCACCTAGGCGCCTCAGCCAAGCCGTATTACCGGAACAGCGACAGAATCGACTGCGGTGCCTGGTTTGCAATCGACAGCGACTGGATTGCCAGTTGCTGCTGCGTTTGCAGGGCTTGCAGGCGCGCCGAAGCTTCCTCCATATCCGCATCCACCATCGAGCCGATCCCCGATTTCAGCGAGTCGGTCAGTTTAGATACGAAATCAGCCTGAGTTTCGATCCGACCCTGAGCGGAGCCGAATGCCGCAGCTGCGGAGATCGAGGTATCGATCAGCGTCTCAATGGAGCCAAGTGCAGAAGCGGCACCGCCGGACGTCGAAACGTCAATTGCCGCCAAAGCGCCCAGACCACCCGAGTTGGCGTTGGTAAACTGGCCCGAGACATGCAGGCTGTCACCACCATCATTGGTGATGGTCAGACGCCCCGAGTTGGCGATGTTGTAGTCCACTGTCACGTTCGCTTCGGACGCTTCAATCGCGTCTTTCATGCCAACGGCAATGACATCGGCGGTTGATGTCGAGGCGATGTCTTCAGCGGTGACAGTATAGCTCACTTCGACATCACCCAGGCGCATCGTAATGCTATCGCCTGCCGCATAGGCAGCGGTACCGTGAGGTTCGAATTCGATGACACCGTCATCGTCCGTGCCGCCGTTCGCATCCAGTGAGAAGCCGAAGCTGTCCTGGCCGTCAGCCGAGACGCCCTCGGTGTTAGTTGCATCGAACACCGCCTTGGCCGTGTAGCCACCGGTCGACAGGTTTTGCGCCGAAACAGAGATGGACGATGCGGTCACGTTGCCCGAGCCGTCACGATCCAGCGACGCCAACACCGAAGTTGAAGCCGTCGAACCGTCCACCAGGTTCAGACCATTGAACTGCGCTGCCGAGACGACCGAATCGATCTGGTTTTTCAGGGCTGTCACGTCATCGTTGATCTTGGAGCGATCGACGTTGCCACCCTGTGCGGCGACGATTTTCTCTTTCATCTGGGTCAGCAGATCGGTGATGGTTTCCGACGCATTCGCGGCGACCGCCACAGTGGATTCCCCCAGCGACAGGCTGTCCGAAATAGCCTGGAAGCCGGTTACGTCCGATTCCATCACCTTCGAAATGGCCCAAACAGCCGAGTTGTCCTTGGCCGAGGCGACCTCTTTACCAGTCGAAATTTGATTTTGCGTATCGGCCAGATTCGAGTTAACCGATTTCAGTGTTTGCAGCGCAACCATTGCGCCATTGTTGGTCAGAATGCTGGACATAGCATTTTCCTCAAGTCTTTGGCCGCGTTTCGCAGCCGGTTGATCATCCCGCCCCCAAAGGACGGACCGAGGGCCCTTCAGACCGTACAGCGAAGATCATTCGACGCTGTGCCACCCAATCTGGATGCGGGATCACCATGTGCCGCCAAAGACTAAGAGAACGCTAAACCCCTAAATTGAATATTTGGAATTTGATTCAAACGGTCAGGCACGTTTTTCCATTCGGCTGACCGCACGGGTGTCCAGCGATTGGCGATGCCCCTGGCTGTCATAGGTTTCAAGCGACAGCCGCATACGTTTCAGCGTGGCCAGACGCTCTGAGACGCGCTGGATGCCCTCCATCGCACTATTCAGCAGCGCGTGATTACGCGTCAGTTTACTATGCAGATCGGTCAAATCTGCCTCTCCGGGCTCTCCCAGCCCCTCGACCAGATCGCGTTTGCGCTCCAGAAGGTCGGGCAGGGCGTCCAGCTTGCCTTGTAACAGCAGGCTGCGTTCTTCATCCAAGAGCGTTTGCAGCTTGGCGATCAGATCAGTGTTATTTTGCATTTTCTCTCTCCTTAAGTGCGTGGAACAAGGTTTCGGCCAGTCCGATGCCGCCTGCGCGCACCATTTCTTCGGCCTGGGCTTCGCGGAGGAAAGAGGCGAAATGTTCTTCGCCGGCCCCCCCACCAAAGGATTCGGACGGCTTGCCGACGCCAGCCGCCTTCAGCATTTCGGATAAAAAGGCCGCTTCCATTTTTTCGGCGGCATGGCGTAGCTGGCTCAGCCGGTCTGCCATCGGTTCCGGCAGAGACGAAATTTGGGTCATAGGTCTCTCCAATTTGAGCAATTTTTTCCAAGCATGACGGCAAAGCGGTAAAGAAGCGGTAACTAAAATCACGGAGTTTGCAGGCCTACGAAAGAATTTCGGAGGGGCTTATGAATCTGTCCTTTTTGACATCCGAATTGGGTATAACCATTGGAAAAAATGCAGAAAAACTGCTTCTTTCAGGCTCTGAAACCCCTGGTTTCAGCTTTGATTCCGTGCTGGAAGCTCTTGCTCGGGAGAGCGAGGATCAAGAGATTTCCGTGCCGCAAGCAGAGGGTGAATCGGATGTAAGCTCCGAAGCTGCGTTGCCCGAGGCAGAGGATGCGCCACCCGCCGAAGATGCGGAACTGGCCGAGAAACCGGCCACGAACGATATCGCGCAGAACGCAGCAACGCCCGATCGCATACCGGAGGAGGCTGCGTATGTCGCCACCGCTCCGGGCAAGGCGCCGAACGCGCCCGGTGAGCCGCGCGCCGAGTCTCAGCCGAATCTGCGCCCAATCCAGCCCTCAGTCCAAAGTGAAACTGATCATATACAGCCCATTGGCCCCAAAGGGGCCCGCACAGGCATTGAGGCCATTCACTCCAGCGCCTTTATCGCCCAGGGCACTGATTCGCTGTCCCGGTTTACGAAGGGGGAAGAGCCATCCGTCGCGTCACCGCAAGCTACGAATCGTGCAAACTCCGATAGCGCGGCGAGGGCGATTATGCCCGCGTCTGACGCGGGTCCATCGTCGGTACAGCATGTGGAAACCCCTCTTTCAGGGGGGGGGAGCCCCGCAGAAACCAGCAGATTTGCAAGTTCTCCGCCCCTTGCGACCGTGATTTCAGCGCAGTCCGCAACACCTGAAATGTCCTGGGGGCCGGAGGCTGAGGGCGTTTCTCCGCAACCCGTCCAAACCACGAGAATGGCCGCAGATCATACAGAGCCTCGTGCCTTTGCGCGGATTGAAACGATGCCGCGTCAGGATGCGCCTCGGGCCGATATCTCGGTTTCTGCGGAAAACGCGCCTTCAAAATCGGGGCAGGCGTTTGAGAAAGATGCGGTCCTGGGCCCAGATTTCGCGCCCCTGCCGGCCAGCCGGCCTGTGCAGGAAGCAGCCGCCTTTTTTCTGAGCGCGAATACTCCGTCGTTCGCGCCGTCTTCTTCACAGGCAGACCAGACGTCACGAGGTCAGTTTACACCCGCCCGTGACACTCCGGTTCCGGTGAATGCGGTCGGTGGCCCGCAGCAAGAGCCTTTTGCCCCGCGCACCAGTGGGCCTCTTGAAGAGACAAAAGCACTTGCAACGGTCGAAAACGACACCGCGATTGCGCACCCGGCGCCTGAATGGGGCGCCGCCAGATCCCCTCGTGCAGAGCAAAACCCGTTGCCAGCGGGCGAGCAGCCCAGCCCGGCCGAAATGGCCTTTGTCACCAGACCCGAGCGAGCACTCGCGGGTGAAAAAAACCTGGCCGAATCAGCCGGGTTCGATGGACAGCCCGAGGCGATGGCCATCGCGGCAGGTACAGAGATTTTAACCGCGCAGCTTTCCCCCACAGGGCGCGGGATTGAAGCGCAATCAGCGAATGTTGCGCGGCAGGTTGTTCAGCAACTGGCCGAAAATGCCCTGACACCCAACGGTAAAGTCGAAATTTCTCTAAACCCGGAAGAGCTGGGCCGGGTGCGTCTAACCGCCAGTCAGACAGATCAGGGGGTTGTGCTGATCGTCCAGGCCGAACGCCCCGAGACGCTGGATTTGATGCGCCGGCATCTGCCCGATCTGATGCAAGACCTGAAAAATATGGGGTTTGGCGATGTCAGCTATTCGGACCAACAGCAGCAGCAGAATCAAGAGAGGGCAGGGACGGCGATCAGGGCGGACGCCGCGCCGATAGAAGACCCGGAAACCCAGATGGTTCAGGCGACGGGCCTGGATCTGCGCCTTTGAGGAAGGAGCCAACATGACGACAATCGATACAACAAGCTCGGCCACCAGCAGCGCCTCGGCGGCGCAATCTGCCACCGTTCTGAACTCGGATTTTGAGACTTTTCTTAAGATGCTCACGGTGCAGATGCAGAACCAAGATCCGCTGAATCCCATGGATTCCTCGGAATACGCCATGCAACTGGCGACTTTTTCGGGGCTGGAGCAGCAGGTGCTGACAAATGATCTGCTGGGGTCTTTGATCTACATGAACAGCCAATCCGGGATGTCGGATCTGGCGGGGTGGATTGGGATGCAGGGGCGCTCAACCGGGCCCGCTCATTTTGATGGCACCGAAGGGGTCGAGGTTTTGGTCAACCCCGTGACCTATGCCGAAACGGCGGAACTGGTGGTGTACGATGCCGATGGCAATGAAGTGGATCGAATGAGTATCGACGCCGATTCGCAAATGGTAACCTGGGACGGGACCGACCCGGACGGGGATGCTCTGGCCAGCGGGCTTTATACGTTCCAGGTGGAAAGCTATGTGGACGGGAACCTGACGGAAACCAGCTATGGCGAAACCTGGGGCACCATTGTCGAGGCACGCAGCGATTCGGGGGCCGTTATTCTGGTTCTGGAAGGAGGCGGTGAGATTTACTCGGATGGTGTGACGGGGGTGCGCAGGCCGCAGTCCTGATTGCGGTGACTGCTGTGATCGCATAGGTTCCGGCGATCCCCAATCCGGACGGAGCCCGCATGTCCAAAGCCCTGGAAATAGAAGCCCTGCTATCGGAAAAGGGTTTGATCACAAAGGGTGAGACGTGGGAGCCATTGCCAGGGGGGCAGACCAACCAGCTGTGGCGCGTGGGGCGCGCGGTTGTCAAAAGCTATGCCCAGCCAGACGGCAATCCGGTGTTTCCCAACAGTCCGGAGTGCGAGGCTGCGGTGCTTCGCGCGCTTTCCGGGCGTGGGATGTCGCCAGGTTTCCTGGGGCAGCTTCGCACCAACAAACAGCATTTTCTGGTGTACGAATTCCTAGAGGGCAAAGCATGGGCCACCGATGCCGGGCAAGTGGGTAAGCTGCTGCGCGGCCTGCATGAAGCGCCGGCACCCGCGGGATTGCGTGTTTTACCTGGGGGTTCGGGGCCGGTTTCCAAGCGGGTGGCTGGCTTTCTGGAACAGCTTCCAGCGGATATTGCGGGCTGGTTATCGAAACACAAACCGCAGATGGCGTTGCCTGCCTCGGAGCGGTATGTGCTTTTGCACGGAGACCCCGTTCCCGGCAACATTGTCATGACACCGCATGGTGCGCGCCTTATTGACTGGCAATGCCCCGCAGTGGGCGATGCCGTTGAAGATCTGGCGATCTTTCTGTCGCCTGCGATGCAATGGGTGTATCGCGGCGCGGCGCTGACGTGGGACGAAAGACAGGCCTTTTTGCAAGCCTATCGGGATTCGGCCATACAGCAGCGACTGGAAAAGATGCAGCCCTGGTACCACTGGGCGATGACGGCCTATTGCGCGTGGAAAACCCAAAGAGGCGCCAAGGTTTACGCACAGGCGATGCGGTTGGAAATGACCGCGTTAGAGCAATGCCTGAATTAGGCTGACCACTCCGCCACCCACAACCGCGCCGAACAATGCCCAAATGGCCGCCGTTTTGCGCGACGGGGGCGTTTGGGGTTCGGCTGCTGTTGTTTGTCGGATCAGCATTGCCTCGACCAGACCGGGCAGGCGGGGACCGAACCGGGTCAGGACTCGGGCCGTTTTTGCCAGATCTCGGGCCACGGCGCGCGGGCCGATGGATTGCGTGATGTAGGATTGCACCACCGGCTTGGCGACTTCCCAGATGTTGACCTGCGGATGCAAGGAGCGCGCGACGCCCTCGACCACAACCATGGTGCGCTGCAACAGGATCAGCTCGGTACGGGTTTCCATGCCGAAACGCTCGGTCACCTCGAACAGGTAGTTCAGCAGCCGCCCCATCGAGATATGCGTGGCATCCATGCCGAAAATCGGCTCGCCCACAGCGCGCAGGGCACGGGCGAATTCGTCCACATCCTGATCGGCGGGCACGTAGCCGGCCTCGAAATGGACTTCGGCGACGCGTTGATAATCGCGCTGGATAAAGCCGAACAGGATTTCAGCGTAAACCCGGCGCGTGTATTCGTCGATATGGCCCATGATCCCGAAATCATAGGCGATGATGTCGCCGTTTGCGGCGACCTTCAGGTTGCCCTGATGCATGTCCGCGTGGAAAAAACCGTCGCGCAGCGCGTGGTTCAGGAACAGGCCCAGAACGCGTTCGCCCAGGGCGCGGCGGTCATGGCCTGCGGCGTCGATGGCATCGTTATCGCCCAGCGGGACGCCCTCGGCCCAGGTCATGGTCATCACGCTGCGGCCGGACAGATCCCATTTGATCTGCGGCAGCTGAAACCCTGCGTCATCCACGGTATTGGCCTGGAATTCCGAGGCCGAGGCGCTCTCCAGACGCAGGTCCAGCTCGCCCTGAACGACGCCCTCGAAATGCGAGATCACGTCCCGCGGGCGCAACCGGCGCGAGGCGGGCGACAGAAACTCGATGACGTCGGCGGCAAAATAGAATGCGTCGATGTCGCGTTGAAAGGCACGTTCGATGCCGGGGCGCAGCACCTTGACGGCGACCTCTTCGCCGCTGTCTGTCAGCCGCGCTTTGTGTACCTGTGCAATCGAGGCGGCAGCGACAGGTTCGGAAAATTCGCTGAAAATCTGATCGACCGGGCGGTCCAGCTCGTTGGTGACGGCCTGTTTTGCGGCTTCGATGGAAAAGGGGGGCAATTTGTCCTGCAACACGCGCAGTTGCAGCGCCATATCGGCGCCCACCACGTCCGGGCGGGTCGAAAGCACCTGCCCGAATTTGATATAGGCCGGGCCCAACGCGGTCAGCGCGCGGGTGGCGGGGGGCATGTTCGGATCGCCCTTATAGCCCAGCCAGGCAAAGGGCCAGGCCAGGGTGCGCGCCAGAATGCGGACGGGGCGCGGGGCGTCCATTGCGTCCAGAATCACGCCCATGGCGCCGGTGCGCTCCATCGTGGCACCCGTGCGGATCAGCCGCCAAATGTTATGAGGTCCGCGCATCGTCAGACCTTCCAGCCTGAGTGCAGACAGGCGATGCCCATCGTCAGGTTCCGGTATTTCGCGTTCTCGAATCCGGCCTGTTTGACCATCCCCAGGAATGTGTCCTGATCGGGGAATTTGCGGATGGATTCCACCAGATACTGGTACGAGTCCCGGTCATTCGCGATCACCTGGCCCATTTTCGGGATGATATTGAACGAATACAGATCATAGACTTTCTGCATCAGATCATTGGGGATCTGGCTGAATTCCAGCACCATCAGACGGCCTCCGGGGCGGAGCACGCGGTAGGCCTCGTTCAGGGCCTCTTGCGGGCGGGTGACGTTCCGAATGCCAAAGCTGATCGTGTAAACGTCAAAGCTGTTATCGGCAAAGGGCAGCGCCATCGCGTCGCCAACCACCCAGTCCAGACTGTCGGCCATCTGGTCGGCCTCGGCGCGTTGACGGCCAGCGATCAGCATCGGTTCGGTCAGGTCGCATACGGTGGCATGGGCCCGGCCCGCGCGCCTCAGATACCGGAACGAGATGTCCCCCGTGCCCCCGGCCACATCCAGCAGGCGCGTATTCGGACGCGGCGCCAGCCAATCCATCATCGCGTCTTTCCACACACGGTGGATGCCCATGCTCATGGCATCGTTCATCACATCGTATTTCGACGCAACCGAGCCAAACACCCCCTGCACGCGCCCGGCCTTTTCGTGCTCGGGAACCTCGGTAAAGCCGAAATGAGTGGTTTTCTGATTTGTCTGGGTCATGGGCTCTTGCCAGTGCGTTGTTCTGCCCCTTCTTATAGGGCGCTGAGACGGCGCTGCAATGCGCCGAACTGTCTAATAGGAGCAAACATGCCTGAATTGCCCGAGGTCGAAACCGTCCGCCGGGGCCTGGCCCCCGCGATGGAGAGCGCGGTGATTACCCGCGCGCAGGTGAACCGGCCCGATCTGCGCTGGCCGTTTCCTGACCGGATGGCCGAGCGCCTGACGGGGCAGAAAGTGCTGGGGCTGCGGCGGCGCTCGAAATACATTCTGGCGGATTTGGGATCGGGGGAAACGCTGCTGATCCATCTGGGCATGAGCGGCCGGATGACGGTATCGGGGGATCCGCTGGGCCAGTTCGTGCATGGCCATCCGGCGGCGGAAAAACACGATCACGTGGTGCTGGACATGGACAATGGCGCGCGCATTACGTTCAACGATCCGCGCCGTTTTGGCGCAATGGACCTGCTGGAGACCGCCACTGCGGATCAGCATAAATTGCTGGCCTCGATCGGGCCGGAACCTCTGGGCAACGATTTTCACGAAGACTATCTGGTGGCTGCCCTCCGGGGGCGCATGAGCCCGGTCAAAACCGCCCTTCTGGATCAGAAAATCGTGGCGGGGCTGGGCAATATCTATGTCTGCGAGGCACTGTTTCGCGCTGGAATTCATCCCAAACGCAAGGCGGGGCAGATCGCCGCGCCCCGGCTGCGGGCTCTGGTGCCGGTGATCCGCGATGTGCTGTCCGAAGCCATTGACGCCGGCGGATCGAGCCTGAAGGATTTCCGCCAGGCGGACGGGGAACTGGGCTATTTTCAACACAATTTCCGGGTTTACGGCCAAGAGGCAAACCCTTGCACCACCGCCGGTTGCCGCTCGGTCATCCATCGGATTGTGCAGTCGGGGCGGTCCACCTTTTACTGCCCGACCTGTCAAAGATAGCTTGATCCGCGCGGCAGGACGGGCCATCAATCAGCCTGACCGGAAACAAGGAAAGCATGGATTCATGGCATACGAGACGCTCATCGTAGAAATTGAAGATCACATTGCACTGGTGAAACTGAATCGCCCCGACGCATTGAACGCTCTGAATGCGCAGCTGCTGACGGAATTGGCCGACGCGATGAGCGCGGCTCAGAAGAATGACAAGGTGCGCTGCATCGTGCTGACCGGATCCGAGAAGGCCTTTGCCGCCGGCGCCGACATTAAGATGATGAGCGAGAAAAGCTATACCGACGTGTTCTCCGAAGACCTGTTCGGTGGCGAAACCGCTGAAATTGGCCGTGTGCGCAAACCTATCATCGCGGCTGTTTCGGGCTACGCGCTGGGTGGTGGCTGCGAATTGGCCATGCTGTGCGATTTCATCATCGCTTCGGACACTGCCAAATTCGGCCAGCCCGAGGTCAACCTGGGCGTGATGGCCGGAATCGGCGGCACGCAGCGCCTGACTCAGGCTATCGGTAAGGCCAAGGCGATGGATATGAACCTGACGGGCCGTTTCATGGACGCAGAAGAGGCCGAACGCGCCGGGTTGGTCAGCCGCATCGTGCCGGTCAAGAAGCTGCAAGAGGAGGCCCTGGCCGCCGCCGCCAAGATCGCGGAAAAGTCGATGATCTCGGTCTGCGCGATCAAGGAGGCGGTGAACCGTTCGTTCGAGGTGCCGCTGGCAGAGGGGCTGTTGTTTGAACGCCGCCTGTTCCATTCGATGTTCGCCACCGAAGACCAAAAAGAAGGCATGGCCGCCTTTGTCGAGAAACGTACCCCGCAGTTCCGCGACCGCTAAGGCCGCTGACACAGGGCCCTATTTCGGTGCGCCGGAATAGGGTTGCGTTTTCCGCATACAGGCTCTATACGCCCCCAATACATGCGCGTGAGGCCCGCTCTGGCTAGAATCATTCCCGACATGAACGCTGTCAGCTGGGGCCCCGTGCAATCGAAATGTTAACCCCAGTAAAGGGATGATTTGAAATGGCAAACTCGCCTCAGGCAAAAAAACGCGCCCGTCAGAACGAGCGTCGTGCCGACGTAAACAAAGCCCGCCGCTCGCGTATCCGCACTTACCTGCGTAAGGTCGAAGAAGCCATCGCATCGGGCGATCAGGCTGCCGCCAAAGCCGCCCTGCAAGAAGCTCAGCCCGAGCTGATGCGCGGCGTCACCAAAGGCATCTTCCACAAGAACACCGCTGCCCGCAAAATGTCCCGCCTGTCGGCGCGCGTTAAATCGATGGCATAAGCCGCCGATTAAGGCACTGGAATCACAAGATTAAAAAGGCGCCCTGATTTGGGGCGCCTTTTTCATTTTTCCCAAATTGTGACATCTTGGCCGCATCTTTAGCGATCCCAAGAGATTCTTTTTCGGATTCTCCGAGTCAAGCCCAGAAGATCAGTTGCCCCCTCCGCAGGCGACTTGCTAGCTTCTCCTTGCGATTCACATCGCCTTGGGGGGACAGGTTGACCACGCGCTATTCGCTACGCGGCGCACGGTCTGAAGAAGCTGCCAAACCGCACCCGATCTGCCGGGTGTGGACATGATTAGCTTTGAATGTGGGTACAACCACGACTTGTCCAGCAAGACGCGCCGTATGCGCCCAAATTGGCTCTGGTTTCGGGACGACCAGGGCACGGGCCTGCGGGGCAACTGGACCGATCGGGATGACAAGGCCCGCTGCATTCGTGTCAGCGGGAGCCGGACCCTTTTGGCCATTGTTGAGGTATCGAGTGTGAGGCGGCGCCAACTGTAATGCCGCATGTTGGGGAAACAGGCTGGACGGAACAAATAATGACGCAAGATCAATGGGGCCAACTAAAACAATCGCTTATTGGCACGGTGGGGCAGCACAACTTTAAGAACTGGATCGAACCGCTCGAAATCGAAGAAATCGCCGAGGGCGTGGCCACTTTTGCGGTGCCGACGACGTTTCTGGGGAATTACGTTTCGCGCAATTTCGGGGATCTGATTTTGCATCAGCTGACCCAAGCCGGCGAGGCGGTCCGCCGCCTGAATTTCCGTGTGAGCACCGAGACCCTGCCCCGGCCCGCTGCTCAGGCCGCGCCGCAGAACAGCCCGCAGGCCCCTGCCGCCACTCATGCGCCGCAGCCTGTTCGCACCACCGAAGAACAACTGCCCAACGCCCCTCTGGATGCGCGTTTTACCTTTGACACGTTTGTCGTGGGTAAGCCGAACGAGCTGGCGCATGCTGCCGCCCGCCGTGTGGCCGAGGGCGGCCCGGTCAGCTTCAACCCGCTGTTCCTGTATGGTGGCGTCGGGCTGGGGAAAACCCACCTGATGCACGCGATCGCCTGGGAATTGCAGAGCCAGCGCCCCGATCTGAACGTGGTGTATCTGTCTGCTGAACAGTTCATGTACCGCTTTGTTCAGGCGCTGCGTGATCGCAAGATGATGGACTTCAAGCAGCTGTTCCGCTCGGTCGATGTGCTGATGGTGGATGATGTGCAGTTCATCGCTGGCAAGGATTCAACGCAAGAGGAATTTTTCCATACTTTCAACGCGTTGGTTGATCAAAACAAGCAGATCATCATCTCGGCGGACCGTGCGCCGGGGGAAATCAAAGATCTGGAAGAGCGTATCAAAAGCCGCCTGCAATGCGGCCTGGTCGTTGATTTGCATCCCACGGATTATGAGCTGCGCCTGGGCATTTTGCAGTCCAAGGTCGAACAATATCGTCAGCAATATCCCGAACTGGAACTGGAAAGCGGTGTTCTGGAATTCCTGGCGCACCGGATCAGCACTAACGTGCGCGTTCTGGAAGGTGCCCTGACCCGTCTGTTCGCCTTTGCCTCGTTGGTGGGGCGGCCGATCACCATGGCGCTGACGCAGGATTGCCTGGCCGATGTACTGCGCGCCTCGGAACGGAAAATCACCGTCGAGGAAATCCAGCGCAAAGTGTCCGAGCATTACAACATCCGCCTGTCCGACATGATCGGGCCCAAGCGCGTGCGCACCTATGCCCGCCCGCGTCAGGTGGCGATGTATCTGTGTAAACAGCTGACCTCGCGGTCGTTGCCGGAAATCGGTCGCCGTTTTGGCGGGCGTGACCACACCACCGTCATGCACGGCGTCAAACGTATCGAGGAACTGCGCGCCAAGGACGGCCAGATTGCCGAAGATCTGGAACTTCTGCGCCGCGCATTAGAGGCCTAAGCCCATATTCAGGGCTGTTCAGACCATGGACAGCCCAGACGCCCCTTGACGGGCCTGCGAAACCAGCGGACAAAGCAAGAAAGAGCTTGAGCCGCTTGGGGAAATTGGTACCTTGCCCCACCCGGCATCTGGCCGCCAGACGATAGGAGCAAGGGTATGAAATTCAGCATTGAACGCGCAGTTCTACTGAAAGCCGTCAGCCAGGCGCAATCGGTTGTCGAACGGCGGAATACCATTCCGATCCTTGCCAATGTGTTGATCGAGGCCGACGGGAATAACGTCCAGTTCCGGGCCACCGACCTGGACATCGAGGTTGTCGATAAAGCCCCCGCGATGGTTGAAAAAGCGGGCGCGACAACCGTGTCGGCGGTGACGCTCCATGAGATTGTGCGAAAGCTGCCCGATGGGGCGCTGGTGACCCTGTCCGATGATGGTGTTGCCGGGCGCCTGAACGTCGAGGCCGGCCGGTCTCATTTCAATCTGGCGACCCTGCCCAAAGAGGATTTCCCGGTCATGGCGACCTCGGAATATGCCTCGAATTTCAGCGCGCCCGCGCCGGTGTTGCGGCGTCTGTTCGATAAATCGAAATTCGCCATCTCGACCGAGGAAACCCGGTATTACCTGAATGGTGTCTACCTGCATGTGGCCGATTCAGATGGCGGTAAGGTGCTGCGCGCCGTGGCCACCGATGGCCACCGTCTGGCCCGGATCGACGCAGATCTGCCCGCCGGGGCCGAGGGGATGCCCGGTGTGATCGTGCCTCGTAAAACCGTGGGCGAGCTGCGCAAGCTGCTGGATGACGATGACATGGAAATCGCTGTGTCCGTCAGCGAAACCAAGATCCGCTTTGCGACCCCCGACATCACGCTGACATCCAAGGTGATTGACGGCACTTTCCCCGACTACACCCGCGTCATTCCCGCCGGGAACACGCGCAAGCTGGAGGTGGATGCCGGTGAGTTTGCCGCTGCGGTGGATCGTGTGGCGACCGTTTCGTCTGAGCGGTCGCGGGCGGTGAAGCTGGCTCTGGATGAGGACAAGCTGGTCCTGTCGGTGAATGCCCCCGATAGCGGTGCCGCCGAGGAAGAGCTGGTTGTGGCCTATGGCGACGAACGTCTGGAAATCGGTTTCAACGCCAAATACCTGCTGGAGATCGCCAGCCAGGTGGATCGGGAAAACGCCGTGTTCATGTTCAACTCGGCTGGGGATCCGACCCTGATGCGCGAAGGTAATGACACCAGCGCCGTCTATGTTGTGATGCCGATGCGCGTCTGAACGGGCTGACGCCCGTGCCTTCGGCGAGAGTATTTTCCTCAGAAAGAAGGGGCGGGGCGTGTCTGGTTTGTTCCTGACGCAACTGACGTTGTCGCATTTTCGCTCGCATGTGGTGGCGCGGATTGCATGTGACGGGCGGCCCGTAGCGATCCATGGGCCAAATGGGGCAGGCAAAACGAACATTCTGGAGGCGGTTTCGCTGTTTTCGCCCGGTCGCGGGTTGCGGCGGTCCTCGGCTGAGGACATGACGCGCCGGCCTGAGGCGTTGGGGTGGAAACTGACCGGGGTTTTGCATGGGGCTGGCACCTGTGAGGTTGAAATCTGGTCCGATAAAGGGGCGGCCAGACAGCTGAAAATAGATGGGAAATCGGCGACACAGAATGCTTTGGCCAGGATTTCAAGGGTGTTGTGGCTGGTTCCGATGATGGACCGGCTGTGGCTGGAGGGGGCCGAGGGACGCCGACGGTTTCTGGATCGGATGACCTTGTCCTTTTTTCCCGCACATGCGGAATTATCGCTGGATTACGAAAAGTCCATGCGTGAACGGAACCGGCTGCTGAAGGATCAGGTGCGCGATGCTCATTGGTATGCGGCGTTAGAGGCGCAGATGGCGCGGACAGGGGCGGCGATACATGCCAATCGTCTGGCGGCGTTGGATTTGTTGCAGGCTGCGCAGGCCGAGGCCGAGACAGGTTTCCCCGTGGCCGATCTGGAATTGACGATGACAGAGGGCGAGATGCCCTTGGCCGAGGGGGAGCTGGCTGAGGCTCTGGCCGATAGCCGGTTTCGCGATCTTGCGGCTGGGCGCACCTTGGTTGGTCCGCATCGGGCGGATTTGTATGGGGTTTATGCGGCCAAGGGCGTTCCGGCCAGGGACTGTTCTACGGGCGAGCAAAAGGCCTTGCTGGTGTCGCTGATCCTGGCGAATGCGCGCGCTTTGGCGCAGGATTTCGGGGCGGCTCCGATTTTGTTGCTGGATGAGGTGGCGGCGCATCTGGATGCCGAACGCCGCGCGGCGCTGTATGATGAAATCTGCGCTTTGGGGGCGCAGGCGTGGATGACCGGCACGGGCCCTGAATTGTTTGCCGATCTGGGCCGGCGTGCTCAGTATCTGGAGGTGACGGAAACGCAGGGTGTGTCTGCGGTTTCTTCGGTTCTGTGATGCGGGCTCTGTTCGTGGCGGGGCGGGCGTGTTAGGCAATTCGGCAGAGAATTGGGTAGGAAGTTCAGCCAGTGGCACGGGCTCGTATTTTGGTTTTGGGGGCGTCAGGACGGGTTGGCCGATTGATGCGGCTGGCCTGGCAGGCGGCGCAGCGGCCCGACGTGGAAATCCTGTATCAATCGCGCAAGGGGCCCGGCCAGCATTGGTGCCCCGGCCAGCCCAATCCGTTCGGCAGGGTGGATGCGGTGATTGCGCTGTGGGGGGTGACGCACGGGTCTGAGGCAGAGCTGGATATGAATTCAGAACTGGCCCTTGCTGCGCAGGATGTGGCGGCAGAATGCCAGGCCGGGCGCGTGCTGCATTGTTCTTCGGTGGCTGTTTATGCGCCCAAAGAAGGCCCGCTGACCGAGCAGGATCCAACCGCGCCGCCAAACCCCTATGGCCGGGCCAAGCTGCGGATGGAGCAGGATCTGCAAACAGCCGCAGGGCCAGCCGCGACGATCCTGAGGATCGGATCGGTTGCCGGAGCCGAGAGCCTGGCCAGCTCGGTTCGTGCCGGTTGGTGCGATCAGGCCGCCGCGGTGACGCTGGATCAGTTTGCAGATGGCCGTGGCCCTGCGCGCAGCTATATCGCGCCCACCGATCTGGCGCGGGTGCTTGTTGATCTGGCGGTGTACCCAGAGCCTCTGCCAAAGGTGGTGAATGTCGGGGCGAATGCGCCTGTTTATATGGAGTCTCTGCTAAGCGCGGCGCAGCATCCGTTCCAGTGGCGCGCTGCCCCGGACGGGGCTCGGCAGCAGGCCGTGATGGATTGCGCGTTACTGGAAACGCTGGTGGGCCCGCTGGACACCGACCCCAGGCACATCATGGGCAGTTGGCTTAGTCTGGAGGGCCGCAAGTGACCTGGTCGAAACGCAGTCTGGATATTCTGGCGGCCCTGTTTCTGGGGGTGTTGCTGGCGCCGGTGATCCTGTGGGTGATGGGGATGATCCTGATTCGGGACGGGCGCCCCGTTTTGTATATCTCGGAACGTATGAAAACCGCATCCGAGGGGTTTCCGCTGTGGAAATTCCGCTCGATGACCGTGGTCGAGCATGATTCCGGGGTGTCTGGGGGGGATAAGGCCGCGCGGATCACCAAAACGGGGGCCATGCTGCGCAAGTATCGCCTGGATGAGCTGCCCCAGCTGTGGAACGTCCTGCGCGGAGACATCAGCTTTGTCGGCCCCCGCCCGCCACTGCGCCGCTATGTCGAACAGTTTCCGGCGCTTTACGGGCAGGTGCTGAAATCCCGTCCCGGTATCACGGGGCTGGCCACTTTGGTGTATCACCGCCACGAGGAAATGCTACTGGCGGGCTGTCAAACCCCCGAAGAAACCGAGCAGGTATACACCCGGCGTTGCATCCCGCAAAAGGCACGCCTGGATCTGATCTACCAACGCAAAAGAACCCTGTGTTTCGACATGCTGCTGATGCTGAAAACCGTTTTTCGGCGCATTCGCATACATTGAACATATTGGTGGCGGTGCTCGGCAAAGTTTTGCTATTGCAGCAAAGGTGTGGAATACCTTCCTTGAGCAACGGCCCTCTTTCTTAATATACTGTTGTTTATAGATGTTTCTTTTTGTGTGTATTGCTTTCCGGAAAGACAAACTAAGGTGGGATCTGGTTTTTGCTGAAGACTTTATTCAAGGGCAAAGCGGACCTGTATGATCTGGTCACGTCACTCACCGTCAAACAGAAAAGCGAATTATTCGTTCTGATTGATGGGGCGCTGATTGTCCTGAGCCTGGCATTCTCGGCTTTTCTGTTCGGGGAAAAATTCGAGACTTCCCATACGGTTACGGATGGGGCGGTGCTGACGCTGTTTCTGGTCGCGCTGGGAAGCGCGGTGTCGGTGCTGCTGCGTCTGCCGCGCATCCGCCTGAACGCCTTCGAATCCGGAGGGATCAAACCCACAGCCATTCTGGCGATGATTCTGGCGGCCTCGGGGGGGGTGCTGAACATCGTTCTGGACACGCCGTTCCCCATGGCGCTGTTCATCGTGTTCGGGATGATTTTCCTGATTTCCGTTGTGGCGATTCGCAATTTGATGCGGAATATCCTGCTGTCGATCTATCGCAATGCCAATAATCGGACGCGCGTGATCGTCTATGGCGCGGGGCAGACCGGGCAGCAGCTGGCTGCGGCTTTGCGGACGGATGACACCATCGTTCTGATCGCTTTTGTCGATGATAACCCGCGATTACAGAGCCTGACTGTCTCGGGGGCGCCGGTCTATGCGCCCAGCCGCCTGAAAGAGCTGATCGCCAATAAATCCGTTGATCGTGTTGTTCTGGCGATGCCCTCGGCCACGCCGGCGGTGCAGGCTCGCATTGGGATGCGCCTGCGGCAATTGGGCTGCGAGGTGCACTCGCTGCCCTCGTTCGCCGAACTGATCAAGCAAAAAGACCTGAGCAAACGCAGCACGCCGGTGTCTCTTGAGGATCTGATGGGGCGCAACAAGCTGGAGTCCGAACTGCCCAAGGTGGCCGACAGCTATCACGCCCGGCGCATTCTGATCACAGGGGCGGGGGGCTCGATCGGGTCTGAGCTGTGCCGTCAGCTGGTGGCTTGTCGCCCGGAAAAACTGGTGCTGCTGGATCATTCAGAGCTGGCGCTTTACACGATTGAAAAGGAACTGCTGGAACTGGACATCACCCAGGGGATCGAGATCGTGCCGGTTCTGGGCTCGGTCTGCGATCCGGTGCTGTGCGCCCATGTTCTGGAAAACCACGGGATCGAGGTGGTCCTGCACGCGGCCGCCTATAAACATGTGCCGCTGGTGGAGAAAAACCAGATCGCGGGGCTGCGCAATAATGTGCTGGGGACGAAAACCATTGCCGATGCGGCCTTCAAGGCGGATATCAGCCGCTTTATTCTGGTGTCCTCGGATAAGGCCGTGCGCCCGACAAATGTGATGGGGGCCTCAAAGCGGCTGGCCGAACTGATCGTGCAGGATCTGGCCACGCGGGCGGGCAATACCCGCTTTTCGATGGTGCGGTTCGGCAATGTGCTGGGCTCATCCGGGTCCGTTATTCCGCTGTTCGAAGAACAGATCGCCCGCGGTGGCCCGGTGACGCTGACGCATAACGATGTGGCCCGCTACTTCATGACAATCTCCGAGGCGGCCCGTCTGGTGCTGCTGGCAGGCTCGTTCGCGCGGGGCGGGGATCTGTTTGTGCTGGACATGGGCGAGCTGGTCCCGATCAACAAACTGGCCCGCCAGATGATCGAGGGCGCCGGCCACACGGTCATGGACAAGGATAACCCAGATGGGGAGATCGAAATCGTCGTCACCGGCCTGCGCCCCGGCGAAAAGCTGATCGAAGAGCTGCTGATCTCGCCCGATATGCTGACCACGCCGCATCCGAAAATCCTGCGCGCGCAAGAGGCCTATCTGTCCGAGCTGGAGATGGCGAACGCGCTGAAAGACCTGCGCGCCGCGATTGAGATCGAGGACGAGCTGGCCGCCAAGGCCGTCATTCACCGTTGGGTGGAAAAAACCCGCGAGGCAACCCGCGAGCCGCTTCAGATCAGCTGACCGGCTGTTACCGTGACGTTACAAATTCTGGGGCTTGCGCGTGACAAGCCCCCCAAGGTTTCGTATATATTCCCCAACGAAACAAAAGGTGGGGCTCTATGTCCGGGACCGAGCAAACCGCGCAGGAATATGGCGCGGATTCCATTAAAGTTCTCAAAGGGTTGGAGGCCGTGCGCAAACGGCCCGGCATGTATATCGGGGATACCGATGACGGCTCGGGCCTGCATCACATGGTCTATGAGGTCGTGGATAACGGCATTGACGAGGCGCTGGCCGGTCATGCTGACTTTGTGCGCGTGGTGATCCACCCCGACAACAGCATTTCCGTGCGCGACAATGGCCGTGGCATCCCCGTGGACCTGCACGAGGAAGAGGGCGTTTCCGCCGCCGAGGTCATCATGACCCAGCTGCACGCGGGCGGTAAGTTCGACAGCAATTCCTACAAGGTGTCGGGCGGTCTGCACGGCGTGGGCGTGTCCGTTGTGAATGCGCTGTCCGTCTGGCTGGAGCTGCGCGTCTGGCGCAACGGCAAGGAACACTACGCCAAGTTCGAACATGGCGAGACCACCCAGCACCTGCGCGTGGTGGGCGATGCGGATGGCGAAAAAGGCACCGAGGTCCGGTTCCTGGCCTCGACCGATACGTTCTCGAACCTGGAATATTCGTTCGAAACGCTGGAAAAACGCCTGCGCGAACTGGCCTTTCTGAACTCGGGCGTGCGCATCATCCTAGAGGATCTGCGCCCCGCCGAACCCCTGAAAACCGAGCTGTTCTACGAAGGCGGCGTGAAGGAATTCGTCAAATACCTGGACCGCTCGAAGACGTCCCTGATGGACGCGCCGATCTTTGTGCGCGGCGAAAAGGATGACATCGGCGTCGAAGTCGCGATGTGGTGGAACGACAGCTACCACGAAACGGTGCTGCCCTTTACCAACAACATCCCGCAGCGTGATGGCGGCACGCACCTGGCGGGCTTCCGTGGGGCGCTGACGCGGACGCTGACGCGCTATGCCACCGAATCCGGGATCGCCAAGAAGGAAAAGGTGAATTTCACCGGCGATGACGCGCGCGAGGGTCTGACCTGCGTGCTGTCCGTGAAGGTGCCCGACCCGAAATTCAGCTCGCAGACCAAGGATAAGCTGGTTTCGTCCGAGGTCCGCCCGGCCGTCGAAAGCCTGGTCGGCGAAAAACTGGCCGAGTGGTTCGAGGAAAACCCCAACGAGGCCAAGATGATCGTCGGTAAGATCGTCGAAGCCGCCCTGGCCCGCGAGGCCGCGCGTAAAGCCCGCGAACTGACCCGCCGCAAAACCGCGATGGATGTGAATTTCCTGGCCGGTAAGCTGAAGGATTGCTCGGAAAAAGATCCGTCCAAGACCGAAGTCTTCCTGGTCGAGGGTGACAGCGCCGGGGGGTCCGCACAGACGGGCCGTGACCGTCAGACCCAGGCCATCCTGCCCCTGCGCGGTAAAATCCTGAACGTGGAACGCGCGCGGTTTGACAGGATGCTGTCCAGCCAGGAAATCGGCAATCTGGTGATGGCGCTGGGAACCGGCATCGGCCGGGATGAGTTCAACATCGACAAGCTGCGCTATCATAAGATCGTCATCATGACCGATGCGGACGTGGATGGTGCGCATATCCGGACGCTGCTGTTGACCTTCTTCTTCCGTCAGATGCCCGAATTGATCGAGGGCGGTTACCTGTATATCGCGCAGCCGCCGCTCTATAAGGTCGCGCGTGGAAAATCCGAGGTCTACCTGAAAGATCAGGCCGCGCTGGATGATTATTTGATCGAGCAGGGCACGGCGGATGCGGTGTTGCGCCTTGGCTCCGGGGTCGAGATGGCCGGCGCAGATCTGAAACGCGTGGTCGAGGAAGCCCGGCAACTGAAACGCGTGCTGGATGCCTTCCCCACCCATTACCCGCGTCACATTCTGGAACAGGCCGCCGTGGCCGGTGCCTTTGTGCCCGGCGCGGTGGATGCCGATCTGCAAGGCGTGGCCGACAAGGTTGCCGCCCGTCTGGATCTGATCGCGCTGGAATACGAACGCGGCTGGACCGGCCGGATTACACAGGATCACGGCATCCGTCTGGCGCGTATTCTGCGCGGGGTCGAGGAAGTGCGCACCCTGGACGGGCCGATGCTGCGCTCGGGCGAGGCACGCAAAACCGGCAGCTTCACCGAAAGCCTGCAAGAGGTCTATGACACCCCCGCCACGCTGGTGCGCAAGGACCGCAGCCAGATGATTCTGGGGCCGCTGGATCTGCTGAATGCGATCCTGAAAGAGGGCGAAAAGGGCCTGACCCTACAACGCTACAAGGGTCTGGGCGAAATGAACCCCGATCAGCTGTGGGAAACCACCCTGGACCCCGAGGCGCGCACGCTGTTGCAGGTCCGCATCGACGATCTGGTCGAGGCCGACGATATTTTCACCAAACTGATGGGCGATGTCGTCGAACCGCGCCGCGAGTTCATCCAGCAAAACGCGCTCAGCGTCGAAAACCTGGATTTCTGATCCATCCGCATGAAACAAAACGGGGCCTCATCAGGCCCCGTTTTGCGTTTCAGTACAGCTTAAATCGCGCATCTTGTTGAAACAGGGTCATGGCGTGGTCGCGCTCGGCGGCGAAGTCATGGGGCACTCGCGCGGCGGTACGGCGTCCCGAATGGGACAGCGATGCGAAAAAATCAAACCCGAACACCGACACCTGCGTCACTGGCAGCCGCCGCACCAGATCCAGCACCATTGCTCCGGTCGAGGGGGGCGCCCCGATCTGTGCGGCCAGAGCGTGCACCGGGCCTTGGGGGTTCAGATAAAACCCGCTGCGTTGTGCCAGCGCAAAGGGCAGCCGTTTGCGTTTGCGCGTCATCCACAGCACGCGCGACGGGGCCAGTGCGTCGATCCGGCCTTGGGGGACAGGGATCGAGCTGGCCAGCCAATCGGTTCGCCGTCCGTGGCTGCGCGGATCGGGCATCGGGGCCGTGTTCAGCCGCAGCACAATATCGTGGTTGTCGATCTGCGCGCCCAGGGTCTTTTCGCTCAGCGAGCGGGCGTTGCCGACCACCGCGATTCGTGCGCCCTGCGCGGCTTGTGTCAGGGCCAGTCCGGATTCAGACCACAGCGATAGCATCCCTTCGTCCCGCAGGCTGCGCGCCAGCAGAAATCCCAGCTTTGTACGTGAAAAATCAGAGGGTTGCCAGGATGGGCGCAGGGTCTCTGTGGCGCCGGAGAAGGAGGTGTCGGTCATGGCCGGGGCTCGGGCTAGGGTCAGTTACCCCCGCCTAACAATCGAACCTGAAGCCAACCTGAAGTTTGCGTAACACCCCGGTAACAGCGCGGTTATTCCGCCGCTGTGCGTCCGCGCAATTCGAACCGGGCGCCGCCCAGATGCACGCCTTCGGTTACGTTTAGCGTCAGGCCGTTGCGCCGCGCCAGCGTGTGGGCGATTGACAGGCCCAGCCCCGAGCCCTCGGTCTGACCGGCGCGCCAGAACCGTTCGAACACCTGTGCGCGGTGATCTTGGGGGATGCCGGGGCCGTCATCCTCGATGGCGATCAGGGTCTGGGTTCCCTCTGTGGTGATCTCGATCCGCAGCTGCGCGGGGGTGCCCGCCGGCCCGCCGTGACGGGCGGCATTGTCCAGAAGGTTGCGCAGGATTACGCGCAAGTCTTCGGGGGTGGCCCAGATTGGCGGCGCGTCCTGCGTGCTCAGTACGGCCTGTGTCATCGGCGCCCCGTGCAGCACCTCCAGATCGTTCAGCACCTGCTGCACCACCGCGCGCGCATCCACCGCCTGCCCCTGACCCGAGGGCTGTTCGGCCCGCGCCTGTTGCAACAGCCCCGTGCCCAGGGCCTCGGCGCGGTTCACGCCGGCCACCACATGGTCCAGCCGGGTGCGGTTTTCCGGCGACAGCTCGGCGGGGTCGATGGCCTGCACCTGCGCCTTGATGATGGTCAGCGGTGTGCGCAATTCATGCGCGGCATCGTCGATGAATTTCCGTTCGCGCTGAACGAATTGCCGGACCCGCGCGAACAGCCCGTTCAGCGCCCGTACGATCGGCACCAGATCGGCGGGCTGCCCTGCGCTTTCTAGTGGGGTCAGAGCCTGGGGGGCGCGGTTGCGCAGGGCCTCGGACAGGTGTTGCAAGGGGCGCAGCCCGGCCTGCACGAACCACAGCGCGGACAGCAGCAGCGTGCCCAGCACCACCAGCATCGGCAGCACGGCGGAGAGGACCATTTCCAGGATCATCTCGTCGCGCTCTTCTTGTTTGACGCCGGAAATGATCACCCGGCCGTCGCGCGTGTGGGTTTGAAACAGGCGCCAGCCCTGCCATTCGAAGGGCCCGTCCTGTGCCGCCACGGGCAAGGGCAGCTGCGGGTGCGACTGATGCACCATCCCCCCGTCCGCCCCCTGAATCATCAGCAGGAATTCGGGATTGCGCAGTTCCTCGATGGCCTCCAGCGCGGGCAGGCCCGACAGGTCCAGTTCGGTGCCATACATCTGCGCCGCCGCGTGGTTTAGATTGTTTTGATTGTTCAGGATCGCCTCGTCCACCTCGTCGATGGTGATGAGCAGCAACAGAGCCGCCGTCACCACCCCCGCCAACAGGATCAGCGGCACCAGCCGCCGTTGGATACGCTGCCGTATGCTGGGCGCAGAGCCCTCAGGCCGGTTTGTCGATGACATAACCAATCCCCCGGATTGTGCGGATTAGATCCTTGCCCAGCTTGCGCCGCAGCAGGGATACATAGACCTCAATCGTATTGCTTTCGGCGCCTTCGTCCCAGCCATAAAGAGCCTCGGTCAGGTCGGATTTCGCACAGACATGCCCGCGTCGTTCCAGCATCAGCAGCAACAACCGATAGGCCTGCAAGGGCAGCTCCACCCGCGCGCCGTCCAGAAACACCGCCTGTTCCTGCGGGCGCAGCTCCAGCGCGCCATGGGTCAGAACCGGGGCTGCCCGTCCGGCCCCGCGCCGCAATTGCACCCGGCAGCGGGCCAGCAATTCGTCCATGTCAAAGGGCTTGGTCATATAGTCATCCGCCCCCAGATCCAGCCCCTCGATCCGGTTCTCCGTTGCCTCGCGCGCGGTCAGGATGATCACCGGCACGTCCGAGTGCCGCCGCCGCAACGCCCCCAGCACCGACAGCCCATCGCGCTCCGGCAGGCCCAGATCTAGAATGACCAGATGAAACCCGTCACCATGCAGGGCCTCGTCCGCCATGTCGCCATCGCTGGCCCAATCCACATGATAGCCCGCGCGCGTCAGCGACACGCGGATCGCATCCGCGATCAATGGCTCATCCTCGACCAGTAAAATACGAATGGCGCGGGCTCCTTTTGGTTGGTTTTCTGGCTACCAAGCGCGCGCCCTGCGCTCAAGCCCGCACCGCGCCGCAGTTTTCCGCAATGGGGGGCGGCTGCCCCTCGCCATTGCTGAAAACCTGTGCCACCATTCCCCCAAGGAGCCCGAGACACCATGACCCAGCTATCGCAGATCATCGACCAGGGCCGGGGCATTGCCCCCGCCGATCTTGTCCTGAAGGGCGGGCGGATTTACGACCTGATTACAGGTGACCTGCTAGAGGGCGACGTGGCCATTTGCGGCGATACCATCGTCGGCACCTGCGGCACCTATCAGGGCACCCGCGAAATCGACGTGAGCGGGCAGATCCTTGTCCCCGGTTTCATCGACACGCATTTGCATATCGAAAGCTCGCTGGTGACGCCGTTCGAATTTGACCGCTGCGTGCTGCCCCGCGGCATCACCACCGCCATCTGCGACCCGCATGAGATTGCCAATGTGATCGGGCTCGACGGTATCCGCTATTTCCAGAATGCGGCGACGCGTTGTCTGATGGATATCCGTGTGCAGCTGTCCTCTTGTGTGCCCTCCACGGATATGGAGACCGCCGGCGCCCGCATCGACGCGGGCGATCTGCAACAGGTGATGCACCACCCCACCGGCATTGGCCTGGCCGAGTTTATGAACTTCCCCGGTGTCCTGTTCAAAGACCCCGTGGTGATGGAGAAACTGGCCCTCTTCCGTGGTCAGCACATCGACGGTCATTGCCCGCAACTTTTGGGCAACGACCTGAACGCCTATATCGCCACCGGCATCCGCACGGAGCACGAGGCCACCACCGCTGACGAGGCCCTGGAAAAACTGCGCAAGGGGATGCGGGTGCTGATCCGCGAAGGCTCGGTGTCCAAAGACCTGCACGCGCTGGCCCCCATCATTACTGAACGCAATTCTCCCTATATTTGCCTGTGCACGGATGATCGCAACCCGCTGGACATCGCGGAATACGGCCATCTGGACTATATGATCCGCACCGCGATTGAACTGGGCGCGCCGCCCCTGGCCGTCTACCGCGCCGCGTCGATCTCGGCGGCCGAGGCCTTTGGGCTTAAGGATCGCGGCCTTCTGGCGCCGGGCAAACGCGCCGATATCGTAGCGATCACGGATCTGGAGAAATGCGACCCTCAGATGGTGCTCTGCGCAGGTGTGCAGGTCACCGAGGCCGCCTTTGCCGCGCGTGATCTGATTGATCCGGTCGGGCGGCACTCGGTCACGGCCCCAGCGTCACGGCCGATAATTTCCGCACTGCGGGTAACCGCGAAGACACGGACGTGATCGGCATCATCGAAGGCAAGATCATCACCGAACATCTGCACGAGGTGATCCCCATCGTCGACGGCGACAAACTGCCCGATCCCACCCGCGATCTGATCAAGATCGCCGTGATCGAGCGGCACGGCAAAAACGGCAATATCGCCACCGGGTTTGTGCGCGGCTTTGGCCTGCAACATGGTGCGATTGCGGGGACAGTCTGCCATGATCACCACAATATCGCCGTTGTGGGCGCCGATTACGACGATATGGCGCTGGCCGCCAACCGTTTGAGCCAGATCGAGGGCGGATTCGTCGTTGTGCGCGATGGTCGGGTTCTGGCCGAACTGGCGCTGCCCGTTGCCGGGCTCATGAGCCTCGATCCCTACGAAAGGGTCCGCGATCAGCTGGTCGATCTGCGGGCTGCCGCGCAATCGCTGGGCGTGACACTGGAAGAGCCGTTCCTGCAACTGGCGTTCCTGGCCCTGCCGGTGATTCCCGCGCTGAAAATCACGGATCGCGGGCTGGTGGACGTCAATAAGTTCGAGATCATCTCGTGACCCTGCGACATTTCTATTTTTCTGCATAGCAAAACCTAATTCCACAAGTTGACGCCTCTTTTGCGACGAATTAGTTTGCATGCGAAGGAGGAGACGCCCGCAGTGGAGACGGCCATATCCTCTTGTTCAAAAGTCAGAACGGAAAGAGAAACATGGCTCCGAAAATCCCTGTAAATGACCTGATTTCCATCGAACATGCGGGCGAGATTGCGCTGGTCTGCATTGATAATCCGCCGGTGAACGCAACCGCGCAGCCCGTGCGCCAGGGCCTGCAAGAGGCGATCGAACAGCTGAACCAGCAAGACACCGCCAAGGCGATCGCGATCTATGCGGCGGGGCGGACTTTTGTCGCCGGCGCGGATATTCGCGAGTTCGGTAAGCCGCCTCAAACGCCTCATCTGCCCGACGTTTATAATGTGATCGAGGACAGTGACATCCCGGTTGTCGCCATCATGCACGGCACCGCCCTGGGGGGCGGGCTGGAGCTGGGGCTGGCTGCGCACGCGCGTGTGGGTATCGAAGGCCTGCGCGTTGGCCTGCCCGAGATCAACCTGGGCCTGCTGCCCGGCGCCGGTGGCACGCAGCGTGTGCCGCGTCTGGCGGGCATCCCCATGGCGCTGGATATGGCGCTGTCGGGCCGCATGGTTGGCGCGCAGGAAGCGCTGGAAAAGGGCCTGATTGATCGTCTGGAAACGGGCGATCCGCGTGATCTGGCCCTGGCCGCCGCGCAGGACATTATTGATGGAAAACTGATCGCGCGCCCGACGTGCTCGTTGGATACGCCCAAGGATGACAAAACGCTGGACGAAACAGCCGCAATGCTGAAGGCCAAGCAAGCGCATCTGTTTTCCCCGCATAAGATTGTCGAGGCCGTCCGCGCCTCGTATCTGCCGCGCACCGAGGGTCTGAAAATCGAGCGTCAGGCGTTCTGGGACTCGATGCAGACGCCGCAGCGCGCCGGTCTGATCCACGCGTTTTTCGGCGAACGCGCCGTCTCCAGCATCCCCGAGGCCAAGGGTAACACCCGTGAGATTAACAAGATCGGCGTGATCGGCGGCGGCACCATGGGGTCGGGGATCGCGACGTCCTGCCTGATGGCCGGCATTCCCGTGCGCCTGATTGAGGTCGCCCAGGACGGTCTGGACCGCGGCGTTGCGACCATCACCAAAAACCTGGAAGGCGGGGTAAAACGCGGCAAGCTGAGCGAGGCCAAAAAAGACGCCGCGCTGGCCAGTTTGCAGCCCTCGCTGAACATGGAGGATCTGGCCGATGTCGATCTGGTGATCGAGGCCGTGTTCGAAAGCATGGACGTCAAAAAGGACATTTTTGGCAAGCTGAACACCATTTGTAAGGACGGCGCGATTCTGGCCTCGAACACGTCGTATCTGAACGTGAACGATATTGCTGATTGCACCGACCGGCCCCAGGATGTGCTGGGGTTGCACTTCTTTAGCCCTGCGCATGTGATGCGTCTGCTGGAAATCGTGCAGGGGGCTCAGACCGCGCCCGACGTTCTGGCCACCGGGTTCGCGCTGGCTAAGCGGTTGAAAAAAGTCGGTGTTCTAGCGCAGGTTTGCGACGGCTTCATCGGCAATCGCATCCTGGCGCATTACCTGAAAACCGCGTCCTATCTGGTGCTGGATGGCGCCAGCCCGCAACAGGTGGACGACGCTTTGGAAGGCTTTGGCTTTGCCATGGGCCCTAACAAAGTGGGCGATCTGGCCGGCCTGGACATTGGCTGGGCGAACCGTAAACGCACCGCAGACACGCGCGACCCGGCGGATCGGTATGGCGGCGATGTCGCTGATCGGATTTGCGAAAACGGCTGGTTCGGACGCAAGACCGGGCAGGGCTATTACATCTACGGCAACGGCGCGCCCATTCCGAACCCAGAGGTTGCGAAAATCATCGACGGGGTGCGCGCCGAAAAAGGCATCACCCCGCAGACGTTCTCGGATCAGGATATCGTGGATCGCTACATGACCGCCATGATCGTCGAGGCCACCCGCGTCGTGGAAGACGGCACCGCTAAACGCCCGCTGGACGTGGATATGGTGTTCCTGTTCGGCTACGGCTTTCCGCGTCATCGGGGTGGCCCGCTGCATTACGCAGACACCATCGGCGCGGCCGAGCTGGTCCGCCGCATCACCGAATACGCGAAAGAGGACAGCCGCTACTGGCAGGTGCCGGCGCTGCTGCAAAAAATGGCCGATGATGGCACCACTTTTGCCGATCTGAATTCATAACGGAGGGGAATGAATGGATCTGAGTTACTCTGCCGAGGACATCGCATTTCGCGACGAAGTCCGGGCGTATCTGGCGGAAAATCTGCCCAAACACATCTCGGATGCGGTGCGCGAAGGCGCCGAACTGACCAAACCGATCATGGAGGAATGGCACGCCATTCTGAACGCCAAGGGCTGGCTGGCCACCATCTGGCCCAAAGAGTTCGGCGGCCCCGGCTGGAGCCCGGTGCAAAAGCACATTTTTGAGGAGGAATGCTGCCGCGCCTATGCCCCTCGGATCGTGCCATTCGGCCTGTCGATGTTGGGGCCGGTGCTGCAAAAATTCGGCAGCAAGGAACAGCAGGACCATTATCTGCCGCGCATTCTGGACGGGACGGACTGGTGGTGTCAGGGCTACTCAGAGCCAGGCGCGGGCTCGGATCTGGCCTCGCTGAAAACCCGTGCGGTGCGCGAGGGCGACGAATGGGTGATCAACGGCCAGAAAACCTGGACGACGCTGGGCCAGCACGCGGATTGGATTTTCTGCCTGTGCCGCACCGATCCGGATGCCAAACAGCAAGAAGGGATCAGCTTTATTCTGGTGGACATGGCCACGCCGGGGATCGAGGTGCGCCCGATCAAGCTGATCGAAGGCGGCCACGAGGTAAACGAGGTGTTTTTCACCGACGTCCGCGTGCCCTATGGCAATCTGGTGGGGCAGGAAAACAAAGGCTGGACCATCGCCAAATACCTGCTGACGCATGAACGCACCGGGATCGCCGGCGTTGGCTTTTCCATGCAGGCGCTGGAAGAGGTCAAGGCACTGGCGCGTAAAACGATGCGGGGCGGTAAGCCGCTGATCCAGGATCCCCTGTTCGCCGCGCGCATCGCTCAGGCCGAGATTGATCTGGAGGCGATGAAGATCACCAACCTGCGGATGCTGTTCAAGGCGCAGCAGCAGGGGGCGCCGGGGCCTGAAACCTCGATCCTGAAAATCAAGGGCACGGTGATCCATCAGGAACTAAAGGATCTGGCGCGCCGCGCGTTGGGACCGGCCGCCGCGCCTTTCCCAGGTTATATCAACGACGGCAATATGATGTTCGGCCCGTCCGATACCGCCCACAATGCGGCGCGGTATTTCAACAACCGTAAGACCTCGATTTTCGGTGGATCGAACGAGATTCAGCGCAACATCCTGACCAAGACCATGCTGGAGCTGTGAGATGGACTTTAACCTGACCGAAGACCGCCAGATGCTGGCGGACACGTTGACCCGTTTCCTGGCCGATCAATACCCGGTGGAACATCGCAATACGGTAGCGTATGCCGCGCCGTTCCACGACCCCGCCAAATGGGAGGCTATGGCCGAGCTGGGCACGCTTTTCGCGCTGGCCCCGGAAGAGGCTGGCGGCATGGGCGGTACTGGTTTCGACATCTCGGTGGTGTTCGAGGCTCTGGGCCGTCAGATTACCCCCGAACCCATCCTGGGGGCCTGCATGGCGTCGCGTCTGCTGACTGCGGCAGGTGCGGATCAAGAGGCCCTGCTGTCCGGTGCCACGAAATACGCTGTTGCGATCTCGGAACTGGATGCTGCGTATGAGCTGGATCAGATCGCCTGCACAGCGACGGGTGCCGGGGATGCCTATACCCTGTCGGGGCGCAAAAGCACCGTGTATGGCGGGCAGGTTGCGGATGTCGTTCTGGTGGCCGCCCGGCTGAATGGCTCGCTGGCCCTGTTCCAGGTGCAGGCTGCCGATGCCAGTGTCACCGGATATGCGATGATCGACGGTGCCGGCGCGGCCGAGCTGCTGCTGGATGACACTCCGGCCACACTGTTGATTGCGGACGCTGCGCAGGCGCTGGAGGATGCGATCAACGCTGGAATCGTCGCCCTGTGCGCCGAGGCCGTGGGCGCGATGGATGTTACCCATGCGATCACTGTGGATTACCTGAAACAGCGCAAACAGTTCGGCATTCCGATCGGCAAATTTCAGGTGTTGCAGCACCGTGCCGTGGATATGCTGACCGAGATCGAGCAGGCGCGCTCGATCACCATCAAGGCCGCGGCCGAACTGGGTGGCGATGAGGCCTCGCGCTATGCGTCCATGGCGAAAAACCTGATCGGACGCTCGGCGCGGCTGGTGGCCGAAGAGGCAATCCAAATGCATGGCGGAATCGCGATGACCTGGGAATATCCGGTGTCGCATTACGCCAAGCGCCTGATCATGCTGGACGCGCAGCTGGGGGATACGGATTACCACCTTAGCCGCGTGATGGCGGGCAACGCTGCGGCCTAAGCCGTTCACTATAAACAGAAAACCCCGGCAACACTGATGCTGCCGGGGTTTTTATTCCGCTTAAATCTTGACGATCTGTTTGCCGAAATTACCCCCGCGCAGCATGTTCATAAAGGCGTCGGGGGCGTTTTCCAGCCCTTCGGCAACATCCTCGATGAACTTGATTTTCCCCTGCGCGACCAGCGGGCCGGCGCTGGCCAGAAACTCGGGCAGGCGGTTGAAATGATCCGAGATGATGAAGCCATGCACATGCAGGCGATTCACCAGAATTGTGCGCCACATCTTGGGCAGATTGTCCTTGGTGCCGGTCATGTCACCCCCCAGCGCCCCGGCATTATACCACGCGATCATACCACACAGAGGAATGCGCCCGCCGACGTTCATCAGGGGCAGGACGGCCTCCAGAACCTTGCCCGCGACGTTTTCAAAATAGATGTCCACGCCATCCGGGCAGGCCTGGGCCAGGGCGGCGCGCAGCTCTTTGGCGTCGGCATAGTCGCGGTGATCCAGACATTCATCAAATCCGAATTCGTCCCTGGCCAGAGCGCATTTTTTCGCGCCCCCGGCAATGCCGACGACGCGCAGGCCCAGGTGCTTGGCCATCTGCCCAACCATCGAGCCCACAGGCCCCGTGGCGGCTGCGACGACCAGGGTTTCGCCCTCTTTCGGGCGGCCATATTCCATCAGTCCGAACCAGCCGGTAAAGCCCGGCATCCCCAGTACCCCCAGCGCCGCGGTTGAGGGCACGGATGGGTCGATTTTGTTCAGCTGATTGCCGGGCAGACACCCGTGCGAGGCCCAGCCGAACATGCCGAACACGGTGTCGCCGGGGGTGAATTTCGGGTGGTTTGAGGCAATGACCTCGCCCACGGCGCCGCCCTCCATTGTGGCGTTCAGTTCTACCGGAACGGCGTAGGATTTCGCGTCATCCATACGCCCGCGCATGTAAGGATCCAGCGACATGTGAGTCACGCGGACCAGAACCTCGCCGTCGCCCGGAACGGGCATCGAGACCTCTTCAAAACGGAAATCGGCGTGGACGGGTTCGCCCTTGGGGCGGCGGGCCAACACCACGCGGTGCATTGTATCAGTCATGGTTTCCTCCTGTTCGAAATTCCTAGGTGCCACGGACACGGAACACCCCGGTGCCAGCCGCGATTCGTGTGCCCAGCTCGTCACAAATCGTGCCCTCGGCAAAGAACGTGCGGCGGCCTCCACCCGTACGGCGGCCTTCGCAAATCAGCAGCTTTCCTCTGGCCTGGGCCTCGTAATTGACGGTCAGCGAGAGGGTCATCGCCAGTTTCTTCTCTGTGGCCGAGCCCGTGTAGCAGCCGCAGAACCCCATGGCCGTATCCAGAATCGTAGCGAAAACCCCGCCATGCGGGATGCCATAGCGATTTCCCAAATGCGGGCGAATGGGCAGCTCGACCCGTGCAAAATCCCGCCGCCATTCGGTGATTTCAAAACCAAGGTGACGTTGCAGGGCATAGGGGTCTTCGGACAGGGCAGGATCCATGGGTTACACCGTTTTGCCCGCGTCCAGCCCGTGCCCGGCGAACATCTGAACATAACTGCCAAGCGCTTTGCCGCGCTCGGGATCCGAGGCATTTCCGTCCAGCGCGCGTTTATAAACCCCCTGGATGATCGCGGCCATCCGGAAGAAGGTAAACGCCAGATAGAAGCCGAATTTATCCACACCCGGCAGTCCGCGACGGGCGCAATAGGCGTCAATGAATTCCTGGTCGCTCATCAGCCCGTGGGCCTGGCGGTCAACCCCAGCCAGCCCGCGCCCATCGGTGCCCGGAGGCATCATCCATTGCATGATCACGGCAGCCAGATCCGCATAGGGATGGCCGGTGGTGGACAGTTCCCAATCCAGAACCGCGGCGATTTCAGGCCGGTCCTGACGGAACAGCATATTGTCGATCCGATAGTCGCCGTGCACCAGCGTGCGCTGCCCGTCCTCGGGGGGGATATTGCCGTTCAGCCAGGAGATCAGCTCTTCCATGACGGGCAGGTGATCGGTTTCCGAGGCCCGGTATTGTTTTGTCCAGCGGTCGATCTGACGGCGATAATAATTGCCCTGGGGGCCATAATCGGACAGGCCGACGGCGGGCAGATCGACATTGTGGATCGCGGCCAGCACGCGGTTCATCGCGTCCTGAATTGGGCGGCGCTCTGGGGTGGTCAGTTCGTTCAGGCGGGGGTCATTGAAATGCCGGCCCTGCACTTCCTCCATCACGTAAAAGGCCGAGCCGATGACATCGTCGTCCTCGCACAGGTGGTACATTCTGGCGACGGGGACATCTGTGTTTTGCAGGGCATGTTGCACACGGAATTCGCGATCCACCGCATGGGCCGATTTCAGCAGCACGCCGGGCGGTTTGCGCCGCAGCACATAGGTGCCAGCGGGGGTGATCAGCCGAAAAGTCGGGTTGGACTGGCCGACGTTGAATTTTTGCGCCTCTACGGGGCCGGTAAAACCCGGTATCTTGCCGGTCAGATAGGCGGCAACGGCGTCGGTATCCAGCTTGGTTGGGTCAGTTTGTGTCATGGGCGCTCCTCAGCTATAGGTCAGCAAGGGGTCGGAATTGGCCGCCGTGATATGCGGCGTTTCGTTGAAACCGTGCAGGTAGAAGCTGCGTTCAGAAAAGACAAAGCGGTTCACGGCGCAGTTTTTCATCTGCAATTGCAGCTTGATCTGCTGTTCAGAGGGGGCGTCCAGAACCGAGGCAATCATCTGTCCGATCGCCCCACCCGAGCTGACCGCGACGATCGTCTGCCCGCCGCTGGCGGTGATCGCCTGACGCGAGGCCTCGACCCGTGCCGCAAACGCGGCCCAGGTTTCCGGGGGATTGCGAATCTCGTCGCGTTGCCAGGCCAGCACCGTGTCGCGCAGCGTCCGGAAATGCGATTTGCGTTCGGAATGCATGTTCTCGGGGGCGGGGCGGTCCGCATAGTGGGCGTCCAGCAGGTTCTTGAAGTCGAACTCGTTCAGCCCCGGCAGGATCGAGGCTTCGGCAGGATCGCGCCCCATGCCCTTCAGGATTCCCTCCAGCGTTTCGCGGTGGCGGCGCTGCGCCCCGATAAACAGGGTGTCCGGCTGCACGCCCTGACGTGCCAGCGCCTTGCCCAGTTCAAAGGATTGCTGATGCCCCAGATCAGACAGAACATCGTAATTTGCAGCCCCGAACGAGGCTTGGGCATGGCGGATCAGGTAAAGTTCGGGCATGAGTCTTTCCGATTGGCCGGGGGGATACGCCCCCGTATGTTACAGGACTTCGAACAGGCCGGCAGCACCCATGCCGCCGCCCACACACATGGTGCAGACAACGTATTTGGCCCCGCGGCGTTTGCCCTCGATCAGCGCGTGGCCAACCATACGGGCACCCGACATACCGTAGGGGTGCCCGACCGAGATTGCACCCCCGTTGACGTTCAGAATCTCTTCGGGGATGCCCAGGACGCGGGCTGAGTGCAGAACCTGACAGGCGAAGGCCTCGTTCAATTCCCACAGCCCGATATCGTCCATTTTCAGACCGTGGGCCTCCAACAATTTTGGCACCGCATAGATCGGGCCGATGCCCATTTCGTCGGGTTCCAGACCGGCGGCCATGACGCCGACATAGCGGCCCAGCGGCTGCAACCCGCGTTGCTCGGCCACCTTTGCCTCCATGATGACCGAGGCCGAGGCCCCGTCGGACAGCTGGCTGGCATTGCCGGCGGTGATGAACTTGCCTTCTTTGACGGCCTGGCCGTCCTTGAACACGGGCGCCAGAGATTGCAGGTTTTCCAGCGTGGTGCCGGGGCGGTTGCCCTCGTCTTTGGTTAGCGTCACCTGTTGGAACGAAACCTCTTTGGTTTCCTTGTCCATCACGCCCATGGTGCTGGTCAGCGGCACGATCTCGTCATCGAACTTGCCTGCGTCCTGCGCGGCTGCGGTGCGCTGCTGCGATTGCAGGGCATAGGCGTCCTGATCCTCGCGGCTGACGTTATATCGATCCGCCACGATTTCAGCGGTTTCCAGCATGGACATATATAGCGAGGGCTTGTGTTCCTTGGTCCAGGGATCGGCCAGCCAGTCCATCCGCATTTTCTGGTTCTGCACCAGGCTGATGGATTCCACGCCGCCCCCGATGCAGATGTCCATGCCGTCATGGATGACCTGTTTGGCTGCGGTGGCGATGGCCATCATGCCGCTGGCGCATTGGCGGTCCATCGACATGCCGCCAATGGTGACGGGCAGGCCCGCGCGGATCACCGCCTGACGGCCGATATTCCCCCCGGTCGAGCCCTGCTGAATCGCCGCACCAATCACGCAATCGCTGATTTCGGACCCGTCCAGCCCTGCGCGGCTGACGGCGTTACTGACGGCATGGCCGATCAGCTCCTGCGCCGAGGTGTTGTTGAACGCGCCGCGATAGGCCTTGCCGATCGGGGTACGGGCGGTGGAAACGATAACTGCGTCACGCATGGGTTAATCCTTTTGCTCTAGCTTGATGCCGCGCAGATCGGCGGCCATGCGGATGTATTTGTTGGTCTGATCAAAGGCGCCGGCCATCGGAGTCTGGCCGTCTGCGCTGCGGATGGTGTCCATGTTGGCCAGCACGCCTTCGGGGGACAGATCATCGCCCATCAGCGCCACGCCGCGGGTTTCGTAAACCTTGGTTTCGGCAAAGCAGCCGCCACCCGCGCCCAGGATCATCCGGCTGGGGGCGTGCTCGCTGACCAGGGCCAGCAGGCCGGGAGTGATGGTTTCGGGTTGCAACAGGCCGCGCACCTCGGCGGGGAACAGTTCCTCGGTCATGCGGGTGGTGGCGGTGGGGGCCAGCATGTTGGTGCGGATGTTCTTGCGGCTGCCCTCTTGGTGCAGCACGTTCATCAGCCCCAGCATCGAGGCCTTGGCCGCGCCGTAGTTCGACTGCCCGAAATTGCCATACAGCCCCGAGGACGAGGTGGTCAGGACAATCCGGCCATACTCGCGTTCCAGCATGTGACGCCACAGGGCGTGCGTGCAGTTGACGGTGCCCATCAGATGCACGTCCACCACCATCCTGAAATCATCCAGCGTCATCTTGGCAAAGGTTTTATCGCGCAGAATGCCCGCGTTATTCACCAGAATATCCACATGGCCATATTCGGCAATCGCCTGATCCACCATGGCCTGAACCTGGTCGGGCTCGGCCACGTTTGCGCCGTTTGCGATGGCTTTGCCACCTGCGGCGCGGATCTGTTCCACCACGGCCTGCGCCGCCTGAGAACCCGAGCCGCTGCCGTCGGTCGCCGCCCCCAGATCGTTCACGATCACCTTGGCCCCGCGCGCGGCCAGACCCAGCGCATGGCTGCGCCCCAGCCCGGCCCCCGCGCCGGTGACAATGGCCACGCGGCCGTCAAAACGTACTTCGCTCATGTCAATTGCCTCCGAAATAACGGCGGCCGATCCATTCCGCGATCAGCGCGGGGCGGTCCTGGCCTTCGATCTCGACCGTGACGGTCATCGTTGTCTGCAATTCACCGGGGCGGATTTCCTGCACCCTGGCCATGGTGAAATGGCCCCGGATGCGCGCGCCCACCTTTACCGGCGACACAAAGCGCACTTTCTCGAACCCATAATTCACAGCCATCACGGTGCCTTCGACGTCGGGCAGCTGATAGGCCATCGCCGACAATAACGAGAGGGTCAGGAACCCATGCGCGATCGTGCTGCCAAAGGGCGTCTGCGCGGCGCGTTCGGGATCGACGTGGATGAATTGATGGTCATGGGTGCAATCGGCAAAGGCGTCAATCTGGGCCTGGGTGATCTGCATCCAGTCGGAACTGCCCATCGGCTGGCCGACCAGCGCCTCGAATTCCGCGCGTGAGATTTTCTGGGGGGTGTCGGTCATGATTAGATATTCTCGTTAAACAGGGTCTGAGTGCTGGACGATTGCATCCCCCCCGACAGCGGCAAAATCGCGCCCGAGACATAAGACCCCGCCTTGCCGCACAGGTATTGCAGCGCGCCGGCGATGTCCTCGGGGCAGCCGACGCGGCCCAGCGGGATACCCTTGGCCGAGCGCTCCTGCCCCTCTTCCGAGCCAATGGCAAAGGCGGTCATATTCGACACGAACGGCCCCGGCGCGATGGCGTTCACGGTGATCCCCTGCGGTGCCAGATCGTTCGAGAGCACGCGGGTCATGTGATGCACGGCGCCTTTGGAAACCGCGTAGGAATATGTTGCCGTGCCCTTGGGGACATCCCCCATGACCGAGCCCACATTGACCACCCGCGCCGGATCTGTCGGAGTGCTGGCCCGCAGCAGCAGCGGCAGCAGGGATTGCGTCAGATGGAACATGCCGGTGACGTTCAGGCTTAGCAGTTTTTCCCAGGCTTCATAGGGGTGCTGGCCCAGGGGCGCGCCCCAGGTGCGACCGGCGTTATTCATCAGGATATGCAGGCGGTCGGTGCGGGCGTTTACCTTGGCCACCAGGGCGGCGATGCCCTCTTCGGTTGACACATCCCCGCCAAAGCCCTCGGCCTGGCCGGGGTAATCCATCGCGTTCAGCTCGGCGGCGACGGCCTGGCAGGCGTCGCCCTTGCGGCTGGCAATCAGCACGCGGGCACCAGCGGCCATCAGCCCCTCAGCAGCCATGCGCCCAATCCCGGTGGCACCCCCGGTGACCAGAGCGGCTTTTCCAGTTAAATCAAACAGATCAGTGGGTTTCATGGTGTCCTCCTTAGAACCCGCGCGCCGCAGCGACGCGTTCGGCATGGTAGCCATAGTCGCCCAGCCATTCGGCCCCGACGCGGGCGCGTTTCATGTAGAAACCGATGTCATATTCATCCGTCATACCGATGCCGCCATGCATCTGAACGCCCTCGGACACGGCCAGTTTTGCCGTTGCGGTTGCGCGGGCCTTGGCCACAGATACGGCCAATGTGGCCTCTTCCGGAGAGGCATCCAACACCCGCCCCGCGTTCATGACCGCGCTTGAGGTCACTTCGATTTCGCTCCACAGATGGGCGGCGCGGTGCTGCAACGCCTGAAAACTGCCGATCGTCCGGTCGAACTGTTTGCGTTCCTTCAGATAGCCGATGGTCATGCCATAGGCCCCGCCTGCAACACCGATCATCTCGGCGGCCAGGGCGGCCTGTCCGGCCTCAAGCGTACGGTTCAGTATGGGGGTGGCGTTGTCCAGCTCGCCCAGGATGTCGTCGCCGGTTGCAGCAACCGCGTCCAGAGTGATCTGCGCATGGTCCCGGCTGTCGATGCTGGGACGGGGCTGGCGGGAAATTCCGGGGCGGCTGGACTCGATGTCGAAAAGCGTCAGGCCCTGTGTGTCGCCCGCCGCGCCGCTTGTGCGCGCCAGCACCAGCAGACGATCAGCGGTACTGCCTTCGGCGACAAAGCGTTTGACGCCGGACAGCATGTAGGCGTTTCCGGATTTTTCGGCGCGCAATGCGGTGCCGGCGGGGGGGTGTTTACTGCCTTCATCCACGGCCAGCGCATAGGTCACGCTGCCCTCGGCGATCTGCCCCACACGATCCGAGGCAGCCCTGCGCAGGGCCGTTGCCGCCATGACCGCGGTCGAGATGAACGGGCTGGCCGCCAGAACGGCGCCCATCTCCTCGGAGAGAATCCCCGCCGCGCGATGGCCCATGTCGGCCCCGCCCTGCGGCTCGCCGATCAGCACGCCGGCCCAGCCCATCTGCGCCATTTCACGCCACAATCCGGGGTCAAACGCCCGCCCCTGATCGCGGTTTTCCCGCAGCGATCTGATCGGAGAAGCATCCGCCAAGAACCCGCGCGCGGCGTCACGCAGCATGGTTTCATCTTCGGTTTCCAGAAGGTTCGTCATCGAAAATATCCTTATACCGAAGGAAGTTGCAGGACGCGTTTGGCGATGATGTCCAGCATGACCTCGCTGGTGCCGCCCTCGATCGAATTTGCCTTGGTGCGCAGCCATTCCGGTGCCAGCCCGCCGTGCGGCCCGTCCCATTCAAGCCCCTCGGATCCGGCGGCGGACATCAGCAGCTCGTACCGGCGTTTGTTAATTTCGGTGCCGTAATATTTCAGCATGGCCGAGGCATTGCCCAACCCGCGCCCGGCCTCGGCCTGGTCTTTGTAGCGTTCCATCGTCAGGCCGAAGGCCAGGGTGTCTATCTCCAGCTCCATCGCCTGACTGCGGATCACCGCATCTTTTGCCGCGCCATTTTCCAGCCCGGCCAAGAACCCGCCCAGCGGCCGCCCGCCCAGCAATCCGCGCGCGCCGTCGCCGATCATTTCGCGTTCGTGGGTCAGCAGATGTTTGGCCACGTCCCAGCCGCGATTCTGCGTGCCAACAATCGAGGAAACCCCCGTGCCATAGCTTTTGGGCACTTTCACATTGTCGAAAAACGTCTCGCAGAATGGTGACTTCCCCGAGATCAGCTTGATCGGTTTCGTCGTCACGCCGGGGCTGCTCATGTCGATCAGCATAAAGCTGATGCCTTTGTGTTTCGGGGCCTCGCGGTCCGTGCGGACCAGGGCGAAAATCCAGTCGGCCTTATCCGCGTAGGACGTCCAGATTTTCTGCCCGTTGATCAGCCAGTGGTCGCCCATGTCCTCGGCTCTGGTCTGAACATTCGCCAGATCCGAGCCGGCCCCCGGTTCGGAATAGCCCTGACACCAGCGGATCTCGCCCCGCGTGATCGGCGGCAGGAAATGCGCCTTTTGTTCGTGGGTTCCGAATTCCAGCAAGGCCGGGCCCAGCATCCACAGGCCGAAGCTTTCCAGCGGGGTGGGGGCCTCCAGCCGGGTCATTTCCTGGCGGAGGATTTTCTCTTGGGCGCGGGTCAGCCCGCCGCCGCCGTATTCCGTGGGCCAGCGCGGAGCCGTCATGCCACGGGCAATCGCCGCCTCCATCCAGTTTTTCTGATCCTGCCGTTTGAAGACCCAGTTTTTACCGCCCCAGACGATCAGATTTTCATCCATCGTTTCGCCGCGCAGCGTGTTCGGGCAATTGTCAGTAATCCAGTCCGCAATGTCTGTGCGGAACCTGGCCAAATCATCGGTCATGACACCCCTCCCTCTGGTGCATGTTTTGCAATGCAGAATAGAATTTCACGCCTCTTAAGCAAGCCATCCCGCGCGGCAAAAGCCAGTGACGCCGCGTAGTTTTCGTCAGACGATGTGGGCCAAGCCAAGATTCGCAAAAGTCAGGCCAAATGACGTGACGTTCTGGGCGTGCTGCGCAATCAGACCTTAGCGCAGATCCGGCAACACATAGTCGGTCAGCTGCCTGCGCAGGGTCAGTTTTGAGATTTTACCCGTTGCGGTCAGGGGCAGTTCCGGCACCCAGATCACATCATCGGGCAGCTGCCATTTGGCGAAATGTTCGGACATATGCGCGTGGATGTCCTCTAGCGAGGGCCGGGCGCTGTCTGCCGCGACGGCCACCAGAACCGGGCGCTCGTCCCATTTCGGATGGGCCATCGCAATCGCCGCACAGGTGGCGATGCCGGGATGCGAGGTGGCCGCATTTTCCAGATCAATCGAAGAAATCCACTCGCCGCCCGATTTTATCAGATCCTTGGCGCGGTCCTGAATGGACAGGATACCGTGCGGGTCGATGCTGGCGATGTCTCCGGTGCCAAACCAGCCGTCGGCATCCATCGCGGCGGCGCTGGCCTCGGGGTTGTTGAAATATCCGGACACCACCGTATTGCCGCGCACGTACAGCTCGCCGATGGCGGTGCCATCATGAGGCTGCGCGGTGCCGTCCTCGTCCACGATTTTCAGATCCACGCCAAAGACCCGTCGGCCCTGAAGCGATTTCTTGTCGATCATCTGGTCGAAGGGCAGGCTTTCCACCCAGCGCGGCATGTTGCCGTGGGTGCCGATGGGGCTCATTTCCGTCATGCCCCAGGCATGGCCGACTGCAACGCCCATTTGCTCGAACTTTTCGATCATCACGCGCGGCGCGGCGGAACCGCCCACAACCACATCGCTGAATCCGGCGGGCTTGCGCCCCTGTTTGTCGATTTCGGCCATCAGGCCCTGCCAGACCGTGGGCACGCCCCAGGCGCTGTCTACCTGTTCGTCATCCATCAGCCTGAACAGGCTGGCGCCGTCCAGATGCTGACCGGGCATCACCAGCGACATTCCCAAAAGCGGTGCCGTATAGGGCAGCCCCCAGGCGTTCACATGGAACAGAGGCACAACGGGCAGGATTTTGCCCTCTTTAGGAAGCGCGCTGCCCAGCACATTGCCCACGATCAGCGCGTGCAGCACGGTCGAGCGATGCGTATAAAGAGCGCCCTTGGGATTGCCCGTCGTCCCCGAGGTATAGCACAGGCCCGAGGCGGTGTTTTCATCGAAAACCGGCCAGTCGAAATGATCGGGCTGCCCGTCCAGCAATGTCTCATAGCAGAGCGCATTCAGGCTGTTTTCAGGCATATGGGCCCGGTCGGTCATGATCACATAGGTCAGATCGGCGGGCAGGTCGTTCTGCACGGCCTCTAGGATCGGAACAAAGCTGACATCGACAAACAGCACCTTATCCTGGGCGTGGTTGACGATATAGATCAGCTGTTCGGCCGACAGGCGCGGGTTGATCGTGTGACAGATCGCGCCCTGGCCTGAAATGGCGTAGTACAGCTCGAAATGCCGGTATCCGTTCCAGGCCAGCGTGGCGATCCTATCCCCCAGTTGCACGCCCATTCCGCGCAGGGCATGGGCCAGCCGGCACACGCGCGGCAGCGTTTCCGCATAGGTCTGACGATGAATATCCCCTTCGGTCCGAACCGAGACGATCTCGGCATTCGGATTGGCCTCGGCGGCATATGTCAGAATATCGCTGATCCGCAGCGGCTGCTGCATCATCATGCCTTGCATGAGTCTCCTCCCGTTTTCTCCCTTGGGGAGGTTAGCGCGAAGTCGGTCACGCGCAAATGCGAAAATGTATTCCGCTATGCGATTTTTTCAACATATGGAAAAGGCCGGAGATTTCAGGGATTTAGGCAATATTTCAAGCGGTTACATGTGGGGCTGTGCCGCTCCGTCATTTTTTCCGGTGGTTGCCCTGTGGTCAGACTAACCCTAGGCTGCGGCGCAGCGAGAGGCTCGGGGAGGGCCGTAACTGGACGGGAGGAAGCCTGATGAAGGCAATTGTCAGCCATGAATTCGCGCCGCTGGACGCGCTGAAATACGAAGATGCGCCAGACCCGGCAGCCGAAGGGCGCAAAGTGGTGATCCGGGTCGAGGCCGCAGGGGTGAACTATCCTGACGGGCTGGTCGTGCAGGGGCTGTATCAGATGAAGCCGCCGCATCCGTTCACACCGGGGATGGAGGTGGCCGGGGTGGTCGAAACCGTTGGGCCAGATGTGCGCAACCTGTCTGTCGGGGACCGTGTTGTCACGATTTGCGAGCTGGGTGGCTATGCTGAAAAAGTCGCCGCGGACGAGCGCCGGGTCTTTCCCATCGGGGATATGGACAGCGCGGATGCCTGCGCGTTGATGGTGGCCTATGGCACCTCGCATCATGCGCTGAAACAGCGCGCGGCGCTGCAACCGGGCGAGACTCTGTGCGTGCTGGGGGGCGCTGGCGCCACCGGGATCGCGGCCATTCAGATCGGGAAAATCATGGGCGCGCGCGTGATTGCCGTGTGCTCGACCCCGGAAAAGCGCAAGCTGGCGCAAGAGGCCGGTGCGGACGAAACCATCGGCTATGACAGTCTCAAGGACGATCTGAAGGCGCTGACGGATGGCAAGGGCGTGGATGTGGTCTATGATGTGGTGGGCGGCGCGGCGTTTGACGCGTGCTCGCGTTCGATGGCGCGCAATGGCCGTCTGCTGATCATCGGTTTCGCCAGCGGTGAAATTCCGAAATTCCCGGTGAATCTGGCGCTGGTAAAGGAATATGCCGTGGTCGGTGTATTCTGGGGCAATTTCACCCGCGCCGAGCCGCAGGTCTATGCCGACAACATGAAGCAGCTGATCGGCTGGTATCAGGACGGCAAGGTCAAACCTCTGATCGAGGGGCGCTATCCGCTGTCCGAGGCCGCCGGGGTTTTGAAACGTGTCCTGGGCCGCGGCGCGACGGGGAAGCTGGTGCTGATCCCCTGATATTACTGGCGCTGGCGCGTGCAGCGCCGCGCCTTACCCGCTGGTCCGGGCGATTGTGTTGCGCATCTGAACCAGCTTGGGGCCCAGTTCGTTTTCCAGCCGGTCTATGGGCAGGATATAGGCCGGGCCGCCCAGATTGAACGCCAGCATCGGCGTGTCGCCATGCATGGACCGATACGGCACCGAGACCGCGTTCACATCCGGCTGCCACATACCTTTGTTCAGATAGAAGCCTCGGGTGCGTATCTGTTGGGCGGCTTCCTCGATCTCATCTTGCAGCCGGGACCAGTCCGCGGGCGGAGTGCGTTCCTGAAGGCGTTGCATGATCTGGTTGCGCTCGTGTTCATCCGTGCCCGCGATATAGGCGCGCCCCATTGCCGAGCGCGCCAGGGAAAGCCGCGAGCCCACGTTCAATTGTAGCGAAATCATCCCAGCCGAGGCCCGCGCCGCCGCGATATAGGTCATCTTCATGTCGTCGCGCCCCCCCAGCGCGACCATAACGCCGTCGCCGGATTCATCGGCCAGGCGCTGCATGTGCGGCTGTACGGTTTCACGGATGCGCAGCCCCCCCAGACAGGCATAGCCCAGCCCCAGAACCGGGACACCCATACGGTAGCGTCCGGTTTCTTCGTGATAGACCAGATAGCCCAGCTTCAGCAGGGTGTAGGTCAGGCGTGAAACGGTCGAGTTCGGCAGGCCGGTCCGCTGGGCCAGCTCGCGATTTCCCAGCCCCGAGTGATCACTCGGGCGGAAAGCCCGCAGGATTTCCAGCCCGCGATGCAGGGCGGTTACGAATTGGCGATCACCGGAATGTTCATTCTCGATCAGATCTTCCGAGAGTTCGGTGCTACGCTTTCTCAAGTCTGTCTCCGTGGCGGGGGGCTGGTCTTTGGGCGCGGGCGTTAATCGGACCTACTGTATGGGGCCTTCGCGGGTCAAGCTTAACAGCCTTAAACATTGGCGTTTTCGCGGCTTTGCAGCTCGCGCCAGAGCACCTTGCCTGATCCCGATTTCGGCAGCTCTGGCGTGAATTCGATCACGCGGGGGCATTTATAGGCGGCCATTTCCGCGTGACACCAGTCGATGATCTCTTGGGGGGTGGGGGCTTGTCCGGGTTTGGGAACGATCACGGCCTTCACGCTTTCGCCGCGCCGCTGATCCGGGGTTGCGATGATGCAGACCTCGGCGATGCTGGGGTGTTTGTGCATCATGTTTTCAACCTCGGCCGGCCAGATTTTGAACCCGCTGGCATTGATCATGCGTTTGACGCGATCCACCATGTAGAAATAGCCGGTCTCGTCATAATAGCCCAGATCGCCGGTGCGGATGAAGGTTTTGCCCTCCATCTCGAACAGCGCCTCGTTCGTTGCGCCCGGATTGCGCCAGTAGCCCAGAAAAACCTGCGGACCCGAGGTGACGATCTCGCCCACCTCATGCGGGCCCAGCTGGGTTCCGTCAGAGACGGACAGCACGCGGCAATCCACGTCGAACACCGGCACGCCCAGGCATTGACGGCGCGGCGCATGGGTGGGGTTTATATGGGTCGCGGCCATGGTTTCGGACATGCCGTAGCCTTCGATGTAATCCAGCCCGGTCAGCGTTTTCAGACGGGTGGCGATGGCCTTGGGCATGGCGGCACCGCCGCCGCCGATCGCTTGCAGGCTGCTTAGATCGTAGCGCGTCAGATCGGGCGCGTTGACCAGATCAATCGCCATCGTGGAAATCGAGCGCCAGCGCGTGACCCTGTGCCGCTCTATCAGCCGCGCGGCGGTGCTGCGATCCCAGCGGGTCATGATCACCAGCGTCCCGCCCGAGAAAATCGGCCCGTTCATAGCGGCCTGCATCCCGGTGACGTGGAACAGGGGCAGCACCGAAAGGCTGATGTCCTGACGTGTCATCGGGTTCCAGGCCACGCCGCCGACGCAGGTGACCTGAACGGTGCGATGCGAATGCATACAGCCCTTCGGGTGGCCCGTCGTTCCCGAAGAATAGGGGATCACCGCCAGATCGTCGGGCTGGGCGGTATGCGGATCGGGGGGGCATTGGCTGGCGACAGCATCCGCCCATCGCACGATGCCCGCCCCCTTGATCTGGCTTGCGCGTAGCTGCGCCAGAGCCTGAGGCAGGGGGATGTCATAATCCGGATTGGCCTGCTCGGAATAGGTTGCCGCGATGACGCATTGCAGGTGGTCCTCGTCCAGCAGAGGGGAGACCTGGCTCAGCAGTTCCTGGCCCGCGATCATGATCCGGGCCCCTGAATCCTCGGTATAGTGGATCAGCTCGGCATGGCGGCTCATGGGGTTGACGGGCACCACGACGGCATCGGCGCGCAGAATGGCGTAATAGGCGATCACGAACTGAGGCGCGTTCTGCATATACAGCAACACCCTGTCACCCTTTTGCACGCCGGCATGATGTTGCAGAAAACCGGCCAGGGATTCGACCTGAGCCAGCAGCTGCCCATAGGACATCTGCGCCCCATGATACAGAATTGCGGGGTGATCGGGGGCCTGGGTTGCGCTGTTCAGCAGGTTCTGAAAAATCGTCTGATCGGGCAGTTCCAGGTGATGCGGGACACCTTCGGGCCAGACAGAGAAATGGCGATCAGACATTTCTGCCGCCCTTATATACGCAGGCGTATGGTTGGCTGTCGGCCGCGTGCATTTTGTTCATGACCGTTCCCTCCTCCTCATTTTGGGAAGGTGGCACAGATGGAAGAGTCGATCAATGGTGTGAAATAGAATTCCGCATAGTGGAAGCAATGTGTTCAGCCATGGCTCTTCCGTTGGACGCCATGCGATTCGAGCGTTTCATTTGCCCGTGCCACGCAGGGGGGGCGAGCGCCCAGTTTCGTGGCAATGGCGGAAATAGGCGGTTTTCGAGGGCCGCGCGCAGGATGTGTAACCGCTTGATCGTGATGGTTTCTTTGCCCGGTGATAGGTTTTTCTTTGTCCGGTGACGGATTTATTAAATTCAACTCCCGCGCCAAGCATGTCATATCGGACCCATCGTGTTGCAATCGATAGAATCCGGAAGATTAAAATGACCAGTCAGACCCAAGTCATCTCGAGTGACCTCATTCCATCCGAATTGGCCCCGATTATCGCGGCTTTGTGCGCCGTTTCCAAAGATGTGGCCAAGATCATTGCCAAGGGCCCGCTGGGCCAGTCCCTGGCGCATCAGGTGGGCGAGAACAGCGATGGCGACGGGCAAAAGGCGCTGGACGTGCTTTCGGATGAGATGTTCGCCGAAGCGCTGAAGGATACCTCGGTGCGCTGGTATGCCTCGGAAGAGCAGGAAGACGCGGTTCTGCTGAATGCGGCCGGGAAATATGCGCTGGCGATTGATCCGCTGGACGGGTCTTCGAACATTGATGTGAACGTGTCGATCGGGACGATTTTCTCGATTTACGCCACCAAGGACGGGGCCGAGGAAAGCTTCTTGCGCCCTGCCAATGAACAGCTGGCGGGCGGGTATATCGTCTATGGTCCGGCGACCGCGCTGGTGGTGACTTTTGGCGCGGGGACGCTGCAATTCGTGCTGAACCCCGAGACGGGCCTGTTCGAGCTGGCCGAGACGGCGATGAAAATCCCTGCGACCTCGAAAGAGTTTGCGATCAACGCCTCGAACCAGCGCCATTGGGTCAAGCCCGTGCGCGCCTATATCGACGATTGCCTGGCCGGCGCCGAGGGCCCGCTGGGCCAGAATTTCAACATGCGCTGGGTCGGGTCTCTGGTGGCGGAAACGCACCGGATTCTGACGCGCGGGGGGCTGTTCCTCTATCCGCGTGACGCGCGCGCAGGCTATGAGAACGGCCGCCTGCGGATGGTCTATGAATGCGCGCCCATGGCCTTCTTGGTGGAACAGGCGCAGGGCGAGGCCACCGATGGCGAAACCCCGATCATGCAGCAGGCCGCCGACACGCTGCACGGACGTGCGCCGCTGGTGTTTGGCAGTGCCGAACTGGTGGATGGCGTGGCGTCCTATCATAAATAAGCGGCAGAACCCTGTCCAAAAGGACAGGGTGCGCGCCCGAAGGGTGGAACGCCGCCGCCTGGCGGGCTATGGGCTGAGCAAGGTACCTGGTGCCTCATGCTGCCCGGCCCCGTGGGGGTCAAAATTCCAAGAGGATGCCCAATGGCTTTGATCACCCTTCGTCAATTATTGGACCACGCGGCCGAGCATGGCTATGGCGTGCCGGCCTTCAACATCAACAACATGGAGCAGGGTCTGGCGATCATGCAGGCCGCGCAGAAGGTGGACGCGCCGGTGATCTTGCAAGCTTCGCGCGGGGCGCGCAGCTATGCCGGGGACATCATGCTGCGTCACATGGTGCAGGCGCTGTCGGAAATGTACCCCGATATTCCGATCTGTATGCATCAGGACCACGGCAATAACGAAGCCACCTGCCTTAGCGCCATTCGCCACGGGTTCACCAGCGTGATGATGGACGGCAGTCTTGAGGCGGATATGAAAACGCCCGCGTCCTATGACTACAATGTCGAGATCACCAAACGCGTGACGGATGCGGCCCATTGGGTCGGGGCCAGTGTCGAGGGCGAGCTGGGCGTTCTGGGCAGTCTGGAAACCGGCGAGGCGGCGGCCGAGGATGGCTCGGGGGCCGAGGGCAAGCTGAGCCAGGACCAGCTGCTGACCGATCCCGATCAGGCGGTGGATTTTGTGAAAACCACCAAATGCGATGCGCTGGCGATTGCCTGCGGCACCTCGCACGGGGCCTATAAATTCAGCCGCAAACCGGACGGAGACATCCTGTCGATGTCCACGATCGAGGCGATCAACCGCAAACTGCCCGGCATCCATCTGGTGATGCATGGCTCCAGCTCGGTGCCGCAGCCGTTGCAGGACATGATCAACGCTTTCGGCGGGGACATGCCTCAGACTTACGGCGTGCCGGTCGAGGAAATCGAGCGCGGCATCAAACACGGTGTGCGCAAGGTCAACATCGACACCGATTGCCGCATGGCGATGACCGGCCAGTTCCGCAAAATCGCGACCCAGAAACCGCAGGAATTCGACCCGCGCAAGTTCCTGATCCCGGCGATGCAGGAGATGGAAGACCTGTGCCGCGACCGTTTCGAACGCTTCGGCACGGCCGGCCATGCCAGCCAGATCAAGGTGATCTCGATGGATGATATGGCCGCGCGCTATGCAGACGGGTCTTTGGATCCGTAAGGCGGGCAAAAAAACCGTTCAATAGCTGGCGGGCCCCTTCGAAAACGCCCGAGCGCGTACTATAGAAGGGGCACGTCAATCGCCCATCTGACAAGGAAACGCACATGTCCTTTGACCGCTCCATCAAGATCGCTCCGTCGATTCTGTCTGCCGATTTCGCCAATTTCGGCCAGGAAATCCAAGCCATCGAAGCCCAGGGCGCCGATTGGGTGCATGTGGATGTCATGGACGGGCATTTCGTGCCGAACCTGACTTTCGGCCCGCCCGCGGTCAAAGCGTTCCGCCCGCATGTGAAAACCTTCATGGATGTGCACCTGATGATCGCGCCGGTGGACCCCTATATTCAGGCCTATGCCGATGCGGGTGCCGATATGATCACCGCCCATTGGGAGGCAGGCCCCCACCCGCACCGCACCTTGCAGGCGATCAAGGCGACGGGGAAAATGGCGGGCATTTCGCTGAACCCCGGCACTCCGGCCAGCGTGATCTCTGAGGTTCTGGACCTGGTGGATATGGTTCTGGTCATGAGCGTGAACCCCGGTTTCGGCGGTCAGAAGTTCATTCCCTCATCCGTGGAAAAGGTCCGTCAAATCCGCGAAATGATCGGCGAACGCGAGATCATGATTCAGGTGGATGGCGGTGTGGATCCCGTCACTGTTGGGCCTTTGGTGGCGGCTGGGGCGGATTGTTTCGTGGCTGGCTCGGCCGTGTTCAAAGGGGGCTCGGTTGAGAACCCGGAGGTCTATGGCGAAAACATCCGCGCAATCCGTGCGGCGGCACAGGCCGCGCAGTAAGGTATTGTAATTTATGCAGGTTGCCCCTGGGCGGGCCCGGCAGGAAAGATGTGCCCATGGCAAGTATCGTTTTCGATCTGGATGGCACGCTGATCGACAGCGCGCCGGACATCCGCGCGGCGGTGAACAGGATGCTGGCCGAGGAGGGGTGCGAACCTCTGGATCTGCCGACGATTGTCTCGTTTATCGGGAATGGATTGCCGAAGCTGGTTGAGCGCGTGATCGCGCGGGTCGGGCTGGATGAGGCCCGCCAGGCTGAACTGACGGCGATCACGCTGGCTCATTACAGCGCGGCGGCCACGGATCTGACCCGCCCCTATGCCGGTGTCGCAGAGACCTTGGAGAGGCTGAAACAGGCCGGGCACGTTCTGGCGCTATGCACGAACAAACCCGAAGCGCCGGCCCGCGCCATTTTGCGTGATCTGGGGATGGCGCATTTCTTTGACGGGGTGGTGGGGGGCGACACGCTGAATGTCAAGAAACCCGATCCCGCGCCCTTGTTGCATATCGTTGGGCATCTGGAGCGGGCGGATGTGCTTTATGTCGGGGATAGCGAGGTGGATGCGGAGACGGCTCAGCGCGCGGGTATTCGTTTCGCGCTGTTCACCGGAGGCTATCGTAAAAGCCCGGTCGATCAGATTCCGCATCAGGATGTGTTTGGCGATTTCACGGAGTTGCCGGGGTTGGTGGAGGCGGCCTGTCCGCTGGGGCGCGCCGGGATTTGAGTGTGGAATGAGTATTTGCAGAGCAAAGAAGCGGGGTTAATGCGTCACGCCTGCGAGACGGCTGAGCAGGACCGCGACGTTTTTGACTTTGAATTTGCGCAAGAGGCGGGCGCGGACGTCCTCGACCGTGCGGGGGGACAGGCTGAGCACCTTGGCGATTTCCTTGCTGGTGTAGCCGCGTGAGAGCCACATGAGGACTTCGCGTTCGCGCGGGGTGAGGGTGGGGCCTTCGGGGTCGGTGTCGATCAGGGCGAAGCTGAGGACGATGCGGTCCAGTGGGCTGTCCGGGGTCAGGGTGCGGGCGCGGAAGCGGCACCAGAATTGGTGCCCATCGCGGTGGCGCATCAGACGTTCGTCGGAATAGGGCAGGGATTGGCGCAGCGGTTCCAGCCCGATGTCCCTGATCTGGTGAAATTCCTGATCGGTGCCGTAGAGCAGGCGGAAGCTTTGACCGATCAGATCCTGTTTGTCATAGCCGAACATATGCGCAAACGAGCCATTACAGGCGCGGATCACGCGTTGCTCGGTCAGGGCGATGCCCATGGGGGCGCTGTCGAAGGCCAGGGTTTCCAGATCGTTCATATGTCACCGTGTTCATACGGTATTGGCACCGTATGCGCTAGGGATGCATGGTTTTGAGAGCAAATGCAAGCAGCAGAGGATCATCGCCTGCATGACCATCGACCAGCGCCTGAGTGACGAGATTGATGCCCGCCGTGAGGATTTGATCCAGCTGACGGGCGATCTGATCCGCATCCCGACGCTGAATCCTCCGGGTGAGAATTACCGTGACATCTGCGAGTTTCTGGCCAATCGGTTGCGCCCGCAGGGGTTTGCGATTGAGCTGGTGCGGGCGCATGGGGTCCCTGGCGACAGTGAGAAATACCCGCGCTGGAATGTGATTGCGCGGCGCGAGGGAAAGCGTTTGGGCGATTGCGTACATTTCAACAGCCATATTGATGTGGTGGATGTGGGGCTGGGCTGGACGGTGGACCCGTTTGGCGGCGCGTTGATCGACGGGAAGGTTTACGGGCGCGGGGCCTGTGACATGAAGGGCGGGCTGGCGGCCAGTATCGTGGCGGCCGAGGCGTTTATTGCCGTGTGTCCGGATTTTGCCGGAGCCATTGAAATCAGCGGCACGGCCGATGAGGAATCGGGGGGATTTGGCGGGGTAGCCTATCTGGCGCAGCAAGGGTTTTTCGCCCCCGAGCGGGTGCAGCATGTGATCATCCCCGAGCCGTTGAACAAGGACCGGATTTGCCTGGGCCACCGCGGCGTATGGTGGGCCGAGATCGAGACATTTGGCGAGATCGCCCATGGCTCGATGCCCTTTCTGGGGGACTGCGCCGTGCGCCACATGGGGGCCGTGATGGAGGAGATGGAGCACAGCCTGTTCCCTGCCCTGGCGCAGAAACGCACGGATATGCCGGTGGTGCCCGAAGGGGCCAAGCAATCGACGCTGAATATCAACTCGATCCACGGCGGTCAGGCCGAGGGGGATGCCGATTTCACCGGATTGCCCAGCCCCTGCGTGCCCGACAGTTGCCGGATGGTCATCGACCGGCGTTTCCTGATCGAAGAGGATATCGACGATGTGCAGGCCGAGGTGATGGAGGTGCTGCGCAAGGTCGAGGCCGACCGCGACAGTTTCCGCTATGACGTGCGCGAGCTGCACCGCGTCCTGCCGACCATGACGGAAAAAGACGCTCCGATTGTGAAAACCGTGGCGCAGGCGATTTTGGACACGATGGGGACGGATGCGCAATTCGTGGTCAGCCCCGGCACCTATGATCAAAAGCATATCGACCGTATCGGCAAGCTGCATAACTGCATCGCCTATGGGCCGGGGATTTTGGATTTGGCGCACAAACCGGATGAATATGTCGGTGTGGATGATATGCTCGATTCTGCGAAGGTGATGGGCCGCACGCTGATCGAGCTTTTGGCAAGCCCGGAAGAGGCGGCCTGACAACAGGGAGAAAGAGGATGACTTTTAAGGGACTTAAGACCGGCTTGATCAGCGCGCTTGCGCTGGCGGCCAGCGTTGGGGTGGCTCACGCGAAAACCGATATTGTCGTGGCGATGCAGCTGGAGCCGCCGCATCTGGACCCGACCTCGGCCGCTGCCGGGGCGATTGACTCGGTGCTGTATTCCAACGTCTTCGAGGGGCTGACCCGGTTTGGCGCGGATGGGTCTGTGAACCCCGGCCTGGCCAAAAGCTGGGAGATTTCCGAGGACGGGACCGAGTATACCTTTCATCTGAATGAGGGCGTGACCTTCCATGATGGCAGCGCGATGGACGCTGAGGACGTGAAATTCAGCCTGGATCGCGCCCGCGCCGAGGACAGCGCCAATGCGCAGAAGGCCCTGTTTGCAGGGATCACGGATGTGACCGTGGTGGACCCGATGACCGTCAAGGTCACGCTGGACGGGCCGAACGGATCCTTCCTGTTCAACATGGCCTGGGGCGACGCGGTGATTGTCGCGCCTGAATCGATTGAAAACATCAAAACCGCCCCGGTGGGCACGGGGGCGTTCAAGTTCTCTAACTGGGTGCAGGGCGATAAGATCGACCTGGAGAAGAATACCGCGTATTGGGGCACGCCGGCCAAGCTGGATAAGGTGAGCTTCAAATTCATCAGCGACCCGACCGCCGCATTCGCTGCCGTGATGGCCGAGGATGTGAATGCTTTCGTCGGCTTCCCCGCGCCGGAAAACCTGCCTCAGTTTGAGGCGGACCCGCGGTTCCAGGTGCTGGTTGGCTCGACCGAAGGGGAAACCATCCTGTCCACCAATAACAAGATGCCTCCGCTGGATAATGTGAAAGTGCGCGCGGCTGTGGCCCATGCGATCGACCGGCAGGCGATCATCGACGGCGCGATGTTTGGTTATGGTACGCCGATTGGCACTCATTTTGCACCGCACAACCCCGATTACGTCGATCTGACGGGGGGCAGTGCCTATGATCCGGAAATGGCCAGGAAACTGCTGGCCGAGGCCGGATACCCCGATGGGTTCAAGACCACGCTGAAACTGCCGCCGCCGTCCTATGCGCGGCGCGGAGGCGAGATTATCGCGGCCCAGCTACGCGCCGTGGGGATCGAGACCGAGATCAGCAATCTGGAATGGGCGCAATGGCTGGAGCAGGTGTTCCGCGGCAAGGATTACGGGCTGACCATTGTCAGCCACACCGAACCGTTTGACATCGGGATCTATGCGCGGCCTGATTACTATTTCCAGTATGACAGCGCGGTGTTTCAGGCCTTGAATACGGCGCTGGCCGCCGAGAGCGACCCGGCGCGGCGCTCTGAGCTGCTGACAGCGATGCAGGAGAAGATCAGCGGTGATTATGTGAACGGCTATCTGTTCCAGCTGGCCTTCCCGACCGTGGCGAATGCCAAGGTGATGGGCCTGTGGAAGGATGCGCCGACCCAGGCGACGGATATGACCGGGGTTTACTGGGCCGAGTGATCTGAGCGCGGGCGTTCGTGCATGAGGGGATGTGCGGACGCCTCCGGCGGGAGTATTTCCGTCAGAAAGAAACGAAGAAGGGTGCGGGGCCCTCGTAAGGTGGGTGACGGGCGAGATGCTGCGCTATTTTCTGAAAAGAATGGTGTCTTTGGGGCTGAGCCTGGCGGTGGCCTCGGTGGTGATTTTCCTGGCGCTTGAGGTCGTGCCGGGGGATCCGGCGGCCTATATGCTGGGGATTAATGCGCAAGAGGATACGCTGGCTGCGCTGCGTGAGGAACTGGGGTTGGATGACTCGGTTCTGGAGCGGTATGTGTCCTGGGTGGGCGGGATGCTGACCGGGGATTTCGGGGTGTCCTATACGTATCGCACGCCGGTGGCCGAGATGATTGGCGAGCGGCTTTGGGTGTCGCTGCCGCTGGCGATTTATGCGCTGACGCTGAGCACGGCAATTGCCTTTCCTGCCGGGATCTGGGCGGCGAGCAGACGCGGATCGGCCGTGGATGTAGGGGTGATGGGGGTGACGCAGCTGGGCGTGGCGATCCCGAATTTCTGGTTTGCGATGCTGATGGTGCTGGTTTTTGCGATCAATTTGCGGTGGTTTTCGGCCGGCGGGTTTTTTGGCTGGGAGGCTGGCTTTTTTGCGGCGGTGAAGTCGCTGACCCTGCCTGCGGTGGCGTTGGCTTTGCCTCAGGCCAGTATTCTGGCGCGGGTGATGCGGTCGTCTTTGCTGGATACGCTGAGCGAGGATTTCATCCGCACGGCGCGGGCCAAGGGGCTGAGCAAGCGGCAGGCATTATGGGGGCACGCGTTGCGCAATGCGTTGATTCCGGTGCTGACGATTATCGGATTGCAGTTTTCGTTTCTGCTGGCTGGCGCGATTATTATCGAGAACGTGTTTTTCCTGCCGGGGCTGGGGCGGCTGGTGTTCCAGTCGATCAGCGCGCGGGATCTGATTGTGGTGGAATCGGTGGTGATGCTGCTTGTCTTTGCCGTGATCGTGGTGAATTTCGCGGTGGATATGGCCTATGCGCTGGTGGATCCTCGGCTGAGGGGGCGGCGCTGATGGGCAATCGGAACCTGTGGATCGGCACGATTCTGACGCTGATTTTTGCCGGGGCGGCGGTGCTGAGTTTCGCCTGGGTGCCTTATGACGTGACCGGGCTGGACATCGCCAACAAGATCAAGCCGCCCAGTGCCGCGCATCCTTTGGGGACGGATCATTTTGGCCGCGATATTCTGAGCATGATCATGGTGGGGGCGCGGACCTCGATCGCGGTTGCCTTGGTGGCGGTGGGGATCGGTATGGGGGTCGGGGTGCCGTTGGGGCTGGCGGCGGCGGCGCGCAAGGGCGGGCTGATGGACGAGCTGATCATGCGCGGCAACGATCTGGTTTTTGCCTTTCCCAGCCTGCTGATCGCCATCATGATCACCGCCGTTTTCGGGGCCTCGGCGTTGAATGCGATCATCGCGATTGGCATTTTCAACATCCCGGTTTTCGCGCGGCTGACGCGCTCGGGGGCGCTGAGCCTGTGGACGCGGGACTATGTGATGGCGGCGCGGGTGTCGGGGAAATCGGCGGCGCGGATCTCGGTCGAGCATATCCTGCCCAACGTGTTGAACCTGCTGATCGTGCAGGGGACGATCCAGTTCTCACTGGGCATCCTGGCCGAGGCGGGGCTGAGCTATGTGGGGCTGGGCGCGCAGCCGCCGACGCCGTCCTGGGGGCGGATGCTGGCGGACAGTCAGACGATGATTTCATTCGCGCCGCATATGGCCCTGTTCCCCGGATTGGCGATTTTGCTGACGGTGTTGGGGCTGAACCTGATGGGCGATGGGCTGCGTGATCTGTTTGACCCCAAACTGCGGAGAGCACGGACATGAGCCTGTTGCAGATCGAAGGGCTGAACCTGTCCATTCATGGCGCTCCGATCCTGAAGAATGTGGGGCTGTCAGTTGCGCCCGGCCAGATCGTCGGCGTGATTGGCGAAAGCGGCTCGGGCAAGTCGATGACTGCTTTTGCGGCGCTGCAACTGCTTCCACACGGCTCCGTATGTTCTGGGCGGATCATTCTGAATGGGCAGGATGTTCTGAACATGCCCGAGCCATCCCTGTGCCAGATGCGTGGCCGTGATGTGGGTATGGTTTTTCAGGAACCGATGACCGCGTTGAACCCGATCAAGACCATCGGCGATCAGGTGGCCGAGACCATTCTGATTCATGAGAACGTCAGTCGCTCCGAGGCTCTGACCCGCGCAGCCGAGGCGCTGACACGGGCCGAACTTCCCCAAGACAGGTTCCCCCTGGGGCGTTATCCACACGAGCTGTCCGGCGGCCAAAGACAGCGTGTGGTGATCGCGATGGCCATCGCTCTGCGCCCCAAACTGCTGATCGCGGACGAGCCGACAACGGCGCTGGACGTAACCACGCAGGCGCAGATCCTGACTCTGCTGCGCAAGCTGGTACAAGAGGAAGGCATGGGGCTTTTGCTGATCAGCCATGATCTGGCGGTGGTCGCGGATATGGCCGATGAGATCGTGATCATGCGCCAAGGTGAAGTCGTTGAATCTGGCGCGGCGGACTGGCTGTTGCGCAACATGCGGCACCCGTATTCGAAGGCGCTTCTTGAGGCCTCGGCCCATCAGCCCGACCGTTCCACAGACGAGCCGTCAGAGGTTCTTCTGGACGTTCGCAATGTCGTGCGCGACTACACGATTCACCGTCAGGGCTGGTGGGGCGGCACGCAGACATTCCGCGCGGTGAAAGGCGTCAGTTTCCAATTGCGTCAGGGCGAAAGCCTGGGCTTGGTGGGCGAATCCGGCTGCGGAAAATCCACGTTAACCCGTGCCATTCTGGGGCTGGAAGAGACTCAGGGCGGAGAAATTATCGCTTTTGGTCAAAGAGTTGGACGGGATTTTCCCAATTCTCTTAGATCCGGTATACAGGTCGTTTTTCAAGATCCCTACAGCAGCTTCAACCCCCGTTGGAAAGTTGCGCGTCTGGTGGCCGAGCCTTTTCATCTGGCGCACAGACGTCCCGATGACTGGCGCGCTCGGGTCGCCAAAGTGCTGGAGGACGTGGGCATTGGCGCCGACGCGATGGAGCGCTACATCCATGAATTCAGCGGGGGGCAGCGGCAGCGGATCGCCATTGCGCGCGCTCTTATTCTGCGGCCGGAAATCGTAATTCTGGACGAGGCCGTCAGCGCGCTGGACGTCAGCATCCGCGCACAGATTCTGGATCTTCTGGCGACGCTGCAAACGGAATACCGGCTGGCCTATCTGTTCATCAGCCACGACCTGCGCGTTGTGCGCTCGATCACCGATCGGGTGATGGTGATGCGCGCGGGCGAGATCGTGGAACAAGGCGCCACCGCGCAGGTCTTTGACGACCCGCAGCATGACTATACCCAGCAATTGATTGCCGCCGCGCCGGTTCTGCCGGAGGACGTGACAAACGGAGAGAACGATGACCGAGCTGAACCTGTGGTTTGACCCCACGAAATGCCTGATCAATGGGAAATGGGTAAGGCCGGCCTCGGGGCAGGTGTTGCCGCTGATGGATCCCTCCACCGGGGCCGAGATCGGCGCGATAGCCCGCGGTGGAGCCGAGGATATTGCCGCTGCGATTGACGCCGCCCGCGCCGCATTTGAAGGGGAGTGGGGGCGGACTCCGGCCTCCGTACGGGGGCGTATCCTGCTGAAGCTGCGCGACCTTGTGATGACCCAAGTCGAGGATCTGGCCCGGATCGAGGCAATGGATGTAGGCAAGCCGCTGAAACAGGCGCGGGCGGACGCGATTGCCCTGGCGCGCTACTGCGAATTCTACGGCGGTGCGGCGGACAAACTGCATGGGGAAACGATTCCCTATCTGGAGGGCTATACCGTTTATACGCTGCGCGAGCCGCATGGTGTGACCGGCCATATCGTGCCGTGGAATTACCCGATGCAGATCATCGGCCGCTCGGTTGGCGCGGCTCTGGCGACGGGCAATGCCTGCGTTCTGAAACCGGCCGAGGACGCCTGCCTGACCGCTTTGGCCTTTGCCGATATGGCGAAAGAGGCGGGCCTGCCCGATGGCGTTCTGAATGTCGTGCCTGGGCTGGGATCCGAGGCAGGGGCCGCGCTTAGCGCTTCGGACAGGATCGACCATATCAGTTTTACTGGCTCGGTCGCGACGGGGGTGAATGTGCAGATGGCCGCCGCGCCGAACGTGGTGCCGGTGACGCTGGAACTGGGGGGCAAGTCGCCTCAGATCGTGTTCGACGATGCCGATATTGACGCGGCCCTGCCGTTTTTGGTGAATGCGGGGATTCAGAATGCGGGGCAGACGTGCTCGGCCTCCAGCCGGATTTTGGTGCATCGCTCGGTGCACGATCAGGTGTTGGCGCGGATGGCCGAGCGATACAGCGCCTTGCAGGTGGGGCCTGCGTTGGCCGATCTGGACGTGGGGCCGCTGATCTCGGCCAAGCAGCGTGGGATTGTCAGCGGTTTTCTGGCGAAAGGGGCCGATCTGGAAACCGCGGCGCAGGGGGTTTTGCAGGACGCGCCCGAGGGGGGGAATTTCCTCCGGCCTACGCTGTTCGCCGGTGTGGCCCCCGATCACGCGCTGGCGCGGGACGAGATTTTCGGCCCGGTGCAGGTGGTCATCCCGTTCGAGGATGAGGACGAGGCCATCGCCATCGCGAACGGCACGGATTACGGGCTGGTGGCCTCGGTCTGGACGCAGAATGGCGCGCGGCAGATGCGCATGGCCAAACGCATCCGTACGGGACAGGTGTTTATCAACAACTACGGCGCTGGTGGCGGGGTCGAGCTGCCCTTTGGCGGGATGGGGAAATCCGGGCATGGCCGGGAAAAGGGGTTTGAGGCGATGTATGGATTCACCACGCTGAAAACTGTCGCGGCCTTGCATGGATGACGCGGCGCCGCACCGGCTGCTGGAGGCCGCGCGCCAGGCCCGCGCCTTTCTGGAGCCTCATTGGGCGGCATGGCACCGGCGTGCGGGCAGCCCGAAGAAACGGACGCTTAGCCAGGGGACGTGTGGCCGCTCCAGCCTGTTTGTGCGGGATGTGCTGCGCAGCCGTGGAATCCCAGCCGAATTTGTGATCGGCAGTCCGGCGCTTGGGCCGCAGGGATACCGGCTGGACGGGGTGTGGCACGGACATGCCTGGGTCCAAAGCGGGGGATGGATCGTGGATGTGACGGCCGATCAATTCGGTGCGCCCGGTGTCATGATCACGCGCCTTGGGGATCAGCGATACAAGGCCGGCCAGGACACAGCCGAGCCGGAATTCCAGCTGTTGCGCCAGCAAGCGGCGCGGCAGTTACTGAAGAATTGGACTGAAAAACTGGGAGAGATGCATGAGACTTGAAGGAAAGCGCGCCATCGTGACAGGGGGCGCCAGCGGGTTCGGCGCTGGCATCGCACGGAAATTCGCCGCCGAGGGCGCGCAGGTGATGGTGGCCGATCTGAACGCAGATCTGGCGGCGCAGGTGGCTGCGGATATCGGTGGGATCGCGGTGCAGGTGGATGTCTCGGATGCCGCCAGCGTGGCGGCGATGGCGGAGAAGGTGCAATTGGACTGGGCCGGGGTGGAGATCATCGTCAACAACGCCGGGGTGACTCATCTGCCCAAACCGATGGAGACAGTCACGGACGCGGAATTCGACCGCGTTTTCAACGTGAACTGCAAAAGCGTCTACCTGATGGCGCGGGCGTTCAATCCGATGATGGTGGCGGCCAGAGCGGGGGCGATTTTGAACGTGGCCTCGACAGCGGGGCTTAGCCCGCGTCCGAACCTGAACTGGTACAATGCCTCGAAGGGATGGATGATCACCGCGACGAAAACCATGGCGGTGGAACTGGCCCCCAAGGGCATCCGCGTGAATGCCCTGTGTCCGGTAGCGGGGGAAACGCCGCTTTTGTCCAGTTTCATGGGCGAGGATACGCCCGAGATGCGCGCCAAGTTCCTGTCCACCATTCCGATCGGGCGGTTTTCCACCCCCGAGGATCTGGGAAATGCGGCCTGCTTTCTGTGCTCGGACGAGGCCAGCATGATCACCGGCACCGCGATGGAGGTGGATGGCGGGCGCTGTATCTAAAGGCTGGGGGCGGGCTCTTTGGAGAGGGTCGCCCTCTCGGCCGCGTCAAGACGGTTCAAGGCACTGATTTTGCACCCAGTTTCCCGTAGGGCGCGGCTCCAGATTTTGCGAACGGACTGCGCAGACCAGGGCAGGACTGCCTGGGCCGCCCAGGCGCGGGCCTCGGGGGGTAGATTGTCAAAGGCGGCCATCGGATTCCCGGCGGCGCGTCTGCGTTTCTTTAGCTGGGTAGACAGGTTTCGGGTCATTGCGGCACTTGGTTTTATGAATGATTAGGTAATAACATTACATTTCTGGCGTCAAGCCCGGAAACCCCGTTCAGAAGGATACGGGTTTATACTGAATTGACGGTTAACCCGCTCAGTTTCTAGCATTAGCCCAAGACAACACGTCTATATTGATCAGGGAGGATCACCGTGAAACGTACAGTTCTGACCGGGCTTGTCTCGGCGCTGGCACTGGCTGCAACCGGCGCGATGGCGGACATCAAGATTGCCCATGTCTATGGCAAAACCGGCCCGTTCGAGGCCTATGCGAAACAGTCTCATGACGGGCTGATGCTGGGGCTGGAATATGCGACCGGCGGCACGATGGAGATTGACGGCGAAAAGATCGTGGTGATCGAAAAGGACACTCAGCTGAAGCCCGACAACGGCAAGGCCCTGCTGGAAGAGGCCTATGGCGATGACGAGGTTGATCTGGCCGTGGGGCCGGTCAGCTCGGGCGTGGCGCTGGCGATGCTGCCGGTGGCCGAGGAATATGAAAAGATCCTGATCGTCGAGCCGGCCGTGGCCGACAGCATCACCGGCGCGAACTGGAACCGCTATATTTTCCGCACCGGGCGCAACAGTTCGCAAGATGCGGTGGCGAATGCGATTGCGCTGGCGGGCGATGACGTGAAAATCGCAACCCTGGCGCAGGATTATGCCTTTGGCCGTGACGGGATCGCTGCGTTCAAAGAGGCCCTGGCCGGAACCGGCACCGAAATCGTGGCCGAGGAATACGTGCCCACCGACACCACTGATTTCACCGCTGCGGCCGAGCGTATCTTCAACGCGATGAAGGATGTCGAAGGCACCAAGAAACTGTTCGTGATCTGGGCCGGCGGCGGCAACCCCATGAGCAAGATCCAGGCGATGGATCCGGGCCGTTTTGGCATCCAGATGGCAACCGGGGGCAATATCCTGGCGGCTCTGGCCTCGTATAAACAGTTTCCGGGAATGGAAGGCGCGACCTATTATTTCTACGAAAACCCCAAAAACGAGATCAACGACTGGCTGGTGAAAACCCACCAAGAGCGTTACGGCACGCCGCCCGATTTCTTTACTGCGGGTGGTATGGCAGCCGGTCTGGCCGTGGTTGAGGCGATCAAAAAGGCCGGAGGCACCGACACCGAGGATCTGATCACCGCCATGGAAGGCATGGAATGGGACACGCCCAAGGGTAAGATGAAGTTCCGCGCCGAGGACCATCAGGCGATGCAATCCATGTATCACTTCAAGATCAAGGTCGAGGACGGCGTCGAATGGGCGATCCCCGAACTGGTGCGCGAACTGACCATTGATGACCTGCCGATCCCGGTCCGGACTGGCGAATAATCTGAACGGCTTTGCGCCGGGGGTGGCTGTGCGCTGCCCCCGGTGTTTGTATTTCCCCCACAGTGGGGCTTTCTCTGACAGGATAAGACGATGAGCAGGGTAATTCTGCAAACGCATGACCTGACGGTCCGATTTGGCGGGCATGTGGCCGTGGATCACGTCAGCTGCGCCTTCAAAACCGGCCAGCTGACGGCCATTGTCGGCCCCAACGGGGCGGGTAAAACCACGTATTTCAATCTGATCTCGGGGCAGATTCCGTCCTCGGAGGGGCGGGTCGAGCTGAACGGGCGCGACATCACCAAAGGCTCGGTTTCGCAGCGCTGCGATTTGGGAATTGGGCGCGCGTTTCAGCTGACGAACCTGTTTCCGAACCTGTCCGTATTGGAAAACGTCCGGCTGGTGATCCAGTCAAAGGCCAAGATGGGGTTCAGCTTTTTCTCGATGGCGGATGGGCACGCGGAAATCACCGATCGGGCGATCGCGGTACTGGAGAAGGTAAAGCTCTATGATCTGCGCGATCAGACGGTTTCAGCGCTGAGCCACGGCAACCAGCGCAAACTGGAGGTGGCGATGCTGATCGCCCTGGATCCGCTGGTTTATATGTTCGACGAACCCACCGCCGGCATGAGCGTTGATGAGGCCCCCGTCGTGCTGGACCTGATCGCCGAGCTGAAGGCCGAGAAAGACCGCACCATCCTGCTGGTCGAGCATAAGATGGATGTGATCCGGACGCTGGCGGATCGTATCATCGTTTTGCATAACGGTGCGCTGGCGGCTGACGGCGATCCGGTCGAAGTGATGGCCAGCGATGTCGTCCAAGAGGCCTATATGGGCAAGGAGCTGGAAGATGTCTGACCCGATCCTGAAGCTGGAAGGCGTCTATACCGATATTGCGCAATATCACATTTTGCAGGGTGTCGATCTGGAGGTGCCGCGCGGCGGGGTGACCATGCTGCTGGGCCGCAACGGGGTGGGCAAGACCACGACCTTGCGCACCATTATGGGCCATTGGCGGGCCAAGGCCGGGAAAGTGCTGCTGGACGGGCAGGACATTGCCGCCCGGCCGACGCCGCAGATTGCGCGGATGGGTGTGGGCTATGTGCCCGAAAACATGGGGATCTTCAGCGATCTGACGGTCGAGGAGAACATGATCCTGGCGGCGGCCTCGGGGCCGATTGACAACGCGCGGCTGGAGTGGATTTTCACCGTCTTTCCGCCGCTGAAAACTTTCTGGAAGGGGCACGCGGGAAACCTGTCTGGCGGGCAGAAACAGATGCTGTCCATTGCCCGCTCGATGATTGAGGAGCGCAGCCTGTATCTGATCGACGAACCCACAAAGGGGCTGGCGCCGGCGATTATCTCGACCATGGCGCGGGCGCTGCGTGAGTTGAAAGAGCAGGGGGCCTCGATCCTGCTGGTGGAACAGAATTTCAGCGTGGCCAAGGCCCTGGGGGACAGCTGCGTGGTGATGGATGATGGGCGTGTCGTCTGGACCGGCGCGATGGCCGAACTGGCCGGCAGCGCCGAATTGCAGGAACGCCTGATGGGGCTGAGCATGGAGGCACACCAATGAGTGCGCGTCGGGTGTCAGGGGCATTGGGAAACGGTCGTCACGGGGGCGTGGGTGGAAAAGGTGACGTTTTCTGCGCCTCCGGCGGGAGTATTTTCGTCAAAAAGAAGGGGGGTGGCGTATGAGTGCGGCTCCGAAACATGCGCCGACAATGGCGAAGATGAGTGTGGCCGATCGGATCGGGCCCTGGCTGCCTGTTCTGTTGGTGCCGATGATTATGCTGGTGGGGCTGGTGCTGATCCCTTCGAGTTCGAGCTGGTTGACGCTGACGGTGAGCGGGCTGGCGATGGGGATGATGATTTTCATCATGGCCAGTGGGATGACCTTGGTTTTTGGTCTGATGGATGTGATCAATTTTGGCCATGGGGTGTTTATTTCGGTCGGGGCGTTTGTGGGGGTCAGTGTGTTGCTGGTTCTGGCGGGCATGACCGAGGCCCCCAGTCTGATGCTGAATCTGCTGGCCGTTCTGCTGGCGATCATCGCGGCGGCGCTGGCGACGGGTGTTCTGGGCTGGGCGTTCGAGCGGGTGATCGTGAAGCCGGTCTATGGGTTTCATCTGAAGCAGATCCTGGTGACGATGGGCGGTCTGATCGTGGTAGAGCAGTTGATCGTGGTGCTTTGGGGCCCTGAGGAGATTTACATCTTGCGCCCGCAGGCCTTGCAGGGGGCGATCACCTTTGCCGGGGCGGCGCTGGAGAAATACCGTCTGGTGGCTGTGGGGGTTGGTTTGGCTTTGTTTTTGGGGATGCGTTATGTGCTGCGCTCGACCAAGATCGGGCTGATCGTCCGCGCAGGCGTTGAAAACGGAGAGATGGTTCAGGCGCTGGGCTATCGTCTGCGGCTGGTGTTTGTGGGGGTGTTCGTGGCGGGCTCGGCCCTGGCGGGGCTGGGCGGCGTGATGTGGGGGCTCTACCAAGAGGTGATCACTGCGCATATGGGCCAGCACATGATGATCCTGATTTTCATTGTGGTGATCATCGGCGGGCTGGGCAGTGTCGAGGGTTGTTTCATCGGTGCCCTGCTGGTGGGGCTGCTGCAAAACTATATCGCGTTTTTGGAACCCAAGGCCGCGCTGATTTCGAACATCGCCCTGATGGTGGCCATTCTGATGTGGCGCCCGCAGGGAATGATCCCGGTTGTGAAGGCGAAATAAGATGATTGTGAAGCTTCTCTCGGGCGATATGCCCCGCAGCACCGTGCTGGCTGTCATTTTGGGTGTGATCCTGTTCGCGCTGGCCTTTGCGCCTTTCATTTTTCCTGGTGTGCGATCCGTGGATACGGCGGCGCGGATCTGCGTGTTTATCCTGCTGGTGGCGTCTTACGATCTGATGCTGGGCTATGGGGGCATCGTCAGTTTTGCCCACACCATGTTCTTTGGCATGGGGGCCTATGGCGTGGCGCTGGCCTGTACGCATATGGATCGCGGCTTTGGCGCGCTGATTGTCGGCGCGGGATCGGGGGCCATTCTGGCGGCAGTCGTGGCCTTTCTGATCGGGCTGTTCAGCCTGCGGGTGCGTGCGATTTTCTTTGCGATGATCACCCTGGCGGTGGCCAGTGCGGTGGCGGTTCTGGTTAGCCAGCTGTCCGGTTTGACGGGCGGCGAGGACGGGCTGAACTATAAGATCCCGCGCGAGCTGACCCCGGCTTTCCGTTTTGGCAAGGAAACCTTCGGCGGAGAGATCCTGGGCGTCAAAACCAACGGCAAGCTGCTGAATTACTATGTGGTCTTCATCGGCTCGTTCCTGTTGTTCCTGCTGCTCTTGCGGATCGTCAATTCGCCGTTTGGCCGTGTGTTGCAGGCCATTCGCGAGAATGACTTTCGCGCGGAATCCATCGGCTATCGGGTGGTGAACTATCGCACTGCGGCGACCTGCATTTCGGCGGCGGTGGCGGCTTTGGCGGGGGCGCTTTATGCGATCTGGCTGCGGTATGTGGGGCCCGACACGGTGCTGAGCTTCGATATCATGGTGGACATCCTGCTGATGGTGGTGATCGGCGGAATGGGCACCATGTATGGGGCCGTGATTGGGGCGGCTCTGCTGGTGATTGCGCAAAATTACCTTCAGGGGCTGATGGGCGCGGCCTCGGGCGCGGTTGAGGGGGTGCCTTTGTTGCCGGACCTGCTGGATGCCGATCGCTGGCTGTTGTGGCTGGGGATCCTGTTTATCCTAAGCGTCTATTTCTTCCCCACAGGCGTGGTTGGGCGTCTGCGCGCGGGGAAATAGGCGCGCGCCGCCAGTCAAAACCCTAAGGGCGCAACCAAGTTCCGGGTTGCGCCCTTTTGTGTTTTCGGATCAATCTGCACGACCTTTGGGAGGAGGGATCAACATGGGAGCCGGATTGGTGCTGCTCTGCGCGGCCTATGTTCTTAGTCAGTTTTATCGCTCGTTTCTGGCGGTGCTGACGACGGTACTGGAGCAGGACGTGGGCGCGACGGCGCAGGATCTGGCGAATGCCTCGGGGCTATGGTTCCTGGCCTTTGCCGCGATGCAGATTCCGGTGGGCGCTGCGCTGGATCGGATCGGGCCACGGCGTACGGCCGGGGCGCTGCTGCTGATCGGAGGCGCCGGTGGTGCGGTCCTGTTCGGCGTGGCCACGGCTCCGCAGCATATTTCCTGGGCGATGGCGCTGATCGGTGTGGGGTGCTCGCCCGTGCTGATGGCCAGCTATTACATTTTCGCGCGCAATTACCCGGCCAAGGTGTTTGCAACCCTGGCGGCCGTTCTGCTGGGGGTGGGCAGCACCGGGAACCTGCTGGGCGCGTTGCCCATGGCGATGGCGGCAGAGACCTTTGGCTGGCGCGAGACTCTGTTCGGGCTGGCGGCGGTCAGCGCGGCGGTTGCGATTGGTATCTGGCTGACGGTCAAAGACCCCGAGACCGTGCATCACCAGCAAAAGGGCAGCGTTCTGGACCTGCTGAAAATGCCCGCCCTGTGGCTGATATTCCCGCTGGCCTTTGTGCAATACGCGCCGGCGGCTGGGCTGCGGGGGCTGTGGATCGGCCCCTACCTGACCGAGGTTTTCGCCTTCGATGCCGCTCGGGTGGGGAATGCGACGCTGATCATGGGGGTGGCGATGATCCTGGGCACCTTTGCCTATGGCCCGCTGGATCGCCTGCTGGGCACCCGAAAATGGGTGATTTTCACCGGCAATCTGGTGGGGGCGGGGGCCCTGGCGGCGCTGTGGCTGCTGCCTGTGGGCAGCCCCTGGATGGCGATGGCGCTGTTTGCGATGGTCGGGTTCTTTGCCGCGGCCTATCCGATGATCATGGCCCATGGGCGCAGCTTTTTCCCGGCGCATCTGGTGGGGCGCGGGGTGACGCTGATGAACCTGTTTTCGATCGGGGGCGTGGGCGTGTTTCAGGTGGCCACGGGGCAGCTGCATCGCGCGGTCAGCGCAAAGGGCGGCGCGCCTCAGGCCCCGTATGAGGCGCTCTTTGTGCTGTTTCTTGCCGCGATGGCTGTGGGGCTGGCGCTATACCTCTTTTCCCGAGACCGCGTGGACTAGCAAAACCTCTTTTATCCTGCGTTCCCCTGCGGTATGGAGCCTCGTCCTAAACAAAGGAGTTGCTCGAAATGGGCTATAATGTCGTCGTCGTCGGCGCCACGGGGAACGTGGGCCGTGAAATGCTGAACATCCTGGCGGAACGTCAGTTCCCGGTGGAGAAGATTGCCGTGCTGGCCAGCCGTAAATCGCTGGGCACCGAGGTCAGCTTTGGCGACAAGACCCTGACCACCGAGGATCTGGACACCTTTGATTTCACTGGCTGGGACATGGCGCTGTTCGCCGTGGGTTCGGCCGCGACGAAGGAATACGCGCCCAAGGCCGCCGCGGCGGGCTGTGTGGTGATCGATAACAGTTCGCTCTATCGCTACGATCCGGACATCCCGCTGATCGTCCCCGAGGTAAACCCGCAGGCCGTGCACGGCTATTCGAAAAAGAACATCATCGCGAACCCCAACTGCTCGACCGCGCAGATGGTTGTGGCGCTCAAGCCCCTGCATGACCGCGCGAAAATCAAGCGTGTCGTCGTCAGCACCTATCAGTCGGTTTCGGGTTCGGGCAAGGACGCGATTGACGAGCTGTGGGATCAGACCAAGGGCATGTATGTCCCCGGCCAAGAGGTGGCCCCCAAGGTCTATCCCAAGCAGATCGCCTTTAACGTGATCCCGCATATCGACGTCTTCATGGAAGACGGCTCCACCAAGGAAGAGTGGAAAATGGTCGCCGAGACCAAGAAGATCGTGGACCCTTCGATCAAGGTCACGGCCACCTGCGTGCGTGTGCCTGTGTTCGTGGGCCATTCGGAATCGATCAATATCGAAACCGAGGATTTCCTGGACGAAGACGAAGCCCGTGACATCCTGCGCGAGGCCCCCGGCATCATGGTGATCGACAAGCGCGAAAACGGTGGCTACGTCACCCCCGTCGAATGCGTGGGCGATTACGCGACCTTCATCAGCCGCATCCGTCAGGACAGCACCATTGATAACGGTCTGAACATGTGGTGCGTGTCGGATAACCTGCGCAAGGGTGCCGCGCTGAACGCCGTTCAGATCGCCGAGCTGCTGGGCCGTGAGGTTTTGAAAAAGGGCTGATCTTGCCCCCAGAAATGACGAAGGGCGCCCGGCGGGGCGCCCTTTTTGTTTGTCCAATGCAGAGATTAGACCTGCGCGAAACGGCCTTCCTCGGCGATATACTGTTCCACGGTGCCTTCGCCGATGTTGTGCCACACCGCGTGCAGCGCCAGCTGGCCGCTTTGCACCGCATCCTGCACGAAGGGAAAGGTCATCAGGTTCTCGATCGAGGTCAGCGCCGCCTGTTTTTCCAGGGCCGTCTTGCGCGCGTCGTCGCCCTCGACATCCTTCACCTTTTCAAATCCGGGGCGCAGGATGTCGATCCAGCGGCCCACGAACGAGGTTTTTTCCTCCAGCGCGGGGGCGTTGCCCATGCACATGTCATGGCAGCCGGCCACACCGCCGCATTGCGAATGGGTCATCACCACCACATGCGACACCTTCAGCACCGTCACCGCGTATTCAATCGCGGCCGAGGTGCCGTGCTGGCCGCCATCGGGCTCGAACGGGGGGACCAGGCTGGCGATGTTGCGGTGGATGAAGAATTCGCCCTGATCAGCCCCGAAAATCGCGGTCACATGCACGCGCGAATCGCAGCAGGAAATCACCATGGCGCGGGGGCGTTGGCCCTCGTCTGCTAAGCGACGATACCAATTCTGGTTTTCCGTGTAGGTCGTTGCCTTCCATCCTTGATACCGTTGCACCAGATAGGCGGGCAGGGGCTTAGCGTTGTCCATGTCGTCATCCTTGCGTTTCTTGTCGTTCTGATCGGGGAAATTACCCTGCATTTAAACGGTTTTCGAGGGAAAACAATTGTCGGTCTCAACCTTTTGGGAACCACTTTGACGGCAAGCTCGATCCGGGCCTGTGGGGGCGCACTATGGGGTGAGACTGTGAACTACATAACGACACTGAAACCGGAAGAATCCGTTAGACTGGATGCCGGCAGATTAGGGGATCTTTTCTATGAACTGGGCGAGGCCGGCGCAGGCGATGTGATTTGCCGCGCTATGGACGAGCTGACCCAACGCCTGACCGAAGCCGAGCGACAATACTCGACCGCACAGTTTCTGGACCTGCGCAAAACCGTCCGTTCATTGATTGGCATTGCGGATCAGGTGGGGATGTGGGCGTTGGCGACGGTTGCCGGGGATGTTGTCGAGTGTATTGATCAGGGGGATCCGGTGGCGCTGGCCGCCACAATCGCCCGATTGATGCGTATCGGAGAGCAATCTTTGACAGCGGTATGGGATATGCAGGGGCTATCCATCTAGCCCCCCTTGCAGGTGCCGACAATCGGCGTAGGCTGGGCGCGATTAACAAATGGGGCCCAGATGACTGCTACTTTTGCCACGGCGACAGCCGATGCTATTCCTGTTCATGTTTTGGAAACCGGCGCTGTTGACGCCTGGGCGCAGGGGCAATCCGATCAGGTTCGGAACTGGCTGAAGGCCTCGGGGTTTCAGGCGGGGCTGGGTAAAACATTACTGATTCCGTCTCAGACGGGGGGCATTCAGGCGGTTCTGGCCGGGTATGGCACGGCGGATCAGCGGGCGCGCGGGCGGTTCCATCTGGCCTCGGCGGCGACAAGCCTGCCCGCAGGGACGTATCGCATTGCCAGCGGCGTGCCGGGCGATAAGCTGGAAGAAGAGGCGTTGGGCTGGCTGCTGTCCGGTTATGCCTTCGATCGGTATCGCGCTCAATCGGGGGGCGGGGCACGGCTGATCGCGCCCGAAGGGGTGGATGGGCCCCGTCTGGAAACTATCGCCGCGGGCGAGTTTCTGACCCGCGATCTGATCAACACCCCGGCCAGCGACATGGGCCCCGACGCATTAGAGCAAGCCGCGCGCGGGCTGGCCGCGCAGCATGGCGCGCAGATTACGGTTACGCTTGGCGATGCGCTTCTGGAACAGAATTTCCCGATGATCCACGCGGTCGGGCGCGCGTCCGGGCAGGCACCCCGTCTGATTGATCTGCAATGGGGTGATCACGGGCCGTTGCTGGTGCTGGTGGGCAAGGGGGTTTGTTTCGATACGGGTGGGCTGAACCTGAAACCGGGGGCCTCGATGGGCCTGATGAAGAAGGATATGGGCGGCGCCGCGACGGTTCTGGGGCTGGCGCATATGATCATGGGGCTGGGGCTGAGCCTGCGCCTGCGGGTTCTGGTGCCTGCCGTGGAAAACAGCGTTTCGGGCAATGCGTTCCGTCCGGGGGACATCCTGACCAGCCGCAAGGGGCTGACGGTTGAGATCAACAACACCGATGCCGAGGGGCGGCTGGTTCTGGCCGACGCGCTGGCTTTGGGGGCCGAGTCAAACCCCGATCTGATGCTCTCGATGGCGACGCTGACGGGCGCGGCGCGGGTGGCCGTGGGCCCCGATCTGTCGCCGTTTTTCACCGATGACGATCCCTTGGCCCAGGCGTTGACGAATGCGGCGGGGCGCGTGGCCGATCCGGTCTGGCGCTTGCCCTTCTGGGATCCGTATGAAGCCGATCTGGAACCCGGTATCGCCGATCTGGACAACGCCCCCAAGGGTGGTTTCGGTGGGGCGATCACGGCGGCCCTGTTTTTGCGCCGGTTTGCCGGAACGGGCTGCCGCTACACGCATTTCGATATTTACGGCTGGTCCCCCAAGGCTCTGCCCGCGCGGCCCAAGGGTGGCGTCGGGATGGGCGCGCGCGCCCTGCTTGAGGCCCTGCCGGACGTTCTGGGACTGTAGCCATGGATCGTCGTCTGACCCCGGCCAACAAACGTGTCGCTGCGCAGCATTTGCGGGGGCAGGTTGAGGCGGCCAGCTATGTGGCCGGCACCGAGAAAATGGTCGCCGTTCCCCTGGCCGATCTGCTGTCCGCCCCGCATGGGCGGCGCGAGCGGCAATTGCTGCTGGGCGAGCGGGTTCAGATGTTCGAAGAGCGCGCTGGCTGGGCCTTTGTACAGGCCGAGAAGGACGGCTATGTCGGCTATCTGCGTTTCGATCAGCTGGAAGAGCGCCGCCCCGCCACCCATTGGGTGATCGCGCGGGCCTCGCATCTGTACACCGAGCCGGATTTCAAAAGCCATGAGCGGATGAACCTGTCGATGGGCTCGCAATTCCGGGTCATCGGCGAGACCGAGCGGTTTTTTGAAACGCCGCTGGGCTATATTCCACGTCCGCATCTGGCACCTCTGGACCGGCTGGCGTCGGATCCTGTCGAAGTGGCCGAGCGGTATCTGGGGGTGCCCTATCTGTGGGGCGGGAACTCGATCTGGGGCATAGATTGTTCGGGGCTGGTGCAGGCGGCCTGCGTCGGTGTGGGCGTACCCTGCCTGGGCGACAGCGACATGCAAGAGGCGCAGACAGGTCGCGCCCTAAGCGAGACCGCAAAGCTGCGCCGGGGCGATCTGTTGTTCTGGAAAGGGCATGTCGCGCTGGTGGCCGGAAAGGGCCGGTTGCTTCATGCCAACGCGCATCACATGGCCGTGGCATACGAGGACATGGAGACCGCCATCGCCCGGATCGCGGCGCAGGGCGATGGGCCTGTGACCTCGCGCCGGCGCCTGCCCAGATTGCGCCGGCGCGCTGGTGGGTAAACGCTTTGGGCGCTGGCAGATGGTCTAATCGACCGAGCGGATCAGCTTACGCTCTAGCACGCGCAGCACGGTTTTCAGGTCATGCCCGCGCTTCAGAATCTGCCCGTCCATGCCGAATATGACATACATGCCCTGTTTGTTGCGCAGCTTGGGGTGTTTTTCGATCCGATAGAGAGGAGTTTCAGCGGTGCGGCGGAACACTGAAAACACCGCGATTTCCCGCAGGCAGGAAATCCCGTAATCGCGCCATTCTCCAGCGGCCACCATGCGGCCATACAGGCCCATGATCACGCCCATCTCTTTGCGGTCAAAAGCCACCTGAGAAGGGACGTCGGGACGGGGAAATGGGGTGGGGCCTTGCATGTTCATAAGCCCAGAGTTGCGCCAATCGGAGGTTAAATCAAGCCTGCCGGAATCTTTTGCCGAAATCCGGGTGCGCAGAGGGCATGGCCGAGACATCTTGCAGCGCAGTATCAAACCAAATCTCGGCGCTTTGCGTCAGGGCGCCATAGGCCGCAGCCACCTGAGCACGCGGATCGCGCGCTCTGAAACGCTCTGGCAGCAGGTCAATGGGCGGTTCGGGGTGGCGCAGCACGATCCGGCGCCAGCGATGGATTAGCAGGGTGCGTGCGGCCGCGGCCTCAAGCGGGGTCAGGCTGCACCCGGCCAGCGCATCCAGATCGGCAAACAGGGCTGTCAAAGCTTCCTGATGTGCTTTGGTCAGCAGGGTCGCGCGCATCGCTTTCGACAGGGCGGACAAATCCCCGGAAACGGCGCACTCGGGGGTGGGGGCGGCCTGATCCGCAGGGCGCAGCACAACGCCGGGGGCGACTGGAACTCCGGGCTGATCCGGCCCGATGGCCAGCACCCATTCCGTCACCGGGGACGTGCGTGGGGGCGCGTAAATCCGGCTGGTGGCATCGGCAAATTGCGCCAGGCCCTCGGCGGTAAGCCGGTAATAACTGTTGCGCCCTTCGCGTTCGGACGTCACCCAGCCATCACGCCCCAGCCGAGACAGCGCGGTACGGATCGTCCCTGGCTCGATCCCGATCCGGCCCAACAGTTTTTGCAGACGCAGGTTGGCAATCCGGCCGCCGCGCAGCTGCACACTGTCGCCGAATACAGTAATGACCAAAGACCACACGCGCAGGCGGCCTTCGTCATGCAGGGCGGAAATCAGAGGGGAAAGCGGATCCATAACCCATTGATACACCCGGTTATGTCTGAGGGGAAGTGGGGGCAGCGCCGGGCCGCCCCCCGTGGGATCAGCGCTGGTAGGCGACCATGGTCAGCAGTTCGTATTCGGCGACCTGCTCGTTGTCCTGGTTGGTCAGGGTCGCGTTCCAGGCAACCTCGCCATAGTCATTCGTGCGCTTGGTTTTGCGCTTGCAGGTCAGGGCAACCTTGATGCTGTCACCAGCACTGACGGGTTTCTGGAAGGACAGACCGTTCAGCCCCGTATTGGCCAGAACCGGGCCTTCGTTCGGTTCCACGAACAGGCCCGCAGCAAAGGACAACAGCAGGTACCCATGCGCCACCCGGCCAGGGAAGAACGGGTTTCGCTGCGCCGCGTTCTCGTCCATGTGGGCATAGAACGTGTCGCCGGTGAAATGGGCGAAATGCTCGATATCCTCCATCGAAATCGTGCGCGAGCCCGTGTGAATCGTCTCGCCGATCTGGATTTCGTTGAACGTCCGCTGGAACGGATGGGTCGGGTTTTCTGACTGCGGAGCGCCCTTGATCCAGGTGCCGGTGATGGCGCTGATGATCTCGGGCGTGCCCTGGATCGCGGTGCGCTGTAGGTAGTGTTTCACGCCGCGAATGCCGCCCAGTTCCTCGCCGCCGCCGGCGCGGCCGGGGCCACCGTGGACCATATGCGGCATGGGCGCGCCGTGGCCCGTCGCCTCGCGTCCGGTGTCGCGGTTGTTGATGTACAGCCGTCCATGCCAGGCCGCGCTGGTCAGGGTGATGTCGCGCGCAATCGCCGGATCATGGGTAAAGACCGAGGCCACCAGAGAGCCCTCGCCGCGGTTCGCCAGCGCCGCCGCATGGGCCGTGTCGCGATAGGGCAGGATGGTCGATACGGGGCCGAATGCCTCGACCGAGTGGATGATTTCCGCGCCGTCCGGATCGTCGCATTGGAACAGGGTCGGCGGGATAAAGGCGGCCTGGGCATCCGCGTCCACGGGCTGGAACCCGTCCAGAGCGCCGCAGATCTGACGCGCCTCGGTGCCGATCTGCGCGGCCTTGGCCAGCACGTCCGATTTCTGCGCCATCGATGCCAAGGCCCCCATGCGTACGCCTTCGGAATCTGGGTGGCCGACGGTGATCGTGGCCAGTTTTGCCGACAGGGCCTGGGCCACCGTATCGGCCATGTGATCGGGCACCAGCAGGCGGCGCATGGCGGTACATTTCTGTCCGGCCTTGGTGGTGATCTCGGTCACGGCTTCTTTGATGAACAGCGCGAATTCGGGGCTGTCCGTATCGGCATCCACGCCCAGGATCGAGGCGTTCAGGCTGTCTTGTTCCGCTAGGAAACGGGTCGAGTTCTGGATCAGCGCAGGCGTCGTGCGCAGCATCTGCGCGGTGTCGGCCGAGCCGGTGAAGCTGACCACATCCTGCGGGCCCATCTTGTCCAGCAGATCGCCGGTGCGGCCGATGATCAACTGCACGGCACCCTCGGGCAGCAGGCCCGATTCGATGATCATGCGGAAACAGGCTTCGGTCAGGTAACAGGTCTGCGTCGCCGGTTTCACGATCGCAGGCACGCCAGCCAGTAAGGTGGGGGCCAGCTTTTCCAGCATGCCCCAGACGGGGAAGTTGAACGCGTTGATATGGACAGCGACACCTTGCAGAGGTGTTGCAATATGTTGCCCAATGAAGGCACCGGTGCGGCCCAGCTGCTCGACCTCGCCATCGGCATAGACCTGCGCATCCGGCAGTTCGCGGCGGCCCTTCGAAGCATAGACGAATAGCGTCCCAATCCCACCTTCGATATCCACGCCGCCATCGCGCCGGGTGGCGCCGGTCAGGCCGTTGATCGCGTATAGCTCTTCTTTGCGCTGGCCGATGTATAGGGCCAGTTTCTTTAGAATTCTGGCGCGATCATGGAAGGTTAGGGCGCGCAGGGCTGGCCCGCCCACGTTGCGCGCATACTGTAGCATTGCGTCCGTATCCATCGCAGATCCGCCCGCCAGGGCAATTTCGCTGGCCGTGACAGGGCCGATGATGGGGCTGGCCGCAGCGCCGGGCGCGATCCAGTTTCCTGCGATATAGCTTTCGGGTTTCAGCATTGGGGTCTCCTCGAACGGTTGTCCGCAGTATGTGGCATTATAATTCCTATTGCAATACTATTGACCGACTGGTCGGTTTTGTGCAAGCTTTGAATCGCGACGGGGAGGAAATACCGAAATGACACCGCAAGAGCGCGCCGAGCGCAGTGCAGCAGCGATGTGGGTCAGGGATGTGGCCAGCCAGGCCGCGGGGATGACCCTGCAAGAGATCGGGCCAGGCCGTGCCGTGCTGTCGATGCCGGTACGCGAGGATTTCCTGAACGGGCACCGCATCTGCCATGGCGGATACATCTTTACCCTGGCGGATTCGGCCTTTGCCTTTGCGTGCAACAGTTACAATCGGTTGGTGGTGGCGCAGGAAAACTCGATCACGTTCCTGTCGCCCGGCCAGCCGGATGAGATCTTGACAGCCCATGCCCAAGAGGCGGCTCTGACCGGCCGATCAGGCGTATATGACGTCACCGTCACCGGAGAGGACGGCCGCAAGGTTGCTTTGTTCCGGGGCCTGTCGCGGCAGATCAAGGGCCAGCATTTCGAGGAGAGCGAAGAATGAGAGACGCATTTCTGTGCGAGGGAACGCGGACCGCAATTGGCCGCTATGGGGGGGCGCTTAGCTCGGTCCGGCCAGACGACATGCTGGCGCATGTGATCCGCGAGGTGACCGCACCTTTTGACGGGTTGCAGGTGGACGAGGTGATCATGGGGAACGCCAATGGCGCGGGCGAGGATAACCGCAATGTCGCTCGCATGTCTGCCCTGCTGGCGGGCCTGGGAGAGAGCGTGCCGGGCACCACGATGAACCGTCTTTGCGGCTCGGGTCTGGATGCGATCGGCACCGCCGCGCGCGCCGTGAAATGCGGCGAGGCCGAGGTGATCATTGCCGGCGGTGTGGAATCCATGTCGCGCGCGCCTTTCGTTCAGGGCAAGGCCACCAGCGCCTTTTCCCGCAAGGCCGAGATTTACGACACCACCATCGGCTGGCGCTTTGTAAATAAGCAGATGCACAAGCAATTCGGGACGGATTCCATGCCCGAAACGGCGGAAAACGTGGCCGCTGATTTCAATATCTCGCGCGAGGATCAGGATGCGTTCGCCCTGCGTTCACAGGAACGGGCGGCGGCGGCGATTGCCTCGGGGCGGCTGGCGCGCGAGATCACGCCGGTGACGATCCCGCAGCGGCGCGGCGATGACATCGTGTTCGATACGGATGAGCACCCGCGGATGACCTCGCTGGAGAAGCTGGCGAAACTGCCCACCCCCTTCCGCGAGGGCGGCAGTGTGACGGCAGGGAACGCCAGCGGCGTGAATGACGGCGCGGCGGCGCTGATCGTGGCCAGCGGCGCTGCGGTGGAAAAATACGGGCTGACCCCCAGGGCGCGGATTGCGTCCATGGCGACGGTGGGGGTGCCCCCGCGGATCATGGGGATCGGCCCGGCCCCGGCGACGCAGGCTTTGCTGGACCGGCACGGGCTGAAAATCAGTGATGTGGATTTCATCGAACTGAACGAGGCCTTCGCCGCGCAGGGGCTGGCCACCATGCGGCAGCTGGGCCTGCCCGATGACGCGGACCATGTGAACCCGAACGGTGGCGCGATTGCCCTGGGGCACCCGCTGGGCATGTCGGGCGCGCGGCTGGCGCTGACGGCCTCGATCAACATGGTGGATGCGGGCGCCAAACGGGCGATCTGCACCATGTGTATCGGCGTCGGTCAGGGTATCGCCTTGATGCTGGAATCTGTCTGAGCCCAAAAACCATACGGCACCGTTTAGTGGAGGAACGTGCTATGAAAGATCTATCGCCAAAACCCGGCGATCTGGAAGCGATCGAAACTGCCTCGCGCGATGAGATTGCCGCGCTGCAATTGCAGCGGATGAAATGGTCGCTGAAACATGCCTATGAAAACGTCCCCTTCTATCGGGACAGTTTCGATAAGGCCGGGGTGCATCCGGAGGATCTGAAATCCCTGGCGGATCTGGCCAGATTTCCATTCACGGTAAAGCAGGATCTACGTGACAATTACCCCTTCGGCCTGTTTGCCGTCCCACGCGAGCAGATCGCGCGGGTACATGCGTCCTCGGGGACGACGGGGCAGCCGACGGTTGTGGGCTATACCCGGAACGATCTGTCCATGTGGGCCAATGTGGTGGCGCGGTGTATGCGGGCCTCGGGGTTGCGGCCGGGGGATGTGCTGCACAATGCCTATGGTTATGGGTTGTTCACCGGCGGTTTGGGCGTGCATGGCGGGGCCGAGCGCGCGGGCCTGACCGTTGTGCCCGTGTCCGGTGGCATGACCCAGCGCCAGGTCCGCCTGATCGAGGATTTCCGCGCCGACGGGATCACGGTGACGCCCTCTTATGCGCTGTCCATTCTGGATGAATATGCGCAGCAGGGTCTGGACCCGCGCGAAAGCCCGCTGAAGGTGGGGATTTTCGGTGCCGAGCCCTGGACCAACGCCATGCGCAAGGAGATCGAGGACGCCTTTGACATGCACGCGGTGGACATCTACGGCCTGTCCGAGGTGATCGGCCCCGGCGTGGCCAATGAATGCGTGGAAACCAAGGACGGCCTGCACATCTGGGAGGATCATTTCTACCCCGAGATCATCGACCCCAACACCGGCGAAGTGCTGCCCGATGGCGAGCTGGGCGAGCTGGTCTTTACCTCGCTTACCAAAGAGGGTTTCCCGATCATCCGCTATCGCACCCGCGACCTGACGCGCCTTTTGCCGGGCACTGCGCGGTCCATGCGGCGGATGGAGAAGATCACAGGCCGCAGCGATGACATGATCATCCTGCGCGGCGTGAATGTCTTCCCCACTCAGATCGAGGAACAGCTGATGGACGTGCCTGCCCTGGCTCCGCATTTCCAGATCGAGCTTAGCCGTCCTGACAGGATGGACGTGATGACCGTCCATGTGGAACTGGCCGAGGGTGCCGGCAATCCGGACGCCGCCGCGCGCGATTTGTCGGGTAAAATCAAGTCGAATGTCGGTATCAGCGCCAAGGTTCAGGTGGCTGGGGCTGGCCAAGTGGCGCGTTCCGAGGGTAAAGCAGTGCGCATCATCGACAATCGCCCCAAGGAGAGCTGATGGCCCGCGGACTGGCACGCGATCACGACGAAAAACGAGCGGCCCTGCGCAAAGGGGCCGCCGTCTATTTCGCCGCGCATGGGTTCGACCGTGCCAGCATGACGGGCGCGGCGAAATCCTGCGGTGTGTCCAAGGCGCTGATCTATCACTACTGGTCCTCAAAGGAGGATCTGCTGTTCGACATTCTGGACGATCACCTGGGGCAGCTACTGGATCTGGTGCAGGCCTCCGAAGGCGAGGGGCTGGGCAAACTGATCGCTGCGACTCTGACCGCCTATGAGGACGCGGATGCCGAACATAAGCTGCAAATCGACGCGCTGGACATTCTGCCGGACGATAAAAAAGCGCCGCTGATCGCCACGCAGCGCGCGCTGGTGGACATCATGGGCACTGCCGTTTTGCAGGTGCAGCCCACGCTGGCGGATGATCCGGCCCGTCTGCGCGCGGCGACAATGACGGTTTTCGCTATCCTGAACTGGTTCTACATGTGGCACCGCCCCGGCAAAGGCCTGAGCCGCGCCGCATATGCCGATCTGGCCACCGATTTCGTTGTGGGCGGTCTGCGCGCCCTTTGATTCTGGCGCCTCGTCGTTTGGGGCGCGCCTTTGGTCGTGAATTAGCTCTGGCGCCTCGGGAAAACCTCTACCTATAGTGAAAATTATCCCCTGCGAACGGGGTGGGAATTTTTGGGAGAGATTGAAGATGCGTACCAAGGCAGCCGTCGCGCTGGAGGCGGGCAAACCTCTGGAAATTATGGAAGTAAACCTGGAGGGCCCCAAGGCGGGCGAGGTTCTGGTGGAAATCAAGGCCACCGGCCTGTGCCACACGGATGAGTTCACCCGCTCGGGGGCGGATCCCGAGGGGCTGTTCCCCTCGATTCTGGGGCACGAAGGCGCGGGCATCGTGCTGGAGGTCGGCGAAGGCGTTACCACGCTGAAACCGGGCGATCACGTAATCCCGCTCTATACGCCCGAATGCCGGGAATGCCATGCCTGCCTGTCGGGCAAGACCAACCTGTGCACCGCGATCCGGGGCACTCAGGGTCAGGGCCTGATGCCCGACGGGACCACGCGGTTTTCGATGTTGGATGGCACGCCGATCTATCACTACATGGGCTGTTCGACATTTGCCAATCACACCGTGATGCCGGAAATTGCGCTGGCCAAGGTACGTGAGGACGCGCCCTTTGATAAGATCTGCTACATCGGTTGCGGCGTGACCACGGGCATCGGCGCGGTGATCAATACGGCGGGTGTAGAGATCGGCTCGTCCGCGGCTGTCTTCGGGCTGGGCGGCATCGGTCTGAACGTGATTCAGGGGCTGCGGATGGCCGGCGCGGACATGATCATCGGTGTGGATCTGAACGACGATAAGGCCGAGATGGCCAAGAAATTCGGGATGACTCATTTCGTGAACCCGTCCAAGCTGGACGGCCAATCCACCGTCGAGGCGATCGTCGAGCTGACCAAAACCGAGAAGGACCAGTTCGGCGGCGTGGATTACTCGTTTGACGCCACGGGCAACGTGCAGGTGATGCGCGATGCGCTGGAATGCTCGCATCGGGGCTGGGGGGTGTCGGTGATTATCGGCGTCGCCCCCGCAGGCGCTGAGATTTCGACCCGTCCGTTCCAGCTGGTCACTGGCCGCGTCTGGAAAGGCACGGCATTCGGCGGGGCCAAGGGCCGGACGGACGTGCCCAAGTTCGTGGGCTGGTACATGGACGGTAAAATCGAAATCGACCCGATGATTACCCACAAACTGACGCTGGAGCAGATCAACGAAGGCTTTGATCTGATGCATGAAGGCAAGTCCATCCGGGCCGTCGTGGAATACTGACCTTAGCGTCTATACGGCACCGTATCGTGCCAGGAACATATCGACCGCGCCGGTGACGATGCGGTCGATTTCCGTTTCTGAGAAGCTGGTGGAAATCCCAAATACCGCGCGCGGGAAAATGTCGGTTTTGCACAGCTCCAGGAATTGATCGGCGGCCAGGGTAATATCCGCGATCCGCAGCTCTCCGCGTTCAACGGCCTCTTGCAGGTATTCGGTCATGTGCTGGCGTGCGTTCAGCGGCCCGGATTGATAGAACTTCTGCCCGATCTCGGGAAAGCGAAAGGATTCCGCCACGCAAACCCGGAACATCTGCTGCGAGAAGCGGCTGATCAGGATGCCCACCATCTGCTGCGCGGCCTGGGTCAGGACTTCGCGCGCGGGGGCGGTCTGGTCAATCAGCTGAATCGAGGCCTCGGCCTGGCGGTTGCACTCGTTGCTGGCAACCTCGACGAAAAGCAGGCGCTTATCGGGGAAATAGCTATAAAGCGTCGCCTTGGACACGCCTGCGGCCTTGGCAATATCGTCCACGCTGGCGCCTTCGAACCCATCGCGCATGAAAATTTCACGGGCCCCCAGCAGGACCTGTTCGAATTTCCGGCCCGTCCGAATGATGGGTTTGGTGGCTGTGTTCATGCTGTATTGCCCAAAGATTGTGCCAAATTATAAACCGACCAGTTTAGTTTCATCAAGTCATCCGGCGGGGTTGCGTGGCGGAAAGCAGCGTATATATTAGAATCATTCTAAACAAGAGGCCGCCATGCGTTTTCTGACCCACCGCCGTAAATTCCGGGACCTGTCCGAGCAAGAAGTCCTGGCGCTGGCCATTTCCTCAGAGGAGGACGACGCGCGCATCTACCGCAGTTATGCGCGGATGTTGCAGGCCGAATACCCGGATACGGCCAAGGTATTCGAGGGCATGGCCGCCGAAGAGGACGAGCATCGCCAGCGTCTGATCGATCTGCATGATCGCCGCTTTGGCAAGGGTATCCCACTGATCCGGCGTGAACATGTGGCGGGCTATTATGCACGCCGCCCGGTCTGGCTGGTCGAGAATCTGGGCCTGGAACGCATCCGCGAAGAGGCCGAAAGGATGGAGCAGGATGCCGAACGGTTCTATCTGACCGCCGCGCAGCGCACGACGGACGCCGATACCCGCAAATTGCTGGGCGATCTGGCTGCGGCCGAGGCTGGGCATCAATACACCGCAGAAAAGTTGCAGGCCGAGCATCTGAACGATGACGCCCGCAGCGCCGAGGACCGCTCGGCCCATCGGCAATTCGTGCTGACATGGGTGCAGCCGGGGCTGGCGGGGTTGATGGATGGCTCGGTTTCGACCCTGGCGCCGATCTTTGCCGCCGCCTTTGCCACGCAAAACACATGGGAGACATTCCTGGTGGGGCTTGCGGCGTCGATCGGGGCGGGAATTTCGATGGGTTTCACCGAGGCGGCCTCGGATGATGGGGAATTGTCGGGGCGCGGATCGCCGCTTAAACGCGGGATTGCCTCGGGGGTGATGACCGCGTTGGGCGGGCTGGGCCATGCGTTGCCCTATCTGATCCCCGATTTCTGGACGGCGACGATCACCGCTTTTGTCGTGGTGTTTTTCGAACTGTGGGCGATTGCGTGGATTCAGAACAAATACATGGACACGCCGTTTTTCCGCGCGGCTTTTCAGGTGGTTCTGGGCGGCGCGCTGGTGTTTGCGGCCGGGGTTCTGATCGGCTCGGGCTAGGGCAAAACCATTGACCGGGCGCAGCATCCTGTTACGCAGGTTGCATGGTTGAGATTTTTCTGAAAACGCTGCCGTTCTTTGCGCTGATCGGATTGGGCTATGGCGCTGGCAAAACGCGGTTTTTCCCAGACGAGGCCACGGCCTGGCTGACGAAATTCGTCTTCTACTTTGCGCTGTCGGCGATGCTGTTCCGGTTCTCGGCGAACCTGTCCCTGTCCGAGGTTTTCGACCTGCCCTTTGTGCTGGCCTATGTGGCGGGGACCGGGGCGGTTTACGTGCTGGCGACGCTGATCGCGCTGATCCGCAAACGCGGGATCGAGGAGGCCGCCGTCGAGGCGCAATGCGCGGTTGTCGGCAACGTGGGCTTTCTGGGGGTGCCGATGCTGGTGCTGCTGATGGGGGCGCAGGCCATCGGGCCGGTGATGCTGGTGCTGGCGGTGGATCTGATCGTCTTTGGCAGCCTGATCGTGATCCTGATCACCGGCGCGCGCGATGGGCGGGTATCGCCTGCGATCCTGAAAACGGTGGGGCTGGGGCTGTTGAAGAACCCGATGATTGTCTCGATCACGGTGGGGCTGGCCTGGTCGGCGCTTAGGCTGCCGATCCCGGTGCCGTTGAACGAATTCGTGACGATTCTGGGCAATGCGGCCACGCCCGGCGCGCTGTTTGCAATCGGGGCCTCGCTGGCCTCGAAATCGGCCGAGCGTCTGGCGGTGGCCGGCTGGCTGTCCTTTGCGAAACTGGTGCTGCACCCCGCCGCTGTGGCCGTGGCCGCGTGGTATGTTTTCCCGGTAGAGCCCTATGCGGCCAGCGTGATGATTGCCGCCGCCGCGTTGCCCGTGGCCGGCAATGTTTATATTCTGGCGCGGCATTATGGGGTTGCGCCGCATCGGGTGTCGGCCTCGATTCTGATTTCGACGGCGGTCAGCGTGCTGACGGTTTCCGCCGTGATCGCCTGGGTGACGGTGCCGCACTAAGGAGGGGCCAACATGTATTCAAAAGACAAGCTGGCCTATGAGCCCGTGCCGCTGCCCGACCGTTTCGACCTGAGCGATCCGGAGATGCTACACGCGGTTCAGGCTTTTTACGATCATATGCGGCGGCGTCACTCGGTTCGTGATTTTTCGGATCGGCCGGTGCCCGAGCAGGTGATCGCCACAGCGGTTCGCGCGGCCGGAACGGCACCCAGCGGGGCCAATCATCAGCCCTGGCATTTCGTCGCCATCGCCGATCCGCAGATGAAGGCGCAGATCCGCGCGGCCGCCGAGGAAGAAGAGCAGCGCTTCTATGCGGGCGGCGCGGGGGATGAATGGCTGAAAGCACTAGAGCCCATCGGCACTGGCGTGGACAAACCGCATCTGACGGTCGCGCCCTGGCTGATCGTCATCTTCGCGCAGCGCTATGGTGTCACCGACGCAGGCGACCGCTACAAGCATTACTATGTCCCCGAAAGCGTGGGCATCGCAACGGGAATGCTGATCACGGCGCTGCATCAGGCGGGGCTGTGCTGCCTGACCCATACGCCGAATCCGATGAAGTTTCTCAATGGTCTGTGCGCGCGGCCGGATGCGGAAAAGCCGGTGATGATCCTGGCCGTGGGGCACCCGGCCGAAACCGCCACCGTCCCGGCCGTCGCGAAGATCAAGAAACCGCCCGAGCAGATTTTGACGGTGTACCGCCCGGACGAAGCGCCCTAAGGTTCGCGCAAGGCTCGGGGTGGGCCTCGGTCTGACATATAACAGGAGCACGCATGGAAACCCTATCGGAAAACAGATGTTTCGGCGGAGTGCAGGGCGTTTATCGTCATGCGTCGCACAGCACGAATTGCGATATGACCTTTGGCCTGTTCCTGCCCGAAGAGGCGGATCACGCCCCCGTGCCCGTGCTGTGGTATTTGTCGGGCCTGACCTGCACGCATGAGAATGCGATGGTCAAGGCCGGGGCGCAGGCCTGGGCGGCAGAGCAGGGGATCGCGCTGGTGTTCCCCGATACCTCGCCCCGCGGCGAGGGCGTGGCCGATGATCCGAACTATGATCTGGGTCAGGGCGCGGGGTTTTACGTGAACGCCACGCAAGCGCCCTGGGCCCCGCATTTCCAGATGTGGGATTACGTGACCGAGGAATTGCCCCGCATTCTGACGGCGAATTTCAACGTGGATGAGGACCGCCAGTCGATCACCGGCCATTCCATGGGCGGGCACGGGGCGCTGACGATGGCTGCGGCTTTGCCGGGGCGGTTCCGTTCTGTTTCGGCCTTTGCGCCGATCTGCCATCCGACGGCGGGCGATTGGGGCCGTAAACAACTGGGTGCCTATCTGGGCCCTAACGAGGACAGTTGGAACGCCCATGACGCCGCCCTGCTGATTCAGGAAAACGGGCTAGATATTCCCTTGCTGGTGGACACTGGCAGCAGCGATCAGTTCATTGATCTGCTGATGCCCGAGGCGCTGGCTCGGGCCGTTATGAAACGCCGCATCCCCGCCGATCTGCGTCTGCAAAAAGGCTATGATCACAGCTATTTCTTTGTCTCGACCTTCATGGAAGACCATATTTCGTTCCATGCCGAGGCGCTGTATTCGTGACCACTCTTTATGTCGATGCCGATGCTTGCCCGGTAAAATCCGAGGCCGAACGCGTCGCCACGCGCCACCGCGTGCCGGTGAAAATGGTGTGTAACGGCGGGCTGCGGCCCTCGGCCAATTCGCTGGTTGAAACGGTGATCGTGCCCGAAGGCCCGGACATCGCGGATATGTGGATCGCCGAACGGGCCGGGGCTGGGGATGTGGTGATCACCGGCGATATTCCCCTGGCGGCAAAATGCGTTCAGGCTGGCGCGCTGGTTCTGAAACACGATGGAGAGCCGCTGACCCAGGCCAATATCGGCAATGCTCTGGCGATGCGCGATTTAATGTATGACCTGCGCGCCGCCGATCCGTTCCGGCAGGGTGGCGGCAAGGGGTTCTCGAAATCCGACAGATCCCGGTTTCTGGATGCGCTGGAGCGCGTATTGCGAAAGGCAATGTCATGATTGATGCGGTGGTGTGGGATATCGGCCGGGTGCTGATTGAATACGATCCCGTACGGTTTTTCGATTCTGCGATCGGCCCGGATCGGCGCAAAGCCCTGTTCGAAGCGGTGGATCTGGAACGCTATAATCTGCGCTCGGATGCGGGGGAATCCTTGCAAGAGGTCATGCAGGAATGCGCGCAGGAACACCCTGAATTTGCGTCCGAAATCCGGATGTTCTGGGATCGCTGGATCGAAATGGCCAGCCCCGAAATCCCAGAGTCCGTGCATTTGCTGAAGGTGCTGAGAGCCCGCAATATTCCGGTTCTGGCCCTGTCGAATTTCGGGACTGAGACCTTCCGGATTGCCTGCCAGCACTATCCTTTTCTGAACAGTTTCGACGCGCGGTATGTCTCGGGGGATATGAAGATGATCAAGCCCGACCCGGCGTTTTACGCAGCGCTGGAGAAGGGCAGCGGATATGCGCCCGAACGGTTGCTGTTCACCGATGACAAGCCCGAAAATATCGCAGCCGCCGCAGCGCGCGGCTGGAAAACACACCTGTTCGAAAGCCCCCATGGCTGGGCCGAATGCCTGCTTAGCCATGGCCTGATACAGAGGGAAGATACCCAGCCATGATCCCGATTATTTCCTTTGAAGAGGGTGAAAAACATCTCAATTGGCCCGAGTTTATTCAGGGTCTGGCGGCAGGGCACGACCTGCCAAAGGCGCAGATCGCCGACACGTTTCTGTATCGCGATCAGGACACGCTGCTGACGCGCTCGGCCTGGATTGACGGGTTGGGGATGGCGGTAAAGACGGCCTCGATCTTTCCGGGGAATCCGGCGCGGGGGCTGGGGATGGTGAATGGCGGTGTGTCGCTGTTTTCGGACACCGATGGCACGCTTGAGGCGCTGGTGGATTTTCACCTGGTCACCAAATGGAAAACTGCCGGAGACAGCCTGCTGGCTGCCACCAGACTGGCGCGGCCTGACAGCCGGAATATCCTGATCGTCGGAGCAGGCACGGTGGGGCGCTCGTTACGGCAGGCTTATGGCGCCGCTTTCCCGCAGGCCCGGTTCACCGTCTGGAATCGTACGCTTGCGAATGCGGAAAAGATGGCGGCGGACTTCCCCGGAATGCGCGTGGCCGAGGATCTGGAAACGGCAGTGCGCGGCGCGGACATCGTGACCAGCGCCACCATGTCGACCCAGCCCGCAATCAAAGGCGAATGGCTGCAACCGGGTCAGCATATCGACCTGATCGGCGCCTACCGCCCCGACATGCGCGAGGTCGACGATACCACCTTGCAGCGTGCCTCGGTCTTTGTGGACAGTCTGGACACCACTATTGGCCATATCGGCGAGATTGAAATCCCCCTGCAATCCGGCGCGATCACGCGTGGCGATCTGTTGGCCGATTACTATGACCTGCCCGCGTTCAGGCGCCAAAGCGATGATGAAATCACTCTGTTCAAGAACGGCGGCGGTGCGCATCTGGATCTGATGACCAGCCGCTTTGTTCTGGATAAATGGCGCGCGGCGCAATAGCGGCTCAGGCTGCGATAGGCGCGCGTTTCTCTCGAACCGGCAGGTTGATCAAAGCCGAGAACGCGCCCACGCCAACGCCGATCCACCACACAGCGGTGTAATCTCCATAGATGTCATACATGCGTCCGCCCAGCCACACGCCCAGGAAACTGCCCAGCTGATGGCTGAAGAACACCACACCATATAGCGTCCCCATATAGCGCAGACCATAGATATGCGCGATCAGCCCGCTGGTCAGGGGAACCGTCGCCAGCCACAGCGCCCCCATCGAGACCGAGAACAGCAGCACCGTCGCGGGCGTCATCGGCACCAGAATAAAGGCCGCCGCGATCATCGTGCGCAGGGCATAGATGCCCGCCAGCAGGTATTTCTTGGTGAACCGATCACCCAGCCATCCGGCCAGCAGCGTGCCGGCAATATTGGCCAGCCCGATCAGCGAAATCGCCGCCGCCCCCAGCGCCGAGGTCGTTCCGATTCCCATCGAAGCCAGCAGGCCATCCGTGGCAATCGGCCCGCACATCTCGGTGACGAAGGCGGGGAAATGCGCGGTGACAAAAGCCAGTTGATACCCGCAGGAAAAGAAGCCCAGAAAGATGAACGTATAGGACGGATCGCGAAAGGCCTTGCCCAGAATGGCCCCCATGCTTTCCTCTAGCTCGGCCTTGCCGGCGGGCGCGGCGGGGCTGCGCATCAGCGGCAGCGTGCCCAGCATCAGGATCAGTGCCGCAGCGAACAGCATGAACACCTCTTGCCAGCTGAGGAACCCCAGAAGCCATTCGGCCAGAGGCGCCCCCACAACCTGCCCAGCCGATCCCGCCGCCGTGGCAATCGCCAATGACATCGAGCGGTTCTTATCCGACGAGGCCCGCCCGACCACCGCCAGGATCACGCCAAACCCTGTGCCCGCAATGCCGAAACCGACCAGGATTTCATACAGCTGATGCGCCTGGGGCGTGACAGCAAAGGACGACAGCACCAGCCCCGCCGCATAGACCAGCGCACCCAGCAGGATGGCTTTGCGATCTCCGACTTTTTCCGCCATGGCACCGAACAGCGGCTGCCCGATTCCCCAGGCCAGATTCTGAATCGCGATGGCCAGCGAGAACTCGGCGCGGGGCCAGTTGAATTCGCTTGCAATCGGGATCTGAAACACCCCAAAGCTGGCCCGCACGGAAAACCCGATCAGGATGATAAGGCAGCCGACAATAAGGACGGGATTGAACAAGGGGGTGCGGGTTTCCATGGGGGCTCCTGTTTCGCAGGGCCGAATGTAAGACAATTGGAAACCGCGTCAATTCCGGATTTGTGCGGTGCAGCATCACTTTTCGTGACAATCGGTGCCGCGTTCGCTATGCGAAACGGTATGACGCGTATCCAAGACACCTATGCCCAGCGTGTGGCCGAGGGTCTGTTGCACTCGGATGAGGCGCAGCAGGCGGTTCTGCCCGAGTTTGAACGAATCCATGCCGACCTGGCCAGGCCGGTGAAAAAGGGGCTGTTTCGCAAGGCGCCTCCACCGCCGAAGGGGCTGTATCTGTGGGGCGGCGTGGGACGCGGCAAATCCATGATCATGGATTTGTTTGTGGAACATCTGACAGTGCCGGTGCGCCGCGTCCATTTCCATGCTTTCATGCAGGAAATCCACGCCGCCATGCACGATGCGCGCAAAAAGGGCGTCGAGGATGCCCTGGCCCCCGTCGCGAACGCCGTTGCGGCCGAGGTCAAGGTGCTGGCCTTTGATGAAATGCAGATCACCGATATTACCGATGCGATGATCGTGGGACGGCTGTTCGAGATCCTGTTTGCCAAGGGCGTGGTGGTTGTGACGACCTCGAACCGGGTGCCGGACGATCTGTATAAAAACGGGCTGAACCGGCAGCTGTTCCTACCATTCATCGAAATCATCAAAGAGCAGATGGTCGTGTGGGAAATGATCAGCCCGCGCGATTACCGCCAGGATCGCCTGAAGGGCGCGCCGGTCTATTTTTCTCCGGTCAACGAGGACAGTCGCCAGAAACTGCGCGAGATCTGGGAGCACCTGTCAGGCGGGGAGGCCGCGCCTTTGGTTTTGAAGGTCAAGGGGCGCGATGTCGAACTGCCAGCCTTCCGCAACGGTGTGGCGCGGGCCAGTTTCTTTGATCTGTGTGGCAAGATGTTGGGGCCCGGCGATTACCTGGCGATTGCCGAAGCCGTGAAGGTGCTGGTGTTGGAGGAAATCCCCCGGCTGGGACGATCGAATTTCAACGAGGCAAAGCGTTTTGTGACGCTGATCGATGCGCTGTATGAGGCGCAGGTACGGCTGATTTGTTCCGCAGCGGACGAACCCGAGAGCCTGTATATCGAGGGCGAAGGCGTGTTCGAATTTGAGCGGACGGCCAGCCGTTTACGCGAAATGCAATCGGAGGATTGGGCGAACGAGGCGTGATCCGATTGTGTGCGCTGGCGCGCACGCTTGATGTCTCGTCGGTCGCCTGCGGCGTCCTCCTCGGGGGGGCGTTGCGCGAAATAAAAAGGGGGTCGTTGAACCGACCCCTCTTTCTTACCTGCCTGTCAAACCTGTCGTTCCGGATCGGCCGTGTGGCCCTCAACGGTTCGGTGGGTGGGCCACCGACGAATGCCTTGCGATGACCATAGGCGAATCGGTGCGAATCAGTCAACGGCGAAGTGATTCGGTTTAGGCGAATCAAGGAAGCTGCCGTGTCGTCAGCCGTTTTCACGCAGGATCGCGCCCGCCAGATAGAGCGAGCCGCAAATCAGGATGCGGGCTTGGGGGGTGTTCTGGACGATGTTCCGGAGGGCGCTGTGGGTATTTTCCGCAATCTGCGCGTTTATCCCGTTTCGGGTGGCGAAATCGGCGGTTTTTTCGGCGGGCAGGGTGTTTGCTTCGCCGGGGATCGAGACCGCATGGAGCGCGCTGACATGCGGGGCCATGGGGGCCAGGTAGCCGCCGATGTCCTTGGTGTTCAGCATTCCGCAGATCAGATATGTGTCGCGTTTGGGCAGGCTGGCCAGATGCGCGGCCAGCGCCTGGCCGGCGGCGGCGTTGTGGCCTCCGTCCAGCCAGATTTCGGCCTGGGGGGCGGTTTCTGCCAGCGGGCCGGTTTGCAGGCGCTGCATCCGGGCGGGCCAGTGGGCCTGGGTTACGGCGGCCTCGGCGGCGGTGGTATCTGTGCCGAGATGGCGCAGCGCGGCGATGGCGGCCCCTGCGTTCTGGATCTGGTGCGCGCCGGGCAGGTTGGGCAGGGGCAGGTCCAGCAGGCCGGTTTCGTCCTGATAGATCAGGCGGTCGCGTTCCCGGTACACATGCCAGTGCTGTCCATAGGCGATCAGCGGGGCGTTCAGGCGGGCGGCGGTGGCTTCGATCACATCCATTGCCTCATCCTGCTGAGGGCCGACGACGCAGGGGATGCCGCGTTTGATGATTCCGGCTTTTTCAGCGGCGATTTTGGCCAGGGTGTTGCCCAGGAACTGTTCGTGGTCGATGGAAACCGGGGTGATGATGGTCAGCGCGGGGCGGGCGATCACGTTGGTGGCGTCCAGGCGGCCGCCCAGCCCGACCTCAAGCAGCGTGTAATCGGCGGGGGTGCGGGCAAAGGCCAGCAGGGCGGCGGCGGTGGTGATCTCGAAATAGGTGATGTTTTCGCCGTCATTCGCGGCATAGCATTCGTCCAGAACGGCGGTCAGATGGTTCTCGCAGATCAGATCGCCAGCCAGGCGGATACGTTCGTGAAAGCGCGCCAGATGCGGCGAGGTATAGGCGTGGACGGTTTTGCCCGCGGCCTCCAGCCCGGCGCGGATCATCGCCTGGGTCGAGCCTTTGCCATTGGTGCCGGCGATATGGATCACGGGCGGCAGACGATCCTGCGGGTCATCCAGCGCGTGCAGCAGCCGCCACATGCGATCCAGCGTCAGGTCGATGACCTTGGGGTGCAGCGCCATCATCCGATTCAGGATGACGTCCGAGTTTTGCTGGCTCATTTTTCTGCCGGAGTGTCTTCGGTGGGGGCGTCTGTGGGCTCGGGGGCCGGCAGATCGCCCTTGATCGCGGGAGGCATGTTCAGCAGCATCCGGATGATGGTGACCAGCTCGTCCTTCATTTCGGTGCGCGGGGTCACGCGGTCCAGCATCCCATGGTCCAGCAGGTATTCGGCGCGCTGGAAACCCTCGGGCAGTTTTTCACGGATGGTCTGTTCGATCACGCGCGGACCGGCAAAGCAGATCAGGGCATTGGGTTCGGCGATCTGCACGTCGCCCAGCATCGCATAGGACGCGGTGACGCCGCCGGTGGTGGGGTGGGTCAGCACGACGATATAGGGCAGGCCGGCCTCTTTGAGCATCTGCACAGCGACGGTGGTGCGGGGCATTTGCATCAGCGATAGGATGCCCTCTTGCATACGGGCGCCGCCCGCGGCCGAAAACAGGATCAGGGGGCGTTGCAGCTCGACTGCCTTTTCCGCGGCGGCGATGATCGCATTGCCCACATACATGCCCATGGATCCGCCCATGAAGCTGAAATCCTGACAGGCGGCCACGATGGGCGTGCGGCCCATTTCGCCGGTGGCCACCAGCATGGCCTCTTTTTCGCCGGTCTTTTTTTGGGCGGCTTTCATCCGGTCGGGATATTTTTTCTGATCGCGGAAATGCAGAGGATCGGCGTTAGGCTCAGGTACTTCGACCTCGGCGAAAATGCCGCCGTCAAACAGCGCGGCAAAGCGGTCACGCGGGGTGATGGCCATGTGATGCCCGCAATTGGTGCAGACGTTCAGATTGTCGGACAGTTCGCGGTGGAACAGCATGGTTCCGCATTCGTCGCATTTCGTCCACAGGTTCTCGGGCACTTCGCGGCGCGAGAAGATCGAGTTAATGCGCGGACGGACGTAGTTGGTGATCCAGTTCATGCGAGAGGCGCCCCTGATAGCCGATGTTCACAGTCAGATAAGGCGGACGCAACGGAAATGCAATCAGCGCCGCAGCACCAAACGCGCTGTCAGCCACATCAAAAAGACAAAGCTCAGCTCGATCACGAAGCCGGGGGGCAGCCACAGCTGGGGCAGGGCATCTGTGGCGGCGTCAACCGGCCGAGCGTCAGGGGCATCGAACACGAACAGCGCCAAGCCGCTGTCATCCATGCCCGCATCTCCAAACAGCAGGAACGCATAGGCGTTATTGGCCAGATGGAACCCGGCGGCAGCCCCCAGCGATCCGGTGCGCGCGGTCAGATCCGAGGCCGCCAGCCCAAAGAAAAACGCCCAGATCATGTACTGGACTGCCTCGGGCAGGGGGGCGGTTTCGTCCCAATGGGCCAGCGCGAACATCACGTTGGGCAGGGTCAGCCAGATCCAGGGGCTGTGGAACCGGGCGGCGATCTGCTGCTGGATATACCCACGATAGAGCAGCTCTTCGGCACCGATTTGCACGGTCAGCGCCGCCAGGGAAACAGGAAGCAGCAGTAGCCAGCTAAGCCCGCCGTTCATATGCAGGCCCTCGGTGTTCCAGTAGGGTGGCAGCAGGTCCGAGACCAGAAACAGCAGCAGCACGCCAATCGTGACCTGTTTCATCTGGCGCAGCCCCCAGGCCCCGCCCATCAGGCTAAGCGCGCTGCGTTGGTGCAGCAGGCGGGCCACCACAATCACCGCGCCCGCCAGCAGCCCGAAGCTGAGCAGTTGCGCGATCAGCCCGGCGCGGGTGGTGCCATAGTAATACCCTTCGGTAAAGCCGCTGGGCAGGCCCAGCAGCCCGGTATCCAGCAACCGCAACATGATATTATACAGCCCCTCGATCAGGGCGACGCCCAGGATCACGCGCGGCAGATCGGCCGTGAGGCGCGCATCCGCGATATAGCGGGCATGAGGGGCATAGGCGCTTAGCATCGCAGGGCCAGCCTTGCCGCCAGCCACGCGCACAGCATCCCCCCCAGATCAATCAACAGATAGGGCGTCAACTGGGCGGGATCTCCGAGCGCGACGGGCATCCGCCCGAGCGCCAGCCCCGACAGGATGTCATCCGACGAGACACATAAAATCGCCATGGCATTGGTGACGAAATGCAGCGCAATCGCCGGCCCCAAAGACCCCGAGCGCGCCGTCAGATCGGCCGCCAGCATTCCGAACAGCGTGGCCCAGGCCACCAGAATCCAGCGGGTCTCGGGCAGGTCCGGGCGCAGATGCAGCAGCCCGAACCCCAGCGAAGGCAGCACCATCCACACCAAAGGAGATTTCACGCGCACCGCCAGTTGCTGCTGTAGGTAACCGCGAAACAGTATTTCCTCGGCGCTGACCTGGATCAGCAGGGCAGGCACGGCCAGCGGTAGGAAGCTCAGCCAGGTGGCCAGCGGCAGGTTTGCCTCGATAGGGTGCAGAAACTCCGAGGGCGGCAGAATCCAGATCGCAAAGTTCAGGGCAATCAGGGCTGTCAGAACGCGGGTAAATTGCGGTAGCAGCAACGCCTTTGGCCCCAGCAGAGTCAGCGCGGATCGTTTGTGGACATGCGTTACCGAGAGGCCCACCGCAACGAGGATCAGCCCGAAACTGGCCAGCATCATCGTGGCTCCGCCGGGGGTGTTGCCCAGGGCCAGCTGAGCCTGCACCTCCATCAATGTCTGCGGCGAAAGCGTGGCGATCAGCAGCGCCCCCAGCCCCCATTGCAGGGCGGCAAAGATCGCAAAGGCCGTCAGCAGCCCGAGCCCCAAGCGCCAGAGTTCAGACCGTGGCCGGGCCGGGCGCAGGAATTCCTGATGGGGGGCGTAGGCTGGTCGCATCGGCAGGTTGCATCGGCTGGGGCGCGGGGCTTTCTCGGGTGGGTTTGTCCGTGTGTATCCGGAAAAGGCGGCCAGCAACAGGGGCAAGAGACGTCCAATCTTCCCCGTGATCAGACTCTTGTGTGCGGCGAGGGGCTTGGGTATCCAGACCGGACGGGTTCAGGAGGGCAGCGCCATCACGAGCGTCATGACACATTTTTATCGCGCGGTTTCGATCACTGCGGTGGTTCTGTTGGCGGGGTGTCTGCCGGGAGGGCGGTCGCAGACCCAGACGCAGCCCGCGGCCACGGCGGTGCGCTCGGCCGAGCTGCTACAGGGGCGCATCGGGATCGAGACGCCCGCAGGCTATTGCGTGGATACGTCCAGCCTGCGCAATCATCCGCGCGCGGGTTTCGTTCTGATTGCCGGGTGCGATGGGCTGATGGGCCTGCCTGCGGGGACGTTGGTAAAGCCGGCGATCCTGACGGTTTCGGCGCTGGTGCCGCGTGACGGCGGGGCCGACGTTCAGGATATGCTGCGCGCGCTAGAGCCCGAGGACGTTCTGTCGCAAAGCGCGCAGGACGGGCTGCTGCTGGTTGAGGTCTCCAGTCCCGATCTGGTTCCTGACGGCGGCGCCCCGCATCATTGGCGCGCGGCAATGGTCCAGAATGAGGCCTTGCTGACCCTGGCCGTCTACGGAGATCAGAGCATCGGCTCTCGGCGCGGCAAAGCCTTGCTGATCGAAACCGCCACGAAAATCCGCGCCGCCAGCGCCAACCGGGTGAAAAAGGCCGCGCAGAATGCCAAAAACCCGCCGAAATCCCTGTTCCAGCGCATATTTAATTAACGGGCTTTCCCTTATGATCATAAGCCGTAGGATAGGAACGACAGTCATGGGCCGGGTCGTATGTCTCTGATCAATCGCCGTATTCTTAATGTTCTGATGCATCGCCGGGTGGTTCGTCACTGGGCTGCCCTGGCGCGTGAGGCCGGCACGACAGGGCTGCGGCGTTTGCGGCAGCGCCGCACCATGGCGCGCGAATTGCGGGCCCATCTGGACAGCCTTATTCACGAGGCAGACAACCGGCTGGCCCTGCCCCTGATCGGCAATACCGCGTTTCACAAACCGCATGGGTCCGATTGGGCCTGGCGGCCCGAACTGTGGCGCGGCCCGCTGCCCGTGCCCGGCATGTCCTCGGTTCAGAGCGGCAGCCAGTTGGGGAACGAGGTCACCCTGTTTCACGATTGTCATTTTTCGGAGCTGACCCTGCGCCAGCTGCGCAATCACCGCGAAACGGATCTGGCACCCTATGGGTTGCGGCTGGACGTGTTCAAATTCGACGGCTCGTTCCTGTCTCTGGTGATCGACCTGCCCCCCGAGGCCGTGGAGGGCCTGCAAAAACTGCATCTGGTGCGGATGGACACGATCGTGGAAATGGAAAAACCGCTGGAGATTTTCGCCCGCCTGAACATCCGCCACGGCCCCAATACCGAACAATTGGTGCGTGAGCTGCCCCTGCATGAAACCGACATCATGGTCGAATTTGATCTGGCCTATTCCCGCCTGAACGAAAAACGGATCGAGAAAGCCTGGATTGACCTGATCTTTGAAGGCCCCGAGATGAACCAGGTGACGATCCGCGATCTGACATTCTCGCGCCGCCCCCGCGCCGATTTGTAAAAGGACAGGACATGAGCGAGCTGAAACTGACAAAGACCCGCCTGTTCGAAGGCGTGTGGGAAGGGTTCCTGACGTCCTCGTCCATGGACAACCTGCAGCCGCAGCTGGAGGTCACCCATCTGAACGAGCCGGTTCTGGGCCTGGAGATCACCGAGGATCGGGAAAACGGGCATTGGGTGGTGCGCGTGCCGGTCCCGCTGGAAACCCTGTCAGATGGGATCCAGACGTTTCTGATCCGCGATAAGCGGGACGGAGATGTGCTGGAAAGCTTTTCGGTTCTGGCGGGCGAGGCGCTGGGCGATGATCTGCGCGCCGAGGTCAGCCTGCTGCGCGAAGAGCTGGACATGCTCAAACGCGCCTTCCGCCGGCATTGCGTAGAGACTGAATAGCCCTGAGATGAAGTTTTTGTAACGGGCGCAAGAAAGCGCTTGCTTTGCTTTGAAATATCCATAATTCATGAATTATGGATAAAACAAAAGCTCTCGATTCCTTTGCTGCCCTGGGGCAGGACACCCGGCTGGAAGCCTTTCGCCTGCTGGTCAAAGCCGGGCCTAAGGGCATGGCGGCGGGGGACGTTGCCGCCGCGCTGGGGGTGAAACAAAACACCATGTCCGCCAACCTGTCCGTCCTGTTTCAGGCCGGGCTGGTGCGCAACATGCGCGAGGGGCGCTCGATCCGGTATTTTGCCGATTTTGACGGGCTGCGCGGGCTTTTGGCGTTCCTGATGGAAGACTGCTGCGGCGGCAATCCCGATATCTGTCGCCCGGTTCTGGAAACACTCACCTGCAAATGCTGAGACCGATGATATGAAAAACGTGCTGTTCCTGTGCACTGGAAATTCCGCGCGCTCTGTTTTGGGCGAATCCTTGATGAATGAGCTGGGCAAGGGCCGGTTCCGGGCGTTTTCGGCCGGGTCGCAGCCCACGGGCAAGCCGAACCCCTTTGCGATCGAGCTGCTGGACGGGCTGGGGCACGACACCTCCTATATTCGATCCAAAAGCTGGGATGAATTCGCCGGCGAAGACGCCCCGGAAATGGATTACGTGATCACCGTTTGCTCTAGCGCGGCGGGGGAAACCTGCCCGTTCTGGCCCGGCGCGCCGGTCAGCGCTCATTGGGGCATCCCCGATCCGGCGGGGGCGGGCGAAACGGACGAGGAAAACCGCCAGGCCTTTCGCGTGGCCTTTGCCCGGATGAAAGCCCGCGTGGACGCCTTTCTGGCGCTGCCGCTGGATCAGATGGACACCGCCGCCCAAAAAGCTGCAATGGCCAAAATCGGCACAGAAACGGAGGGCGCGGCATGACCCTGCCCAACCGCCTGCTGGCCGAGGCTCTGGGCACATGTCTGCTGGTCTGTACCGTTGTTGGCTCGGGGATCATGGCCGATGCGCTGTCCGATGATGTGGCCGTATCCTTGCTGGGCAATACCATTCCCACCGGCGCGATTCTGTTTGTCCTGATCACCATCCTGGGGCCGATTTCGGGCGCGCATTTCAATCCGGCGGTGTCTTTGGTGATGGCGATCCGCGGGGATCTGAAATGGGCGGATCTGGCCCCATACGCTATCGTACAGTCTGTGGGTGCGATTATCGGCAGCCTGATGGCCCACGGGATGTTTGACCTGGATATCCTGCAATTCTCGACGAAGGATCGCACGGGCTCCTCCCAATGGTTCGCCGAGGGCGTGGCCACGTTCGGCCTGCTGCTGACCATTCTGGGGGGTATCCGGTTTCGGGCGCAGGCGATTCCGATGCTGGTGGGGCTGTACATCACGGCGGCCTATTGGTTCACGGCTTCTACCTCTTTTGCCAATCCGGCGGTGACGATCGGACGAGCCTTTACCGACACGTTTGCGGGGATCAATCCGGCGCATGTGCCGGGCTTCATCATCGCGCAGATCATGGGCGGGCTGATTGCCTTTGCCCTGGCGAAACAATTGTTCGCCGGCACGCCCGAAGACTTTGAACAAGAACGGAGAACGCGTTGACCGATACCCCCAATATTGACGAGCCCAGCTGGAAACCGATTGACCAAGACAGCCTGTTCCCGGCGCAGCGCTCGGATCATTCTCCGCGTATTTTGCTGCTGTACGGCTCGTTGCGCGATACGTCCTATTCGCGCCTGATAAGCGAAGAGGCCGCCCGCATTCTGCAACGTCTGGGCTGCGACACCCGGATGTTCGACCCTTCGGGCCTGCCCTTGCCCGATGACGCCCCCACCGAACACCCCAAGATCCAAGAATTGCGCGATCTGGTCATGTGGTCCGAGGGCATGGTCTGGTGCAGCCCCGAACGCCACGGGGCGATGACCGGGATCATGAAGACTCAGATTGATCATATCCCCCTGGCGCCCATCGGCGGCATCCGCCCGACGCAGGGCAAAACGCTGGCCATCATGCAGGTCTGCGGCGGCAGTCAAAGCTTTAACGCCGTCAACCAGATGCGCATTCTGGGCCGCTGGATGCGTCTGCTGACCATCCCGAACCAGTCCTCGGTTCCCAAGGCGTTTCTGGAGTTTGAAAGCGGCCGTATGAAGCCCGGCCCTTTCTATGACCGGGTGGTCGATGTGATGGAGGAACTGGTCAAGTTCACCCTGCTGACGCGGGATCAGTCGGCCTATCTGGTAGACCGCTATTCCGAACGCAAGGAAAGCCCGGAAGCGCTGTCAAAACGCGTGAACCTCAAACAGGCGACCTGAGACGCGATCCATGCTATCATGGGCGCAGCAAGCGAGGCGCCCATGATCACCGAAATCGTCACCTTTGCCCTGCCGCCGGGCATCTCAAAATCCGAGCTTCTGGACAAATACAACGCCACCGTGCCGCGCTGGCGGGCCAATGCGGATCTGATCCGCAAGACCTATCTGTATGATCCTGTCACCAATCGGGGCGGGGGGATTTACCTGTGGAAAACCAAAGAGGCCGCGCTGGCCGCCCATGACGCCGAGTGGTGCCAGATGGCGACGCAGATGTATGGCAGCGCGCCGCAGTTCGCCTATTTCGACACGATGTTCATCATTGATAACGGCGTGTGACGTGGCGGCTCTGACGTTGCGTTGAGCGTGACAAACCCGGCCGGCTTTGCCCAGATGGGCCAAAGCTGGGAGGCACGCAATGACGTATACGCACCTTTTGGCCCCGTTGGATCTGGGCCATACCACTTTGAAAAACCGTGTCCTGATGGGCTCGATGCACACGGGGCTGGAGGAAACCGGGGATTGGCCGCGCGTGGCCGAATTCTATGCCGCCCGCGCCCGTGGGGGTGTGGGGCTGATGGTCACCGGGGGGATCGGTCCGAACCCCGAAGGCTCGGTCGCCTTTGGCGCGTCGATGATGATCAACGAAAAGGACGTGGCCAACCATTCGGTGATCACCCAGGCCGTGCATGATGCGGGCGGCAAGATCGCCATGCAGATCCTGCACGCGGGCCGCTATGCCTATAATCCCAAATGCGTCGCGCCCTCGCCGGTGAAATCGCCGATCTCTCCCTTTCCGCCGACCGAGCTGGACGAGGAGGGCATCGAAAAACAGATCGCTGATTTCGTCACCGCCGCCACGCTGGCGCAGCAGGCGGGCTATGACGGGGTCGAGATCATGGGCTCCGAGGGGTATTTCATCAACCAGTTCATCGTGACCCACACCAATAAACGCACGGATCGCTGGGGTGGGTCATATGAAAACCGCATCCGCCTGCCGCTGGAGATCGTCCGCCGTGTGCGTGCAGCCGTGGGGCCGGAATTCATCATCATCTATCGTTTGTCGATGATTGATCTGGTGCCCAATGGCTCCACCTTTGACGAGGTGGTGCAGCTGGCGCAGGCAATCGAACAGGCCGGGGCCAGCATCATTAACACCGGCATCGGCTGGCACGAGGCCCGTATCCCCACCATCGCCACATCCGTGCCGCGCCGGGCCTTTGCCTGGGTGACGAAAAAACTGATGGGGCATGTTGGTATCCCCGTTATCACCTCGAACCGGATCAACACGCCCGACGTGGCCGAGGACGTCCTGGCCGAGGGTTGCGCCGATATGGTGTCCATGGCGCGGCCTTTCCTGGCCGATCCCGATTTCGTGGCCAAGGCGCAGCGCGGCGAGGGCGACCTGATCGCGCCCTGTATCGGCTGCAATCAGGCCTGTCTGGATCACACGTTTGGGGGCAAGCTGACCTCGTGCCTGGTGAACCCGTTCGCCTGTCATGAAACCGAATTGCAGCTTGGCGGTGCGGCGAACGGCAAACTGGCGGTTGTCGGCGCGGGGCCTGCGGGTCTGTCCGCCGCGCTGACCGCGGCGCAGCGGGGCTTTGACGTGACGCTGATCGATCGGGCCGACCGGATCGGCGGGCAACTGAACATGGCGCGTCAGGTGCCGGGCAAAGAGGAATTCCACGGGCTGGTCGATTGGTACGAACGCATGGTCGCCAAATCCGGCATCACTGTGCAGCTGGAAACCGAGGCAACGCTGGACAGCCTGACGGGTTTCGATCAGGTGATTATCGCCACGGGGGTGGTGCCGCGCGATCCGGACATTCCGGGGCAGGGCGGGGCCAATGTGCTTAGCTATATCGACGTGCTGCGCGATAAGGCCCCGGTGGGGAAACGTGTTGCCATCATCGGCGCGGGCGGCATCGGGTTCGATGTGGCCGAATATCTGGTGACGGGCGACAGCCCCACGCTGGATCTGCCCGAATGGCTGAAGGAATGGGGCGTCACCGATCCGGGCACTGTCCGCAGCGGCCTGGCCCCCGAGGGCCCTCAGCCCGAAGCCCCCGCTCGGCAGGTCACGCTGATGCAGCGCAAGGCCAAGGCCCTGGGCAAGGGCTTGGGCAAAACCACCGGCTGGATTCACCGCGCCACGCTGAAGATGAAGGGCGTGAAAATGCTGGGCGGCGTGAATTACGAACGGATCGACGATCAGGGCCTGCATGTCTCGTTTGGCGAAGCGCGCGAAAACCCCACGCTGATCGAGGCCGATACGATTGTCCTGTGCGCCGGGCAGCTGCCCGAACGCAGCCTGGCCGACGCGCTTGAGGCCGGGGGCATTCCCTGTCACGTCATCGGCGGGGCGGATGTGGCCGCTGAACTGGACGCCAAACGGGCCATCAATCAGGGCACGCGCCTGGCGGCCTCTTTGTGATGAAAGGGCGCGGAAACAGGTTGTTTCCCTGTTTCCGTGCCTTGAACGATCCCTGACAATACCCTGATATTGTCCGCCCACTGCCCCAGTCGCGCCCCAATCTTCTTCGATACCTGTAGTCCAGAAATCAGAAGAGCCGAGAGGATCGACATGGACCGCCTGACCGAGATGGAAGCCTTTGCCACCGTGGTAGACCAGGGTGGATTCACGGATGCCGCAAAGAAGATGGGCATCTCGAAATCGGCTGTCTCGAAACATGTTTCCAGCCTTGAGGCCCGCCTGGGGGCCCGCCTGCTGAACCGGACGACGCGCCGCGTATCGCCCACGGAAATCGGGCTGGCCTATTACGACCGCGCTCGCCGCGTCCTGAATGACGCGGGCGAGGCCGACGCGCTGGTGACCTCAATGCAATCGGCGCCCTCGGGGCTGCTGCGGATCAGCGTGGCGACGGATTTCGGCGTCAATCACCTCAGCCCTGTTCTGGGTGAGTTTCTGGCCGAATTCCCCGACATCACCGTCAATATGGTGCTGAACAACCGCTATGTCGAACTGATCAGCGAAGGCTTTGACATGGCCATCCGCATCGGCGAGCTGGAAGACAGCACCCTGCGCGCCCGCAAGCTGACCGAGACCACCAAACGTATGATCGCCAGCCCGGCCTATTTCGAAAAATACGGCCGTCCGCAGAAAATCGACGATCTGAACGAGCATAAACTGCTGCATTATTCCAGCCAGTCGGCGGGGAATGTGTGGAAAATCACTGCCCCCTCGGGCGAGAAACGCCAGGTGCGTACCGCCGGCTGGCTAAGCGTGAATGACGGGCAATCCCTGCTGAATGCCGCGATTTCGGGGCTGGGGATCGCCTATCTGCACTCGTTCCTCTATGCCGATGCAATGGCTGAGGGGCTGGTCGAGGATGCGATCCCCGATCTGCCGACAGAGACGCAGGGGATTTACGCCGTCTACCCGCCGGGCCGGTTCACACAGCCCAAGGTGCGCGCCTTCATCGACTTTCTGGTTCACAAGTTCGCGGAAAAAGGCCCGAACGACTGGTAACCGATATTGAATTCCTCCCCTGACTGCGCGCCCTTTGGGGCGCGCTTTTCTTTGTGGGGACGGCCTAGGCCGGAACCGGGATCACATCTACGCTATGGGTGCCCGATTGCTGGCCAGAGGTCCGCAATACCCCCTTCAAAGGCGCCACATCCGCATAATCGCGCCCATAGCCCACGACGATATGGTCGGTGCCGACCATCAGGTCATTGGTGGGGTCGAACTCGGCCCAGCCCAGTTCATTGCCGCACCAGGCACGAACCCAGGCGTGCATGGCGTCGGCCCCTTCCAGACGGGGCTGCCCCTTGGGCGGGGTGGTGCGCAGGAACCCGCTGACATAGCCGGCCGGAATACCCAACGAGCGCAGGCAGGCGATCATGACATGGCTGAAATCCTGACAGACTCCGTGGCGGTTCTGGAATGCGGTCAGGGGCGGGGTGTCCACATCCGTGGCCTTGGCATCGAACCGCATGTCCCGGTGCAGCCGCTTGCCGATTGCCAGCATGATCTGAAGCACGGTCATCCCCGGCTGAACGCATGTCCGCGCATAGGCCGCAAAGGCGTCATCCAGCGTGATCCGGGGCGAGGCCGTCAGATAATGCAGGGGCGAATTCGGCGTCAGATCTGAACAGGCGCGCAGCTCGGCCAAAAGCCCCGGCAAGGAGGGCGACAGGTCCATTCCCGTGGGTTGCGGGCGCCGGGCGACACGCGCCCTGAGCGTGACAGTCAGTGTTCTGAGCGGTTTGCGAAAGGCGACCTCTGTCACCGCATTGCCAAAGAAATCATTCCGCTCGCGCCGCTCGTCCGGGGCGGGGTTGATGTCAATGCGGCCGGCGATCAGCTCTTGGTGATTGGGCAGGGTCAGAGGCAGCATCCGGATCACATTACGGGCGGTGTCCGTGTTGCCCCGATAGGTGTTTTCCAGCGTCAGAGTCAGATCGTACAACATGCTCAGTCATCCCAGATAGGTCGCGCTTAGGGTGTTCGAAACCCTGTTCAGCGCCGCAGCCAGATCCCGCAGCCGGTCGGGGGGGATCTCGGCAGGGGTGGCGATGGCCAGATCGGTGTGCAGGCGCAGCGTTTCCCTGCTGAGGTCAGGCATATGTCCGGGTGCATCCCGTTGCGGCAGATTGGTCAGCAGCTCGCGCATCGTGTCCAGCTGGAACCGGACCGAGCGGGGGTTACGTGGGTCCAGCGCCAGCAGATCCGTGACGCTCTGCGGGGTTGGATCGCCCATATAGTGACGCTGATGCGTCACCACGCTGTCCCCCAGTTCAACGGCAATATCCAGGCTGCCCTCGGGGGCGGCGGGGTCGGCAAAGGCGGCCAGCATCAAAGACATGCCTTGTGCGCGCTCCAGGGCGCGTCCGAATTCCAGGAACCGCCACCCGGTGGAACGGTACATGTTATCCTGCACCAGACCGGCAAAACCGGACAGCATTTGCAGCAGCACGCCCATCGCCTTGGCGCTGTCCTGTCCGGGCTGCGCCGAGCGTTCCAGAACAGACAGGGTGCGCCGCAGGTCACGCAGGGCAATCCAGCCATCGACGGAAAAACGGTCACGCACTTTCGAGGCACATCCGGCGGCGGCCTCGATCTGATCGCGCAGGCTGCGGGGCAGGGGCTCTGCCGGGTCGGTGCCGAACCCCGCCAGATAGGTGGCAATCTGTCGGACGCGGGCGTCCTCGGTGCTGCCGGTTTCCTCGTACCGCAGATGATAGGCGCGCAGCAGGCGGATCGTGGCCTCGGCCCGTTCCACATAACGGCCCAGCCAATAGAGATTATCCGCCGCCCGGCTGGGCAGAGGCGTTTCCGGCAGGCGCTGACATGCGGTTTGGGGGACCAGGGTGGCCGTATCGACCGGCCCGTCCGCCATGACCCAGACATCCGACACACAGCCGCCGCCCTGCATCGTCAGGGCGGTGCTTTCGCCTGAAATTCCGACACGGGCATAGCCGCCGGGCATGATCGCCCAGCCCTGGGCCGTGCGGGCCAGGAATACACGGATTGTCATGGGCCGAGGCAGCAGTTTGCCTTCGGTATAGACGGGGGTGGTGGACAGGGTGACGGCCTCTTGGCCGACCAGATCGCCGCCCTTGCGCGCCAGCCAATCGGCCAGGGGGCCGGCATCCGGCGTGCGCATCTGACCGGCAATCGCATGGACCCAGCGCGTATCGAACGGCAGGCCGGTGGTTAATGCGGGCCAGATCGTCATCTGATCGGCGTGGCGGATGACATGATCGCGCTCGGCCTGGGTGCCGCACCACCAGGTTGCGATATTGGGCATCTGCAAGGGCGTGCCAAAGGCGGCCTCGGCAATGCGCGGAATAAAGGCCATTAGCGCGCGTGTCTCCAGCACGCCCGAGCCAAGGGCGTTGACCATCTGCAAGTGTCCCTCGCGCACCGTGTTGGCCAGGCCGGGCGTACCGATCTGGCTGGTCTCGTCCAGCTCCAGCGGGTCGGCAAAACGCGCGTCCAGCCGCCGCCAGAGCAGGCTGATCGGTTGCAGCCCATCCACCGTGCGCACCATCGCGCGGCCATCGCGTACGGTCAGGTCTTCGCCTTCCAGCAGCAAAAGCCCCAGATAACGCGCGATATAGACATGTTCGAAATAGGTGTCCGTGCCCGGCCCCGGCGTCAGGATCGCGGCCCTGTCCGCCCCTCCGGCCGTATTCCCTGCACCCAAGGCCGCCTGAAAGGCGCGGAAAAACCCGGCCAGGCGATGCACATTGGCATGGGCGAACAGGCCGGGAAACACGCGCGAGGTGGCCCGGCGGTTTTCCAGCGCAAACCCCGCCCCCGAGGGCGCCTGCGTACGATCCCCCAGAACGAACCAGCTGCCATCGGGATTGCGGCCGATTTCAAAGGCAATGTGGTGCAGGAAATGCCCTGACACAGGGCGCACGCCCACCATCGGGCGCAGCCATTCGGGATTCTGAGCCAGCAACGAGGCGGGCAGATACCCGTTCCGTACCAGGATCTGATCGCCGTAGATGTCGGCCAGGATACGTTCTAATATCTCGGCGCGCTGGGTCAGGCCGGCGGCGATCTGGTCCCATTCGGATTGCGGCAACAGCACCGGAATATGGCTGAGCGGCCAGTCGCGTTCATCCAGTGTCTTGTCAGAGTACCGGCGAAAGAAAACACCCGCATCGCGCAGATATTGATCGCCGCGCGCGATGCGTTCCTCGATCTGGTCGGGCGAGAGCTCTTGCAATCGCGCGATCAGCGGTGCCCACACATCCCGCATCTGGCCGTTGGGGGCGAACAGCTCGTCTGCGGTTCCGGACGGAACCGTATAGTCGCTCAGGATATGCGCGTGCGGCGGCGGAACCGAGGCAGAGAACGCGTCAGACATGGATCAGACCCCTGTGGGCCGCCGCAAATCCAGTGTCATGGGGAACTCGGGGTGCGGCGTTTCGATGGGCGGGATATAGGAACCAGATGTATGCCCGTTTGCCTGGAACCGCGCAAGCCTGCGGGCCTCGGCCTCGTTTCCATTGACCGGGAAGGTATCGTAGTTGCGCCCGCCCGGATGGGCCACATGATAGACGCACCCCCCGATCGAGCGGTTGGACCATGTGTCATAGATGTCGAACGTCAGAGGCGCATTGACCGGCAACACCGGGTGCAGGGCCTCGGCCGGTTGCCAGGCCTTGAACCGCACGCCGCCTACGAACGTGCCCGATTCTTCGGTGGCGGTCAGCGGTACGCGGCGGCCATTACAGGTGACGATATAGCGATCCGGATTGGGGGTTTGCAGTTTGATCTGCAACCGTTCAACCGAGCTGTCGGTATAGCGCACGGTACCGCCGATGGCGCCGGTTTCGCCCAGCACGTGCCAGGGCTCCAGCGCTTGTTTCAGCTCCAGCGTGTTGCCCTCATAGGTGACCGCGCCGCAGAAGGGAAAGCGGAACTCGGCCTGGGCCTTGAACCAGTCGGGGTTCATATCAAACCCGTGATCGCCCAGATCGCGCAGCACATCCAGCAAATCCTGCCACAGGAAATGCGGCAGCATATAGCGGTCATGCAGCACAGTGCCCCAGCGGACGGGTTTGCCCTTGATCGGGGATTTCCACATGCGGGCGATGATGGCGCGGATCAGCAGTTGCTGCGCCAGGGACATTTTGGCATCGGGCGGCATTTCAAACCCGCGGAATTCCACCAGCCCCAGACGCCCGGTGGGCCCGTCGGGGGAATAGAGCTTATCAATGCAGATTTCCGCGCGGTGCGTGTTGCCCGTCACGTCGATCAGCATGTTGCGCAGCAGCCGGTCCACCAGCCACGGCGGAGGCGTTGTGCCCTCGTCTGGGTTGGGAATCTGGCTCAGCGCGATTTCCAGCTCATAGAGCGTATCGTGACGCGCCTCATCTATGCGCGGTGCCTGGCTGGTTGGCCCGATGAACAGCCCCGAGAACAGGTAAGACAGGCACGGGTGTCGCTGCCAATACAAGATGAGCGAGCGCAGCAGGTCGGGCCGCCGCAAGAACGGGCTGTCGGCGGGCGTTTCGCCGCCCACGACAACGTGATTGCCGCCGCCAGTGCCGGTGTGGCGGCCATCAATCATGAATTTGTCGGCACCCAGACGCGATTGACGGGCTTCCTCATAGATGGCCTGCGTGGTGGCGACGCATTCGTCCCAATTGGCGGCGGGATGGATGTTTACCTCGATCACGCCGGGGTCGGGGGCGACGCGGATTACGTTCAGGCGGCTGTCATGCGGGGGGGCGTAGCCCTCGATATGGACGGGCAGGTTCAGCTCGGCGGCGGTGTCCTCGGCGGTGGCCAGAAGGTCCAGGTAATCCTCAAGCGATTCCGTGGGTGGCATGAATACGCACAGCCGCCCGTCGCGCGGTTCCACGGCGATGGCGGTACGCACGGCGCCGCTGGCAGGGTCCACACCCTGCGCGTTGATCTGCTGGTGGGCGTCGTCCTGCGCGGATGTCTCAGCGTGCTGCGTATGTCCGGGCGAGACCTGGGGGATCAGGCGCGCGCGTTCGGCATCTTCGGTGGCGATCCGGTCGATTTCCGCCTGAATTTCTGCCTGAATAGCGCGTTTGCGCGCTGCGCCCTGCGCGTGGAAATCGGGCAGATCGGACACCGGGATCGTGGGATCCGGCGGATAGGTATAAGGGTATTGCGAGGCCGGGATGAACGGCAACGTCCCCAACGGCAGGCGGAACCCCACCGGGCTGTCGCCGGGGATCAGGAACAGGTGGCCGCGCCGGGCCTTCCAGACCTCAGACATCCAGCGGCCGGGGGCGCTGGCGCTTTGCCAGCGTTGCACGGGCAGCACATATCCGGCCGGTTCATCCAGTCCGCGGCTGAACACGCGCGCGAAACGGGCGCGTTCCTCGGGGTCTTTGAGTTTTGAATTTTCGGGCGAGACATTCGGCGGCAGCTGCGCCTCTTTCAGGATCCATTCGCCGGGGTCTTCATAGGCGGGCTGCGCGCAGGCGGGATCAATGCCCAGTTTGGCCGCGAAGGTCTGCATGAAATTGCCCGCGTCCTTGGCGGTGGGGGCCGTGTCAGCCGCTTCGCGGGCAATCAGATCGGGGTTTTTCCAGACGGGTTTGCCATCTTTGCGCCAATAGAGCGAGAAGGTCCAGCGCGGCAGGCTTTCGCCCGGATACCATTTGCCCTGCCCGTAATGCAGGAACCCACCGGGCGCGAAACGGTCGCGCAGGCGGCGTATCAGATCGTCCGCCAGTCCGCGTTTTTGCGGGCCCACGGCGGCGGTGTTCCATTCGTCGCTCTCGAAATCGTCGATGGACACGAACGTGGGCTCGCCGCCCATGGTCAGGCGTGCGTCGCCGCTTTCCAGGCTTTGATCCACCTTTTTCCCCAGTTTCAGCAGATCGTCCCAGGCGTCATCTGAAAACGGTTTGGTGATGCGCGGATGTTCGGCCACGCGCTTCACTGTCATGTCGAAGTTGAAATCGACCTCGGCATAGCTGGCCATGCCCGAGATCGGCGCGGCGTTGCGATAATGCGGGGTGGCGGCCAGCGGGATGTGGCTTTCGCCCGCCAGCAAGCCGCTGGTCGGGTCCAGCCCGATCCAGCCGGCACCGGGGACATAAGCCTCGACCCAGGCGTGCAGATCGGTGAAATCGTGATCCGTTCCCGAGGGGCCGTCCAGCGCCTTCAGGTCCGGTTTCAGTTGGATCAGATAGCCGGAAACAAACCGCGCGGCGATCCCCATGTGACGCAGCACCTGCACCAACAGCCAACTGGAATCGCGGCACGAACCCGAGCCGATTTCCAGCGTCTCGTCCGGGGTTTGCACGCCTGGCTCCATCCGGATCGTGTAATCCACCTGGTTTGAAACCATCTGGTTCAGCATCACCAGCTTATCCACGATCTGAGCCTTATCGCGCGGGATCGCGTCCATGAACGCGTCGAAATGCTGGCCGGTGGGGGCGGGCGCCAGATAGATCGACAGATCCTGCTGCACATCCAGCGGGTAGTCAAAGGGCCAGTGCTCGGCGCTTTCCTCGACGAAGAAATCGAAAGGGTTGTAGACGGACATATCGGCGGTCAGATCGACCTCGATCCTGAATTCGGTGACGGGCTCGGGGAACACGAACCGCGCCAGCCAGTTACCGTAAGGATCCTGCTGGTGGTTCACGAAATGCGGCTGCGGGCCGACCTTGAGCGAATGCGAGATCACCCGTGTGCGCCCATGCGGGGCCGGGCGCAGGCGGATGATCTGCGGGGCCAGGGTGACGGGCCGGTCGTATTTGTAATGGGTCAGGTGATGGATGCTTGCGATAATGGCCATTGCGTGCCTGTCAGTAAGTGCTGCCCTCAGTATGAAACAGCCGGTCGGCCGGGTCCGGAGGAAACGCCCATCGCCGCGTTGGGGATGGGCCCCCCTGTGGTGGGTGCTGAAAAATCAGGCGGTTTCGACCAGCCCGCCGATCTCTTCGATCAGGGCGACGATTTCGTCCACGCCCTTGCCATGACGCAGTGACGCGAAAACAAAGGGCTTGCCCGCGCGCATCCGGGTTGCGTCGCGCTCCATCACGTCCAGCGAGGCACCCACATGGGGGGCCAGATCGGTTTTGTTGATGATCAGAACGTCGGATTTGGTGATGGCGGGGCCGCCCTTGCGGGGGATTTCCTCGCCTGCGGCCACGTCGATCACGTAAAGCGTCAGGTCCGCCAGTTCGGGGCTGAAGGTGGCCGACAGGTTGTCGCCGCCCGATTCAATCAGCACGATTTCCAGATCGGGGTGGCGCTGGCGCATCTCGTCCACGGCCGCCAGATTGATCGAGGCATCCTCGCGGATGGCCGTATGCGGGCAGCCCCCGGTTTCCACGCCGATGATCCGGTCTTGCGGCAGGATTTGCAGGCGCATCAGGGCCTCGGCGTCCTCTTGGGTGTAGATGTCATTGGTGATCGCGCCGATGGAATATTTGCCGGACAGCGCCTTGCACAGATTGGCGGTCAGCGTGGTTTTCCCCGCGCCAACGGGGCCACCGATACCGATACGTAAAGGACCGTGAGGAGAGCTCATGAGCGGAAAAGCCTTGTGTATTGTGTTTCGTGTTTCATCGAGCCGATGTCGGCCAGAATGGTGGTGCCGCCCAGATCGTCCAGCGTCTGGCTGGCGGCTGCGCGGGTGATGTCCTCGCACAGGGGCGACAGGGCGGTGATGATCGCCTGGCCTTCGGTCTGGCCCAGTGGCACCAGCCGGATCGCGGCCGAGGTCAGGTTGGACGCAAAGGCGTGCAGGTACAGCGCGCAGGTTTGCGACAGAGGAATGCCCTGACGGGCGGCGGCGTGGCCCAGGGCAACCGGATAGGTCAGCGCGGGCATATCCGCGCCCCAGATCGCGGCGGTGGTTCGGCAGAAGGCGGCGCCCTGTTGCTGGGTTTCCAGCAGGCGTTCGGCCGAGGGCGCAAAGGCGCGGGCCAGCGCGTCCACCTCATCCAGATCGTCCCCGCGATAGGCGGCGTGCAGCAAGATCGCGTCGTTGCGCCCCGTCCCGTGCCGCAGGATGTCTGTTAACCAAGCCTGAAAACTGGCCGCATCGGTGACATGCCCCGCCTGAATCGCATATTCCAACCCGTGGCTATAGCTGAACGCGCCCACCGGATAGGCCGGCGACAGCCATTGCATGAGGGTCAGGATATGCGTGTCAGTGATCATGGCTGTAGCTGTGCGAATGATCGTGCTCATGCGTGTGCAGGGTCTTGCCGTGCTCGTGCGAATGGGTGCGGCCATGACCATAGGCACCGCCTTCGGGCAGGAAGGGTTCCTGAACTTCCGTCACCGTCGCCCCCAGATGAGACAGCATCGCCATAATCACATGGTCGCGCTGGATCAGCAGGCGCGTGGCCTCGATCTGGCAGGGGGTGTGGCGATTGCCGATATGCCAGGCCAGACGCGGCAGCTGCTGTCCGGTGACTTGCAGCAGCTGTTCCGGCGCGGCCAGCACGCGGATATGGGTGCCATCGGTCAGGGTGAACGCATCGCCCTGGTTCAGGTTCTCGGTGTGCTCCAGATCCACCAGAAAGGCGGTGCCGTCATCTGCCTGCAACCGCTTGCGGCGCAAAAAACGGTCGTCATAGGACAGGGTGACGGTTTTTGCGGCATCGCTGGCGTCCAGATCGCGGGTGAATGTATGAGCAGTGGGCAGGGGCATGGTTTTTCCCAGGTGATTCAAGGTTTGTTAAGCAGATTGCCGGAGGGTGTGAGCACCGCACAAGACCAGAGGCCCAGATGCACGCTTTGACCCTGACCAATGAACTGACGGAAATTCGCGCCCAGATCGCGCGATTGCAGAAACGCGAGGCCGCACTGCAAGCGAATCTGCGTGAAAACAGCGCGCAAAGCGGCATTCGGCCCGGCTGGCCCATTCAGAGGATGGCACATACGAAGGCTCATGCCGGGCTCAGAACATGAAGTAGCGCTGCGCCATCGGCAGTACCTCGGCGGGCTGACAGGTCAGCAATTCGCCATCCGCGCGGACTTCGTAAGTTTCGGGGTGCACCTCGATCTGCGGGGTGGCGGCGTTTAGTTTCAGATCGGATTTGCCGATGTTGCGGGTGTTCTGGACGGCGACGGTCTGCTTGGCCAGGCCCAGCTTATCCCCGATACTGTCGGCCTGCGCGGCCTCGGATACGAAGACAACGGCCGAATGTTCGACCGACCGGCCATAGGCCCCAAACATGGGCCGCGAATAGACCGGCTGCGGCGTCGGAATCGAGGCATTGGGATCGCCCATCTGCGCACAGACAATCGTGCCGGCCATCAGTACCATTTCCGGCTTTACGCCAAAAAACGCCGGGTTCCACAGCACCAGATCGGCGCGTTTGCCCTCTTCGATCGAGCCGATTTCATGCGCGATGCCATGCGCGATGGCCGGGTTGATGGTGTATTTCGCAATATAGCGGCGGACGCGGAAGTTATCGTTCTCGCCGGTTTCCTCGGGCAGACGTCCGCGCTGTTTCTTCATCTTGTCGGCGGTTTGCCAGGTGCGGATCAGAACCTCGCCGACGCGGCCCATGGCCTGACTGTCGGACGCGATGATCGAGAACGCGCCCATATCGTGCAGGATGTCCTCGGCGGCGATGGTTTCGCGGCGGATACGCGATTCGGCAAAGGCCACGTCCTCGGGGATGGATTTGTCCAGATGGTGACAGACCATCAACATGTCCAGGTGTTCATCCACGGTATTCACGGTGAAGGGGCGCGTGGGATTGGTGGACGAGGGCAGAACGTGTTCCTCGCCGCAGATCTTGATGATGTCGGGGGCATGGCCGCCGCCGGCGCCTTCGGTGTGGAAGGCATGGATCGTCCGGCCTTTCATCGCGGCCACGGTGTTTTCGACGAACCCCGATTCGTTGAGCGTGTCGGTATGGATCATGACCTGCACATCCATGTCGTCGGCGACCGACAGACAGCAGTCGATCGCCCCGGGCGTGGTGCCCCAGTCTTCGTGCAGCTTCAGCGAACAGGCCCCGGCGTTGATCATTTCGACCAGCGCGGCCGGTTGGCTGGCATTGCCCTTGCCCGC